>CAYFFC010000071.1:0-3322 GCA_964342295.1 uncultured Lutibacter sp. | reverse complement strand
TAGAGGCATTAGAAATTAAAACGGGAATTTTAAAAACGTTCTACTTAAAAGATTGTAATTTTGGTTATAGAAATTCCGTATTCAAAAACCAATTAAAGGGCAACTTTATTATTACCAGCGTAACCTTTAAATTAACCACTGAAAATCATCACATAAACAGTTCATATGGTGCCATTCAAGCAGAATTAGGTACCAATACAAAACCAACCATCAAAGATATTTCTGATGCAGTAATAAAAATAAGAAACAGTAAACTTCCTGATCCGAAGGAAATAGGAAACAGTGGCAGTTTTTTTAAAAATCCGGTTGTGTCTAAAACCGTTTATGAAAAATTAGCCCAAGATTACCCTAATATGCCTTCTTATAAAATTTCAGAAACGGAGTATAAAATTCCTGCAGGTTGGTTAATTGAGCAATGTGGTTTTAAAGGAAAACGCTTTGGCAATGCAGGTGTTCATCATAAACAGGCCCTAGTTTTAGTGAATTTTGGAGGGGCAACCGGAATTGAATTGTACGACTTGGCTAAAATTATACGACAAAAAGTCAAAGATCAATTTTCGATTGAATTGGAAATTGAAGTGAACGTTTTTTAAACCGTTACCTCCAACAGCTCACAGCTATCACTTTTTAAAAGTACTTTCTTTGCTGAAGCCGGAATTAATACGGTTTCACCAAAATTTATAGGTTCTTCATTTTCAAAAATTCTAATTGTAGCATTTCCTTTTACACACATAAAAATTTTAAAAGAATCGATGGTACTGTAATCTAAGTTCAGGCTACCCTTTACTGGAATAAAATTTGTTTTAAAATAAGAACAATCAACAACCTTATTAACTTTATTGTTATTTTTTAAATAACTGCGTCTTGATTTAATATTTGAATTAAAATTTATAGCATCAACCGCCAATTCTGTATGTAACATTCTAGATTTCCCTTGGGCATCCACCCTGTCCCAATCGTAAATTCGGTAAGTAATATCTGAAGTCTGCTGAATTTCGGCAATAACAATACCGCTTCCAATGGCATGAACCGTACCTGTTTCTATAAAAAACACATCACCATTTTTTACTTCTTCATAATTTAAAACATCGGTCAGTTGTTTATTTTTTAATAAGGTTTTATACGCTGATTTACTTATATCTTCGTTAAATCCAAGTACTAATTTAGCACCTTCATCAGCGTGCATAACATACCACATTTCGGTTTTACCATAAGAGTTATGACGTTTTTTTGACAAGGCATCATTTGGGTGGACCTGTACCGATAAATCATTATTGGCATCAATGAATTTGATAAGGATAGGAAACTTTATTCCGAACTTATTAAAATTTTCTGCACCAACTAACTCATCTTTAAAATGTGCAACTAGCTGGCTTATGTTTTCACCTTTTAAACTACCATTTGCAACTATAGATACATCACCCTCAACATCTGAGATTTCCCAACTCTCACCAATATTAGAAACTTTACTTAGCTTTTGAAACTGATTTTTAAGTTTGTTTCCTCCCCATAATCTTTCTTTTAATATTGGTGCAAATTTTAAGGGATAATTTATCATTATTGAATTAGGTTTTTTAGGGTATTAATTACAAAATCAATATCGTTTTTAGTATTGAACTTACTAAATGAAAATCGGACTGAAGACTTTTTAGCTTCTTCTTCTGTTAATATTGCTTTTAGCACGTGCGACCCTTTGTTACTACCACTTTGGCACGCACTACCACCTGAAGCCGCAATTCCTTTCAAATCTAAATTAAACAGTAACATTGCATACGATTTTGGAAATCTAACATTTAATATAATATAACTGCTTTTTGTTTCATTATCCGATGAACCATTAAATACAATACCAGCAAAATTGCTCTTAAGTTCATTAATAAAATAGGTCTTCAGGTTTTGAATATATTGTTGTTCTTCTTTTAAATTAATATAAGCAATTTCAAGGGCTTTATCCATCCCTAAAATACTATGTACATTTTCAGTTCCTGCTCTAGCACCCTTTTCCTGCTCACCACCGTGTAAAATAGGTTGCATACCAATTCCTTTTTTTACATAAGCAAATCCTACTCCTTTAGGCCCATGAAATTTATGGGCACTTGCTGCAAAAAAATCGATTGGTGTTTTAGCTACATCAATTAAAAAATGACCAACACCTTGAACGGCATCGGTATGAAAATAGGCATTATTTGATCTACACAAATCACTAACTTTATTAATATTTAAAATGATTCCCGTTTCATTATTTACGTGCATTAAACTCACTAATTTTTTAGAATTGTTGTATTGTAACAATTCATCCAAATGCATTAAATCAATTGCACCGTTTGGTGTAATTTTTACCCATTTAACCTCAATATCAAATTCATCTTTTAAACTTTCAATGGTATGCAATACTGCATGGTGTTCAATTTTTGAAGAAATAATTGTAGTAACTCCTAAATTAGTAATCGCATTTCTTAAAATTAAGTTATCCGCCTCACTCCCACCAGAAGTAAAAATAATTTCGTTTGACGAGGCATTGAAGTGTTTGGCTATATTTTTACGCGCAGTTTCAACCAGTGATTTTGCCTTCCGGCCAATTTGATGTGAGGATGAAGGATTGCCATAAACTGTTTCCATAGATTCAGCAACTACTTTTATTACCTCAGGTAACATAGGAGTTGTTGCAGCATTATCTAAATAAATATTTTTCATAAACTGCAAAATTACTAAAATAGTTTATTTGCATTGGCATGTATTAGTTTAAATCAACTATTTTTGCTTTGAAAATTTATTATATGAAAAAAATAACGCTGCTTTTTGTAACTCTAAGTTTGTTTGCCTGCAACGACGGAAATTTTGATGTTCCTGCATTTGAGTTTTCAGATACTATCAATAGTTGTGGTAACTACATTTTATACAAAACAAATAGCAACAAAACCGAAGTTCTTGTATTAACTATTAATGAATCAAATTTTAAACAAGAAGCCGGTGAAACAACCATTTCTATTGGTGGAGCTACAAAAGTTTCTTACCGAATTTTTAATGAAGGGATAAATTCCGATTATTTTTGCCAAGATATTCCACCATTTGCACCAACGGTTTTAAAAGAGTTAATTGCTGATGAAGGTAGCGTAATAATTACCGCTTCAGAAATTGTAAGTGATAATGTAATTAGTGGTTACAGCTATGACATAAACTTAACCGATTTGCTGCTTACTAATAATGACGAAAAGATTTATTTTGAAAACTACTTTTTTGGAACGTTTGAAGTTAATTTATAACAGATTACCTTATTTATTTTTAGGATTTTGGTAAATATAAACTTCCGTAGCTCCTAGTC
>CAYFFC010000070.1:0-3742 GCA_964342295.1 uncultured Lutibacter sp. | reverse complement strand
AGTTAGTTAAAATTAAAAAACAGGCTCGGTTCAAAATTGATTAAAAATTTAAAAAAATGAAGGAAATAAAAGCATTTATAAAACCGAACCGGATCCAAAGGGTAATTGAAGCTCTTGCTGATAGTGGTTTTAAAAGTATGACACTTTCACAGGCAGAAGGCACGGGAGCATTCAAGGCAAAAGGCGCAAAACCCTCGCTTGATTTTCACGTGACAGATAGTCCAGTGGTCAAGCTGGAACTGGTCTGTCAAAATGAAGAAGCCCAAGCAGCCATAGAAATAATTTTGACCCATGGAAAAACTGAAGAGCCAGCGGACGGTATTATTTATCTTAGCAATCTTGAAGATGCCTTTAGAATTAAAACCGGTGAATCATTAAAAAAGAAGTAAAGTTAATGGTATGCTAAATTTAGAAGCCATATTAAAGAGAAATAATGTAAAACCAACAGCAATGCGTTTGTTGGTTTTACGGTTTCTTTTAAATAAAAAAGTAGCAATTAGTTTAACTGAATTAGAAAACCATTTCATAAAATCTGATAGAACTACATTGTATCGAACGGTTCAAACTTTTGTAAAAAAAGAACTAGCTCATAAAATTGACGATGGCACAGGTATCCTAAAATACGCTTTGTGCGAAGAAAATTGCCATTGTGATATAAAAACAGATTTACACCTACATTTTCACTGTACCAAATGTAGTGAAACTACATGTTTAACGGATTATAAAATTCCAAGGATAAATTTACCTAAAGGTTATATTTCTGAGAATGCTAATATGGTAATTCAAGGAGTCTGTGAAAAATGTAATACCGATTAATGCACTTCCATTGCACCTTTCATTTCATTATTTTTGACGAAAATTTGAGTTGATATGGACGAAGCATGTAAAGAGGGTGCAGCCTGTGATATTGATTACAGTAAAGAAACCACCCGAAATAAAAAAGCCAGTTTTCAAATTAAAAAAGCATATTTGCTCCCTGTAAGCGGTATTATTTTTCTGATTATTGGGATAGTACTTGATTATTGCAACTTCAAATATTTTAGTGGCCTAGTACCACTTTTTTGGTTTGGTGCCATTTATTTGGTTGTAGGTGGTCCTATTGTATTAAAGGCGGCCAAACTTATGGTTAAAGGCAATATTTATAATGAATTTGTATTAATGTCTATAGCAACCGTTGGAGCCTTTTTAATTGGTTATTATGAAGAAGGAGTAGCAGTGATGTTATTTTATGTTATTGGCGAATTGTTTCAGGAAGCGGCTGTAAACAAAGCAAAGCGTTCCATTGAAGCTTTATTAAAAGTACAGGTTGAGAAAGTTACGGTTTTAGAAAATGGAAAACCGGTAGTGAAACACCCAAAAGAGGTTCATATAAATCAAGTAATTCGAGTAAAATCCGGTGAAAAAATTGCCTTGGATGGAGCATTGGTTTCAAATAATATTATGTTAAATACCGCAGCCTTAACAGGAGAATCAGCACCAGTAAATAAGCAAAAAGGAGAATTGGTTTTGGCGGGCATGATAAACTTAAATAAAGTTGTAGAAATTAAAGTTACTAGCAAGTATGAAGATACCAAGTTATCAAAAATACTTAAAATGGTACAGGAAGCCGTGGGCAGAAAAGCCAAAACACAATTGTTAATCAGTCGTTTGGCAAAAGTATATACACCAATTGTTTTTTGGTTGGCAATTGCATTAACCATTATTCCTTATTTTGTGATGGGTAACGCTTATGAATTTCAAATGTGGTTTCAGCGGGCTCTAATATTTTTAGTAATTTCTTGCCCTTGCGCATTGGTAATTTCAATTCCGCTTGGTTATTTTGGAGGCATTGGTGCTGCTTCACATAACGGTATTTTATTTAAAGGTTCCAACTATTTGGAAGCAATGACAAAAGTTGATACTATTGTTATGGATAAAACCGGTACTCTTACAAGAGGTGTTTTTGAAGTGCAACAGGTGGTAGCAGATAATTTTGATAATCAACAATTGGTTGAAATAACTGCCGCTTTAGAGAAACATTCTACACACCCAATTGCGGAGGCAATAGTAAAGTATGCAAAAAAAGATGAGAAAGATTATACAGTTGCGAATGTTGAGGAAATATCAGGTTTTGGATTAAAAGGAAATGTTAACGATTTAGAGGTACTTGCCGGAAATTTAAAATTATTGGATAAATTTAAAATAAGTTACCCAAAAAAAATAGAAAATAATCCTTTTACAATTGTGGCTGTTGCTGTAAATAATATATTTGTTGGTTATATTACTATTGCTGATTCAATAAAAGAAGATGCCAAAAAAGCGATTACAGCTTTACATCAACTCAGTCAGGTAGAGAGAATTATTATGCTGTCAGGAGATAAACAGACTGTAGTTGACAAAATTGCCAAAGAGTTGGGAATTGATAAAGCGCTAGGAGAATTACTTCCGGAGGATAAGATTACCGAAGTTGAAAAACTAAAATCGCAAGGCAGAAAAGTTGTTTTTATAGGTGATGGTATTAATGATGCACCAGTAATTACAGTTGCCTCGGTTGGAATGGCTATGGGTGGATTAGGTAGTGATGCTGCCATTGAAACAGCCGATGTGGTAATTCAAACCGATGAGCCTTCAAAAATTGCAACCGCAATTAACATAAGCCATGCTACAACAAAAATTATTTGGCAAAACATTAGTCTGGCACTTGGCGTTAAAACATTGGTATTAATATTAGGAGCATGGGGATTGGCAACACTATGGCAAGCAGTAATTGCCGATGTTGGCGTAGCATTACTGGCAATTTTAAATGCTGTTCGTTTACAAAGGATGAAGTTTTAGTAGCAGAAAGATAATTGATTTTATCTTTTCTGTTAAAAGTCCTTTTAAAACACACCAATTAATAAAATCTGTTTTGTATTTTTGACTAAATAAATTTAAAAATCAAAAAAATGAGTAACGGACAATTGCAATTACCAAAAACTATAATGCCATTATTAATTATTGGAATTATAGCAATTATATTTTTATCGAAATCTACGGTTAATATTGAAGCCGGTGAAGCGGGTGTTTTATGGAAACGATTTGGAGGTGGAGTAGTAACTGACCAACCACCTTTGGGCGAAGGATTTCATATTGTAGCACCTTGGAACAATGTTATAGTTTACGAAGTGCGTCAGCAAGAATTATTTGAAAAAATGAAAGTATTATCATCCAATGGATTGGATATATATTTAGAAACATCAGCCTGGTATTTACCTAAGTATAATGATTTAGGAAAGTTACATCAAGAACGTGGCGAAAATTATTTAGATAGGGTAATTAAACCAGCTATTAGATCTGCCGCTCGAAGTGTTGTTGGGCGTTATACACCGGAGCAATTATATTCGAGTAAAAGAGATGTAATTCAGAGTGAAATATATGAAGAAACCAAAAAGATTTTAGATGATCAGTACATTCAGTTAAATGAAGTTTTGGTTAGAGATGTAACATTACCGGCAACTATTAAAGATGCTATTGAGCGTAAATTAAAGCAAGAACAAGAATCTTTAGAATATGAGTTCAGATTGGTAACTGCTGAAAAAGAAGCAGAACGCCAGCGTATTGAAGCAAAAGGAAAAGCAGATGCAAACCGTATTTTAAGTGCGTCGTTAACCGATAAAATTTTACAGGATAAGGGTATTGAAGCAACGCTGCAATTATCTAATTCTTCAAACAGTAAAGTTATTGTTATTGGAAGTGGAAAAACAGGTATGCCAATAATTTTAGG
>CAYFFC010000069.1:2743-3961 GCA_964342295.1 uncultured Lutibacter sp. | reverse complement strand
GGGTTACAAATTAAGATAGCTTTTGTTTTAGGACTGATTAATTTTTCAAATTCAGCAATGGCAGGCAATGCAAAATTATCTTCAATTTTGGAAATTACCGGTACAACTTTTACACCAGATGCTGTTGAAAACCCGTTATAATTTGCGTAAAATGGCTCCGGAATAATTATCTCATCACCGGGATCGGTTATGCTTCCCATAGCAAAAAGTAAGGCTTCAGACCCGCCGGTAGTTACAATTATTTCATTAGCCGAAACATTTATGTTATTTTTTTGGTAATAACTTGCAATTTTACTTCTGTAGGTTTCAGAGCCTTCAGATCGGCTGTAAGCTAACACTTCAACAGAATTATTTCTGATGGCTTTTAAGGCAACCTCAGGCGTTTTTATATCAGGTTGACCTATATTTAAATGAAATACTTCTATTCCTTTTTTCTTTGCATTTTCGGCATAAGGCACCAACTTTCTAATAGGTGACTCTGGCATTGCATTTCCTTTTTTTGAAATTGCTGGCATTTTTTAAAAATTGAAATTATTACCCCACAAAATTGCAAAATTTTATTCAATATTTCTCACTTTTATACAAAATAGTTAAAGGTTAAAATTTTCCCAAAAGTTAGGCAGCAACAGAGTAATATTGTATCTTAACAATGTTAAGTCCCGGTATATTGATTCGATATTTTAAGTATATAATTTTTGTATTTGTTATAATAGGTTGTGTCTGTCAAGGCGCTTCTCAAAGTTATTTCAGGATAAACAACAATTCAGGAAAACAGGTTGTGCCATTTAAATTACTGAGTAATTTAATTGTTTTTTCTATGGATATTAATGGTAAAGAGCAAAATTTTATTTTAGACTCTGGGGTGAGTTCAACCATTTTGTTTGATTTAAACAAACAAGATTCTTTAAACTTAAAAAATTTAAAAAAAATCAAACTTCAAGGTTTAGGTAGTGAAGCCCCTGTAGATGCTATTTTATCGGAAGGAAATACATACACATTAAAAAATATAACGGGTTATAATCAGAAAATATACGTGATTTTTGATGACAGTTTTGACTTGTCATCAAAATTAGGTGTTACAATTAATGGAATAATTGGTTATCAAATTTTAAAAGATTTTATTGTAAATATTAATTATAAAACACGGAAGCTAACCTTTTACAGTGATAGAAAATTTAATTCCAAAATGTGTAAAAAGTGTGAAAGGTTACCTTTGGA
>CAYFFC010000069.1:0-2643 GCA_964342295.1 uncultured Lutibacter sp. | reverse complement strand
ATCAATATCATATGCGCGACAGTTTAAAGAGCGTAACGGCAGTATGGGAGCTTCTGTTTTAAAACGGTTTAATGTAACTTTTGATTATAGAAATCACAATTTGTATTTACGTAAAAACAGCAGTTTCAAAGATCCGTTTAAATACAATATGAGTGGTATAGATTTGGTTTATTACGGTAAAGTGCTGGTTATGGAAAAGGGATTTTCAGAATTAAGTTTGGCTGCAAAAAATACTACCAGTAGCAATCAAATTAATTTAGTTTACAATTTTAAATACGCTTTTAAACCAACATATAAAATTCTAAGATTAAAAGAAGGCTCACCTGCAAAAGAAGCCGGTTTAATGAAAGAGGATATTGTTATTAAAATAAATGGTAAGTATACGTTTGACCTTAAATTAGATGAAATTGTAGGTTATTTTTTTGGTAAAGAAGGAAAAAAAATAACCTTGGTAATTGAGCGGTTTGGACAAAATTATGAGTATAGTTTTAGATTGAGAGATATGTTAAAATAAAAATGGCTTTCCAGATTCTGAAAAGCCATACTTTAAAATTAAAAGCATATTTAATTTACTTGTTCAGGTTTTAAAACAATGCCCTTTATTCTAACTCTTTTAACTGGTTCACTGGCATTGGAAAAAATAGTAATGGTTTTTGCAAAACCACCTTGCCTTTTGGTATCGTATTTTACTTCAATCTCTCCACTTTCACCTGCCATAATAGGCTCAGTAGGTTTTTTAGGTACCGTACATCCACAACTCGATTGAATTTTAGATATAATTAAAGGAGACTTGCCAACGTTTTTAAATTTAAATACACGTACACCGTTTGAGTTTGGAGCTACTTTACCATAGTCTATTACCTCAGTTTCAAATTTAAATACAGGGGCATTAGAATCTGGTGCTTTATCAGTCGAATTATTTTCTTGAGCACTTAATGTTAGTGCAAAAAAAGCAATAATAAATAGTGAGGTTAAATTTTTCATATTTCTAATTTTAGAATGTAAAGGTAGTTATTTTTTTATGCTTTCAAAATATTTTAAGTTAAGTGTTATAATTGTACATTTGCAAATTATTAGAATATGTACACAACCTAACTATGAGTTTAACAACTAAATATAATCCTCAAAAAGTAGAACAAAAGTGGTATGATTACTGGATGAAAAACAACTATTTTCATTCTGAACCCAATGAAAAAGAACCTTACACTATTGTAATTCCACCTCCTAATGTTACTGGTGTTTTACATATGGGACATATGTTAAACAATACGATTCAAGATGTACTTATTAGAAGGGCTCGTTTAAAGGGAAAAAATGCTTGTTGGGTACCCGGAACGGACCATGCCTCTATTGCTACCGAAGCCAAAGTAGTTGCAAAATTAAAGAAGGAAGGGATCGAAAAAACCGACTTAACCCGTGATGAATTTTTAAAACATGCCTGGCAATGGACTGAAGAACATGGAGGCATTATTTTAGAACAACTTAAAAAATTGGGGGCTTCATGTGATTGGGAACGAACCAAGTTTACAATGGATAAAGATTTAAGTGAGTCAGTTACTAAAGTTTTTATTGACTTGTTTCATAAAGGATTGATATACAGGGGGTACAGGATGGTAAATTGGGATCCAGTCGCAAAAACCACGCTTTCCGACGAAGAAGTAATTTATGAAGAAAAACCGGGTAATTTATATTATTTAAATTATAAATTGGAAAATAGCAATGATGTTATAACAATTGCAACTACAAGGCCAGAAACTATTTTGGGAGATACAGCCATTTGTATAAACCCTAATGATAAACGCTTTGCTCATTTAAAAGGTAAAAAAGCAATTGTACCTATTGCCAATCGGGTAATTCCTATTATTGAAGATGAATATGTTGATATTGAATTTGGTACCGGATGTTTAAAAGTTACCCCTGCGCACGATCCAAATGATAAGATATTAGGTGAAAAACATCAATTAGAAGTTATTGACATTTTTAATGATGACGCCTCTTTAAATTCTTTCGGGTTACAGTACGAAGGAAAAGACCGATTTGTTGTTAGAAAAGAAATAATTAAGGAATTAGAACAAATTGGAGCCTTAGTTAAAATTGAACAACATTTACATAAAGTGGGTACTTCTGAAAGAACTAAAGCTGTTATTGAACCTAAAATATCAGCACAGTGGTTTTTAAAAATGGATACCATTGTAAAACCTGCATTGAAGGCTGTTTTAGAGGATGAAGAAGTAAAATTTTTTCCGAAACATTATAAAAATACATACAAACATTGGCTTGAAAATATTAGAGACTGGAATATTTCGCGTCAATTGTGGTGGGGACATCAAATACCGGCCTATTTTTATGGTGAAGGCGTTAACGATTTTGTTGTAGCTGATACTATAGACGAAGCTGCTAAACTGGCATCGGAAAAATTAGGTAAAAAAGTTTCCGTTAACAACCTTAATCAAGATGAAGATGCATTAGATACTTGGTTTTCGTCGTGGTTATGGCCAATTTCGGTTTTTGATGGCATTCGAAATCCCGATAACAAGGATATTAATTATTATTATCCTACCAACGATTTAGTAACAGGTCCGGATATTATTTTCTTTTGGGTGGCTCGTATGATTTTTGCAGGATACGAATTTAAAAATGAAA
>CAYFFC010000068.1:0-5119 GCA_964342295.1 uncultured Lutibacter sp. | reverse complement strand
TACCCAATTTATTAATAGTTTTTTATCTGCTTCAGATAATTTTGCATCAGCGTGCATAAACGTATAAGAAGGCATAGGCATCTTATCATCTTCAATTTGGCTGATAACCGATTTTAATTTACTTTTTTGTTTACGGCCAGAGTAAGAACCAAAATCACTGAAGTTGAGCTCTTCTTTACCTTCTTCAATATGATGTTCTAAAAACCAGCTTACAGGCTGGATTTTATTATACCAGGGATAATTGGTATTATTACTATGACAGTCGTAACAAGATGTTTCCAATAGTTGTTGTACATCTTGGGGTACTTCAAAAGTTTTAGAGAAATCGGTATCTAAAATTTCAGTGCTTTGATTGCGATTTGTGGGAACAAATTGAATACCCACAAACACAATCAATAATAAAATAAGTACTTTTTTAAAGGCCTTCATTTAGTTAATTTGCTTTTGTACTTTACCGCATTTTAACATTTTAGCACCTAAATATGGGTTTTTAATTTCTTCAAATTCGCTTAACCAAATAGCTCCTTTGTTATTATTGTACATTGGGCAAAAAGTTTGATACAAAGTTTTATCAGTACCTACCAAAGCAATTAAATCATTTACATCATTGCTCAATACGTCAAAATGTTCTCTTTGGTGGTCTATAGCACTTCTTGTAATGTGCTCAGCTTGTTCTTTTGCATTTTCAGCGATTTCCATATACTCTTTGTGTTGAGCTTCAGTTAATGCTGCCATATCAAAATTATCAAAAGCTTTTAAAATTACAGAACCTGCATCGGCTGCTTTATCTTTATCATCTTCAACCAAAGCATTTTTTAACTGAAGGTATCCATCAATAATTCCTGCAGTTAGTGTACTTTTTTGAGTTGTTGCAGTAATCTCACGGTCTTTTTGTGCATCGGCATCTTTCATTGCTTCACCGTGGTCATGCCCACCATGGTCATGCCCACCGGCTTCTTCCATATGCATTTCTTGCTTAGGAGCATCCTTAGATTCAGCAGTTTTTTTATCGTTTTTACAAGCCACTAAAAAAGTTGCGGCCAATGCCAGTACAAAGATTGATTTTTTCATTTGTTTTTAATTTTAATCGTTACTATTATTTGTTGTTAAAATTTTACTTTGTCAAATATATATAAACATTTGTTGATTTTATTTATCTAACCTTACTTTTTTTAGTCGTAACGAGTTGGCAATTACTGAAAACGAACTAAAACTCATTGCCCCGGCAGCTATAATTGGTGATAATAGTATGCCAAATACAGGGTAAAACACTCCGGCAGCTACAGGTACACCCAATACGTTGTAAATAAATGCAAAAAATAAGTTTTGCTTAATGTTTTTCATAACAGATGTACTCAAGTTTTTTGCTTTAACTATTCCTAATAAATCACCTTTAACCAAGGTTACTTCAGAACTTTCAATTGCAACATCGGTTCCTGTACCCATGGCAATGCCAATATCGGCTTGTGCAAGGGCAGGAGCGTCATTAATGCCATCACCTGCCATAGCTACCACTTTGCCTTTTGATTGCAATTCTTCAATTACCTTTAATTTATCTTCCGGTAGACATTCTGCTTTAAAATCGGCTAAATTAAGTTCAGTAGCAACAGCCTTGGCTGTGTTTTTATTGTCGCCGGTTAACATTATAACTTCAATACCTTTATTTTGAAGTGAATTAATAGCTTGTTTACTGGTTTTTTTAATGGCATCAGAAATACAAACATAGCCTATTACTTTTTTATTTACAGAAATGTAGGATACGGTTTTACCTAATTTTTGTTCTTTTACAACATTTTTATCTATTTCAGTATTTGCAGAGGCTTTCACTTTGTCCATTAATTTCTTATTGCCAAGTGCAATCATTTTAGAATCTACCGTTCCTATAACTCCTTTACCGGCAACTGCTTCAAAATCGTTCACCTCAGATAGTTTGATTTTTTTGAGTTTACCATATTTTACAATAGCTTCTGCCAGTGGATGTTCACTGTATTGATTTAATGAAGCAATATATTGTAGCAAAGTTTTACTCTCTTTGTTTGATTCATCTAAAACTTTTTCTACCGATGGTTTGCCTTCTGTTATAGTTCCGGTTTTGTCGGTTATTAAAACGTTTACCTTGTTTAAATTTTCCAAGGCTTCGGCATTTTTTATGAGTACGCCACTTTGAGCACCTTTTCCAACCCCAACCATAACTGACATTGGAGTAGCCAAGCCCAATGCACACGGACAAGCGATAATCAATACCGCAATGGCATTTACAAATGCAAAAACCATTGCAGGTTCAGGACCAAAATAGCGCCAAACCAAAAATGTGATTATTGAAATAATAATAACAATTGGCACAAAATATTTAGAAATTTTATCGGCCAATTTTTGAATTGGAGCTTTAGAACGACTTGCATTATTAACCATTTGAATTATTTGTGAAAGCAACGTATCGGCACCTACTTTTTCGGCTTGCATAACAAATGATTTTGTGCCGTTAATGGTGCCGGAGCTTACATTATCTCCTTGGTATTTATCAACCGGAATAGGCTCTCCTGTAATCATAGATTCATCAATGCTACTGTGGCCTTCAGTTATTTTTCCGTCAACCGGAATTTTATCACCGGGTTTAACACGTAATAAATCGCCCTTTTTTATACTGTGAATTGAAATTACTTGATCATCTTCACCGGGGATTACCAAAACAGCTTCAGTAGGTGCTAATTTTAATAACTCTTTAATAGCACTACTGGTTTGGGTATGCGCTTTAGCTTCTAATAATTGTCCTAGTAATACAAGAGTTAAAATAACCGTTGTGGCTTCAAAATAAACATATACAGTACCGTTTTCGGTTTTAAACTGATCTGGAAAAATATCCGGAAATAATATGGCAACCACGCTAAATAAAAAGGCTACACCAGTACCAATACCTATAAGTGTAAACATGTTTAAATTTAAAGAAATGATAGATTTGTAACATTTAACAAAAAACATCCAACACGCATAAAATACCACAGGTAATGATAAAATGAATTGAACCCAATTCCAATTTTCTTGTGATAACCAATTGTGCAACGGATTTTCGGGAAGCATGTCAGACATAGCTATAATTAATACAGGCACTGTAAATAATGTAGCAATTTTCATAAGCTTAACCAGCCTGTTATAAGTTTTTAGTTCTTCACTTTCGGTTGGTTCTAATGGAACCAAATCCATTCCGCAAATGGGACAACCGCCCGGCGAACTGCTAATAACCTCCGGGTGCATAGGGCAGGTGTATTGTGTAGTTGTATCAGCTTTAGGTTGCTCAATCAAGTCCATACCACATTTTGGGCAATGTCCGGGTTTGTCATACGTTTTGTCATCTTCGCAATGCATAGGGCAATAAAAAACGCCATTTCCTTGATTATTCTGATCCTGTTTAGTTGTTGGATGATGGTGAGTATGATGCTCATGAGATTCTTGGGAAGGAATTGAAAGGGTATAATGTAACCCGGCTTTAAGTAAACAACTTTGTAGGGTTTCTAAAGGTAAGTGCTTCGACATTTCAATATCAACCTCATTACGTTTTAAATGTGCTGTAACTTTTGTAATTTCTTTTAATGCACCAAGCGCTTTTTCAACGTTAGTTTTACAGCCACTACAGGTCATTCCGGTTATTTTGTATGTATGTTTCATATTTTATTAGTTAGAATTAAATAGTTAATTTTTTCTCTTCCTTTTTTCTGAAATATTTTGAAATAATAAAAACTATCATTACAAAAGATGAAATTATTTCTAGTATCGTGATTAATTTTGAAATGGTACTTTTTGGATAAATATCACCGTATCCAACACCTGAAAATGTAACTATACTATAGTATAAAAAATTAAAAAATCGAACATGTAATTTTTCTTCTGAGTTCAATCCGGCAAATGCATTCGAATTAATTTCAGAAATACATAGGTAGTCTATTGAAAATGAAATAATTATTACTGAAATTACAGTACCTAAAACTAACAATACGTGATTGAAATCATGATTATTTTTCATAAGTACATCTAATTTTTTTAAAGTTTTTGGAATTATAAGATAAATTTTACCTAAAGTGAAAATTAATAGTAAATACTCCCAAATCTTTTCATTTAATTGATGATTAAATAAATTCATTAGCAAGAAAAATGATACAGTTAATATTGTAAGTATTAAAATTTCATTATTAAAGGCCAAAATAAGGTGTAATTTTGATGATTTATTTATAGGCATACTTTGTAAAATTAAAATTTCATAAAGAACTTTTACACAATTCATGTGCATCTTCCATAATATGTTGTTGACGTTTTTTTGAAATTCCAATTTTTGATAAGATACTTGGTTTGTTACATAAATGCATACACAACACAAAATTTTTATTCAACAACGTTTCTTTTTCTGCTTTGGTAAGGGTATTTAAACAGGTAATAGGGTATAACCCATATATACTTATTAGTTGTTTTAAACTGCCTTGCTCTGGGTAGTCCCAACTTAATAATTTTAATCCGGCGCAGTTTCCGTAAGTAATAGCATCTTCGGTAAATCGGGTATTGTTAACTACCCAACCCTGATGAAACTTGTGTTCATGCCCTGTTTTTTTTAACCACTGTTTTTCTAAATCCAAAAACCGAGAATGGATGTATAGTGGAATTTTTACATTACATTTTGTGTTGAATGAAGCATGATATTTACATTCAATCATAAAATGCTTATCGTCTTTTTGGGCTACAACATCAACTTCATGAGTTACGCAATGCCCTTGTTGTATCACTCCTAATTTTACCGTGTATCCTTGGTGTTTAAGCAATTCACCAACAAACCTTTCAAAAGGATAACCCGTGGGTCCCAATTCTAAAATAGCCTTTTTTAACTTGTATCGTGCAGCAGTAGGTCTTGAATATTGCTTAAGTTTACCCATTGCAATTTTATAAATTTGTTTTGTTGTAATTCCATTGTATAATGCAGATGAAATTTCATTGACAATTTTTTGGATGGTTGTAGTAGGTGCACCAGATTTTTGAAGCGATTTAGTGAGTTTATTTTTATTAAACAAAACACGATCTCCGTTTGCTTTTATAACTGTAATCTTATTCATTTATAGCCGGTTTTTTATAATTTCTA
>CAYFFC010000067.1:0-5160 GCA_964342295.1 uncultured Lutibacter sp. | reverse complement strand
GTAAACAGTACTTCCAAATCGGCCATATAACCATCAATTTCAGTTTGTAAGTTATTCATAAGAGTTTCAGCCCCATCGCCGTGGCAGCTTGTACAAGAAGCAAGAGTGCGAATCATAGAGTGTTGTCCATCATCCCCATCAGGCTCGCCCATATGACAACTAACACAAGATGCTCCATTTCTATGAGCAGACGAAACTGCAGCCGGATAGGTTGTAGAGCCCGGTATTTCAACAGCCTGAATACCTTCTAGCATAGTTGCTTGTGCACCATAATGAGGCCCGTAACGGTTAGGTACAGTAATTAAACCATCACCATCATCATCAGTATTGTATAAACTTCTTGTTTGGTGACAGGTAATGCAATTATTACTCATATCTCCATAATCAATTACATAATCAGAATCAACTTTTCTTAAAGGTTGTGGTTCAAAGTTTCGTAATGCATAATCATATCCATCATTTTCAAAATCAAATGTACCGTGTTTATCATGGCAAGTTTCACAAGAAATTGCTTCAGGATTTGCGAAAACCTCTGCAACCGAACCGGTTTCTAGGTATTCTATATGTCCCTGGCTAACATGGCATTCGGCACAATAGGTTCTGTTTGTATATTCTGCTAATGTGCTACCGTCATACATTATTGTTTGATTTGCGTGATCAGACATGGCATAAGAGCTTTCAATTGGCTCGCGGTGAGAGTTTGAGTGGCAGGTAATACACGACTCGGCTCCAACACCGTTTGTACCGTCTTGGCCATCAACTCCGTCAACACCATCAATACCTGCCAAACCTTGTGGTCCTTGAATTACATCACTTGTACACTGTATAAAAATGAAACTTGATGCAAATAGCATTAAAAGTGTAAGTAATTTTAAATTTTTCATAATTTTAAATATTTGAGTGTTTGTTATAGTTTGATTAATTTTCTATGTAAAATTAGCAACTATAAGAGTTGAATTATATGATATATATCAGTATCTTAAAAAAAATAAACAACTGAAATACAATTGATTAGTCCTTGTTTAGAATCAATCAATTTAATTTTTTTAAAAAAATAAGCAATTAGGATGTAATTAATGTTACAAATAAATTGTAAAAAAAATAGTTTTCCTACAAAATTAATATATTGCTAAAAAATTGAAATATAAATAGCTAATCACGTAAATGTGATATATGTAAATGAGGTTAAATTGCGAAATTAATAATAATAAGAAATAATATATATTAAATATTTAATACCCGGTTATTATAAATGGTGTTTATTTTTTATAAATTTGCACAACTAAAAAAATAGATATGACATTATTTGAAGTGAAGCTTCCAAAAATGGGTGAAAGCGTTGCAGAAGCAACGATTACTGCTTGGTTAAAACAAGTTGGAGATAGAGTTGAAATGGATGAGGCAATTGTTGAAATTGCAACCGATAAGGTTGACTCTGAAGTGCCCAGTGAAGTAGAAGGAATCATTAAGGAATTGTTGTTTGAAACGGATGCCATAGTAAAGGTTGGAGATACTATTGCTATTATAGAAATCGAGGCTGCCGAGAGTGTTGAACAAGAACTTAAGAGTGATGCTGGTGAGGATGAAACCGATGATAATGATGCTGTGGAAGCTGAAAGTTTGTTGGCTGATGGTGTGGAAGCAAAAAAGCTTCCTAAGACAGATACTAATGGTAAATTTTATTCTCCTTTGGTGAGAACTATTGCGCAAAAAGAGGGGGTAACTATGGAAGAGTTGGAGGCAATAGTCGGTACCGGAAAAGACAATCGTGTTACTAAAAATGATATTTTAGCATATTTAGAAGGAGGAAGATCTACAAAACCTAAATTGGAAAGGGTTGAAGAAATAATGGAAAAGCCATCGGAAAAACCTGCAACTAAAGATAAACCTGTAGTGCCGGTTTCGGTTAACGGAGAAGATGAGATAATTGAGATGAGCCGTATGGGAAAATTGATTTCCCAGCACATGGTAGCTTCTGTACAAACTTCGGCACATGTGCAATCGTTTATTGAAGTTGATGTTACAAATATTGTTAATTGGCGAAATAATGTAAAGGACAAGTTTTTAGATAGGGAGGGTGAAAAAATAACTTATACCCCAATCTTTATGCAGGCGGTAGCAAAAGCTATAAAAAACTTCCCAATGATTAACATAAGTGTTGATGGTGATAAGATTATTAAGAAAAAAGCAATAAACTTAGGTATGGCGGCTGCTTTACCCGATGGTAATTTAATTGTTCCGGTTATAAAAAATGCCGACCAGTTAAATTTAGTGGGTATGACAAAGGCTGTTAATGATTTAGCAAACCGCGCACGTAAAGGGCAATTGCAACCTGATGAAATTCAGGGAGGTACCTATACCGTTACCAATGTAGGAAGTTTTGGAAGTGTATTTGGTACTCCAATTATAAACCAGCCTCAAGTAGCTATTTTAGCTTTGGGTGCGGTTAGAAAAGTACCTGCTGTTATAGAAACTGCTGAAGGTGATTTTATTGGAATTCGACATAAAATGTTTATCTCTCATTCGTATGACCATCGTGTTGTTAATGGTGCATTAGGCGGTATGTTTATTAAAGCAATTAAAGAGTATTTAGAGGCTTGGGATGTTAACAAGTCTTTTTAATAACTTTTTTTAAAGGGAAATTAATTTTCGCTCACTGTTAATCGGGCTGTTGCACCAACGTTTTCCTTTGAGAAATCATTATTCAAATATTTATAATAACCAGTTATGGCAATCATTGCGGCATTGTCCGTAGTGAATTCGAATTTTGGAATATAGGTAGTCCAACCCAATGCTTTTTCCTGATCTTTTAAAACAGTTCTAATTTCAGAATTTGCGCTAACGCCACCTGCAATAGCAACATGTTTAATTCCGGTTTCTTCCACAGCTTTTTTTAGTTTATCAAATAAAATTTCAACAATGGTACGTTGTATTGAAGCACAAATATCATTAAGATGTTTATTTATAAAATTTGGGTTTTCTTTCACTTTTTTCTGAATGAAATAAAGTATACCGGTTTTTAAACCGCTAAAGCTAAAATCTAATCCGCTAACCTTTGGTTTTGAAAAATTAAAAGCTTTAGGGTTTCCTAATTTCGCATATTTATCTATTAAGGGTCCTCCGGGGTAAGGTAATCCAAGTATTTTTGCCGATTTGTCAAAAGCTTCACCAACAGCATCGTCTAAAGTTTCGCCAATTACATCCATAGTAAAATAATTACTAATTTTTACTATTTGGGTATGGCCTCCACTAATGGTTAAACATAAAAAAGGGAAGGGTGGTTTTTGTTGGTTTTCATCTTCAATAAAATGCGCAAAAACGTGCCCTTGCATATGATTTACAGCTATTAACGGAATATTTAAAGCCAAGGAAAGCGACTTTGCAAATGAAGTGCCAACCAATAATGAACCCATTAAACCGGGTCCGCGTGTAAAAGCTATGGCATTTAAGTCTTTTTTGTCGATATTTGCTTGTTGAATTGCCTGTTGAATTACAGGGACAATATTTTGCTGATGTGCTCGTGATGCCAATTCAGGAACTACACCGCCATATTTGGAGTGAATTTCCTGATTAGCCACAACATTTGAAAGTATTTTTCCGTTGCAAATAACAGCTGCACTTGTATCATCGCAAGATGATTCAATGCCAAGAATGTAAACAGGTTTTATTTTATTCATAAAAAACAAGTAAAGGCATAAAAATTGCCGTAAAAAATGCAAATTTAAGGCTTATCACACAAATTAAAAAAATAGTAGTTAGAATTTTGCTGGCCATTGCCATATTATTGGCAATTGTTAGTGTTTTGTTAGCGCTTCCGTCGGTTCAAACAAAATTGGGTAAAAGGGCAACCAACTATTTGCAAAAAGAATTTGATGTAGCTATAAATGTGAGTCGTGTTGACTTGTCTTTTTTAGGGAATATACAATTAAAGGAAATACTAATAAACAATCATCATAATGATACACTTATTTATGTCGATAATTTAACCACATCTATAGCTAGTTATAAAAAAATTATTGATAATAAATTAAACTTCGGCCAAATTTCATTGAGCGATTTTGTGCTAAATTTAAAAACATATAAAGGTGAAACAGATGATGCTTTAACTGTTTTTATTGATAAATTGGATGGAGAACCTACCCCTGAACCCTCCGGTTTTTTATTAACCGCCGGTAGGTTAAAACTAAAAAATGGTGCCGTTTTTATTGAAGACCAAAATAAACCGAATGAAAAGGTGTTGTTTTATAAAAATATTTTCGGAGGTGCGAAAAACTTTAAAATTGATGGCCCTAATGTATTTGCAAACATTGAAGGGTTAAGTTGTAAGGAAAATCATACCATTGAAGTTGAAAATTTAACAACAGATTTTACCTATACAAAATCGTATATGAAATTTTTAAACACCAAATTGGAAACCGCAAATTCTAAACTAAACGCCGATATAAATTTTACATATAACAGAGAAGATTTTTCCGATTTTAATAATAAGGTGTTCATTGAAGCAACTGTTTCTCACGGAGAAATTTCGTTACTCGATTTAAATAAAATGTATGCCGAATTGAAATCTGATGATGTGGTGCATTTTTCAACAAATATTAAAGGTACTCTTAACGATTTTACAGCCATTGGTCTTCAACTTGAGAGTGATGATAAAGCAGTAATTAACGGCGATATTAATTTTAAAAATGTATTTGATTTAGAGAAGGGTTTTGTTTTAGATGGTAATATAGAGAAATTGGCTACTGATTATACACATTTAAAAACAATATTGCCTAATGTGTTGGGGAAAATATTGCCCTCGTCATTTAAAAAATTAGGGTATTTTTCATTAAATGGAAACACGTACATAACCAAAAATTTAATCAATACTAGTGTTACCCTAAACACCGATATTGGAACAACCTATGCCGATTTGGAGCTTACTAATTTTGAGAATATTGATAAAGCGTCTTATAAAGGGCACATAAAGGTAGAAGATCTTAAATTTGGCGAGGTAGTTGGTGACCCTTTAATTGGTTTATTATCGATGGAGGCTGATGTTGATGGAGAGGGGTTTACTCTTGAAAACATGAATTCATCGGTTAAAGGTACGGTAAGTAAACATCAATATAAGGGATATTCCTATAGTAATATCAGCTTAAACGGTATTGTTAAAAACAA
>CAYFFC010000066.1:0-5885 GCA_964342295.1 uncultured Lutibacter sp. | reverse complement strand
TTTTTCTTCATCAGGCCAATAGGAATTAATTAGTTTGGTTGTTTCTTCTTGAGCTTTTTGAATGTCGTTCATATTTTCATATACAAATACTTCACTAAATTCCCTAGCGTTTGATCCCCACAAATGGCGGTGTGAATAGTATCCTTTTAAAACGCTGTTTTTGGCAATAATATTTTCAAAAAACTCTTCAAAATCTTTTGTGGAACCTTCACCGTCCATCGCTAAATTGCTTTGCCTTACATAATATATCAGAGGTTTTTCAGAAATTTCGGATAGTGGCTTCATAAATCTGCTTGTCATATAAATTTCATCACTGTGATCTGCAGAATAATAAGCTTGTTGTTTTTTAAAAAAAGCCTTCCGTTGTTCCTCATCAGGCCAGCCCTCTTCAATTAATTTGTTGTTTATTTCGTTAGATTTTTCAATATCATCCCAAGTTTTGTACACATTAACTAACAAAACTTCCATACTATTTGGGGTGTACAAATGGGTATAAAACCCCGAGCCAACAATTAGGTCGTTTTTCTTAGTTACTTTGTTAAAGAACTCTTTTTCAGTTTCAAGCCAGTCAGAAAAATCAGCCTCAGGGTCTGCATTCCAGGTTGTTGTTGTAATTGTTAAATACATAGGCTTAAACTCTTCAGCATTATCACCTTGTGCATAATTAATCCATGAAAATAAAAAAGCCGTAAACAGAACAGCTAATTCAAATTTTTTTAGTGTTTTCATTTTTATAAAATTTATAGTTAGTACATAGTATTGTTATAAAACAATAAATAGCCTTTCAACGGGATTGAATGAAAATTAAATTGAGGTTTTACTTAATTTTTGTGTTACTTTAATTGTAACGCACTAATTATTGGGCATTTTTAGCAGATAACTAAAAAATTAGTGAGATGAGTTAATTATACTACGAATATAGTAAAATATATTTACAATTATATTGTAATCAGTAGTTTAACTAGATTTTATTAAAAGATTTATACTACCTCGGCAACCACAAAAGTACTGCCTCCAATAAAAATTAAATCGTTTTTTTGTGCTTTTTTAAAAGCTGTTTTATAAGCTGTTTTTACGGAAGAATAGACGTTACCATTTAATCCAAATTTTTGGGCAGTTTCTTTTAATTCTACGGCGTTTAAACCCCTGGGTATGCCTGGTTTGCAAAAATAATAGGTAGCGGTAACCGGAAATAAATTTAATATTTTTGTTAAACTTTTATCATTCACCACGCCCAATACAATATGGAGCTTATCAAACTTTTCTTGGCTTAACTGATTTAGTACATATTGTAAGCCTTCTTTGTTATGTGCTGTATCACATATAACTTGTGGTAGTTTATTTAATAGCTGCCAACGTCCCAATAATCCGGTATTTTCTATTGTTTTTTGCAACCCGTTTTTAAGATGAATGTCAGTAATTTCAAACCCTTTTTTTGTTAAGGCTTTAGCAGTAGCAACAGCGGTTGTTACATTTTTTTTTTGATAGCTGCCTTTTAAGTCTGTTTCAAAATTTTTGGTTACTTCTTTTGAAGCAATTTGCAATTCAGCATTTTTAGTTTCGGCTATTTTTTTGAAAATCGGGAAAATTTCTTTCTGATATTCACCTATTATTGCCAGCGTATTTTCTTTTATAATACCGGCCTTTTCAATAGCAATTTCAGGAAGCGTTTCACCTAAAAATTGTGTATGATCTAAGCCTATATTTGTAATAACTGAAATTTCAGGTTTCACAATATTTGTAGAATCTAATCTGCCACCCAACCCGGTTTCTATAATGGCAATATCAACCATATTTTTAGCAAAATAATAAAATGCCATTCCTACAGTCATTTCAAAAAAAGAAAGATGTTGACTTTCTAAAAATGGCTTGTGTTTTTCAATAAATTTAACGACACTTTTTTTAGAAATCATTTTTCCATTTACCTTTATCCGTTCTCTAAAATCTTTTAAATGAGGCGATGTATATAAACCAACTTTGTAACCCGCTTCTTGTAAAATTGAGGCTAAAAGATGACTGGTAGAGCCTTTTCCATTGGTTCCGGCAATGTGAACAGACTTGAATTTTTTTTCAGGGAAATCCAATTCTTTAGAAAATGCTAAAATATTGGTTAAATCTTTTTTAAAAGCTGTTTTACCTTGCCTTTGATACATAGGCAGTTGTAAAAACATCCAGTTTAAAGTACTGTTATAATCCATTAAATTATTGTGATAATGAAAATCTATATCTTATGGTTCCTATTTGTCGCGATGGTGCTTTGGCATCGGGTTGCCAAGAAGTTTTCAGGGCTGCTTCTTTGGCTTGTGTTAACAAGCAAGCAGCTGTGTTTGTAGAACCTTTTACACCGGGAGTAGCTTTTATAACTTTACCGTTAACGTCAACTTCAATGCTAACAACTACTATTCCTTCTTCATTACAAATGTAATTAGGTTTTGGTTTTGATAACGGTTTTCTATTTCCCAGTCTGTAATCTCCTCCGTTTCCGTCTCCTCCATTTCCGTAATAACCGCTTGCATTAGGGTCGCCGGTAATTTTACCTTTATCTCCGGCCTGATTGTCATTGCCTTCGCCACCGGATGATACACCATCAGCGTTGTTTATACCCCCAATCAAAGCATCTAACTTTTTTCTTTTGGCGGCTTCTTCGGCTTTTTGTTTTTCAATTGCTGCTTGGCGTTCTTTTTCAATACGATCTTTCTCTAATTGTAATTTTTTTGCTTCAACTTCAGCCTTTTTTTTGGCAATGGCTTCTTTATTTATAGCTATTGTTTCTTCTGAATTTTGAGTAATTACCTTTTCTTGAATGGCATCAACAGCAGCCTCTTCCACTTCAGTATCCGACTTCTCCCGGACACTTTCTGTCAGTTCTTCCAAAGATGATTCTTTTGGTACCGATTGAATGGGTTTGTTAGGTTGAATAGTTCCTTTTCCAACTGAAGATGTTCCAAAATTTACAGCAATTCCGTATTCTTCGGGTGGATCTAGATATTTTAAACCAACTATAAATAGCAAAAAAATGAGTACGGACATTATTAAAGTTGTTAATATTGCCGATTTTCGTTTATGGGCTGTATTTAAATAATTTAACATATTATTTTGGCCTAACTGCTAAAATTACTTTATATCGGTTTCGGTTCGCAATATCCATTATTTTAACTGCCTTTTCAATTGGCACACCCTCTTCAGCACGTAATACTATGGTTGGGTTTTCTTTTTTTGAAAGCAGTTCTATTAAGCTTTTTTCTATTGCATTTTCATTAATCTTTTTGGAATCTATGTAATAATTCATTTTTTTAGTAATGCTTACAGCTACAGATTTCTTATTTTCGGTTTTTCCACTGGCTTTCGGTAGTAAAATATCCAAAGCACTTGTGGTTACCAGCGTGGAAGTAATCATAAAAAAGATAAGCAGTAAAAAAACAATGTCGGTCATAGATGACATGTTAAAGTTCGGATTTATTTTATTTCTTCCCCTTATATCCATATGTTAAATCATCATAAATTACGTTTAAACTGGCTCGTTAAGTAGATCTAAAAATTCTACCGACTTTGCTTCCATTTCATATACAACTTTATTGGTTCTAACCACCAAATGGTTATAAGCTATATATGATATTATCCCTACAATTAATCCGGCAACGGTGGTTGTCATTGCTGTATATAAACCATCCGACAGCATTTTAATATCAATTTGCCCACCTGCATTTGCTATTTCATGAATAGCCACAATCATACCTATTACAGTGCCTAAAAACCCAATCATAGGAGCAGCACCTGCAATAGTAGCAACTACGCTTACATTTTTTTCTAACTTGTAAATTTCTAATCTACCCGCGTTTTCAATTGCTGTATTAATATCTTCTAAGGGCTTACCAATACGTGTAATACCTTTTTCGATAAGGCGAGATGCCGGCGAATTTGTTTGTATGCATAAAAATTTAGCGGCATCTAATTTACCTTGAGATACGTGATCTCTTATTTGGTTCATAAAATTTCTATCGGTTTTTGAGGCAGCTTTTATAGCAAAAAAACGTTCGAAATAAATATATAAAGCCACAGCAAGTAAAACCAATAATAAGGCAATAATAATTTGACCTCCAATACCACCATCCATAATTAACTGGTAAATTGATAGGGTTTTCTCTTCAGAAATGGTTTCGTTTAATAATTCAGCTGTTTCTTGTTGTACCGATACGAACATACTTTTAATTTTATTTTTTTGTAAAACGAAATTACTACTTGAAAATTGTTATTTCAATAAATATTATAAAAAGAAAAGTTAGGTAATTTGTTTAAAATTGTCTTAAAAACATAAAAGATATTGCGCCAATCACAAATCCTAAGGCAGCCAACCAGGCTATTTTTTTTAGGTACCAGAAAAAATTAATTTTTTCCATACCCATGGCAACTACACCTGCGGCAGAACCAATAATAAGCATGCTACCCCCAGTCCCTGCTGAAAATGCGATAAAATGCCATAATTGACTATCTATTGGTTCTTGAAACATTCCCATGCTGGCAGCAACCAATGGAACATTATCTACAACAGCTGAACCTATTCCTAATAACATAATAACAATATCTGTATTTGGAATTATATTTTTTAATGATTCTGCACCAATAAATAAAAGCCCTAAAGATTCTAATGCTGCAACGGCCATTAAAATACCAAAGAAAAATAATACGCTTGGCATCTCTATTCTTGAAAGCGACTTGTGAACCGGACTATGAAATCCTTCAGAATTTTCACCATCAATTTCAACAGCATGAGAAATTGTAAATTGAGATCGGCTATAAATTTCAGCAAATATTCCAACTACAGAAAGTGATAACATCATTCCTACATAAGGAGGTAAATGCGTAATAGTTTTAAATATAGGCACAAAAATAATTGCTCCTAACCCTAAATAAAGCATTGTTGAGCCATATTTACTTTTGGGTGAATCATTAATTTCTTCTCCATTATCAATTTCACCTTTAAATGGTTTCATAAATGAAGCTATAAAAACGGGTACTATCATACATATCAACGATGGAATGATAAGATATTCAATTAATTTTACCGATGTAACTTTTTTACCTATCCAAAGCATTGTTGTGGTTACATCACCAATTGGTGACCAAGCCCCTCCCGCATTTGCAGCAATAACTATTAAACCCGCAAACCAAAGTCTGGTATTTTTATCATTAATAATTTTTTGTAAAATAGTAATTAGTACAATAGTGGCTGTTAAATTATCTATTATAGCTGATAAAATAAATGCCAAAAATGAAAATATCCATAGTAATTTCTTTTTCTTTTTTGTTTTAATATAAGTTTTAAAAGTAGCAAATCCATCAAAATAATCAATTATTTCAACTATAGTCATTGCACCTAATAAGAAAAATAAAATTTCAGCAGTTTTGCCTAAATGATGTAACAATGTTTCTTCAAGCAAATGTAGCTTTTCTTCATTACCAAACTCCGAAAATCCTTCTATCAATTTATGAGCACCGGAATCAAACCATGTGGCAAAACCATCAATACCAAAAGCTATTAATGCCCAAAGAATAGCCATCATTGCTAATGCGGGAATTAATTTGTCAAGTTTTAAATTATGTTCAAGGGTGATGGCTAAATATCCTAAAATGAATATAAGGATTAAAAGTGTTTCCATTTCTAAATGTTATTTTTATGTGTTAAATTTTTAAAGTTAATTATATTGCTTAAAAAAAATACGAATCCAGAGGATTGAATTATTTTTAAACTTTTTGATTTTTTAGAATTTGCTATTGGTAGCTTCGAACAAATATAACAAAATACTATTTCAATTACAGAAAGATTTTACCCGAAGAATGATCTTTTTTTGCCCCGGTAACACTAGCCAAACAATTCACGTTATTTT
>CAYFFC010000065.1:3792-6343 GCA_964342295.1 uncultured Lutibacter sp. | reverse complement strand
TTATTTAGAATAATTTTAAATAGTATGACATAAGTCATACTTTTACTACCACTAAAGCGTTTTTGTAGTTTTTTTTGCTTAAAAAAGGTATTAACCAAATAATTTCAAAGCCTCATTATATGCACTTTCAAAACCCATAGCCTGAATATTTGTTGATACTTTTTGTTGATTAAAATATGAGATTAATTTTTCAGTAGGCATATTTCCGGTAAGCTCATCTTTTGCCATAGGGCAACCTCCGTAACCTTTTATAGCTCCGTCAAAACGCATACACCCCGACTTGTATGCAGCATCAACCTTTTCAAACCAGGAATTAGGTGTTGTATGTAAATGAGCTCCAAACTCGATGTTTGTAAATTGAGGAATTAAATGCGAGAACAAGTACTTAATTACCTTTGGTGTAGAGCTACCTATGGTATCTGAAAGAGATATAATTTTAACTCCCATATCTGCTAGTTTCATAGTCCATTCACCTACAATATCTACATTCCATGGGTCACCATAAGGGTTTCCAAAACCCATAGATAAATAGGCTACCACTTCTTTATTTGATTTATTGGCAATATTTAAAAGCTCGCTTAAAATTGTCACAGATTGTAAAATAGTCTTACCTGTATTTCGCATTTGAAAATTTTCGGAAATAGAAAAAGGATAGCCTAAATAAGCTATTTCCTCAAAAACCGAAGCATCCATAGCTCCTCTAACATTTGCAACAATTGCCAACAACTTGCTGTTAGTTTTACTTAAATCAAGTTTTTGAAGAACCTTTGCCGTATCACGCATTTGCGGTATTGCTTTTGGAGAAACAAAACTCCCAAAATCTATGGTATCAAAACCAACTTTTAGCAAAGCATTTATATATTGCGCTTTGGCTGTGGTAGGAATAAAATGTGACTTTATTCCTTGCATTGCATCGCGTGGGCATTCAATAAGTTTTACGTTTTTCATGCTTGTTCAAATATACAAAACCTACTAAGAAAAAAGTATAAAAATGGCGATTCCAACAAACATTCCTATTTTAAACCATTTAATATTGGATTGAAATTTAGGGTGCTGCTTTAAATACAAGGCAAATTTACCTGCAAGTATTGAAACCAATGAAAATATTAACAATGCCTGTAACATAAAAATTAGCCCTAAAATATAAAATTGAGCAATAGGATTGAGTAAATCACTGAATAAAAATCCAGGGAAAAAAGCTAAAAAGAAAATAGATACTTTTGGATTTAAAACATTCATAGTAAATCCAATTTTAAACAGCTTCCATAGGCCTTTTTTAGAAACACCCTTATCAATGTTTATAACATCATTAGATTTAAAAGTTATAATTGCCAAGTAAATTAAATAACAAGCTCCTAAAATTTTAATACTCGTAAACAGTAATTCGGATTGTTTAAGAATTGCCGAAACACCAAATGCAACCAATGAAGTGTGAATTAATATCCCCGAAACCAACCCCATAGCGGTAACTACACCATGTTTTTTACCATTGGTTATACTTTGAACCAATACATAAATAATATCAGGACCGGGCATAATGGTTAATAACATGGAGGCCCCAATAAATGATATTAAAATTTCAATATTCAATTTTCAACTTTTAGGACTGATTTAAAATAGCCTTGTTTATTTTTTTAATCAAACTAGGACCTTCATAAATAAAACCTGTATAGATTTGTACTAAATCTGCTCCCGCTTTTATTTTTTCCAAAGCATCTTCTTTGGAGTGTATTCCACCAACACCAATAATTGGAAATGCCTTATTAGACTTCTCTGCCAAATATTTTATAACAGCAGTACTTTTATCTTTAATTGGTAAACCGCTTAAACCACCATTACCAATTTTATGTAACTTGTCATCAGCAATATGTAAGCCATCTCTACTAACCGAAGTATTAGTTGCAATTACACCATCAATACCGGTTTCTGCTACCAATTCAATTATCTCATCAAGTTGAATAGTATTTAAATCAGGTGCAATTTTTAATAAAATTGGCCGTTGAATTTTAAAAGTTTTATTTTCCTTTTGAACAGTAGTAATTAACTCCATTAAATAATCTTTGTCGGTTAATTTTGCATGGCTTCCAACATTTGGGCAACTTACATTTAGCACAAAATAATCTACATAAGGATGTAATTTTTTAAAACATTCTAAATAATCGGCGGTGTAATTTTCAGGTTTTGTTTGTGTGTTTTTTCCAATATTTCCACCAATAATAACTTTACCTTTATTTCTTTTCAGTTGTTTGCTAATAGCATCAACACCGTTATTATTAAATCCCATTCGGTTAATTAAACCTTTGTCATTAATTAATCTAAAAATTCTTTTTTTAGGGTTACCTGCTTGAGGTATAGGAGTAACAGTACCAATCTCAATAAATCCGAAACCAAAATTTGACAATTCGTTAAACAACACTCCATTTTTATCAAAACCTGCCGCCAAACCAACCGGGTTTTTAAATTTTAAACCAAAAATAGTACGTTCAAGTTTTTTATTAGAGACCATAAATAAACTTCTAATAAAAGACTTAACCCCTGGAATTTTAAAAAT
>CAYFFC010000065.1:1232-3692 GCA_964342295.1 uncultured Lutibacter sp. | reverse complement strand
TCAAATAAATCAACTTCTTTTAGCAATTTGCGTTCAGTTTGAAAAGCTAAATTATATATTTCATCAAAAGTAACATCTTTATCAACAAGTAAGGCAAAATCACGTTTAACAGTTGGAAATTTTGGCAAATCAGAAATTTTAATTTTGTTATTCCCAACAACCTTTAATAAGTTTTCCCATTCAAAATCAGCAAATAATACTTCTTGTTTAATTCCAAATTCTTTAAGTACAGCTCTTTTTACCACACCTAAATTTACTAACTTAATTTTCCCTAAACTCAAGGAAATTCCTTCAGAAAAAACATCATTTTTTGTGGGTTTGGTTTTTATTTTATCAACCCCCAAACGAAGCAATATAGATGTTACAATCCCTTTTAAATAAAAGAAATCACTAACTTTTGACTGTATATTCCATCGTTCTTTACTTCTATTTCCTGTTACAAATAGCGTTAAGTGTTTCTGCTCGCTATAACCGCTTTCAAATTTGTGATATGTTTTACCGAACTCGAAGAATTTTAATGCAGCGTTTTTTCTATTGATATTATAAATTACTGATTCCAATCCACTAAATAATAACGACTGGCGCATTACTGCTAAATCGTTACTAAGTGGATTAAGAATGGGTACATTTTGTGTATCATTTAATTGACTCGAGAGTTCTACATAACTTGGTTTTGTAAGAGAATTGGCCATTGTTTCAAAAAAACCCTGCCCTGTTAATTGATTTGTAATAATGTTTTCAATTTTAACATCATCAAACTCTGAAAATGAAATTGAGGCATTTAATTTATGAGAAAACTCAACATTGTTATAGCCATATACTCTTAAAATTTCTTCAATAACATCAGCTTCTCTAGTAACATCTACTCTATACGATGGAATTGTAAGCCCCATACCGCCATCAGTAACGCTGTTAAACTTAATATCTAGTGATGCTAAAATATTTTTAACTGTTTCTCTAGGAATTTCAGTTCCAACCAAACGGTTTAATTTCTCGTAGGAAAGAAATACTTGAAAATCTTCAATTTTTGAAGGATATAAATCAACTAACTCTGAAGATATTTTACCTCCGGCTACCTCTAAAATTAAGAGCGCTGCTCTTTTAAGCGCATACTTAGTTATATTTGGGTCAATTCCACGCTCAAATCTAAAAGAAGCATCTGTATTCAATCCGTGTCTTTTGGCCGTTTTTCTAACAGTAACCGGATTAAAATAGGCACTTTCTAAAAATATTGATGTTGTATTTTGTGTAACGCCAGATTCTATGCCACCAAAAACACCGGCAATACACATAGGTTCTTCATTCCCATTACAAATCATCAAATCTTCTTCGTGCAACTCGCGTTCAACTTCATCAAGTGTAGTAAATTTTGTTCCGGTTGGTAAGGTTTTTACAATTACTTTATTGCCTTTTACCTTAGCAGCATCAAAAGCGTGAAGCGGTTGTCCAAGTTCATGCAACACATAATTGGTTACATCAACAACATTATTAATAGGCGTTAAGCCAAGTGCCTTTAATCTATTTTGAATCCATTCAGGTGAATCCTTAACGGTAATTCCTGAAATGGTAACACCGGCATATCGTGGGGCTTTTTCAATATCTTCAACCTCAACATCAAACTTCAATGTTCTGTCATCAACATGAAATTCACTAACTGAAGGAGAGATTAACTCTAAAGCAACACCTTGTTGTAACAATCCGGCTCTTAAATCCCGAGCTGTTCCTAAATGGCTCATAGCATCCGCCCTATTTGGGGTTAAGCCAATTTCAAAAACCTCATCAGTTTCAATATTAAAAACATCGGCAGCAGGTGTTCCAATTTTTAAATTGTCATCCAGTACCATAATACCATCGTGGCTTGTTCCAAGACCTAATTCGTCTTCAGCACAAATCATTCCGTGGCTTTCCTCGCCTCTAATTTTACCTTTTTTTATTTTAAAGCCTACCCCTTTTTCATCGTATAACATTGTTCCTATAGTGGCAACAGGCACAGTTTGCCCTTTTGCTACATTTGGAGCGCCACAAACTATTTGAACCGGAGTACCATTACCTAAATCAACGGTAGTTACTTTTAACCTATCGGCATTTGGGTGTTGTTCGCAAGTTAATACCTTACCAACAACAACACCTTCCAAACTTCCCTTAACAGATTCAACCCTTTCAATACCTTCAACCTCTAAACCTAAATCGGTTAATAATTCTCCGGTTTTTTCGGCATCCCAATCAACCTTTAAAAATTGCTTTAACCAATTGTATGATATTTTCATTATTTATTCTTTAGTTTTAACGAAATGCAAAGATAAAAAATAGTATTAAGTTGATAAATTGTTTGTGGGTTTATTTATAGTTAAGATTTGTAATCGATTTAAATTCAATTTCTATTCTTAATCTATTATTGAAACCCCATTTAAATCGGTGGTTAATACTTCACTCATATAATCAAAAAAAGGACGCATTGCT
>CAYFFC010000065.1:0-1132 GCA_964342295.1 uncultured Lutibacter sp. | reverse complement strand
CTTATTCTCAAATAATACCCACCTCTTAACCTTTTTGTGGCACGTACAAAATGCCCTGCAAAATGTGGCTTATATGGAGTTTTATCTTTTGAAAATCGCACATCACGGTAAATTCGAAACATTTTTAATTTTTCAATATCATCGTGCTTTTTTAAATTTTCCATTACAACCGAATAAAATGCTTTTGTACTAGTTTGTTCATTTAAAAAACCCGATTTATGAGCGTTAAACCAATCTCTGTTATTATTATTTTTTAGCTCTTTTAGAAAATTTAGTGTCGATTTTTGAAAAGCCATCATATTTTTTGATTTGAATTATTGAATTTACAAAATTAATTTCTTTAACATAAACAATACATTCTAACACTTATTTATAGTGCCTGGCTTCCAAAACATCAACAACATTTTTAAGCAAAAGACCTTTTGCTTGCAAAAGTATTAAATAATGAAAAAGTAAATCGGCGCTTTCATTTAAAAACAGCTCGTTATTGTTGTCTTTGGCTTCAATCACTGTTTCTACTGCCTCTTCACCAACTTTTTGAGCAATTTTATTAATTCCTTTTTTAAACAGTGAAGCCACATAACTTTTTTGTGAATCACTGTGTTCTTTTCTACTTTTAATAACCGCTTCCAACTCCGATAAAAAACCGAAAGTAGCCAAATTTTCTTCACCCCAACAAGTATCCGTACCTTTATGACAAACGGGGCCAACGGGTTTTGCCAAAATTAATAAGGTATCATTATCACAGTCAGTTTTTATATCAACAACATTTAAAAAATTACCACTTTCTTCTCCTTTAGTCCAAAGTCTATTTTTTGTTCTGCTAAAAAAAGTTACTTTATTTGTATCAATTGTTTTTTTTAATGCCTCCTTGCTCATATACCCTAACATGAGTACATTTTTAGTTGCAACATCTTGAATTATTGCCGGTACTAATCCATCAGTATTTTTATTAAAGTCTATTATCATAATTGTTTTTTATTTAATTTTTTAAACCATCATTCTTTAAAAGGTTATGTAAATCGAAGAATGATTAGGTTTACATTAATAATTACAATCTCACTACTATATTTTTATTTTTTAATTCCTCTTTTAAAGATTTAATTTCAATTTCTTTATAATGAAAAACACT
>CAYFFC010000064.1:0-6431 GCA_964342295.1 uncultured Lutibacter sp. | reverse complement strand
TTTGTAATTTGTGCAATTGGCTGATTTTTTACTACAATTGTTCCCTCTTCAACCAAATTTTTATCTAAAATTCCGGTCACAGCGCTATAAGCTAGGTATAAACTATCAGGTTGCACTATTGCTGAAGCATAAACAGCTTCAGTTAAAGTACGCTTTTGAGGAACTATTTTTTCTTCATTTTTATTACAAGAAATAAATAGACTTGATGCTATTCCACAAAGTAACAAACAAAAACTTGCTATTATTAATCCTTTTAATTTGAGATTCATAATTATTTTGGTAATTTCATATCAACAACTAATAAAGTTAATGAAAAACAACATAAAAACATAGTTAAAATTGGTTATTAGTCTCGGCTAAAAAAATTATTGATATGAAGCTAACTTTTTTAGGTGGAATAGCATCCGTTACCGGATCAAAAATAGTACTTGAAACCGAAATGAACCGTTTTTTAATAGATTGCGGAATATTTCAAGGTAATAAAGAATTACGCTTAAAAAATTGGGAGCCTCAACATTCAAAACTTACAACAATTGATGCCATTTTTTTAACCCACGCACATATAGATCACACCGGTTATCTACCAATTTTAATTAGAAATGGATTTAAAGGAAAAATATATTGTACCAAACCAACAAAAGAACTGACTAAAATTATTTTGCTTGATGCCGGAAAAATACAGGAAGCTGATGCAAATAGAGCTAATAAATATAATTACACAAAACACAATCCTGCAAAACCATTATTCACAGTTAAAGAAGTTGAAAAATCGTTTAATTATTTTCAAACATTTCCATTAAATACCTGGATTTATTTAAATAGGGATACGCGTTTCAAGTTTATAAACAGTGGACATATATTAGGAAGTTCGTTTATTTTAATTGAATATAAAGGGAAAACCATATTATTTTCAGGCGATATTGGAAGAAAAGAACCCATTCTGTTAAATCGCTTTAAACTTATAAAAGAAGTCGATTACTTGGTTTTAGAGTCAATTTATGGCAACCGTATTCACGACAAAGCTTCCATAAAAAACCGATTAAAAGAAATAATACACCACACCTATTCAAAGGGAGGTGTTTTACTTATTCCAACATTTTCTGTGGAAAGGGCACAAGAGCTAATCTATTTATTAAGTAAACTCAAATTCAAAAAACAATTACCAAACATACCCATTTATTTAGATAGTCCAATGGGAGTTGAAGCTACAGAGCTTTATTTTACCTTTAAAAACAAAACTTGCTTGAGTTTTGAAGATATTGTACAAATGAAAAAAACTGTTGAATTGATTGCCGATGTTGGAACCTCAAAGGCTATTGTAAAAAACAACAATCCCAAAATTGTTCTGGCAGGTAGTGGAATGCTAACAGGTGGCCGAGTTATGCATTATTTAAATAAACTAATTTCTAGTTCTAAAAACAGTATTTTAATTGTAGGATTTCAAGCAGAAGGAACCAGAGGATATTCAATAGTTGAAGAGGCACCTGAAATTAAGTTTTGGGGTGAATACTACCCTGTAAATGCCGAAGTGTTCACTATTTATGAATTTTCCGGCCATGCAGATCAAAAAGAACTAATGTTTTGGTTAAGACAGTATAGAAAAGCACCGCGTTTAACATTAATTAATCACGGTGAAACTGCACAAAGCAATGCCCTACAGCAAAAAATATCAAATGAATTAAATTGGAAATGCAAGGTAGCTGAATTAAATAAAACCTATCATTTAAACTAATGCAATCACCAATTAACTCTACAATCTTGGTCTTATAAATTAATTAAACCAAATAGTAAAATACTTTATTTTGGCTAAATCCGGTATTTGATCAATTCTAATTTGTTCCCTGCTAAATTGGTTTAAACCAAGTTCTTTTTTATCAATTGAAATTGTTGCGTTTAACTCATCAATAAATAAAGTTGCCGAAGTTAATGTAGTTTCAACCTTATTTACCATATAATTTTTATTAATATCGCTAAAGTTAGAAGCCAATGACACACCCTTTTCTGTTTTATAACTTGGATCAAATATCTGAATACTTTTTATTTTTGATAAGGAATCATTTAAATTGGCCGGAACAATTTCTAACATTTTTTTCCCTGTTTTGGAAAAAACAATATACTCACCTGAAGTGCTCACAAAAGAAGTACTATTCTGTTCCAAATCGTTTCTTTCAACTCCGGATACCAATGAATCGTTTTCAAATATTTCAAGTAAATCAAGCATTACAGTTTCTTTATCAAGATTTCCTACAGCACCCTTTTTTATTACAAATTCGTTTCTTTTTGAACACTGAGAAACCATAATTGCTATTATTATTACAGGGATAATTTTTTTAAAAAATGACATGAACAATTAATTTATATACTTTAATGTAACGTTAAATGTTTTATTTTATTTACTACAAAATAAACTTTTATAATACGCGTTTTAAGATTCCTAAAACGCCTCTAATAAAGGTTGCACTTGTAACCACTTTCAATACAGGGTTCATTCTTGTACTTCTTCTGGTTCTAGTGAATGTTTTATTTTTATCAGCCTTTCGCTTTCGCTCTTCAACTGCTTCTTTTTTGTTAATAATTTCAATTTTTTCTTGCAAAATTTCATAAGCACTCTCACGATCAATTTCTTCGTTGTATTTGTAAAAAAGTCTTGAACTTTCAATCAATTCAGCCAATTCTTTTTTTGTTAAAACATCCATTCTACTCATTGGAGCCCGCATCATTGTAGCAGCTAATGGTGTTGGTCTTCCCTTTTCATTTAAAACCGAAACAAATGCTTCTCCAATTCCCAACTGAGTTAAGGTTTCATCAACATCATAAAATTCAGAATCGGGATAATTTTCAGCAGCTAATTTAATGGCTTTCCTATCCTTTGCAGTAAATGCTCTAAGGGCATGTTGAATTTTCAGTCCTAATTGTGCCAATACATCTTCAGGAATATCTTTAGGGTTTTGTGTTACAAAATACAAACCTATTCCTTTTGAGCGAATTAATTTTACGATACTTTCAATTTGTGATAATAGTGCTTTTGAAGCTTCTTTAAATATTAAATGTGCTTCATCAATAAAAATTATCAATTCAGGTCTGTCACTATCACCCTGTTCCGGAAAAAAAGTATAAACTTCTGCCAACAACTGTAACATAAAAGTTGAAAATAACTTAGGTCTATCCTGAATATCTGTGAGTCTCAATACAGAAATAATTCCTTTTCCATCTCGGTCAATTCGTACCAAATCCTTCACGTCAAAAGAACGTTCACCAAAAAACAAATCGCCTCCCTGCTGGTCTAATTCAACTAATTTGCGTAAAATTGCACCGGTACTAGCTGTTGAAATTCTACCATATTCAGCCTGAATTTCATCTTTTCCTTCTGCAGTGGCAAATTGCAAAACTTTCTTAAAATCTTTTAAATCTAACAATGGTAATTTATTATCGTCACAATATTTAAAAATTATGGAAACGATACCACTTTGTGCATCAGTTAATTCTAAAATTCGCGATAACAATACAGGTCCAAACTCTGAAACCGTTGCTCGTAACCGTACTCCATCTTGCTCAGAAATTGTTAAAATTTCAATAGGGAACTTTTGAGCTTTAAAAGGAAGTCCTATTGCTTTGTGGCGTTCATCAATTTTTTTGTGCCCCGGACTTGGTTGTGCCAAACCACTCAAATCTCCCTTAATATCCATTAGTAAAACCGGAATCCCTTTTTCAGACAAGTTTTCGGCCATCACTTGAAGTGATTTTGTTTTCCCCGTTCCGGTAGCACCGGCAATAAGACCATGACGGTTCAAGGTTTTTAAAGGTACATTTACAAAGGCCTCTTTAACGGTTTCACCATTTAAAATAGCTGAACCCAATGTGATAAAATCTCCTTTTGAAGTATAGCCTTCGGTTATATGGTTAAAAAATTTGGTTTTAGGTTCCATCAGATAATTTTTTCATAAAAATAATATTTAAAACCTAAATTAAAAATTTGATTTGGAATAATATTGAATTAAATTATATGAACCTATATGATTATATTTGCAACATGATTGATAACAATACACAACAACTTATAGATAAAGGAGAAATGCTTCCTCTTATGGAAGAATTTTACACCATTCAAGGTGAAGGTTTTCATACAGGAAAGGCAGCTTATTTTATTAGGATTGGAGGTTGTGATGTTGGATGCCATTGGTGCGATGTAAAAGAAAGTTGGGATGCCAATTTGCATCCACCAACATTAACTTCCAAAATTGTAAGTAATGCAAAAAAATTTGCTAAAACTGTTGTTGTAACCGGTGGTGAGCCTTTTATGTGGAATCTTATTAATTTGACAAGATTATTGCATTTGAATGAAATTAAAACTCATGTGGAAACTAGTGGAGCTTATCAAATTACTGGTACTTGGGATTGGGTTTGTCTTTCACCTAAAAAAACAAAATTACCTTTAGAAGATAACTACCTGGTTGCTAATGAATTAAAAATTATTGTTACCAATAAAACTGATTTTAAGTTTGCTGAAAATCAAGCTGCGAAAGTACCGAAGCATTGTGAACTTTTTTTACAACCGGAATGGAGTAAACGCGAAAAAGTAACGCCTTTAATAATAGATTATGTAATGAACAATCCTCAATGGAAAATTTCATTACAAACACATAAATATCTCAATATTCCTTAGTTTTCTTTTATTTTTTGAACTGCCAACTTGTATATCTGTTCAAATTGCTCTTCTTTAGTTAATTCGGAATTATCAATTTCAATGGCATCCATTGCTTTTATCAAAGGCGAGTCTTCTCGGGTAGAATCTATATAATCTCTATATTCAACATTTTTTAAAATTTCTTCAAAAGTAACTTCATCACCACGTTCAGTCATTTCCTTATATCTTCTTTCAGCTCTTTTTTTAGCAGATGCATTCATAAATATTTTTAATTCCGCCTCTGGAAAAACAACAGTTCCTATATCCCTCCCATCCATTACAACACCTTTGTTAGCACCCATTAATTGTTGTTGTTCAACCAATTTTTTTCTAACTTCAGGAACAGTTGCAATTTTACTCACTTGCTCAGAAACTTCAATGGTTCTAATTTCTTTTTCAACATTTATACCGTTCAAATATATTTCGGCAAAACCCAACTGCTTATTAAACTTAAAAGTTAAATTAATTTTATTCAATTCATTTATAAGCTTCATTTTTTCAAATGTATAATCTGACACTAATTTATGTTGCATGGCATATAAAGTAACAGCTCTGTACATGGCACCGGAATCCACATAAATATACCTCAATTTATTTGCTAACTGCTTTGCAACAGTACTTTTCCCGGTTGATGAAAAACCATCAATTGCTATGGTAATTTTTTTCAATTTTAATCTAATTTTAAATGTAAACTAAATGTACTTGCATTTGAAGCTGGGTGATATTTTGAGAATGCATAGTTAAAAACTAATTTTCTAAATTTAAGTCCAAAACCAGCCGTAAAACCGGCAAATGTTCTTTTATCATTAAGCATTAATTCTTTAGCTCTTTTAAAGTTGTAACCCGCTCTTATGTTAAAATTACTTTCGGTAAAAATCTCCATCCCTAAAGAAATGTGCCTTAGGGCATTATCAAAAAAAGATATTTTTTCCTCAATTACCAATCCATCTAAATTTGTTATAGAATTTGAAGGGTTACTTTCTGAGATATCCCACTGCTGCAAATTTTCCAAGCTAAAATGCCACTTAATAGGAACTTTTTCCAGCTTATATGATAGCCCAAAAGCTAATTGAAACGGTAATCGCTCTTTATCTTCATCATAGGCAGTAACTTGATACCCAAAATTTCTGGCTACAAGTGTTATTACCATAGGTTTATTTGGATGTAAATATAATAAACTTAGATCACCTCCTACACCAAAAGATGAATAGTTTTCAATAACGGAATTAATTAATTTTAAGTTAGCTCCTAAGTAAAAATCACTTTTTGGAAAGTTGTAAGCATACCCTAATGAAAAAGCCATGTCATAAGCTTTAAAGTTGCCAGTTTCATTCCCATTCTCATCGGCTCCAATAAAATTACCATAATTTAAGTAGGTGATACCCATTTGCATCGTACCCAAATTCCTATTTATTAAATGAGCATAGCTCGCAGAAACCAAACTAACATCTGCCAAATAATTGACATAATTTAATGCTAAATTATTATCCATTTTACTATTAATTGCCGCTGGATTCCATAAAGGCTGATTTACATCTTCTAGTAAAGTTAAGGTATTTCCTCCCAATGCAGCTTGTTTTGCAGAGCCTGTTAAATTTAAAAAATTATAAACGGTTTCTCCATTAACTTGGGCTCCAACACTGGTAACGTATAATAGAATGAAATAAAATACTTTCTTCATAGTTTACCACAAATTAACATTAAAATAGTATAATAAACCTAAAATATTGGTACAATTTATTCACTA
>CAYFFC010000063.1:0-6631 GCA_964342295.1 uncultured Lutibacter sp. | reverse complement strand
GCCGCTACAAGCAATTCTAACAAATCACTTTCAATTCTAGGTATTACAACTTCAGTTTCCGGGTCTCCCATGCGGCAATTGTACTCTATAACTTTTGGCTGATTACCTACTTTTATTAAACCAAAAAATATGAATCCAACATAAGGTATTTCATCTTTTTTTAACCCATTAATAGTTGGCTTAATAACTTGGTCTTCTATTTTTTGTAAAAATAGTTCATCGGCAAAAGGAACCGGTGAAATGGCACCCATACCACCTGTATTTAAACCGGTATCACCTTCTCCAATTCGTTTATAATCTTTTGCATTTGGAAAATTTATATAATGCTCACCATCGGTTAACACAAAACAACTGAGCTCTATTCCATCCAAAAACTCTTCAATAACCACCTTTCTACTGGCGGAACCAAATTTTTGATTGGCAAGCATTTCTTTTAACTCATTTTTAGCCTCCTGCAAATCATTTAAAATTAATACACCCTTTCCTGCCGCCAAACCATCGGCTTTAAGTACATAAGGCGAATTCAAACTTTCTAAAAATGCATATCCCTCTTCTAAGTTATCAGCAGTAAAACTTTTATAGGCCGCAGTAGGAATTTGATGTTTATCCATAAACTTTTTTGCAAACTCTTTACTACCTTCTAATTGGGCGGCAAATTGTTGGGGCCCAATAACCATAACATTATTAAGTACTGGGTCATTTAAGAAAAAATCGTGAATTCCATTTACAAGTGGATCTTCGGGGCCTACTACAACAAGTTCAATATTTTTATCGAGTACAACTTTTTTAACTTCAATAAAATTAGTTGGGTTAATAGGTATGTTTGTTCCAACGCCAGCTGTTCCGGCATTTCCCGGTGCTATATATAAATTACTTAACAAATTGCTTTGTGAAATTTTCCAAGCCAATGCATGCTCTCTGCCACCTGATCCTAATAATAGTACGTTCATGTAATTTTAACTTTTAATGAAGTATTGTTTAAAAAATTTGTTCCAATATTTTTTGAGTAATCACATATGTTGGTAAAACTCCTGTTGTACCCAATCCACCGGAAGCCAAAGTACTACCTGTTTCTAGGGGATTATCTGAAGCGTAGTAGGCATATCGAACCTTAACTTTTCTAGAAATATTTCCTCTAATTTTTGAGGCTGCCTGAATTGCTTTTTGGTAATGAGCCCCTTCCATTTCCAAACCTGTTACTTTCCATGTGGATTCAAAAAAGAATTTTAAAATGTCTTTATTTTGTAAAGATGTTCCTAACACCGTTACCATAGCCCCGGTATAAACATGAACACCAAAACCTTCAAACTGTTTCTTTTTTAACTGATTTTTAAACGGATAATTGTCGGCAGTTCCTTCAAAAATATGAGCAGATGGAATCATAATATCGCCTTTTCCTCCTTCTAAAATACCGGCTTTTCCCATTATAGAAACTGAATCTACTTTTAAATGATACTTTTTGTTGTTTTCACATATATATGGTTTTAACAACTCATCCATAGTTTCATAAGCCTGTTCTCCAAAAGCATAATCCATAACAATAATAACCGGTTTTTGGTCAAACTCTAAACTATTTTCAAGGTGATATTGTGTTTTTGAAATATCAATTTTTTCGGTATCAATTAGTTGCACATTAATATTGGTGCCGGAGGTGTCTTTAATATACGTTAAACCATTTTTTGATGCATATTCTTTAACTTGTTTTCTCAAGTCTTCATTAGTATCATCACTCAATAATTCAAATAATGAAATAATATTGTTATTTTTTATCTGTTTTGGAAGTACAATTGGTGCATAAATAGAATTCATTACGCTATGCATATTTGCACTAATAATATGAATTGGTCTATTTAACAAATCCTTTTTTTCCAATTCCTTTTTAATGTTGGTAGCCCAAATTTCACCATAAATATGATGCCCAACACGTTCTCGTAAAACCGGACTAAAATTTATAGCTCTTTTTAAATTGTGAACCTGCTCATTAATTGCTAGGCGTCCCATCCAATAAATTACCTGAAAAAACCTGTCCGTATTATTTTTTTCACGTAATTGCTTGTGCGCATTTAACGTTTCTTCAAAAGTTCTTCCCAAAATGCTGGCAACATGCGCCAACATGATATCGCGTTCGTCATTTTGTATTTTTTTGTTGTGCAAAACAATTTCTTCCAACTTTTTCCATTCTCTAATGGTATCATCACCATCACTTATTAATACTTTATCTGCTATTTTTTCAGATTCAATGTATAAAAAGGTCAAATGCGTTAAAATATCATAAATTTCAGATCTTCCTCTTGTTACCTCAATATTCATTTGATCTTTATCAATTCTAAAACAATTGCGTCTTCGTTTAGCGGGTATTATTGGTTTAAAATGTGACTTGATATAGCCCTCATCAGAAGTTAAGTTGATAAACTGACATTCTTCAATTCCTAAAGGAAGCCGTTCAATTACATAAATTAAACCGTTGAGTTCTACTTTTTCTTCGGCAATTGAGCCATAAATTTCAGGTCTTAGTTGTAGAAGCGATTGCCTTAATGTTTCCCCTGAAACGCCCATAGGTTTATAAAATCCCCTACTAAATAAATGTCGCATTGAAATATATAAACGCTCAATGGCATTTGACGATTCTTGTGAGCGTGTTCTTCCTTTTATTTTTGACTGTTCCATAATGTTATTTGGGTTGCAAAGATACGATATCTCATTTTTGATGCAATCATTCAATTTTCAAAATATAAAAATGACGCTAATTATTTAAAATTTGATTATACTTCTTTGAATTATTTAAAATTTCTACGGCTTTTAAAATTTCTTGGTCAAAAACTGCCTTATGTTTATAAACACCTTCCGTATAATAATATCTTTTAATTATTTCTTCTGACAATTTATTTATGATTTCCTCTTTATTTTTATCAAGCTCCTTAAGCTTTTCTTCCTGAATTTTACTTGTTAAAGCACTATAACTGTTATCTAAATTTTTAACTAAATTATCTTCGGAATCTTTTTGCATTGCTTTTTCAAAATCCATTTCCAATTCGGTTTTAAAATCTACATGATTGGCGTTCAAATAATTTTTAAATGTATAGTAATCAACATTACTAAGTTGAAATGTTGTTGGATTAGCAATAGTAGCATTTTTATAAAAATAGTGTGTTACATAATTAAAAAGTGCGTCTGAATTTAACAATGTTTCTGTAGTTTTAGTTATAGAGCCCTTTTTTAAATCAATATCAGGTCTAATACCTCCTCCTCCAAAAACAGCTCTTCCATTTAATGTTTTAAATTGCCTACTGCCTTTATCCGAAAATTCCGGTACATTTCCATCTTTATCTCTATTGGTATAATCCAATTTTTGAATGTTTCTACCGCTAGGAGTATAATATTTTGAAATGGTAATTTTCATTTGTGTACCATAAGATAATTCGCGATAACGCTGCACCAAGCCTTTTCCAAAAGAGCGCTCTCCAATAATAACAGCGCGGTCATAATCTTGTAATGCTCCTGCTAAAATTTCAGATGCCGATGCCGAATAGTTATCAATTAAAATAGCTATTGGCATGGTAACATCTATTGGCTCATTTTTAGTTTTAAAGATATCGCTCCATTTTTGAATTTTAGCTTTTGTGGTAACCACTATTTTATCTTTAGGTATAAAAAAATTAGTGATTTTTACAGCTTCATTCAACAATCCGCCCGGATTACCTCTAACATCAATTATCAAACTTTTTATACCTTCCTCTTTTAACTCCATAAATGCATCTTTCACTTTTTTTGCAGCCTTTTCATTAAATGTTGTAAATGAAATATACCCAACATTATCCTTTAATTTTGTATAGTAGGGCACAGGATTTAGCTCTATTTTTTTTCTAACCAATTCAACTTCAAAAGTTTTGTCCATGCGTTGTATTGCCAATTTTACTTCACTTCCGGGCAATCCGTTAATTAATGTGTTCGCTCCTTTTTCGTTAAATTCGGCAACCACAATATTATCAATTTTTAAGATGTTGTCTCCCGGTTTTAATCCTGCTTTTTCAGCCGGAGTATTTTTTATAATTTCTCTAATCTGTAGTGAATTATTTTTAAATTTTGAAAGTGCCCCAATACCTCCAAATTCACCTGTAGCGGCCACTCTGGCATCCTCAACACCTTGTTCGTCATAATAACGTGTATATGGGTCTAAGGTTTCCAGCATATTTTCAACAGCGTGTTTCATTAAATCTGCCGGATTAATTTCATCAATATAATACATGTTTAGCTCTTTAAACATAGTAGTAAATATGTCTATTTGCTTAGCAACTTCAAAAAATTTACTTTGGAAACCGGCTGTAATTATAACTAAGGTTATTACAACTATTCCAATACTAATTTTTTTATAAAAACGCTTCATCCTAACTTATTTGCTGTGAAAACTGCTTCGCGATATTTTGTATTACAAGTTGCAGTTTTTCAAAATTTTCTTTTTCTTTTCCCATATATATAAACATAAAAACATAGTTGCTTGCTACATGTTTACTGTACAAATGTTTGTTTTTTCTATACGCTTCTCGCATTGAGCGTTTTATTTTATTTCTGTTAACCGCTAATTTTATGTTTCTTTTAGGTACCGAAAAACCTACTATTATAGGAAAATCAGCTGTTTGCTCAACAGGTAAATAAATTAACTGAATTGGAAATAATTTAATACGCTTACCGTGCTTAAACAACAGCTCTATTTGTTTTACACCTTTTAATTTTTCTTCTTTCCCCAGCGTGTATTTCATAAAAATAAATAAATTTCTAAGCCAAATTTTATATTTCCTAAGTTTTATAATTAAAACTTCTTTTAACCACACAAATTTACACAATAAAAGATTTTAAAAAATTTAATTCTAATACCGTTTAATTGTTAAATTTGTGTGCTAACAAAATTAAACCTACAAGAATGTCTCAAGATTTATTTCAGGCTCCTGATTATTTTCAATTAGATGAACTGCTAACCGAAGAACATATTTTAGTAAGAGATGCTGCCCGTGAATGGGTAAAACGAGAAGTTTCTCCTATTATTGAAGAAGCTGCCCAACAAGCAAAATTCCCAAATTCTCTAATAAGCGGATTGGCAGAAATTGGTGCTTTTGGCCCGTATATTCCCGAAGAATATGGCGGTGCAGGGCTCGATCAAATTTCATACGGACTTATAATGCAAGAAATTGAACGTGGTGATTCCGGAGTGCGTTCAACAGCATCGGTGCAATCATCACTTGTAATGTACCCTATTTGGAAATATGGTAATGAGGCGCAAAAACAAAAATACTTACCAAAATTAGCTAGCGGTGAACTGGTTGGCTGTTTTGGTTTGACCGAACCTGATTATGGTTCTAATCCCGGCGGGATGGTAACCAATTTAAAAGACAAGGGGGATTACTTTTTACTGAATGGTGCTAAAATGTGGATATCAAATGCCCCTTTTGCCGATATTGCTTTAGTTTGGGCAAAAAATGAAGAAGGCCGTATAAAAGGATTGATTGTTGAACGCGGTATGGAAGGCTTTTCAACGCCGGAAACGCACAATAAGTGGTCGTTACGTGCCTCTGCAACCGGTGAACTTATTTTTGATAATGTAAAAATTCCGAAAGAAAATATATTGCCAAATAAAGATGGCTTGGGTGCACCGCTAGGTTGCTTAGATTCTGCTCGCTACGGTATTGCTTGGGGTGCTATTGGTGCCGCTATGGATTGTTATGATACTGCCTTACGCTATGCAAAAGAACGCATTCAGTTTGATAAACCTATTGCTGCAACGCAACTTCAGCAAAAAAAATTGGCCGAAATGATTACGGAAATTACCAAAGCCCAATTGCTAACATGGCGTTTAGGCGTGTTACGAAATGAAAATAAAGCAACGTCGGCTCAAATATCTATGGCAAAACGTAATAATGTAGAAATGGCTTTAAAAATAGCGCGTGAAGCACGACAAGTGTTAGGTGCAATGGGTATTACAGGTGAGTATTCCATTATGCGCCATATGACGAATTTAGAAAGCGTTATTACCTACGAAGGAACGCATGATATACATTTGCTAATAACAGGAATGGATATTACGGGAATACCGGCGTTTAAGTAATTTTTTTATCTATACAACCTTTATAATTAACCTGTTAAAAAGCATTATTTCTAATGTTCTGTAACAGGTTTTTATTTACACTTCTTTTATATTAACTACTCTACAATTACTTTTTTAGAAGTAATTTCAGTATCGGTACTAATTTGAATGATATAAACTCCAGTAGTATATTTAGCCGGTAACGTAATTTTATTTTCGGTAAAGGTTTTATCCCAAAACTGAGTTGCTTGCCCTAAACTGTTAAATATACGTATGCCTCTAATTGGTTCTTCCTTATTATTGGTAATATGCAAGGTACGTGCATCATTATTCATATAAGCTGTTATTAGTGCTTCAGTAGGATTTATATTTTCTTCGGTTTCATCCTCAGCAACTATTTCTTTCGTTTTAAACACTATGGTAAATCGGTTTACATACTCACCTGCTGCCAGTGAAATTTCAAAATTTTCTTCCAATAAATTAACCTCTTGCTGGGTTAATGCATCTTTTAAATATACCTCAGTGGCTTCGTTTAAGTTTTCTAATCCTTTAATT
>CAYFFC010000062.1:0-7170 GCA_964342295.1 uncultured Lutibacter sp. | reverse complement strand
TGCTTTGTTATTGGCGCATTGTTTTTGATCGAGCAAATAAGAAGTTTCAAACCAAATATCTCTAAGTTCTGCAATGTCAAACTCCATTTTTTGATTAAAGTTGGTAATGCTAACCTTGTTACTGCGTACTGCATTTCCAATTTCAAAAAACTCGATATTATTTTCAGCAAAAACAGTAGGTACCTCCAGGTCGGCACTTTGTATAACAATTCCGCTGTTTTCTGAAAACAATACTTTTACCGAATCTTCTTCGCCCAACGATGTAATATCTAAGTTAAGTCCAACCATTTCTTGCGAAAAACACATTTCTAATAAGGAGGTTATCAATCCTCCGGCCGAAATGTCATGACCTGCCAATAGCTTATTCTTCTTAATTAATTGTTGAATGGTAGTAAAGGCGTTTTTAAATTTAGTTGCATCTTTTATGGTAGGCGTTTCACTGCCTATTTTGTTGTGAATTTGAGCAAATGAAGAGCCTCCCAATTTATAATGGTCACCCGATAAATTGATATAATAAATTTTGTTTAAGCCATTTTTTTGCAATACCGGCTCCACAACTTTTGTGATATCATTGCAATGTGCTGCTGCTGAAATTACTACTGTACCCGGTGAAATTACCTCTTCGTTGGGGTATTTTTGTTTCATGGATAACGAATCTTTACCGGTAGGAACGTTAATCCCTAGTTCAATGCTGAAATCTGAAACCGCTTTAACCGCTTTGTACAATCGCGCATCTTCACCATCATTTTTACAAGGCCACATCCAGTTTGCTGATAGTGAAACCGAATTCAGTTCATTTTTTAAAGGTGCCCAAATGATATTGGTTAGGGCTTCGGCTATGGCATTTTTACTACCTGCAACCGGGTTTATTACAGCACTTACCGGAGCGTGCCCAACAGAGGTTGCAATGCCTTCTTTACCCTTGTAATCCAAGGCCATTACCCCGCAATTATTTAAAGGTAGTTGTAACGGTCCTGCACATTGTTGTGTAGCCACTTTACCGCCAACGCATCGGTCAACTTTATTGGTTAGCCAGTCTTTACAAGCAACAGCTTCCAATTGCAGGACTTGCTTTATATACGTTTGAATCTGCTCTTGTTGGTAAGCAATTTCGGAATAGTGCCTGTTTATAGTGGTGTCTTTTAATACGGTTTTTGGCGAACTTCCAAACATATCACTCAGTTCCAAATCCATAGGTTTCTCACCTGTTAATTCCGATATAAACGTAAATTTATTGTTGTTGGTAACTTCCCCAACCTCGTAATAAGGCGAACGTTCTCTTGCGGCAATGCGTTTGAGCAAAGCCGAATTTTCCTTACTAATTACCAATCCCATACGTTCTTGCGATTCGTTGCCTATAATTTCTTTTGCAGAAAGTGTTGGGTCGCCCACCGGAAGTTTATCTAAATTTATGTTACCACCGGTTTCTTCTACCAATTCTGAGAGACAGTTTAAATGCCCCCCGGCACCGTGGTCATGTATAGAAACAATTGGATTGTGCTCGCTTTCAACCATACCTCTAATGGCATTGGCAGCCCTTTTTTGCATTTCAGGATTGGAACGTTGTACCGCATTTAATTCAATACCTGTATCAAATGCTCCTGTATCAGCTGATGAAACTGCTGCACCACCCATACCAATACGATAATTTTCACCTCCTAAAATTACAATTTTATCATTTTTTTGAGGAGTATCTTTAAGTGCCTGATTGGCCTTCGCATAACCAATACCACCCGCCAGCATAATTACTTTGTCGTATCCTAATTTTCTGTTTGATGAAATTTGGTCATGTGCTTCGTCATGTTCAAAGGTTAAAACAGAGCCGTTAATTAAGGGTTGCCCAAATTTATTTCCAAAATCAGAAGCACCGTTAGATGCTTTGATTAAGATATCCATTGGCGTTTGGTACAGCCAGTTGCGCTCTTGCATCCCTTTTTCCCAAGGGCGATTTTCATTTAAGCGTGAATAGGAAGTCATATACACTGCAGTACCTGCTAATGGAATCGACCCTTTACCTCCTGCCAGTCGATCTCTAATTTCGCCTCCCGATCCGGTAGCTGCACCATTAAAAGGTTCTACTGTTGTTGGAAAATTATGTGTTTCGGCTTTTAATGAAATCACCGATTCAAAATTGGTTTTTGTGTAAAAATCGGGCTTGTCGGCAGTTTTTGGAGCAAATTGCTCTACTACAGGTCCTTTAACAAAAGCTACATTATCTTTATAGGCAGAAACTATAGTATTTGGATGTTGTTTTGAAGTTTCTTTGATAAGTTTAAATAACGACTGAGGCATCTCTTCGCCATCAATTACAAAAGTACCATTGAAAATTTTATGGCGGCAATGCTCAGAATTTACTTGAGAAAACCCAAACACTTCCGAGTCGGTTAGTTTTCTTCCCAACCGTTTGCTTAAATCAAGCAAATAATCAATTTCTTCATCACTTAAGGCAAGGCCTTCTTTTTTATTATAAGCGGCAATATCATCAATTTCAAGAATGGGTTCCGGAGTACTCTTAATAGTAAACAAATTTTGATGTAAACCGTTGTATTTTTGAAAAAGCATGGGGTCAAATTCGGCAGTTTGGGTTGAAGCATAAAAAGCTTCAATTCTTACAATACCCGCAATACCCATATTTTGCGTTATTTCAACAGCATTGGTACTCCATGGTGTAACCATTGCAGCTCTGGGGCCAATAAAAAAAGCATCAATAGATGCTTCAGAAATTTTATGTTGATTGCCAAAAAGCCAGTTTAATTTGTTAATGCTGATTTGTGAGAGTTCTTCTGATGTTTGAACAGCATAAATTTTGCTGTCTGCGTTTCCAAAGAAATGAATCATTTTTCTGATTTTTTTAGTGTGTTGTTTCCTGCGCAAATTTAATTAAATAATTAGAATGTGCCTTGCTGAGTTTTTTTTAATTGAAATAGTTATTAAAGGGTTTTGAACATTAAAGCACAAATTGTTATGATATTTGTTATATAAAGTTAACAGACTGCACTAGGCTGAAATGGATTTTTTAACTGAAATAAAACAATTTTATAATAAGGTTATATTGGTTGAGACTTAACCAACGCGCTCCATTAAGGCCATATAAAAACCATCGTACCCCGATGTATAGGCTGAAACTTTATGTTCTTTAACAAATTTAAATTCGGGATGTTGTTTTAAAAAATGTTGCACCTGATGTTCATTTTCAGAAGGTAAAATAGAGCAAGTGGCATATACCAACTTACCACCAACTTTTACCAAGGATGAATAATTATTTAAAATTTCGGCCTGCGTTTTTTTAATGTTTTCAATAAATTCGGGTTGCAATTTCCATTTACTGTCGGGGTTGCGTTTTAAAACGCCAATACCACTGCAAGGGGCATCAATAAGTACCCTATCGGCGGTTTGCTTCATCTTTTTTATAATTTTTGATGAGCTGAGGTGTTTTGTTACCACGTTGTGTACGCCGGCTCTACGTGCTCTTATTTTAAGTTTTTTCAATTTACTTTCATAAATATCGGTTGCAATAAGCTGCCCTTTATTTTCCATAAGTGCGGCCAAATGTAAGGTTTTTCCGCCGGCACCTGCACAGGTATCTATAACACGCATTCCGGGTTGTACCTGTAAAAATTCCGCAACTAATTGTGAAGAGGCATCTTGTACTTCGAAAAAACCATTTTTAAAACAAGTTGTTTTAAAAACATTAGCACGTTCTGTTAGTTGTAATGCATTGTTGTACTTTGGTAAGTAGTGCGTTTCGATCCCTTCTTCTGCCAATTTATGTTGCAATTCCGCTTTACTGATTTTTAAGGTATTTGTTCTTAGAATAACCTCAGCTTGTTGGTTTAACGCTTCAATTTCTTTGGTCCAATGTTGTTCTCCTAATTCTTCAACACACAATTTATCAAGCCAATCTGGTATCGATTCTTTAAAAACCCGTGTTTTTTGTAAGGCGTCAAATTTGCCCTTAATTCTTCTAACAGGCACACCTTGCAATTGATTCCAATCGGGTAATGCGATTCCTTTGAGTACAGCCCAAACCGCAAAATTTCTCCAAATAGCTTCAGTAGTGTAATGGGATTTAGTTTCGGCAATTTCGTTGTAAAGTCTTTTCCACCGTACCATATCATAAATGGTTTCAGCAATAAATTTACGATCTCTGGCTCCCCAGCGCTTATCTCGTTTTAATGCTTTTTCAACTACTTTATCGGCATACATGGCTTCATTAAAAATTAATTTAATGGAGTCAATAACCGTAAATACCAGATTTCTGTGCAACCTCATACGTAAATTTTAAGAGGGCAAATATACGCATTATGTTGGTAAGAATTTTAAACAAGTGTATTTGATTGGTTTATGAAATAAAATATAAGGTTTTAAAAAATTTGATTTAGAAATACCTATACAATTATTAAAAGTTAGAACTTGCAAAAAAAATCCTATCTTTGTTTAATTCAACTAAATCAGCTTGTCAATTTCGGTTGCCGAGAAACAGTTGTTAAAAGAAAAAGTGTAATTTTTAGAACCCAAAAATAGCTATTTGTTTAAGTTCTGTTCCTAATCATAATAAAATGATAAAGCAGCTGTTAAAAAGAATGATAAAGAGCCATGCCCCACGGTGGCTGGTATTGTTAATAGATATTTATATTGTTAGCAATACCTTTGTTATTGCCTACTTTATACGTTTTAATTTTAAACTCAGTTTCGATTTTGAACTGTTGCAATACCAACTACCATTTGTAGGATTTACAGCTTTTCTTAGTTTTTTGTTTATTGGTTCATATAAAGGAGTTATCAGGCATACTGGGTACAGAGATGCGTTAAATGTATTTGTAAGTTGCATGTTATTGGCAACCTTTTTAGCAGGAGTTACTTTGGTTAACAGAAGCCTATCTTTTTCAGAATATTTATTTATACCCTTATCTATAATTGTTATACATTTTTTGCTTAACATAATTACTTTAATAACCAGCAGATTTTTGTTTAAAGAATTATATAATGTTTTATTTTCAACTATTAAACAGGGAAAAAGAGTTTTAATATATGGAGCCGGTGAAGCGGGACTGATTACTTACGGGGTGTTAAAAGAAGATAAACAAATTCATGTTCAGGTGGTTGGGTTTATTGATGATGATAAGTCGAAAGTAGGGAAAAGAATTAATGGAATTCCTGTTTTTTACGGGAAGAAAATCAGCAAAAACTTTATTAAGAATAAAAAAATTGATGAGGTAATTGTTGCTATTCAAAAAATTAAAGCCTCAAAACTTATTGATAAAGTTGATACCCTTAAAAAGTTTGGGGTAGAAGTTAAAATAGTACCACCGGCTAAAAAATGGGTGCGAAATAATTTAAAAGTTCAGCAGATAAAATCGGTAAAAATTGAAGACTTATTAGGTAGAGATCCCATAAATGTTAACAATCCAATTTTGCGGAAAGAATTTGCGAATAAAACCATATTAATTACCGGCGCAGCCGGTTCAATTGGAAGCGAAATTGCCAAACAAATTGCAGCTTATAATTTTAAGCAACTGATTTTAATTGATCAGGCTGAATCTGATTTATATAATTTACAGCAATATTTTTGTTTGCATCAAATTAAGAATATAAATCCGATTGTGGCAGATGTTAGGAATAGGGCACGAATGGAAATCATTTTTGAGGATTACAGTCCTAATTTTGTATTTCATGCAGCTGCGTATAAACATGTTCCTTTAATGGAAGAATATCCGTATGAATGTGTTAACGTAAATATTAAAGGAACACAAATTATTACAGATTTGGCTATTAAACATAGGGTTGAAAAATTTATATTTATTTCAACCGATAAGGCAGTGAATCCTACCAACGTTATGGGGGCTTCTAAACGCATTGCAGAGCTTTATGTAAACTGTGTTCAGAAAAAAGGAAATACCAAATTTATAACTACGCGTTTTGGTAATGTTTTAGGGTCTAATGGCTCTGTAATACCTTTATTTAAAAATCAAATTAAAAACGGAGGGCCTTTAACGGTAACTCATAAAGAAATTATGCGTTATTTTATGACTATATCGGAGGCTTGTCAATTGGTGTTAGAAGCAGGAGCTATGGGTAATGGTGGAGAAATTTTTGTATTTGATATGGGCGAATCTATAAAAATTTATGAATTGGCTTTAAAAATGATTCGCTTGTCGGGACTTAAATACCCGAAAGATATTGGTATAAAAATTACCGGGTTAAGACCGGGCGAAAAAATTTATGAAGAATTGCTGGCAGATGGTGAAAATACCAACCCAACGTATCATAAAAAAATTATGATTGCAAAAGTTAAAAGAGTAGATACAACCCTAATTTATCAAAAAATAAATGATTTGTGTAGTTTGCATTACGGTATGGATGCAAGTGAAATTGTATTGAAAATGAAAGAAATTGTACCCGAATTTAAATCGAATAATTCTATATTTGAAGTGTTGGACGCTAATCGATTAACTCAAAAAATAAATTAGAATATTAAAATAGAACAAACAATACATGAAATACAAAACTAACCGGCTGACAACTTCTTTATATAATTTTAAAAAATACAAATTCGTTTGGCTGTTAGTACTTAGTACAGCAACCTCCTGTGTCTCTCCAAAAAAAATGGTGTATTTTCAAAATATGGAAGTTAAAGAAGAAATAGAGGTTGTTAAAAATTTTGAAACTAAGATACAAGTTGGAGATATCTTATCCATTAATGTTTCTGCGGTTGATGGTGAAGCGGTATTGCCGTTTAATTTGTATGATGTACCTATTACCCAAGGAGCCTATGGCGACCCGTTGACTTACTTGGTGGATATTGCAGGCGAAATAAATTTCCCCGTATTGGGGACTATAAAAGTTTCTGGTTCATCTACCAAAGAACTCACAAAAAGTTTAGAAGGTAAATTAAAGGATTATATTAAAAACCCTACAGTAAATGTGCGTATTGAAAATTTTAAAATTACCGTATTGGGTGAAGTTAAAAATCCGGGTACCTTTAAAATTGACAATGAGCGTATTTCAATAATTGAAGCTCTAGGTTTGGCAGGTGATTTAGGCATACAAGCTAACAGAAATAATATTTTATTGGTTAGGGAAATTAATAAAGAGCGGAAATTTGTGTCAATTGATTTGACCGATAAAAAACTGTTTGCTTCACCGTACTTTTATTTGGCACAAAATGAT
>CAYFFC010000061.1:0-8026 GCA_964342295.1 uncultured Lutibacter sp. | reverse complement strand
ATTTGAAATACAGTTCCTACGAATTCGTTTTCGACCTTAATTCATTCTTATTTTTGGATCGAGCAAACCGTATATTATATCTACTAAAATATTTATTATAATAAACATGGTTGCTATTACTAATACACTACCCATTATTACAGGTAAATCTAGTGTATTTAAGGCATTTACAATTTCTTTCCCCAATCCGTTCCAGTTAAAAATATACTCAACAAAAACAGCACCAGCCAATAAGGAAGCAAACCAACCGGAAACTGCTGTAACCACAGGATTTAAAGAATTTTTCAATGCATGTGTTTTTACAACTTTGTACATAGAAAGTCCTTTAGACTTTGCCGTTCTTATATAATCTAAACTCAGTACCTCTAACAAAGAGTTTCGCATGAGTTGTATTACCACCGCTAATGGTCTGATACCTAAAACAATTGCAGGAAGAATTAAATTTTTCCACTGAATAAATATGCGTTCACCAAAATCATCTACTTCATACAAACTTCCTGTCATATTTAAATTCGTGTACTTATGTAATAAAAACCCAAAAAACCAAGCAAATAAAATAGCTGAAAAGAATGATGGAACACTCATTCCTAAGGTACTTATTACAGAAATTAGCCTATCAAATACAGTATCTTTGTACAAGGCTGAAAATATCCCAAAAATAATACCTATTACTATAGCAATAGTTATTGATGATATTGCTAAAACCACCGTATTAGGCAACGTTTCTGAAATTACTTCTGCTACATTTTTATCTGTTTTCTGAAATGATTTCCTCAAATAGGGAACCTTTAAAACCACTAGATATTTACCCACCAAAAACAGGGTCGTATATTTATATTTTTCTTTGGTTAAGAATGTATAATGCTCTTTGTTACTACTGTGTAATGAAATTGGAGACAAATCATTTACATAATACAAATATTGTGTGCTAATTGGTTTGTCAAACCCGTATTTACGCTTTATATTTTGCAACTGTTGGGTATCTTCTCGCTGGTCCAACATCATCCGTGCAGGGTCTCCCGGCAATACATTAAACAGAAAAAATATAACTGTTACAACTCCAAAAAGCGTTAATACTCCATAAAAAAGTTTATTTAATATATAACCAACCAATTTTCTTTATTTATAAAACAAATATAACTTAATTATTAAAATTACTACTTTTGCAACATCCTTTATTTGAACGTATGAACAGAACAGGACTCATTTCACAGATTCGACAAAAAAAATCGTTTTTATGTATTGGCTTAGATGTTGATTTGGCTAAAATACCTGCACATTTATTAAGCGAAGAAGACCCTATATTTGAGTTCAATAAAAAAATTATTGATGCCACACATCATTTGGCTGTGGCATACAAACCAAATACAGCCTTTTACGAGGCTTACGGATTGAAAGGGTGGAAAGCATTAGAAAAAACAATCAATTATTTGAATGAGCAATATCCTGAAATATTTACCATTGCCGATGCCAAACGAGGTGATATTGGGAATACTTCTACAATGTATGCGAAAGCTTTTTTTGAAGATTTGAATTTTGATTCAGTTACCGTAGCACCTTATATGGGTAGCGATTCAGTTGAACCCTTTTTAGCTTTTGAAAATAAAACAACTATTTTATTAGCCTTAACATCAAATAAGGGCGGAATGGATTTTCAGAGTTTACATGTAAATGATAAAGAGTTATACAAAAAGGTAATACAAACTGCAATTACCTGGAAAAATTCCCAAAACCTTATGTTTGTGGTTGGTGCTACAAGAGCCGAATTTTTTAAAGATATTAGAGCAATTGTTCCTAATCATTTTTTATTGGTTCCGGGTGTTGGGGCGCAAGGTGGTAATTTAAAAGATGTTTGTAAATATGGATTGAATGAACATTGCGGATTGCTGGTAAATTCATCACGTCAAATAATTTATGCGGGAAATGGCAAAAATTTTACTCGAGCAGCTCAAAATGAAGCCCTAAAACTTCAACAAGAAATGGCTCTTATATTAAATGAAAACTTTTAAAGACCAAATAGGCAGGGAGCTAACTATTACATCAACTCCCAAGAGAATTATTTGCTTGGTACCATCGTTAACCGAGCTTTTGTGCGATTTAAATTTAGAATCTGAATTGATAGGGATTACACAATTTTGTACACATCCTTATCATTTAAAAAGTACAAAAACCATAGTAGGCGGTACAAAAAAAGTTGATTTTGCTAAGATAAAATCGCTTGAACCCGATTTTATTTTGTGTAATAAAGAGGAAAACACTTATAGCTTTTTACCGGAACTTGAGAAAATAGCCCCCACCTATTTTTCTGATATTATAACTATAGAAGATTGCAAACATTTAATTTATGACCTTGGAGTACTTTTGAAACGCAAAACTGAAAGTACTAATATGGTCAAAAAACTAGAATTTAAACTGAATGATTTTCAACAGTTTATAAAAACAAAAAAAAACAAAAAAGTGGCATATTTCATTTGGGCAAATCCCTGGATGGTGGTTGGAAATAATACTTTTATAAATGAAATGCTAAAGTTGAATAAATTTGAAAATGTTTATGGCTATTTGGATCGATACCCTAAAGTAGAAATAAACCGCATCCGTTATGAAGGAGATCCGGAAGTAATTATTCTACCCGATGAGCCATACAAATTTAAGGATAAACATGCGTTGGAAATTGCTAATTTTACGAACCGGTCTGTAACTGTTTTTGCCGATGGGACTTATTTTAGTTGGTATGGTTCTCGTTTACTAAAATCGTTTGATTATTTCAAAGAATTACATAAACGCCTCGAAAGCCATTTTTAATTTTTTTTATTCTTTACAAAGGAATCTGTTTTTTTATCATACCCATATGGGCAATGTTTGCATCCACTTTTACAACAATATCCCCTTTTTAAATGGTATTGTTCTGTAAAAACACGATAACCTTGTTCATTAGTATAATAATCACCTTTTTCCGGTGATTGTGATTTTTTATAATCCATTGGGCAAAAATAAAAAAACGTTCTGAAAATTCAGAACGTCTTTAAATTTTTAAAGCAACAAATTACTGTAGGCCCGGAGGGTAAGCCGCCATTATCTCAGACACAAATTGGTTTATTTTTTCAACTTTCTTAATTCTATCTCCTGATGTTACCAATGCCCCTTTACCTATTCCTTGCCAAGCTAATTCCTTCTTTTTAGCATCAATTAAATCGATAAACAAAGTACCTTCAGTATATTGATTTACATAAGTGCCGTATGGACCATAATACCAAGGATACCAACCCCAGTAACCATAGTAATCATTATAAATATTTATTTTTTCTTTCGATTTGGTAAAAATGTTTACTAGCAAATCAGGATTATTAGATTTTTTAAATCCTTTTGCCAATAATTCACGTTCTAAAGCTCTTAAAATTCGTCGCTTATCTAAATCGGAAATTTCAACCTTATCTATACCTTTTTTATAAAATGCATAGGTTTTATATTGGCTAAAGTCCGTAGTTGATTCGTAATCTGCAGTTACCTTAATCGAACTACAAGAAGCCATTAAAAATAATAGCGCAAGTGGTAAAAATTTTAGAACTCTCATAATTATTTTTTTAGTTTAGAACATATCATCAAAAATGGCATTGTCCACTAAGTTTGGCAACATAACATTTAATTTTGGTTCAACTTCCATAGCTCTTTTAACAGCAAAAGTTGCACCTTTATTTCGTGCCCAATTTCTTCGAGCAATACCATTATTTACATCCCAAAAAAGCATACTTTTTAAACACTTTTCTGCTTCTAAACTACCATCAAGAACCATACCAAAACCACCATTTATAACTTCACCCCAGCCTACACCACCACCATTATGGATAGAAACCCACGTAGCTCCTCTAAAACTATCACCTATTACATTTTGTATGGCCATATCGGATGTAAACTTAGAACCATCGTAAATATTTGAGGTTTCACGGTAAGGTGAATCGGTTCCGGAAACATCATGATGATCTCTTCCTAATACAATTGGTGCAGAAATTTCACCTGCTTTAATGGCTTTATTAAAGGCATTGGCTATTTTCATTCTACCTTCTGCATCAGCATATAAAATTCTGGCTTGAGAACCCACCACCAATTTATTTTCTTGAGCACCTTTAATCCACTGAATGTTATCAGCCATTTGCTGTTGAATTTCTTCCGGTGAATTTCTTCTAATACCTTCTAAAACCTCACAGGCCATGGTATCGGTTTTTAATAAATCATCAGGATTTGCACTTGTACAAACCCACCTAAACGGTCCAAAACCATAATCAAAACACATAGGCCCCATAATGTCTTGTACATAAGAAGGGTACTTAAAATCTACTCCGTTTTCAGCCATTACATCTGCTCCTGCCCTACTTGCTTCCAGTAAAAATGCATTGCCATAATCAAAAAAATACGTTCCATTTGCAGTGTGTTTATTAATGGCCGTAGCTTGGCGTCGCAAACTCTCCTGAACTTTTTCTTTAAATAAATTGGGATTTTCAGCCATCATTTTGTTAGCGTCTTCAAAACTAATCCCAACCGGATAATAGCCTCCTGCCCAAGGATTGTGCAAGGATGTTTGATCGGAACCTAAATCGATATAAATGCCATCATCATAAAACTTTTCCCATACATCCACAATGTTTCCTAAATAAGCCAAAGAAACAACTTCTTTATGCTTTTTCGCTGTTTTAACTCTTAACACCAATTCATCTAAATCGGCTATCTTTTCATCAATCCAACCTTGCGATAATCTAATTTCGGTAATTTTTGGGTTAACCTCGGCGCAAACCGTAATGCACCCGGCAATATTTCCTGCTTTAGGTTGCGCACCACTCATACCTCCCAAACCTGAAGTAACAAATAACTTTCCTGATAAATCTTCTTTATTTTCAGCTATTTTTCTTCCTGCATTTAAAACGGTTATGGTTGTACCATGAACAATTCCTTGAGGCCCAATATACATATAACTTCCGGCAGTCATTTGTCCGTATTGTGTAACTCCAAGAGCATTGTATTTTTCCCAATCATCCGGCTTACTGTAATTTGGTATCATCATTCCGTTAGTCACTACTACACGCGGTGCATTTTTATGAGATGGAAATAAGCCCATAGGGTGACCGGAATACATAACTAAGGTTTGTTCATCGGTCATTTCACTAAGATATTTCATAGTCATCAGGTATTGTGCCCAATTTTGAAATACCGCTCCATTACCACCATAGGTAATTAACTCATGTGGATGTTGTGCTACCGCATAGTCCAAATTATTCTGAATCATATGCATAATTGCTTTCGCTTGTTCACAATTACCCGGGTACTCTTGAATAGGTCTGGCATACATTTTATAATCGGGTCTAAAGCGATACATATAAATTCGGCCAAAGGAAGTAAGTTCGGTTAAAAATTCCTTGGCTAAGGTTTTATGATGTTTTTTATGAAAATACCGCAAGGCGTTTTGTATAGCCAATTTTTTTTCTTCTACAGAAAGGATTTCTTTTCTTTTTGGGGCGTGATTAATGGTAGTATCGTAAGGTTTTTCTGCCGGTAATTCTGCCGGAATGCCTTGTTTTATTACTTCTTTAAAAGTCATTTTAGTAAGTTTTAATTATTAATTTATTTGAAAACGAATAAATTATTTCTACGGATACCGAATTGCAGCTCTAAAATGAATTAAAGCGGTACATTTTTTATAAGTAAGTTTACAACTATCCAAATGCTACTTTTTTTGAATTGCTACAAATATAATTTAAAAAGCTAATTTTATTATAAAACAATACTAGTCAATTGTTAAAATTATTTTTCAAAAAAATGATTTAAAGAATTTTATTTTTAACAAAATTGTTTTCCTAAAACTAATTTTTTACAACCTAAAAATACAATCTGCTAATAATTTAATAATACATAGCTTTATTTGTTAAGTTATCCGTATTTTTAAACCTCAATATAAATACCAAATTTCTTTAAATTGCATCGCTAGATTTATTTTTTTTATGAAAAACAGTACACCATACAAACCAAAAAATAAAATACGAATTGTAACTGCAGCCTCTTTATTTGATGGCCATGATGCCGCTATTAACATTATGCGAAGAATTATCCAGGCAACCGGTGTAGAAGTGATACACTTAGGCCACGATCGCAGTGTAGAAGAGGTTGTAAACTGTGCTATTCAGGAAGATGTAAATGCCATCGCCATAACATCGTACCAAGGTGGTCATAATGAGTATTTTAAGTTTATGTACGATTTGCTCAAAGAAAAAGGAGCTTCACATATTAAAATTTTTGGCGGCGGCGGCGGAGTTATTTTACCTGATGAAATTGACGATTTAATGCAATATGGAATTGCAAAAATTTATTCACCCGATGATGGTAGAAAAATGGGGCTTCAGGGAATGATTAACGATATGTTGCAGTTGTGCGATTTTGCCACAGGAACTGATATAGATTTTGAGTATAAAGAGTTAAACAATAAACAACACAAACAAATTGCAAAAGCAATATCTGCAGCTGAAAACTATGGTTCCAAACATCGAAACTTTATAACTTCCATAAAAAAACGAGCTCAAAATATTAAAACTCCTGTCCTGGGAATTACAGGTACCGGAGGCTCGGGAAAATCATCAACTGTTGATGAGTTAGTGAGGCGATTTTTAATTGATTTTCCAAATAAAACAATTGGGATTATATCTGTAGATCCATCAAAACGTAAAACCGGTGGCGCATTGCTAGGCGATAGAATTAGAATGAATGCCATAAACAATGAAAGGGTTTATATGCGTTCATTAGCTACCAGGCAATCGAATGTTGCGTTATCAAAACACGTTCATGAAGCAATAGCAATATTAAAGGTGGCTTCGTATGATTTAATAATTTTGGAAACATCGGGCATAGGGCAAAGCGATACGGAAATTTTAGAGCATTCTGATATATCATTATATGTAATGACTCCGGAATACGGTGCTGCCACGCAATTAGAAAAAATTGACATGATTGATTTTGCCGATGTAATTGCGTTAAATAAATTTGATAAACGCGGAGCTTTAGACGCCTTAAGAGATGTTAAAAAACAATACCAACGCAATCATAATTTATGGGACATCCCTGTTGAAAATATGCCGGTTTACGGAACCATGGCCTCACAATTCAACGATTCCGGAATTAATGAATTATATTCAGCTATTATAAAAAAGCTCAATGCTATTTCAGAAAACACTTTTAAAAGCGCTTTTATTTTTGAGGGAAATTCCGCAGAAAGCAATTTTGTCATTCCCCCAAATCGTACACGATATTTATCTGAAATTACTGAAAACAACAGAATTTATAGCAAGCAAGCAAAAGCACAAAAGGATATTGCTCAAAAATTATATGGTGTTTATAAAACAATTTGCTCGGTTGGAAACTTCAAAACCAATGAAATAAAACCATCTTTTCTTTCTGATATAGGTTTAAATGAAGACCAAATTCTGAAACTTGTACAGAATAATGAGAAAAAAGAATTAATAGCCCTTTTATGTAAGGAGTTTTCGAAAATTAAAATGGACTTAAATCCTTATAACTGGCAACTTATTCTTAATTGGGAAACCAAAAAGAAAGCTTATAAAAATGAAATTTACACGTTTAAAGTTCGCAACAAAGAAATTCATATAAAAACACATAGCGAGTCGCTTTCTCACTTACAAATCCCTAAAATTTCATTACCAAAATATGAAGCTTGGGGTGATATTTTACTATGGTCATTAGAAGAAAATATACCTGGAGAGTTCCCTTACACCGCCGGTATTTATCCGTTTAAACGTGAAGGAGAAGACCCAACACGTATGTTTGCCGGTGAGGGCGGGCCTGAGCGCACCAACAGACGTTTTCATTACGTAAGTTTAAATATGCCTGCTAAAAGATTGTCAACAGCTTTTGATTCGGTTACCTTATACGGAAACGACCCGCATAAAAGGCCTGATATATATGGTAAAATTGGAAATTCAGGTGTTTCTATTTGTTGTTTAGACGATGCTAAAAAATTATATTCGGGATT
>CAYFFC010000060.1:0-8549 GCA_964342295.1 uncultured Lutibacter sp. | reverse complement strand
TACGGACCGGGAGAAACATCGGTAATGCACAGTCATCCTAGGGGTGTAGTGTTTTTTGTAACCGATTATGAGGCTACTTTTTTATTACCGGATGGACAAAAAATTGAAACATCCGGCAAAGGCGGTTCAACTATGTTTACTGAAGCTTCACAACATTTGCCAACCAATACGGGTGATGCTCCAATGGAGGTTATACAAGTAGAATTTAAAACAAAACCCAAAAAGAAGAAAAAATAAAATCGAAAAATAATTATTAACTAAAAATCAAACAATCATGAAAAAATTAATCTATTTAATTGCATTAGTACCTTTTTTACTATTTTCTCAAAGCGATGAAAGTATTTTACTAAATATGAGTAAAATAACTGTCAAAATGGGTCACGATGCACAGTTTGCTGAAGGTGTAAAAATGTATAAAAAATGCTATAAAGAGAATGATGGTGATGGAAATTGGAACAGTTGGAAACGTGTACAAGGTAAAGGTAATGTGTATATTTTTACCGATGCCATGAAGAATTGGGCCGAAATGGACGACTCTTCAGACCCTGCAGGTAAGGCATGTAGAAACATTATTGTAAATTTTGTTAGACCACATATTAAAAGTATTGATTACAACATTGCAAGTTCTATGCCTAAAATAAGTCGAGAACCAATGCAAGATGCCAAATTGGTTTGGGTGACTTTTTTTAAAGTGAAAAACGGTACAGCTTTTAACGAGGTAGTAAATGAAGTATCTATAGCTTTAAAAAAGATTGAAGGCAGTGAGCGCGGATTTTGGTACAATGTTGTAGGCGGTGGAGCCTATATGGCCGATTATTTTGTGTCTACCCCATTTACAAAATTTGCAGATTTAGATACAGATGTTGATAGTGTTTGGAAAGTTTACGAAAAAGTGAACGGTAAAAAGAAGACCGATGCTGCACGTGCAAAGTTTAGAGCTTCGGTACTTGATGTCTGGTCTTACATGTATTCTTTAAAAGAAGAATTAAGCATGCAATAAAATTTAATCTAAGAGGCTGATATAAATAGTACTATTTCGGCCTCTTCTTAAATCTTCAACAAATGTTATCAAGAAGAAGAAAAACTGTTAACAAAAAAAGTGTCAAGTTACTATTTATCCTTGCTGTAATTTTAATGCTTTACTACGTTATTGTAAGGGCATTTCCAATGTTAATTGTAACGGAGGCAAAGTATGGAGCTTATTTTTACCCAAGAGCTATGTGGCTATTTCCACATATAGTACTTGGTATAATAGCAATACTTGTTGGACCCTTACAGTTTATTGAAAAATTTAGAAATAATAATTTGTCACTGCATAGGAAACTTGGAAAATTCTATGTTTTCAGTGTTATACTCTCCGGGTTTTTTGGGATGTATTTGGCTATTACATCCAAAGTAAATTTAACCTATACGGTGGGGTTGTTTTTTCTGGGTGTTACCTGGACAACAACGGCTGTTATGGCTTGGATTTCAATAAAAAAAATGAACATAGAAGTTCATAAAGAATGGATGATAAGAAGTTATGTCATTACATTTTCATTTGTAACATTTAGGCTGTTTGTAGATGCGATTCACGCTGCTGATAAGGTCGAATATTTTGATGTTTTGGCATTAATGGCTTGGGCTAGTTGGGCGGTACCATTGTTTATTGCCGAACTATTTATACAAGGTCGGAAATTATAATATGAAAATCGTACATAGAAACCTATGAAAACACAAATAAAACATAACATATTTAGCACATTTAGCAAAACCGTTGTTGGTTCAAAACATCTACAAAGTATTAAGTTTTTGAGTGTCATTTTGTTATTAGTGTTTTTAATAAATTGCAAGTACGATTCTTTAGAACTTGATAAAACTGCTTATCCTAAACCAACTAAAAACAATGAATTAAAATTCTCAGTTGTATTAACTAATGAAGAGCGTTTTAATTCAAAAACATTTTTTGGTAAAAAACATGAATTTTATCACCAAATAAGCAATAGGTTACCCGATAGTCAAACATTAAAAATTACCTGTAGAGACAAAAGGTAAACACCAAATTATTTTACTTAAACCAACGTATAAATTATATTATGAAAACCAAACTTTTATGTATCCTTGTAACAATAGCATTATTTATTGGCTGTGCCACGAGTGATAATAAATCAGAATCTCAATCAATTTCCGTTTCTGAGTACTTCAATTATTCAAATGAAGACCAATTTACCGGCGGTATAAAAATGATACCAATTTCAACTAAAATAGGCACTTTTAATGTGTATACTAAAAGAGTTGGAAATAATCCAAAAATTAAAGTGTTATTATTACACGGTGGCCCTGGTGGTACACATGAAGAGTTTGACAGTTTTGATGGCTATTTTCCAAAAGAAGGAATCGAATATATCTATTATGATCAATTAGATTCTTACTATAGCGATAAACCAAATGATAACTCGCTTTGGACCATTGAACACTTTGTTGAGGAGGTAGAGCAGGTTCGGAAAGCACTAAATTTAACTAGTGATAATTTTTATCTGCTCGGGCAGTCATGGGGAGGTATCCTTGCAATGGAGTATGCCCTAAAATATCAAAATAATTTAAAAGGACTCATTGTATCGAATATGATGTCGAGTGTACCTGAGTACAATAAATACGCGCAAGAAGTTTTAGGTCCGCAATTACCACCAGAAGTTTTAAAAGAAATTAAGGCAATAGAAGCTGAAAAAGATTACCATAATCCAAGATATGCCGAGCTGCTTATGAACAACTATTATATAAAGCATATACTTAGAATGCCTTTAAATGATTGGCCGGTATCTGTTAATATACTATTTCAGCATTTGAATCCGGATATATACACCTTTATGCAAGGACCGAGCGAATTTGGTATTACAGGTAATGCTACACTGAAAGATTGGGATATAAAGCAGGAACTGTCCAGTATAACGGTGCCAACTTTAATTATTGGTGCACAACATGACACTATGGACCCGCAACATATGGCTTGGATGGCATCTGAAGTTCAAAACGGACGTTTTTTATTATGTCCAAACGGAAGTCATTTAGCACAATACGATGATCAAAAAACCTATTTTAACGGGTTGATAAAATTTTTAAAAGATGTAAATAGCCAACAATTTTAAACAAACTAAAACTTTAATTATGAAAAAATATTTATTACTAACAGCTTTAACAATACTATTATTAGCTTGTAATCAACAACAACGCTACACACAAAATTCTCCTGAAATTGATATATACAAAAAATCAATGAAGGCTTATGAAAATAAAAACTGGGATGAGTACCAATCTTTTTATGCCGATACCGCTAAAATTGTAAATAATGCTACCATTGAAAAAGCAATTACTATTGATGAAAATGTGGAAGAAAATAAAAAAGGAGCTGAACAGTTTGACTGGGATATTACCGATGAAGAATACGAAATGGTTATTACCGATAAAGGTGAAACTTGGGTAAATTCTTGGGCGGTTTGGAAAGGCACATTAAAATCAACCGGGAAAACATATGTCATACCATTTCATATTACGGCGCGATTTGTAAATAATAAAATTGTAACTGAATTTGGGTATTGGGATGGTTCAGAAGGAGTTAAAGATAGCTACGAACAAAAATTGAAGGAGTTGCAAAATGAGGCACCAACTGAATAATTTTTTAATCACCTCAGTTTTTTATTGATAACTTATAAAAACAAGAATTATGAGACAAATTTTTCAACTAACTGTACTAGCCGCAATTTTTGCTGTTACATCTTGTAATACAGAACAAGCAAAAGTTGAGCAAAATATTAAAATGTACACCCAAACATGGGATGAGATTTTAAATAAAGGAAATATCGATTTAATTGATACCAAGTTTTCTGAAGATTATACACTTAAAACAGTTACACAAACTATAAAGGGCAAAGATGCTGCTAAAAAGCATTTCGGAACCTATTTAACTGCTTTTTCAAATATCGAATTTATTGTTTAAGCCATTTATGGGTCAGGAGATCAACTTACCAAACATTGGATATTTAAAGGGAAACATACAGGTAATTTATTTGGAATACCTGCAACTCAAAAAAATATTGTTTTAAGAGGGGTTTCAATGGCAACAATTAAAGATGGAAAAATTATTAAAGATATTGACTATACTGATGATTTAGGGCTTATGATACAATTGGGAGTAGTCCCCAATTTAAATGGTGCACAAAACCTGGCAGTGGTCCAAGGTATGTATAATTCATTTGCAAATGGTGATGTGTCAGGTGTTTTAGAGTCTTTTACAGCTGATATTGAATGGAACGAAGCTGAAAACTTTCCATATGCCGATGGCAACCCGTATATAGGCCCTGATGCGGTATTAAAAGGAGTATTTACGCGTATAGGCAGTGAATGGGAATTTTGGAAACTTAATGATATTCAATTAAATGTTATGGCCAATAATAAGATATTGGCAACTGGTAAATATCAAGCTAAAAACAAAAAAACAAAAAAAGAAATTAATGCTCAATTTGCACATAAATGGACATTAGAAAACGGTAAGGCTAAAAAATTTCAACAGTATGCCGATACCAAACAAGTAGCAAACGCAATTAAATAAACTAAATATTCACTAATTAAATCAAACTATTATGAAAAAACTTGGCTTTTTATTAATGCTTATTCCGGCATTAATGTTATCACAAGAAAACAAAGAGTATGCAGTATTTGAAAATGGATTAATAACTGCAAATCCAACAAAAATTAAACAATTTGAAGCAGGAATTGCAGCGCATAATAAAAAATACCATGCGCAAGGTATTTATGGTGCACGTATGTATAGCATATCAAACGGACCCAATGTAGGTAAATATATTTGGGCAATGGGTCCATTACCTTGGAGTGCCTTTGATAATAGGCCGGCTTTAAAAGGCCATGACGATGATTGGAATTCAAATGTAGCGCCATATATGTTAGCTGATGGTGACCAGACTTATTGGAAATTTGAAGCAGATTTATCAAACTTTCCAAACGATTTTAAAGTAAATAAGTTATTGGTTGATATGTATGATATTAAAAGATTTCAGAATGGAAAGGTGAAAAAATTACTTAAGAAAGTTGAAAAAGTAATGAAATCTAAGTATCCGGAAACAACTTATGGTATGTATATGAATGAACTACCAAGTACTAAAGATGGCAGAGATTTAGCAATGGTATGGTTTTTTGAGAAATCGGCTTGGATGGGTAACGATCCAAAGTTTGCTAAAAACTATGAGGAAGTACACGGTGACGGTAGTTTTACACATTTTTTGGATGATTGGTTAGAAGTAACTAACGGAAGCGAATCTGAAATTTGGGTGTATCGCCAAGATTTAAGCGGTTTAGGCCCTGAAGTTAACGCGGCAAGTAGAAAGTAATTAAAAATAGCTGTCTAATAAGTACAGGTTGCATTTATTGGGTTGATTTAGCAATTATATGAGTTAATTATTATTGTACTATTGGGCAGCTTATTTTACCCATCATTAACATCTATTAACTAAACTTTAAAAGAATGAATTTAAAAAAGTCATTCATTACGGCTATTGTATTAAGTACCATAGGCATAGTGAGTTGGGAATTATATTGGCGTAGCCAAGGAGAATATCCAACCCTTGATGATAATAAAGATTTATGGGCCGTTCAACGGTCTAAAGTAACTAAAGCCACTGCAAAAGATGTGGTACTAACGGGTTCTTCTCGTGTACTTTTTGATATACAATTGGATGAGTGGAAAGAGATTACAGGTAATAAACCTATCCAATTAGCCTCGGCAGGAAGTTCTCCTTTACCAATATTTCATGATATCGTAGAAAATACAAATTTTAATGGTACTGTAATTGTTGGTGTTACACCTGGTTTATTTTTTTCTACAACTTTTCCGCAAGCAATGCCTTGGAAAAGAGCCCAAAATAGGGTGAATCACTTTCATAAAAGAACATACGCCCAACAATTAAATCACCTTTTCTCTATTCCTTTACAACTCAACTTGGCATTTATGTCTGCCAGTGAAGAAGAGTGGGCAAACGATATCGACTTAAAAGCGCTATTAAGAAAAATTAAACTTGGAAATAGAACGGGGCAACCAATGGCTCCTCCTTTTTATAGCTTTCATATAACACGGATGGATAGAAATACTAAAATGACTCAAAAGACAGTAAAGGATACGGCGTTTGCTAACACTGTTAAAAAAGTATGGCAATTTTTTGGTAATGGGGCACCACCACCTGATAAAAAATCTACCATGGAATTTTTTGTAAAAGATGCCGAAAAATTTATAAAACGTGGAGGAAATTTGGTTTTACTTAGGCCACCATCAAGTGGTTATTATAAAGAAGGTGAGGCTAAATTTTTATCGAGAGAAGAATTTTGGGACGAACTGGTTAAAAATACCGGAGCTAAAGGTTATCACTATAATGATTATCAAGAATTTCAAAATTTAAATTTACCCGAATGGTCACATTTGTCTGTAGATGATGCAGTTTATTTTACAACAGAACTTGCAAAAATAATGATAAAAGATGGTACCGTTCCTAACTCAAAAAACAACTAATCATGTTATTCAATTCGTTAAGCTTTGTAGTATTTTTAGCTATTGTACTTGTTTTATATTATACCAAAATACTGAGCTGGAAAAATAAAAAAGGGATGTTGCTATTAGCCAGTTATCTTTTTTACGGACTATGGAATCCTCCTTTAATTATTTTATTGTGGATTTCAACAATGGTAGATTGGACAGCAGGCAACAAATTAGCAAAAGAAAAAAATAAGCAATACAGAAAATTATGGTTATTGCTAAGTATGTTTGTGAATTTAGGTTTCTTGGCATTTTTTAAGTATGGAAATTTCTTAATTGAAAATTTTACGGCTTTTGTAAATGCTTTTGATATCTATTATCACCCACAAAAAATGGATATTATATTACCTATGGGAATATCATTTTATACGTTTCAAACAATGTCTTATACCATTGATTTGTATAACAAAAAAATAAAACCGGCAAAAACATTCCTGGACTTTGCCTTGTATGTAACATTTTTCCCACAATTAGTGGCAGGTCCAATTGTAAGGGCGAAGGAGTTAATTACACAGTTCTATAAGCCCAAAAAAGCAACGTTTAATCAGTTTATTTGGGGGTTGTTTTTACTTACATTAGGTTTGTTTCAAAAAGTAGTATTGGCAGATACATTGCTTTCCTCAACCAGCGATGCGGTATTTGATTCAGGTAAAATTTTAAATTTTTGGGACGCATGGTCGGGAACCCTTGCGTTTTCAGGTCAAATATTTTTCGATTTTGCTGGGTATTCAACCTGTGCTATTGGAATTGCACTCATGTTAGGAATTATACTGCCGGATAACTTCAAATATCCTTATGCATCTATTGGTTTTTCTGATTTATGGAAACGTTGGCATATTTCCCTTTCAAGCTGGTTAAGAGATTATTTGTATATACCCTTAGGTGGTAACCGTTTTGGAATTACGCGTATGTACGCAGCTTTAATGATAACCATGTTACTTGGAGGTTTGTGGCATGGAGCCGCGTGGACATTTGTATTTTGGGGTATGCTGCACGGCTTGTATTTAGTTGCTGAACGATTACAAAAGCGTTACCTACCATTTGAAATTAATGGTTTAAACGGATTCTTTTTGGCTTTTTTAACGTTTACCTGTGTGAATTTTACGTGGGTATTTTTTAGGGCTCAGCAGTTTTCAACAGCAAAAAATATGCTTTTATCAATGTTGTATTTTCACCCGGAAGGAGAGAAAATACTATCCTATTTTGATATTTTAAAAGTTATGACCGTAGTGACAATTATGTTTCTATGCCATTGGTTTATGAGAAATACCACGGTGAAAGAAGTTTCGGCAAGAATAAATTCATTGCATTTAGGTATTATATGGGCTGTCATGTTCTTATTAATAGCTATAGCTCAAGGTAGTGGCGAACAATTTATATATTTTCAGTTTTAAAAAAACAAAATAATGAAACTAAATCTAATTTCTTTTACATCATTATTAATGGTGTTTACTTTTATGGGATGCAGTAATATAAATAAAAAGGATTGTGTTAATACTTTCGACTTACAGGCTGTAAAAAAGATTATTGAAGAAAAAAATAAGCTGTTTACAGCAGCACATACTACAGGTGATACGGCATATCTTAATAACACTTTCACTAAAGATGCAAAAGTGTTTGCTCCTAATACTGATGTTGTGATCGGCAAAAAGGCTATTTCAAAACTAAATGAAGAATGGTTGAGTTATGGTATCAAAGAATTTGTTGAAGAAACTACGGCTTTATATGGAAATGAAGATTTTATTATTGATGAAGGGACCTATTTTTTACGTTATGGTGATGAAAATATTATTGATAAAGGAAAATACATCAATATTTGGAAGAAAGAAAATGGTAAATGGAAATTATCCTCCAACATTTGGAATACCAATTTACCGGTTACTTCAACTAAATAATTATAGACCGTATGTGGTGAGGAAGTTGTTATTTATAGAGTTTCAAATACAGATTTGAAGTTAATTGTAAAGTCTTT
>CAYFFC010000059.1:0-8908 GCA_964342295.1 uncultured Lutibacter sp. | reverse complement strand
TCTGAATTTATTTCAGAATCTCATCATATTGATAATCTATCACTATAAGAACCTGAATCAAGCCTGCTTGTCGGCAGACAGGTTCAGGTTGACGAAAATTATACTTTTTAGACAGCCTTATATTTACACAGGAATTATAATCCTAAGGTTTTACGGTCTCTAAATCAACTTCTTCACCTTCTTTATTCATTAATTTCACCTCATCAAATCCCATTTTTTTAAACTGCGCAAACTGGGTAGCCGCATCACCAACAACCAAATACATCATTTTAGATGCATCTAAATATTTAGTAGCTAACGCTTTGTGCTCTTCTAAGGTCATATTATTTATTACTGCTTCTTCCTGTTCAATATAATTAGCTTCTAAATCATAATTACTAATTTCTTGCAACATGTTCAACAATGAAAATTGCGTTTCAAACCGCCTGGCATTCGATTTTATTAGGGCATTTTTGGTAAAGGCCAAATCTGCTTCACTTATACCATTTTTATAATTAGTAATCTGGTCTTTAAAAATTTGAACCGATTCACCGGTAGTATTTGTTCTAACACTTGATGCAGCCGTAAAAGTTCCCGAATTTTTAGCACCGCTGAAAAAGGTACGCGCCCCATAGGTATACCCCTTTTCTTCACGCAAAATAAGGTTTACATTACCCGAAAAAGAACCACCTAGTTTATAATTCATAACCTGTGCGGCATAAAAATCTTTATCGGTTCGAGGCATAGAAATGTACCCAATATTGATAACTGACTGTTTTGCCTTTGGGATATCTACAAAATACAATGACGACTTATCACGTGTATTAGCCATTGGAAATTCAGGAATTTCAACATCTTTTGTTTCCCAACTTCCTAAACTATTTTGAAGGCTTTTCATAGCCCTTGCTTTATCAATTTTACCAACAATTTGAAATGCGCTTATAGATGGTGAGAAATTTTTAGCGTAAAAATCTTTCAAATCGGCTATGGTAATGGCTTCAACTGAAGCAATGGTTCCACTTATAGGGTAACAGAAAATATGATCTTTGCCGTATAACACTTTGTTATACACCCGTTGTGCAACCTGATTCGGATTGGCATCCGATCGTTTAATCTGATTAATGGTTTTGGTTTTAATGCGTGCAAATTCTTCTTCATCCCAGCGCGGTTCTAATAAAATTTCAGCCAATAAAGCCATCGTTTTATCAAAATTTCTCACTAAGGTATTTCCTCTAATTACAATGTTTTCATTCGCGGTGTACATGCTTATATCGGCACCTAAAACCTCAATAGCTTCTTCCAGTTCTTCGGGGGTTTTGTTAGCAGTTCCTTCCATCATAATATCTGTCATAAGGTTGGCAACACCATTTTTATTTATATCATCTAACAAATGTCCACCTTCCAATACCAAACTAAAGTTTACCGTTGGTATTTCGGTATGTTCAATTCCGTAAACACGTATCCCGTTTTCAAGATTTGCGGTCCACATTTCAGGAATACTCAATTTAGGAGCATCTCCTTGTGCCGGTTCAACCGATCTGTCAATTTTTGATGGAGTTTTAACAATTTCATCTTTTACATCAAGTACCGTTTTAACAACATTTTCTTTTATTTCTTCTTCAACCACTTGGGCTTTTACAGAATTTTCAGCAATTAAATCGGTTTGCCCTTTTGGAACAAAACTAGTCATTACAAAAGGTTTTTCTTTTATATACGTGTTGTAAACGCGCATTACATCTTCTTTTGTAACCTTTTTAATATTTTCAATATCCTCTTCAATATATTTAGGAGTGCCGGCAAAAACATTGTAACGCGCTAATTGAAACGATTTGCCTAAAATACTGCTTATACCATTGTAAAAATCGGTTTCTAAGCCGGCTTTTATACGCTCAATATCTTTATCGGTTACACCTTCGTTCTCAAATAATTCAAATGCCTCAAACACACCTTTTTCTACATCGTTCAAGCTTTTGCCATTATGTGCAGTGATAATTATATGAAATTCGCCCGCCAATTCCTGGTCGTTGTTGTATGCCGAAGTCCTGGAAGTTACATTCTTTTCTTTTACAAGTACTTTATAAAGTGGTGCCTTTTTGCCATTGGCTAAAAGTTGAGCTAAAAAATCCAATGCATACGCATCATCTGTATATTGTTGAACGGTTGGCCATACAATATTTAACTGTGGTGCATTTGCAAAATTATCTTCATGGTACAAACGTTTCGTTTCGTTTATGGTTATAGGCTGAGGTTTCATAGGAATTACCTCTTGTCTTCTTTTAATTTCGCCAAAATATTTGTCAACCAGTGCTTTGGCTTCTTCAGTTTCAAAATCACCTGCTAATACCAAGGTTGCATTGTTAGGACCATAAAACTTGTCGTAAAACTCTTTAACATCATCAACGGTTGCATTTTGAAGATCTACCAATTCACCAATAACTTGCCAACTGTAAGGATGTTTGTTTGGATATAAATTTTTATCCAACACCCAATTGGTATGTCCGTAAGGTCTGTTATCAACGCGCTGTCTTTTTTCATTCTGTACTACCTCCTGCTGATTGTAAAAAGCAGATTCGGTAACGGTATTAATTAAGTATCCCATACGGTCACTTTCTAACCAAAGTACCATTTCCAATGCGTTTTTAGGTACTACTTCGTAATATACCGTACCGTCTTTCCAGGTGCCACCGTTTAACGTACCCCCTGCATCCTGAATTTTTTTGAAAAATTGATCCTGAGCAACGTTTTCCGATTCTTGAAACAACATATGCTCAAACAAATGTGCAAAACCGGTTCTTCCTGTTTTTTCTCTATTAGAACCCACTCCATACAAAATACCTACAGATACAATAGGGTCACTTTTATCTTGATGCAACACTACATCAAGACCGTTTTCAAGTTCGTACTTTTCAAATTCAATTGAAAGTTTTGCTTCGTCCTTTTTCAGTAAATTTTCGCTACAAGAAAATAGCATGAAAGCAATTACCAACAATATAAGCATTGGCAATTTAAAATTGAGTTTACACATAATTAGATTAATTTTAGAATCTTATAAAGATACAATACATTTTTTAATAATTCCTTATATAGTTAGGTTAGTTAAATAACCCGGGGTATCGTCTTCTTTTTTTGTGATTTGCTAATTTATTTCTATTTTGCAAACGTTCAATTACCAATATGACTCAAAAATATACGCGCCTTTTCGATTTTGCTTACGGGCAATTGGAAAACAATCCACAACAAAAATGTTTCAATTCAAAAATCAACAACACGTGGGTTGCTACCTCTACCCGGGAATACATTGAAAAAGCAAATTACCTGAGTAGCGAATTGTTGCATTTAGGCATAAAGCCCGGTGATAAAATTGCCGTAGTTACCACAAATAACAGGGTTGAATGGAGTATTTTAGATATTGCCGTACTTCAAATTGGTGCTGTAAACGTGCCCTTATATCCAACTATTTCAACCGATGATTTCCAATATATCATCAACCACTCCGATGCTGTATTTTGTTTTGTATCAGGCAAAACTTTGGCAAAAAAAATAGCAAGCATAAAAAATAAAACACAATTAAAAGAAATTTACACTTTTGATACCGTAAAAGGGTTTCAAACTTGTAATGAATTAATTAAAAATGGTAAAAAACATAACAATCAGGCTCAAATAGAAGCCTTAAAACAAAGGGTTACAACTACCGATTTGGCTACTATTATTTATACTTCAGGAACCACCGGAATTCCAAAAGGCGTTATGTTGTCGCATCAAAATATTGTTGAAAATACCTTAACAAGTGCTAAGGCTTTAAACTTAAATGCGGGTGCTTATAAAGTATTGAGTTACCTACCTGTGTGTCATATTTTCGAACGCTTTGCTTTGTACTATTATCAGTATAAAGGTTTCGAGATTTATTTTGCAGAATCCATTGATGCTCTGGGCGATAATTTAAAAGAAGTAAAACCTCATTTTATACCCGTTGTTCCGCGACTCCTTGAAAAAATTTACGACAAAATAGTTGATAAAGGAAGCGATTTAAAAGGAATCAAAAGAATGCTGTTTTTTTGGTCGTTATCCTTGGCTAAAAAATACGAACCCTACCACAAAAACGGGCGGTGGTATCATATAAAACTCGCACTGGCAAATAAATTGGTTTTTAGCAAATGGAGGGAAGCCTTAGGCGGAAACATCAAATTTTTGGTCTCAGGCAGTGCTCCTTTACAACCGGTTTTGATAAAAATATTTACTGCAGCCAACATTCCTGTATTTGAAGGTTATGGTATGACCGAAACTTCACCGGGAGTTTCTATCAACGATTTTAGAAACAAGGGCTTTAAAATTGGCACGGTTGGTAAACTATTAGAAGGGGTAGAAGTAAAAATTGCAACCGATGGTGAAATACTGGTTAGGGGGTCTAATATTATGATGGGCTATTATAAAAATCCCGAATTAACCAGCCGTACCATTGTTAATGGTTTTTTACACACAGGTGATATTGGTGTACTTGATGCTGAAGGGTTTTTAAAAATTACCGATCGAAAAAAAGAAATATTTAAAACGTCAGGTGGTAAATATATAGCTCCGGCAGTGTTAGAAAGCAAACTTAAAGCATCTCGTTTTATTGAACAGGTTATGGTTGTAGGTGAAAGTGAAAAAATGCCTGCAGCAATTATCCAGCCTCATTTTGAATATCTGTTTGAATGGATAAAACACAAACAATTAAGCATTCCATTATCTTGTGAAGCGGTAATTTCAAACGATATCGTAAGAAAACGGTTTCAAAAAGAAATTGATATGGCGAATAAAAAGTTTGGAAATTGGGAAAAAATTAAGGCCTTTGAGCTTACTTCAGAAATTTGGAGCATAGAAAATGGCTTGCTTACCCCTACACTAAAATTAAAAAGACGCGCCATTCTATTAAAATTCAAACACTTACATGATACCATTTATAAAAAATAATGGCAAAGAACTTATTTCGGGTACTATTGTAAGTTCTTGTATTTTTTTATACTTTGCACAAATTCATTAAACTATTTAGCATATGCCCGTAACAGTTACCCGATTATTTGATTTTGCATATTATCAACTCGAAAAATTTAATCTTCAAAAGGCGTTTACCACAAAATACAATGGTGAATGGGTTTCAATTTCAACAAAAGAATATATTGAAAAGGGCAATGGCATAAGTAGAGGCCTCTTAAAATTAGGAGTACAACCGGGTGATAAAATTGCGGTAATATCTTCAAATAACAGAACCGAATGGAATGTGATGGATTTGGGAATTTCACAAATAGGCGCTATAAGTATTCCTATTTACCCAACCATATCAAAAGAAGATTACGAATATATTTTTAATCACGCCGAAGTAACCTATTGTGTATTATCAGACCAAGAATTGTTTGAAAAGGCCAATGCCATAAAAAACAACGTGCCAACTTTAAAAGAAATTTACGCTTTTGAAAGTTTTGAAGGATGTAAAAACTGGAATGAAATTTTAGAATTAGGAAGCGATACCGCTTTACAAGCAGAAGTCGAAAAATTAAAAGCATCCATTCAACCTGCCGATTTGGCAACCATTATATATACTTCGGGCACTACCGGAAGGCCAAAAGGGGTCATGTTATCTCATAACAATATTGTTACAAATGTTATTGACAGTATTCCAAGGCTTCCATTAAAGGAAGGTGAAATAGTGGCTTTAAGTTTTCTACCGGTTTGCCATATTTTTGAACGTATGCTGCATTACTTGTATTTATACTCGGGTACGGCTATTTATTTTGCTGAATCTATTGAAAAAATATCTGAAAATATCAAAGAGGTAAAACCACATTTTATGACCGTGGTGCCTCGATTATTAGAGAAAGTATATGACAGTATTATAGCAAAAGGCTCTGAACTTAAAGGTATCAAACGCATGTTGTTCTTTTGGGCTGTTGATGTTGGATTAAAATATGAGCCCTATGGTAAAAACGGGTGGTGGTACGAACAAAAATTAGCCCTTGCCAATAAATTAATTTTCAGCAAATGGCGCGAAGCCTTAGGGGGTAGATTAGATACTATGGTTTCGGGAAGTGCAGCCCTTCAACCTAGATTGGCAAGAGTTTTCACCGCTGCAAAAATGCAAGTAATGGAAGGATACGGGCTTACAGAAACGTCACCCGTAATTTCGGTTAACATGTACAAAAATAATATGCTAAAAATTGGAACAGTTGGTAAAACCATTAAAAATGTTGAAGTTAAAATAGCTGATGATGGTGAAATTTTAGTAAAAGGCCCAAATGTTATGCAAGGCTACTACAAAGACCCCGAAAAAACGGCAAGTGTAATGAGCGGCGATTACTTTCATACCGGTGATAAAGGAGAATTGTGCAGCGACGGATTTTTAAAAATAACGGGGCGTAAAAAAGAAATTTTTAAAACATCAGGAGGAAAATATGTGGTTCCGGCACTGCTTGAAAATGAAATGAAACAATCGCGATTTATTGAACAAATTCTGGTTATTGGTGAAGGGCAAAAAATGCCGGCAGCAATCATTCAACCAAATTTTGAATTTTTACGTGAGTGGGCACGCATTCACCATGAGCCTATCCCCGGAAACAACCAAGATCTTATTGAAAATCCACATATTGTGGAGCGCATTCAGCTGGAAATTGAAAAAGGAAATAAAAACTTTGCAAAATGGGAAACTATTAAACGTTTTGAACTTACACCGGATGTGTGGGGAATTGACAACGGTTTGTTAACCCCAACTATGAAACCTAAGCGAGCAGAAATTATTGCAAAATATCAACATTTATACAATAAAATATACGAATTGTAAAAAACTTAACAGCATATTTTTTTAACTTTAAACAATTAAAAAAAGCAATAGAATTTCGTTACTTTTGCAAAAAACAACTCTAATTTATAATAAATGGAACATTTTATAGTATCAGCCCGTAAATACAGGCCTCAAACATTTGAGGATGTTGTTGGGCAACAAGCCATTACAAAAACGCTTGAAAATGCTATTAAAAACAACCATTTAGCACAAGCCTTATTGTTTACCGGCCCCAGAGGAGTTGGTAAAACCAGCTGCGCACGTATTTTGGCAAAACGGATTAACGAAGAAAGCAGTGAGCCAACCGATGAGGATTTTGCCTTTAACATTTTTGAGTTGGATGCGGCTTCCAACAATTCGGTTGATGATATCAGAAATTTAACCGAACAGGTACGCATTCCCCCTCAAACAGGTAATTACAAAGTGTATATTATTGATGAGGTGCATATGCTTTCACAATCGGCCTTTAACGCCTTTTTAAAAACCTTGGAAGAGCCGCCTGCACATGCCATATTTATTTTGGCTACTACCGAAAAGCATAAAATAATTCCCACCATTTTATCGCGTTGTCAAATATTCGATTTTAAACGCATTGGTGTTTTAGATGCTAAAAATTACTTAAAGAAAATTTCTGAGAGCGAAGGAATTTCTGCCGATGACGATGCCTTGCTTATCATTGCTCAAAAAGCTGACGGTGCTATGCGCGATGCCCTCTCTATTTTTGACAGGGTAGTGAGTTTTTCAGGCAAAGAGCTTACCCGAAAAGCCGTAACCGAAAATTTAAACGTACTTGATTACGACGAATATTTTAAAACTACCAACTTACTGCTTGAACATAACATCCCTGAAGTGCTTTTACACTTTAATACAGTATTGGCAAAAGGTTTTGACGGGCATCATTTTATTACCGGCTTGGCGTCACATTTCAGAGATTTATTGGTAGCCAAAGACGCCATAACCCTGGAATTACTTGAAGTTGGTGACAATGCCAAGAAAAAATACTTAAGTCAGTCTAAAAAATGTGATCTGCGTTTTTTATTACAGGCTATTGACCTTGCTAATGATTGTGATTTAAAGTATAAAACCAGTAAAAACAAGCGCTTGCTTGTTGAACTTACCTTAATGCAATTAGCCTCCATTAATTTTGATGGAGAAAAAAAAAATGACAAACCTTACATAATTGCGGCTATTCATTTTAAAAATTATAAAAATCAGCTTTTAAAAACAGGAAATTCATCTAAAAATCCCGAAACTTTAAAAGCTACCCTTAAGGAACTTTCAAAGCAGCAAGCCTCCTTACCACCGGTTACTAAAACAAGAAAAGAAGTTTTAAAACAACCCGTTACACCCGGAAAAAGACCGCCATCAGCTTTATCAATTTCAAGCATTAACAGAAAAAAGGAAATTGATAAAATGGAAGTGCAGTTTGAAGAAGTTGACGGACTTCCGGCTGATGCTTTTACACGAGAAGATTTGATTCCATTATGGAATGCATATACTGCCGATTTAGAAAAGAAAGGTAAAAAAAGTGTAGCATCCATCATGCGAATTGGCGTACCTAAAGTGCGCGATAACAATTTGGTATTTACCACCTATGGTACTATCATGAGAGATCAGTTTGAGCAAGCAAAGCCGGCGTTACTCAGGTATTTAAAAGAAAAGCTCAACAATTTTAAAATTACAATTGAAATTGAGGTAAAAGAAGAAGAGGCTGCTACTAAGTTTGTTTATACCCCTCGGGAAAAATATCAAAAAATGAAAGAGAAAAACAAAGCCATTGCATTGCTGAAAAAGACATTTGATTTGGATGTGTAATTTTTTACTCAATGTAATTTGACACACTATGAACGCAATAGCATATAAAATTATACGAATTAATAATTAAAAACATATCATTACCAACATGCTGGGCTTAAAATTACCAACCGATCCAAGATGGGCAAATATAGCCGAAAAACACCTTGATGAAATACTTATTGACCACGCACATTGCGAATTAAAGGCCGCCTCTACTGCCAATTCACTAATCATGAGTTTTCCGGAATATTCAGAGTTGGTAACCGCAATGGTAGCATTGGTAAAAGAAGAAATGAGTCATTTTAAATTGGTTCATGAAAA
>CAYFFC010000058.1:2423-9181 GCA_964342295.1 uncultured Lutibacter sp. | reverse complement strand
TATTTTTTAATTTATGTTATATGCTATTCAAATTCTGTTTCCAGTTTTATATAGTCTAAAAATTCTCTTTTGGTTTCTTTTTCTTTAAACTTCCCTCCAAATTCAGAAGTAACGGTACTACTTTCTATATCGCGTACACCACGTGAATTTACACATAAATGTTTAGCATCAATTACACAGGCAACATCTTCAGTACCCAACGCCTCTTGTAAAGCCTGAACAACCTGCATTGTCAAACGCTCTTGCACTTGTGGACGTTTGGCATAATAATCAACTATACGATTCATTTTAGACAAACCTATAACATGGCCATTAGATATATAGGCCACATGGGCTCTACCAACTATTGGTAATAAGTGGTGTTCACAAGTTGAATATACGGTAATGTTTTTTTCAACTAGCATTTCACCGTATTTATAATTGTTGTCAAATGTTGATAATTTAGGCTTACGGTCCGGGTGCAAGCCACCAAATATTTCATTAACAAATGCCTTTGCAACTCTTTTAGGAGTTCCTTTTAAACTATCATCTTCTAAATCCATTCCTAAGGTTTCAAGAATATCCTTTACATTTTCCTGAATGCGCTTTACTTTGTCTTTATCAGACATTTCAAAAGCATCAGCTCTTAAAGGTGTTTTAGCAGAAGATCCTATATGGTTGTCTCCTATTTCATCAGTTTTATGTACCATTCCGTTTTTTCCTTCAAACATAATTAATGTAATTAGCCTGCAAATTTACAACTTTGTTTTAAGTTATTTGGTGATTTTGAGTAATTCTTCTAAACTACAAACCTGTTGCGCACCGCTTTGCATATTTTTTAATGTATAATTTTCATTATCTATTTCAGTACTACCAACCAATACAACATAAGGTATTTCCCTTTTGTTTGCATACGTCAATTGTTTTTTCATTTTAGAGCTCTCAGGATACAATTCTGCCTTTATATTATTTTTTCGTAACACATTTATGGCCTTAAGAGAGTAAGCAGCTTCCTTATCTCCAAAATTTATAAATAACACTTTCGGTTTTGGCAATTCAACAACGTCAAACAAACCAAGCTCTTCTAAAACCAAATAAATCCTGTCTAACCCAAAAGAAATTCCTACTCCACTTACATTTTTCAGTCCAAAAATTCCTGTTAAATCATCATATCTTCCACCGCCTCCAATAGAGCCTATTTTAACTGATTTTGGGGCTTCAACTTCAAAAATTGCTCCGGTATAATAGTTTAACCCTCGCGCTAAGGTTACATCCAATTCTAAAATTGCCGATTGCAACCCTAAATCTTCAATATTTTTAACAATAAAACGTAAATCTTCTACCCCTCTTAATCCTTCTTCAGATTCGGAAAGCAATTTTTGTAACTGGTTTAATTTTTCTTGATTGTTTCCATCAAAATTAAATAAAGGTTTTACTTTTTCAATAGCTTCTATGCTAATACCCTTAGCAACCATTTCTTTAATAACGCCGTCTTCACCTATTTTATCCAATTTGTCAAGCGCTACCGTAAAATCTATCAATTTATCTTTTGCACCTATAATTTCGGCTATCCCGGCCAATATTTTTCGGTTATTAAGTTTGATAGTCGTATTTTTTAAACCCAACTTACTAAAAACAGCATCATACAACTGTACAAACTCTACTTCTTGCCATAAACCTTTACTACCAACAACATCGGCGTCACATTGGTAGAACTCTCTAAAACGACCTTTTTGAGGCCTGTCTGCACGCCAAACAGGTTGCATTTGGTACCGTTTAAACGGAAATACAATATCATTTTGATGCTGTACAACATACCTGGCAAATGGTACAGTTAAATCGTATCTAAGTGCTTTTTCTGAAATTTTTGGAGTGATTTTGCCACTTTGTTTAGATGCTAAAAGTTCATCATCAACCTTTTTTAAGTAATCTCCGGAGTTTAATATTTTAAAAATTAAACGATCTCCTTCTTCACCATACTTACCCATTAAAGTTGCATAATTTTCAAAAGAAGGTGTTTCTATTGGTTGAAAACCAAAGGTTTCAAATACCTGCCTAATGGTTGAAAAAATATAGTTTCTTTTTGCAACTTCAGTTGGTGAAAAATCTCTTGTTCCTTTAGGTATGCTTGGTTTTTGTGCCATGTGTAAAAATTAGTTTGCAAATATCATAAAAAAATAAAAGTCTGTTAAAAATAAACTTTCATTTTTAATTGTTCATAAATATTTTATTAGCTTTTTCCAAATCCTCAGGTGTATCAATTCCAATTGCAACTTCATTAGTTTCAACCATTTTTACGCTCATTCCGTTTGCTAAAAACCTCAAATTTTCTAATTTTTCAATTGCTTCCAATTTATTCATTGGCAATTTTGTGAATTTTAGTAAGGCATTTTTTCTAAAAGCATAAATACCTATGTGCTTAAAATATACGGCTTCAGATTTTTCTCGTTGAAATGGGATTGGAGCTCTTGAAAAATACATAGCAAAATTTTCTTCATCGGTTACAACTTTAACGTTGTTAGGGTTATTAATTTCATCAATATCTTCAATTTTAATCATTAAAGAAGCTATATCTATGTTTCTTTGTGATGAATTTTTAAATACATTTAATAATTTTTTTAGCGATTCTTTTTTTGTAAAAGGTTCATCACCTTGTACATTAACAACAATATCGGTATCTATAGCTTCAACCGCTTCAGCAATTCTATCACTACCCGTTTCGTGAATTTTACTACTTTTTATAGCCTTGCCTCCATTATTTACAATTTCATTATAAATTTTATCACTGTCTGTTACTACATATACTTCTTCAAACAAGTTGGAGTTTTTAGTTGCTTCATAGGTTCTTAAAATAACTGATTTTCCTGCTAGATTTTTCATTAGTTTTCCCGGAAAACTACTGGCTTCATAACGTGCAGGAATCATTGCAATAACTTTCATTAGTTTTTTTCTTTTAAATGAATTCTTTTTAGGCGGTTTATACTAGCATTCAACTCAAACCCCAACAATAAAATTATTGAGTTTAACCAAACAAACAGCATTAAAACCAATAAGGTTCCTATTGAACCGTACAACTCGTTATAAGTCGCAAATTTTTCTACATAAATTGCAAATAACCTAAACATTAATATTGTTAAAAGTGTTGTTAAAACAGAGCCCGGCGTAAAAAACGAACTGTGTTTAACTTCTTTGGTTCCGTATTTATACAAAAATGAAACTGAAACAAATACAAGAACAACAAAAAATAAAAACCGTCCCTTTTCTAACCAAAAAACATCATCGGCCAACCATCCTTTTGCTTTTAAATTAGCAATTCCAATTTCAAAATAAATATGAACAGCAACGGTTAAAACTAAAATAAACGAGAGTAAAAATGCCATTCCCATAGAAATGAAATATTGCCGTAGAATGTTTCTCATTTCCCTAACATGATAAGAATATTCAAATCCGCCTAAAATGGCATTCACACCATTGGTCATTAAAAAAATAGAAGCTATAAACCCGAATGAAAGCAAACCGCCATACCTATTGTTGGCAATATCATTAATTACTTCCTGGACAGATTCGGCAGTGTTAGGTGGCAATAATTGTTCAATCATAAACAAAAAATCTTGCTGAAAGCCCTCAATTGGCACAAAAGGTATTAGTGTTAAAATAAACAGTAAAAACGGAAATAAAGCCATAAAAAAGCTAAAAGCTATCCCGCCGGCTCTTGATGTTAAAGCACCTTTTACAATTCCAATTACATACATTTCAATAATATCGTATAACGACATCCCTTGCAAGCCGGGAATTTTTATTGAAATAGACAACTTAACCAACCAGTTAAAAATGGGTATTTTTAGTAATTTATCTTCTACTGATTTTGTCATTATTAATTTGTACCAATATTAAGTATGTAAAAATTGAAAATTAATTACTAAGTTACAGCTTTTAAACTTAAATCCATATTAAATACCGAATGTGTTAAAGCTCCTGATGAAATATAATCCACACCACATTCAGCGTATTTTTTAGCAGTTTTTAATGTAATTCCTCCTGATGACTCCGTTTGACAAAAATCGCCAATTAATTCAACTGCCTTTTTAGTATTTTCAAAATTAAAGTTATCTATTAATATTCTATAAATGCCTTGATGTTGCATAATTTCTTTAATTTCCTGAAAACTTCGGGCTTCCACAATAATTTTTAAATCGAGGTTATTTTCTATTAAATATTGCTTGGTTTTTGCAATTGCATTGGAAACTCCGCCTGCAAAATCTATATGATTATCTTTTAACATTATCATATCATACAAAGCGAAACGATGGTTTTCACCTCCACCAATTTTTACAGCCCATTTTTCAATGGCTCTTATACCCGGTGTTGTTTTTCGAGTATCCAAAATTTTAGTTTTTGTTCCTTTTAATAGCTGAGCAAATTTATTTGTTTTAGTTGCAATGGCACTCATGCGTTGCATAGCATTTAGTACTAAGCGCTCAGATTTTAAAATAGATAAAGAACTACCCGAAACATAAAAAACAATGTTACCTTTACTAACTTTTTCTCCGTCGTTAATTAGTATTTCAACGCTTAAATTTTTATCAACATACTTAAAAATACGCTTGGCAAATTCAACACCAGCTATAATTCCATCTTCCTTTACCAATAACTTTGCTTTACCGTTTGCAGATTTTGGAATACAGGCTAATGAGCTGTGGTCTCCACTGCCAACATCTTCTCTAACCGCGTTGGAAATAATTAAATCCAATTCTTTTTCAAATTGTTGTTTGTTTATCATTGTTTTTAGTTTTGGAACACAAAAATAACTTTTTTAATTTCAAAAAAATCAAGTTTAATTCTTTTTATATTTACCCAATGAAAATTCAATTAGTAGCCATAGGAAAAACAGATAATTCGCATATAAAAGCCTTAATTGAAATTTACAAAAAGAGGTTAAAACACTATGTTAATTTTGATTTTTTGACTATTCCCGATGTTAAAAACACTAAAAACTTAGATGAAACAAAACAAAAGGAGAAGGAAGGTTTGTTAATTTTAAAAAACCTTAAGCCCGGAGCTGTACTTATTTTACTTGATGAGAAAGGGAAAGAACACACTTCAGTTGAATTTTCAAAATTTATTCAAAAAAAAATGAATTCCGGAATTAAACAGCTTGTTTTTGTAATAGGTGGTCCGTTTGGTTTTTCCAGTGAAGTTTACGGCAAGGCTCAAGGGAAATTAGCGCTTTCTAAAATGACATTCTCACACCAAATGATACGTATTTTTGCCGTTGAACAAATTTACAGAGCTTTTACCATTTTAAAAAATGAACCTTACCATCATAAATAAATTTTTAGGAACTTAAATTCTAGTAACTTCTAATTGAATTAAAATTTCGAACAAGTTTAAAAGAAACTGTACATTTGTAAGACTCAAAAAATAATCCATGAATTTAGTTTTTGCTACTAACAACAAAAATAAGTTAAAGGAAGTACAAGAAATGCTCACTACTTTCAAAATTATTAGTTTAACTGAAATTGGATGTTTTGAAGATATTCCAGAAACCGCTACTACACTTGATGGAAATGCAAAAATTAAAGCCAACTTTATAACCAAGCGGTATAATGTAAATTGCTTTGCTGATGATACCGGCCTTGAAGTTGAAGCCTTAAATAACGCGCCGGGTGTTTATTCTGCCAGATATGCAGGTAAAAAGGCAGATGCTGAAGAAAATATGAAAAAATTGTTAAAGGAATTAAAAGGAAAGAGTAATAGAAACGCACAGTTTAGAACGGTTATCGTGCTTAATCTTAATGAAAAACAGTTTGTTTTTGAGGGTATTTGTAAAGGTCAAATATTGACAGAAAGAAAAGGCGTTAATGGCTTTGGATACGACCCTATTTTTAAACCTAACGGTTTTAACAAATCATTTGCAGAGATGAATTCATTAGAAAAAAACGCTATAAGTCACAGAGGTAAGGCTGTAAAAAAATTAGTAACTTTTTTAAATAAATATTGACAATTTCAACTAAATCATACAAAAAAACATTCGTCCTATTACTTTTGGCAATGGTAATAATTTTGTTGCTTAATATAAGTATAGGTTCGGTTTATATTCCTATTAAGCAAGTTATTTTAGCAATATTAAATATTGCAACTCAAAATGAATCTTGGAGTATTATTGTTCAGGATTACCGACTGCCAAAAGCCGTTACAGCTATTATTGTTGGCTCGGGATTGTCTATAAGCGGATTGCTCATGCAAACACTTTTTAGAAATCCTCTGGCAGGGCCATTTGTGTTGGGTATAAGTTCAGGCGCAAGTTTAGGTGTTGCCATATTAATTTTAGGAGCTTCTTTTATTGGAATTAGCATTGGTTCCTACGCTTTGGCAAACTGGGGACTTGCCATTGCTTCTAGCCTTGGAGCATTTTTAGTATTAATGGCCGTAATGTTAGCCGCAATTAAAGTAAGAAACACCATGTCTATATTAATTATCGGACTCATGTTTGGAAGTTTAACTTCTGCAGTAATAAGTATTCTGGCCTATTTTAGCAGTGCAACACAGTTGCAACAATTTTTATTTTGGAGTTTTGGAAGTCTAGGCAATTTAAGTTGGGCAGAAATTAGTGTTTTATTTTCCTTATTTGTAGTTGGTTTAGTTTTAGTAGTATTTATTATAAAGCCATTAAACAGCCTATTATTAGGTGAAAATTACGCGAAAAGCATGGGTGTTAACGTTAAAAAAACACGAAATTTAACGTTATTTGCAACAAGTATTTTAACTGGTGTTATTAC
>CAYFFC010000058.1:0-2323 GCA_964342295.1 uncultured Lutibacter sp. | reverse complement strand
AAAAAACACGAAATTTAACGTTATTTGCAACAAGTATTTTAACTGGTGTTATTACAGCTTTTTCCGGTCCAATAGCATTTATAGGGTTGGCCGTACCACACTTAACTAAATTATTATTCAACACCTCTAATCATAAAATTTTACTACCTGCGGTAGGAATCTCCGGTGCAATAATAATGCTTATTTGTGATGCCATTGCCCAGTTGCCAACAAGTGAATATACATTACCAATTAACGCAATTACCTCATTATTTGGTGCACCTATTATAATTTGGTTATTGGTTAGAAAACGAAAAATAAATTATTAATTGAAAAAAAACTTTGATCATATTATAACTGCTAAAAATTTAAGCATAGGTTATGTTACTCAAAAAAACACTACCTGCATTGCAAGCAGTTTATCTATAAATTTACCTAAAGGAAAATTGGTTTGTTTATTAGGCGCTAATGGTATTGGAAAATCTACCTTACTTAGAACTTTAACCAAAGTTCAACCAAAATTGGCAGGGGAAATCTATATCAAAGGAAAACCTCTAAACAGCTTAAGCAATATAGATTTATCTAAATTATTAAGTTTGGTTTTAACCGAACGATTACCAGATAGCAACTTAACAGTTTTTGAACTTGTGGCTCTTGGAAGACAACCTTACACTAATTGGTTAGGAAAACTTTCAAATACAGATTTAAATATAATTCATAAGGCTTTCGAACAAACGAATACCACTAGTTTGATGAATTCTAAATATTACGAGTTAAGTGACGGACAACTGCAAAAAGTTTTAATAGCGAGGGCTTTAGCACAAAATACCGACCTAATTATTTTGGATGAGCCCACAGCACATTTAGATATTCACCATACAATTGAAACATTTTCATTATTGAAAAGTTTGGTCGAAAAATTTAATAAAACAATTGTTGTGTCTACACACGAAATTAATTTAGCATTGCAATTAGCAGATATGCTATGGCTAATGAGCCCAAACGAGTTTACAGAAGGTCAAACAAATGAGCTGATAAATAAAAACAAATTAAACCATCTGTTTGATTCTAAACTAATTAGCTTTAACAAAACTTTAAAACAATTTACAATAACCAACTCTCAATAAATTTAATATATTTGAGAAATTTCAAAATTTGTCTTTATGAAGTCTGTGATACTACACGCAATTATTTTAGCATTTATAAATTTTTCTTTAACTGCTAATACACTATCGGCTAATCCTTCAGACTCTATTCAAAAAAACACAGCTGTTATGGTTAAATTTGGATCAAGTATTACAGCGGCTGAATTAAAAACACACTTATACACATTTGCATCTGATGAATTTGAAGGTAGGTATACTGGTGAACCGGGGCAAAAGAAAGCTGCTGAGTACTTAAAAAATTATTATACATCACAAGAAATTTCATCGCCTTTTGGAGGTGCTGATTATTTTCAGGAAATTCCAACAGAACATTTAAGACCGTCTATAAAACCTTCCGAAAATGTTGTAGGTTTTATTAAGGGCAGTCATTTTCCTGATGAAGTTATTGTGATTTCAGCACATTATGACCACGTGGGTAAGCGCGATGGAAAAATATACAACGGAGCCGATGATGATGGTTCCGGAACCGTTGCAATTTTAGAAATAGCGGAAGCATTTAAAAATGCTGCAAACCAAGGGAAATTTCCAAAAAGGTCTATACTTTTTCTACACGTTACAGGAGAAGAAAGAGGTTTATTGGGTTCTAAATACTATGTTAAATTTCCAATTTTTCCGTTAGAAAAAACCGTTGTTAATTTGAATATTGATATGATTGGCCGTGTAGATGAGGCGCATAAAAATAATCCCGATTTTGTTTATTTGATTGGATCTAACAGATTAAGTACCGAATTGCATGATTTGTCTGAATCTGTAAATGAAAGGTTCACAAAGCTTACACTCGATTACAGGTATAATGACGAAAACGACCCTAACAGGTTTTATTACCGATCAGATCATTACAATTTTGCAAAAAATAATATTCCGGTAATATTCTATTTTAATGGTGTACATGAAGATTATCATAGAGCTACAGATACACCCGACAAAATAAATTATGATTTATTACAAAAAAGAACGCAACTTATTTTTTATACAGCTTGGGAAATCGCAAATAGAGCAGAGCGGATTAAAGTTGATGATTGATAAATAAATAAATTAAAACAGACGTGAATAGTTAAAATTTGTCTTTAAAAATATACCTAATGCATTATTTTAAACATTAGTTCCTTTAATAAATCACCCTGAGGCAATGCATTTGCCCCTACTCCTTTTCCTTTTATATCAGCTTCTCTTAAAAG
>CAYFFC010000057.1:7529-9466 GCA_964342295.1 uncultured Lutibacter sp. | reverse complement strand
TAAAAGTTGGTGGGTTGAAAAGGTTTCCGGTGGAACTAAAATAGGAGAGGAGATCCTATTTTCATTTGGAGATAATAAAGATTTGATTTTTAAGGTTGAGGATATAAATCCTTTAAAAAGTATCAATTTTAAATGCTTAAAAGGGCATCCAGAATGAGAAAAAACAGACCTTGAGTTTTCGTTATCAGAAAATGAAGGAAAAACTCGTGTAAATTTTAAGCATAGTGGATGGAAAGCCAATACCAATTTTATGGCTAATTGTAATTTTAGCTGGGGCAGGTATTTGGTAGATTAAGGGATTTTTGCGAAAAAGGAATTGGTAGTCCCTTCAGATAAGTAATTAAGAAAAACTTCAAAAATTGGCTAAATTTTCTCAACTTTACAGATAATTTAGCCTTTACATTCAATTACGTGCATATACAAAATACCATTCAAGTTAGATTAGCTAAACCCACTGAATATAAGCTTATAGGTGAACTTATGTTTGCCGTATATTCAAATTTAGAGGGATTTCCAAAGCCTGAGGAACAACCTGAATATTACAACAAACTTTTACAAGTAGGTAAACTTACTGCTAATAAAAATACCGAACTGATAGTTGCTGTATCAGAAAAAGGTGAAATTTACGGAGCCGTTGTATTTTTTTCTGATATGAAATACTACGGGTCTGGCGGTACAGCCACGCTTCAAAAAAATGCTGCAGGCTTTAGATTATTAGCGGTAAATGATGAAGCTAGAGGAAAGGGGATAGGCAAGGTGTTAACAATGGCGTGTATTAAAAGAGCAAAGAAATTAAAGCTGAATCAAGTAATTATTCATACTACAGAAGCTATGCAAACTGCTTGGGGAATGTATGAAAGAATAGGATTTAAGCGATCAAGTGATTTAGATTTTATGCAACAGCAACTCAAAGTGTTCGGATTCCGCTTATTACTCAATTAGTTGTTGCATTAGTAGTGTTACTTATTTTTGTTCTTAAAATATTTAGAATTTCTGATGAAATTTCTTCAATGGGTTTGTTGGTTACGTTTATAATGTTCCATCTTGGATGCTTTATAAATAATTTAAGAGCATAATTAAGTTCTTTTTGTACATGCTCTAAAGTTGCATAATTCCCTGTAAGGTTTTTTAAATGTTTACTTCTAATTTTTCTAAGTGCGGCCAGTTTTTTAGGAAAAGTTGTTAAACAAAAAACCCGTTCAGGATTAACTTTATATATTTCAGTAGGTGGGGGTAAATTTAATATTATGGGAATATTGGCAACTTGCCAACCTTTATGGGCCATATACACACTTAAAGGGGTTTTAAAAGTTCGAGAAACACCCAGTAAAACCAAATCGGATTTATGCAAGTTGTACAATCGCTGACCATCATCATGTCTTAGTGTGTATTCAATAGCTTCAATTCTTTGAAAATAAGCCTTGTTCAGGGTATGATAAATTCCGGGGATCTCAGCAGGCGTATTTTCAAAATGCAATGATAATTGAGCCAGCAAAGGTCCCATAATATCGATAGTTGGAACATCAAATAAACGACCTTTTTCTAAAATTAAATGCCGTAAATGTTTCGATACAAGCGTATGAATAATTAGACCTTTTAATTTATAGGCCTCTTTAATAACTTCAATTATTTGTTCTTCATTACGAATATAAGCCCTTAAATAGGTTTTAACTGTATTATTTTGAAACTGTACTAGCGCTGCTTTCAATGCTTGCTTGGCAGTTCTGCCGGTTCCATCAGAAATTATAAACACATGGTGCAACATGCGTTTAAATTAGTGAAAAATGGCGTTTTACACAAGAATATTTTTATAATAATTCATATAGAAATAGTTTGTTGATTTGGCTGAAGAAAATTTTGAGATTTATAACAAACATTGATGGTAAAATGGCTGTATCCTAATAGTTGATGATACAATGCTAAAGTAAATTATATCT
>CAYFFC010000057.1:0-7429 GCA_964342295.1 uncultured Lutibacter sp. | reverse complement strand
ATATAGTTTATTCATTTTCTTCTATTAGCAAGTAGAGGCGGAGGTTCCCCATTAAACGGATTCCATCGAGAAATACTTTTAGCTCCAAACCCGGAAGCTCTCATAACAGCTCTATCACCATAACGTTCACGCATTTTATCCATTGCCTGATACAGGTTTAGTATTTTATCATTATCCTCAAATAAGTTAATTTGATGTCCGCCATTTACTAAATGACTAAATTTAACACCTATTAACCGAACCAATAAACGCCGTTGATAAAGTGATTTGTAAAGGTCCATTACTACCGGTAGAATTGTGTGATCTGAAGAACTATACGGGATGCGTTTTTGTTTGGTATAGGTTTGAAAATCGGAATAGCGAATTTTAAAGGTTACACAGGCTGTTAGTTTATTTCCTCTGCGCAATTGATAAATTAAATTTTCGGCCATGGCTACAATAATGCTTTTTAGCTTTACAACATCTGTAGTGTCTTTATCAAAAGTGCGTTCGGTTGAAATTGATTTTCGTTCATGGTATTGTACTACAGGGGTATTGTCTATACCATTTGCTTTTTTCCATATTGTAGCTCCGTGCTTTCCAAACACTCTTGTCATCATATCTACCGGCATTTCTTGTACGGTTTTAATACGCTTAATACCTAAATCGCATAAACTATTGTATGTTTTTTCGCCAACCATAGGAATTTTACGTACCGATAAAGGGGCTAAAAAAGGTTTTTCGGTACCGTTATTTACTTTTATCTGGTTGTTGGGTTTTGCTTCACCCGTTGCAATTTTTGAAACGGTTTTATTAACAGACAATCCAAAAGAAATTGGTAGGCCTGTTTCTTTGATAATACGCTGACGAAGTTCTGTTGCTAATTGATGACAACCAAAAAATTTATCCATTCCTGTTAAATCAATATAAAACTCATCTATAGATGATTTTTCATATAGCGGAACAGCCTCTTTTACAACATCTGTTACTAGTTTAGAATACTTTGTGTAAATCCCTGAATTTCCTCTTAGTACAATAGCATCGGGGCACAACTGTTTTGCCATACGCATTGGCATTGCTGAATGTACGCCATATTTACGCGCTTCGTAGCTGCAGCTTGCCACAACCCCTCGGTCTGAGGTACCTCCAATTAACACTGGTTTGCCATGTAACCGGCTATCTATCAATCGTTCACACGACACAAAAAACGTGTCTAAGTCCATATGTACAATTGAGCGTTCCATTAACTTGCTTTTTGGGTTGGTTCGTCAGTATAACGAGGATCTTGAATAATGGCTAACTTTTCCATAAAACTCACTTCAATACTTACACAATCAAATTCTTCAGTTACTTTACCTATTATTTTATAAACACCGCTTCCTTTAAGCGGATATTTTTTTGCGATGGGCGGAAAATGTACGGTATCAATATGTTCACCTTTGGTATCTACAAAGGTTCCAAAATACATGAAATCTCCTTTTGAGGTTATTGTTTTTTTTGCGGTCACATAATAGCCATATACCGTAATAGTTTTACCTATAAAGTTTAATAAATCATTAGCAAAAAGCTCTTGCTGTAAGGGTTGTTTTAAAAGTTTAAAAGGGCTGCATAAGGGAAATCCTATGTATTGAATTTCATCAAAAGCATTTTCAAAATTAGTACTTACCAATACAGGGGTTTTATAGGTTATTTTTTCAGATTTAAATAAGGTTGTAATGGTTTCTTCCAACACTACTTTATGTACTTTCATATGCGCTTCCCAAAGGAGTTCTCGTTTATTTCGTTTTGTAAATGCAAAGGCGTTTACTTTAATTAAAATAGATAGTTGTTCTAGTGAAATTGCTACCCTATCTATAAAATCATCTAAATCCAAAAAAGCACCATGTTTAGTTCTTTCAGCAATAATTTTTTCGGCATTTTTTACTTCAAAAGCGTGTAACATCATAAATCCCAAATAAATGGTAGTGCCTTGTATGTGGTTTTTATAAAAAGATTTGTTAATGTGAGGCGGTGCTATAGTAGCACCATTCATTCTGGCCTCGTGTACATAGTATTCTGAACGGTAAAAACCTCCGCCGTTATTAAGTGTTGCTACCATATATTCTAAAGGAAAATAAGCTTTTAAAAACAAGCTTTGATAGCTTTCAACAGCATACGAAGCTGAATGACCTTTAGCAAAAGCGTAACCGGCAAAACTTTCTATTTGTCGCCATATTTCAGTGGTTAACTCTAAGGAATGTCCGGTATTTTTACAGTTATCAAAAAACCTGTTTTTAACTTTTAAAAATTCATCTCTAGAACGAAATTTACCACTCATCCCTCTGCGTAGCATATCGGCTTCGCCTAATGATAATTTTCCAAAGTAATGCGCTACCTTAATAACATCTTCTTGATATACCATAACGCCATAAGTTTCGGGCATAATACTTAACAATATAGGGTGTGCCTCTTTTCTTCGTTTTGGGTTTCTGTAACGCTGAATGTACTCGCGCATCATACCCGATTTAGCTACCCCGGGACGTATTACAGAACTGGCAGCTACCAAACCCAAGTAATTATCTACTTGTAACTTTTTAAGCAACATACGCATTGCAGGAGATTCTACATAAAAACAGCCAATAGCTTTTGCATTGCGCAAAATGTGTTTTATTTTTTCGTCTTCTTTAAAGCGTTTGATATCGTGAACATCAATTTTAGAAATTTCAGGGTGATTGTATGCTACAATATCAACCGCTTCACGAATTTTACCCAAACCACGCTGACTTAAAATATCAAACTTGTACAAGCCAACATCTTCAGCTACTACCATATCAAACATAGCGGTTGAAAACCCTTTAGGAGGTAAAAACGTAGCTGTATAGTAGTGTATTGGTTTTTCAGAAATTAAAATACCACCTGCGTGCAAGCCTAAATAGTTTGGAAACCCTTTAATGCGTTTGCTGTACACCAATACCAAACGCGAAAGATTGTCTAACTTTTTAAGTTCAAAATTTCCGGTTGTTAATTTGTCAATTTCTTCTTTAGGCAACCCAAAAACTTTACCCATTTCACGAATAGATGCTTTGTATTTAAACGTATTATAAACCGCAATTAATGAAGTATGTTTAAACCTTTTAAAAATAAAATTCATTACATCATCTCTGTCTCGCCAAGAGAAATCAATATCAAAATCGGGGGGATTGGTACGGTACAAATTAATAAACCGTTCAAAGTACAAATCCAATTCAATTGGGTCAACATCGGTAATGCGTAATAAGTAAGCTACAATGCTGTTTGCACCGCTTCCTCTACCTACATAATAATACCCTTTACTACGTGCGTACTTAAGCAGTTTCCAGTTGATTAAAAAATAAGAGACAAACTGTTTTTGTTTTATAATCTCAAGTTCTTTTTCTAAACGTGTAAACACGCGTTTTCCAATTCGCTTGTAGCGGTAATGCAGGCCTTCATAAGCCAGTTTTTTAAGCAGTTTGAAGTCTAATTCTTTGCTATTGGTATAGGTTTCTTGGTTTTTAGGCTTGTTTTGTGAAAAATCAAATTCTATATTACACGTATTCAATATGTTTTTAGTATTCTCAATAATTTTAGGATATGCAGCATAGCTTTTTTTTAAATCGGTAACCGGCAGCATTACATCATTTACATTTCCTTGTTCAGTTATTGGAAGTTTACTTAATAGGGTGTTGTTGTCAATAGCTCTTAACAATCTATGAGTGTTAAAGCCCTTTTTATTTTGAAAGGATACTGTTTTTAGCACCACAAGTTTAGGAAGCTGATACCTCCATTTTGAAAATTGTAATCGGTTTAAATCCGATGGTTTTATACCTATAAATTCATTTTCTTCTAAATCAAAAACATCATTTTGAAAAGGGTAAATAACAAAGGTGTCTTTTAAGCTTTTTGCTCTTTTAGGAATGCTAAAATTTTTAGTATGCAAAAATTCCGATAAGTAGGTATTGATATTTTGTAAGCCGGTATTATTTTTTGCAATTATAACAAATTGTTGCTGTGCTCCATTTCTAAAATCAATACCAATTATTGGTTGAATTCCGTGCTTTTTAGCCAACTGTACAAATTCTAAATTGGCAGAAGTACTGTTAATATCGGTTAAGCACACGGTTGTAATATGATATTGTAATGCGATATCAATCAGTTCTTTAGGTGATATTGTACCATATCTAAGGCTGTAATATGTATGGCAGTTTAAATACATTTATGTTAAAAATATTGGCAGTAATTTATTTTTTGCTAAATTAGCTCAAATAATTAGCGGTTATTGCTCATACATTTAGCATTATGAATTTTTTAGCAAAAAACATCAAACATATTAGAGCTTTAAAAGGCTTAACACAAGAACAATTTGGGGAGGATTTAAAAGTATCGCGTTCAAGGATAAGTTCTTATGAAGAGAACCGCGCGATTCCTCCGGTAGATTTTTTAATAGACTTATCAGAATATTTTAATATTCCCATTGATATTTTAATTAAAAATGATTTATCGGCATCTAAAGACGCATCGTTTATTGAGGTTGGTAATCGAAGAATTTTATTTCCCATTACTGTAGATGGTGCCGATGAAGATTTAATTGAAGTAATCCCAGTAGAAGCATCTGCCGGATATTTAAGAGGTTATTCCGATCCGGAATACATAGAGCATCTTACTAAAATAAAATTACCGTTTTTACCTACCGGAAAGCACAGAGCATTTCCAATTAAGGGCGATTCTATGTTGCCCGTAAAAAGTGGGTCTTACATTGTAGCTCGTTTTATTGAAGATATAAGAGCTATTAAAAATGGAAAAACCTATATAGTACTTTCTAAAAGTGAAGGAATGGTATATAAACGCGTATATAGTCATATTGAAGAAAACGGCAATTTGTTAATGGTATCTGATAATAAAAAATACAGTCCCTATTATTTACCGGCCAATGATGTGTTGGAAATATGGGAATTTACCTGTAGTATTAATACCCAGGAATACGAAGCGCACGAACTTAAAATAAGCAGTATTGCTACTATGTTAACCCAATTAGGCGTTGAGCTTAAAGAACTTGAAAAATCATTAAGCTAAGTGTATTGCATTGTTGACATAGAAACCACAGGAAACGGGTATACCGGTTCAAAAATTACCGAAATATCTATTTTTAAACACAATGGAGCACAAGTAACAGAAGAGTTTACAACCTTGGTAAATCCACAGTGTGCTATTCCACAATTCATTACAAATTTAACAGGCATTACCAATGCTATGGTGAGTAGTGCACCCAAGTTTTATGAAATTGCCAAGCAGGTAAATGAAATTACAAAAGACTGTATTTTTGTTGCTCACAGCGTTAATTTTGACTACAATATTATTAAAGCAGAGTTTAAAAGTTTAGGCTTTGATTTTAACAGAAAAAAGTTGTGTACCGTTAGGCTTTCCAGAAAATTAATACCCGGTTTAAAGTCATACAGTTTAGGGCATTTGTGTGCTACTAAAAACATAAAAATTAAAAACCGGCACAGAGCAAAAGGTGATGCTGAAGCAACAGTCATCCTCTTTGAGCAATTATTACAGCTTGATGTTAAAAATATGGTGATAAATTCGTTTTTAAATCCGCGTTCACGCCAAGCAACCTTGCCGCCAATGCTTTCAAAAGAGGTAATTGATGGATTGCCCGAATCATTTGGGGTATATTATTTTAGAAATGAAAAGGATGAAATTATTTATGTTGGCAAGGCTAATAATATTAAGCAACGTGTTGTGAGCCATTTTTACGACAAGGCAAAAAAGGAAATTACCATGTGCTTAGAAACCGCCAATGTTACGTTTACCGAAACCGGAAGTGAGCTGTTAGCATTGTTATTAGAATCTTCCGAAATTAAACACCATTACCCAAAATACAATCGTTCACAACGCAGAGCCCAAGAAAGCATTGCGCTGTTTAACTATACAGACAGAGAAGGGATTGTACATTTGGCCTATAACCGTCTTAAATTGGTTTCCAATCCGTTGATGAAGTTTTACAACACAACCGAGTGTAGAGTATTTTTAGAAAAATTATGCGAGCGGTTTGAACTGTGCCCAAAATACTGCCATTTGCAAACCAATGTAAGCAGTTGTTTCCATTACCAACTAAAACAATGCAAAGGAATTTGTAGAAACGAAGAGCCTGTTGAAAGTTATAACCAACGTGTTTTAAAGGCTATAGCATCTGTAAAATTTGAATCGGAGAATTTTATAATAAAAGAAACCGGAAGAAACAGTAAAGAGTATGCTTGTGTTTTGGTTTTAAACGGAATTTATAAAGGTTTTGGATATATTAAAAAACGAAAAAAAATAAAAAGCGCTGATGATTATATCGATTTTATTACTGCTCAAAAAGATACCAATGATGTAAAGCGAATTTTAAATGCCTATTTAAAAAAGAATGAAAATAAAATGATACCGTTAAATGTAATACCATGTGCTACCAAACTCGTTTAATTAAAAAGCGTGAAGAAATTATGCAACGTTTTCATGCGCAGTTTACCACAGAGCAAGATTACCTTCCTACTGTGTATTGTAGTGCTTTTGATTTTCCAAAAACGCCGGTTATTACCAATGTAAATCCCGCTAAAATTGAGTTTTTTAACTGGGGATTAATTCCGGAATGGTCTCAAAATGATGCCATAAAACACTATACTTTAAATGCACGCATTGAAACATTATCAAAAAAGCCATCGTTTAAAACAGTTATTCAAAACCGCTGTTTGGTATTGGCTGATGGGTTTTATGAATGGCAATGGAAAGACTCAAAAGGAAAAAATAAAGAAAAGTATTTAATTACCATACCTAATAATGCCTTGTTTGCCTTTGCCGGAATTTATACGCAATGGATTAATTTTGACAACACGGTTTTAAATACATACACCATTGTTACAACCCAAGCTAATGAATTAATGTGTAAAATTCATAATACAAAACAACGAATGCCGGTGATATTAAAAAAAGAAGATGAAGAAAATTGGTTGGGCGGAGCAAATTATCACGATTTTAAATATCCGTACAGTTGTAATTTAATTGCCACTTCATTAGAAGAAAAATCGGATCAGTTTAAGTTGTTTCAATAAAAAGTGCAGGTTTTTAAGTTTTATTTAAGTGCAAAATAAATTTTCACTTGAGAAAATTTTAAAAGTCGACCGACTAATTTTAAAAGTCGTCCGACTAATTTTATTTGTCCACCGACTTTTAGATAAATTCCTTTAATTTTTTTTCACAATTAGCTCCTTGAGGAGACTTTAGGGGTGTTTAAACTTCATAATTCTTCCGTCATTGCGACTGAAAGGAAGCAAGCTGTTGCTTTAATTGGTTCTTGTTCTTTTTTGCATTGACCAAAAAAGAGTTTTCAAAGACTTACATCTTTAAAATAAATATTAACAAAAAGAAAATAATAAATACGGCCTATCAAAAATTGAGCGTAAAATTCGCG
>CAYFFC010000056.1:0-9501 GCA_964342295.1 uncultured Lutibacter sp. | reverse complement strand
ACTGCACCAATAAAAGCCATAACCACGGTAAATAAAACATCGTTAAAGCTAATATTAAATGCAGTAGAAAGCAATGTACCCCCAACAACACCAGATCGTAATTGTATGTCATTTTGAAACATCAAAGGCTTATTCTTGGTCTACGCTTTGGTTTTTATGTTCATCTGAAACTACGGCCTGACTTACTGCTGTTGCCACCGTTCCGGCAACTGTTAAGTAGGTGGCCACTGTAATCACAGCTGCGGGTAGTGTAATGGGTGCGGCAATTATGGCACCACCTGCAGCAGCCAGTGCAATACCAATGTTTCTCAGTTTTCTAAAAAATTTAGGTGTTCGTTTTGTATAGCGTTCTGTTATTTTCATAAGTTATGATGTAATAGTTAAGGTTACCTTTTCTTTTCGTTCAAATGCCTGGTAACACATTGAAAGTATTTTTTGAAATAATAATTTTGAAGTAGTGCCTTTTCCAATTCCTGATAAATAAGTAACAGGAGCCAAACAACCCAACAATTCTTTTTGGGCATCATTAGCCGGGTGAATTAAAATTAAATTCCGGTTTTTTACCCCTACCAACAACAAGTGGTGTTTGAACTTTTTTGAATACCTAGGTTGCAATTCATATACCCCCTCAGGAATGCACGAAACCGCTCTTTTGTTCGCTAACCAGGGCAACTCTATAACAAACCCCAAAAAGCGATTTTTTACAAAGAGGGCACTGTTAGTACCCTCTTTAAAATAGGTTCTTTGTAAAAGAAAGTTCATTATCCGGCAGGTGGAATTGCAACATCAATTACAGCAAGTGCGTTGTATGCACCATTTTTTAACGGATACATATCACCGTTCACCTCTTGGAAAAACTCAATGCCCAATAGCTGAACCACCGGCAATGTAGAATTAGCAGTAACGCTAGCCGATAAGTCGATAACCGCCGTTGGATCGGCATCATACGGCAATACCGCCGTGGCATCACTCTCAAAAACCGAAGTTTCTTTTGCAAAATCCAGCTCCGCTGCGCCCATCACCAATTTAAAATGTGTAGTACCGGCAGGAGCTGCAATTCGAATACTTGGTGCAAAACTCTCAATGCTCACCGCAGCATCTCCGGCTGCGCGGTCAAAAGTGCTGGTAAAAGTGCTAAAAAGCGTAGCACCTAACTTGCCATTGGCATTGAATTCAAAACCTTTTAAAAGACGCAATTTTCCATCTTCCAACGTTCTTAAACCCCTTGCATTAATGGTATCCGATTTTACAATCTTTAAAAGATCGGTTGTTAACCTGCTAACCACCCGTTTATCTTTTGCATTTTGCAATAAAACACGAATAGCGTTTCTAAGCAACTTACCACCTTTACCGGCTCTACCAAATTCAGCGCCATTTTCACGCGTTCTTTGAAAAGCAGGGTCGGTTGCAATTCTCGATGCATCCACACCGCCTTTTTCACGAGCTAAGTGTCCGTCACTTGTTTTGTAAAAAGAAATACCACCAATGGTTCCTTTTAACCTAATAATACCTGTTTGTTTAGCCATATTGTTTAAAATTTTTAATTCTCAACAAAGCAACTTATCTTTATAAGAGAAATCAAAAAATAATATGCAACCCTGCCGAATCATTCTTTTTTTTCCGAACAAGGCAATATAGATACAGTATAGCATCGGTATGGATAAAGCATAGATACAGTATGAAATGAAGATAATTAGAGCCTGTATATATCCAAAGGACATCCAGTGCATCACCGGAAGAAGTGAACGCTATGGACGTAAACTACTCAATAAAATAAAACTTCATTTTGGAAAGGAACAACACCAATTTGTAACCATAGAAGAATTTGCAGCATACAGTGGAATAAAGCTTCAAATTGTAGAAGAGTATTTGAAGAATGTATCTTAACATCTATTTAAACTATACGCCTTAACATATAAATCACTATTATTCAATTAAATTGTATGTAATTACATATAATTTATTATATTTGGCGTATATTATACTCAAAAGCATATAATGAAACGATTAGCTCAATTCGTAAAAGACAGAAGAAAGGAAGTAAATTTAACTCAAGAAGAATTTGCAGAACGTACTGGCGTTGCTTTAACCGTGGTTCGTAAAATTGAACAGGGAAAAACAAACCTCAATATGGAAAAAGTAAATTTAGTATTGCAGATGTTTGGACACGAATTAGCTCCGGTAAATTCAAAGGAAATCAATTCGTCAAATAACTAGACTATGAAAAGTGCAAAAATATATTACAACTCCACACTAGCCGGAATTTTGGTTGAAACAAATGATGGTGATTACACTTTTACGTATACACCAGAATATGTAAAAAGCTTTCCAAAACAATTTATCACATTTACAATGCCTGTTCAAATTGAGCCTTTTAAGAGTAACCGATTATTTCCTTTTTTTGAAGGATTAATTCCTGAAGGATGGCTGTTAAACATTGCATCAAAAAACTGGAAAATAAATCCAAATGACCGAATGGGATTGTTATTAGCTTGTTGTCAAAACTGCATTGGAGCAGTAAGTGTTCAACCAATAGAAGATGAAAATGAAAAATAAGTGTTTGTATTGCTATCAAATTTTAACTAATAATGAAACTGATTTTCACGAAAAATGCAGTTTGCAATTCTTCGGAACAAAAAAAGCTCCTGTCCTATCCTATTCACTGAATCAAATGACCGCTTTAGCTAAAAATATAATTGAAAGAAGCATAACCGTTCCCGGAGTACAACCAAAATTATCTATGTCGTTAGATGCAATTACCAAAGAAAATAGATTAACTGTTGTAGGTGCTTTGGGTGGCAATTATATTTTCAAACCTCCATCAGATGAATACCCTGAAATGCCACAAAATGAACATCTCACAATGAGGTTAGCAGAACTTATGAATATTAAAACGGTTCCCTCATCTTTAATCCGGTTGAAATCAAAAGAACTTTCATACATCACCAAAAGAATCGACAGAACAGAAGATGGAAAAAAAATTCATATGATTGATATGTTCCAAATTACCGAAGCTTTCGATAAGTATAAAAGTTCTATGGAAAAAATTGGGCGCGCATTAAATGAATATTCAAGTAATACCTTATTAGATAAATTATTCTTTTTCGAAATTACCATATTTAGTTTTCTTACAGGAAATAATGATATGCATTTAAAAAACTTTTCTATGATTGAAAGTAATTTTGGTTGGAATTTAACTTCTGCTTATGATTTACTGAATGTCGCTATTGTAAATCCGGAAGATAAAGAAGAACTAGCGTTAACAATAAATGGTAAAAAGAAGAAATTCACAAAAGAACAATTTGTCCAATTTGGGAAAGTTCTTGGGTTAACAACAAAACAGATTGATGCTGTTTTTGGTCGTTTTCAAAAAAAGAAAAAAGAAATGATAGATTTAATTAAAACATCATTTTTAACAACAAAAATGCAAAATTCATATCGTAAAGTTTTAGAAGAACGATTTTCTAGATTGTTCAAAGAGTAATCATTTAATTTGATGAAATTTACCATTATTTATCAGGTAAAAATCGTATCTTTAAAACATCAACGAAAGTCAAATTATAGCAATACAATTTGATATTTATGGTAGCTAAACGACTACCTCAAATTCTTTGAAATTCGCAAACACCTATAAACACTAGCCTTTAGCGAACAGGTTTGAATCCTGGCGAGGTCACATTAAAAGCAGCTAAGTAAATTTAGCTGCTTTTTTCTATAATTAAGTCATTATTTTCTGATTTACTGACAAATATCATTACTTATCTGAATACATTGACTTAAATTTGTTTCATAATTCATTACTTAACCTGTTTAGGTAATGGTTTTGATTTTTTTAGTTAGTAGTATAAAAAAAAGAGCGTTCTCGCTCTTTTTTTGTTTACGACTATTTTTTTGTACAACTAAAGTAATTTTACTTTTCGTTATTTATATCAGTATTTTTTTACGATATTCACAAAAAACATCCTTATTGCTAATATCAAAAAATATTTTCTTCAAAATACTGATATTCGTCATAATATTTTAAATAAAAAAAATGAAAACTTTACATTATCCTAACTAGTAAACTTTACAAATAATATTAATATGGAGAAAAAATTTAACGTAAAAGTTGATGAATCATTTGAACAAGAAATTAAAAGTTCAGACATCGAGAAATTAGATTTGTTAAAACTTTCTGAATCGAAATTTCATTTGTTGCGTAACAATAAGTCATTTGATATTACTTTAGAAAAAGCTGATTTTAACAAGAAAAATTACGTTGTAAGCGTAAATTCAAGCAGTTATAATGTTACCATTTCCAACCCTCTTGATTTACTTATTAAAGAGATGGGATTTTCATTAGGGTCTGCTAAAAAAGCAAACGACATAAAGGCACCTATGCCGGGTATGATATTAAGTGTAAATGTATCAGAAGGACAAGAAGTAAAAGAGGGAGATACACTGCTAATTTTAGAAGCCATGAAAATGGAAAATGCAATTAGCGCTCCTAAAGATGGAACTATAAAAACCGTTAATGCCGAAAAAGGAGGTACTGTAGAAAAAGGAGAATTAATGATTGAAATGGCATAAAAGTTATTATTAAAAAATTAACTGTAAAGAAACTTGAAATGAAAAAAATACTTGTAGCAAATAGGGGTGAAATTGCCATTAGAGTTATGAAAACTGCTCGCAAAATGGGGATTAAAACGGTAGCTGTATATTCTGAAGCAGATAGAAATGCTCCTCATGTAAGGTTCGCTGATGAAGCAGCTTGTATTGGAGAAGCTCCTTCAAACAAAAGTTATTTATGCGGTGACAAAATAATTGAAGTTTGTAAAACACTTAACGTTGATGGAATACACCCGGGATACGGTTTTTTAAGTGAAAATGCCGATTTTGCAAAAAAAGCCGAAGACAATAACATCATATTTATTGGACCTAAATCTTTTGCAATAAAAACCATGGGCGATAAATTAGCTGCTAAAGAAGCGGTTAAAAATTATGACATTCCTATGGTTCCGGGTGTGGATAGAGCTGTTACCAACCCTAAGGAAGCTGTAAAAATTGCTCATGAAATAGGATTTCCAATTTTAATAAAAGCTGCCGCCGGTGGCGGTGGTAAAGGTATGCGTGTTGTAGAACACGAGAAAGATGTTGAAGAACAAATGGAACGCGCCATAAGTGAGGCTTCATCAGCCTTTGGTGATGGTTCCGTTTTCGTAGAAAAATACATTACATCACCTCGCCATATTGAAATTCAAGTACTAGCTGACAGCCATGGTAACGTCTTGCATTTTTTTGAAAGAGAATGTAGTGTACAACGTCGCCACCAAAAAGTAGTTGAAGAAGCGCCATCATCTGTATTAACACCTGAACTTAGAGAACGCATGGGGCAAGCAGCTATAAATGTTGCAAAATCTTGTGATTATTTAGGCGCCGGCACAGTTGAATTTTTAGTAGATAGTTCTTTGAATTTCTACTTTTTAGAAATGAATACACGCCTACAAGTTGAACACCCCGTTACCGAACTAATTACCGGGGTAGATTTGGTTGAACAACAAATAAAAATTGCACGAGGTGAGGCTATTGAAATTAACCAGCAAGATTTAAAAATTAATGGCCACGCTGTTGAATTACGTGTTTATGCAGAAGATCCATTGAACGACTTTTTACCAAGCGTTGGTAATTTAAGTACTTATAAAATACCTGTAGGTGATGGCATTAGAGTTGATGATGGTTTTGAAGAAGGAATGGATATTCCTATTTATTACGACCCTATGCTTTCTAAACTCATAACCTATGGTAAAACCCGCGAAGAAGCCATTCAATTAATGATCGAAGCTATTGAAAATTACAAAGTTGAAGGCGCTATGACAACATTGCCGTTTGGTAAGTTTGTATGTGAGCATGAAGCTTTTAGAACAGGGAATTTCGACACACATTTTGTGAAAAATTACTATTCACCTGAAAAGCTAAAGAATGAAATAGAAGAAGAAGCAAAAATAGCTTCGTTGGTGGCCTTAAAGATCTATTTAGAAGATCAAAAAAAACTAAGAATACCTAGTTACTAACTAACATCCTTTAATATTTAATATTATGGAAACACAAATGGATACAAAAATTGAAAAATTAGATAAACGCGTAGCACTGGCTCATGAAGGGGGTGGAGCAAAAAGAGTTGCCAAACAGCACGCAAAGAAAAAATTAACAGCACGTGAACGCATTGCTTATTTGTTAGATGAAGGTTCGTTTGAAGAAATGGGTGTTTTGGTAACCCATAGAACTACCGATTTTGGAATGGACAAAGAAATATACTTTGGTGATGGTGTAGTTACAGGTTATGGAACCATTGAAGGCCGGTTGGTTTACGTATTTGCTCAAGATTTTACTGTTTTTGGAGGGGCACTCTCTGAAACACACGCCGAAAAAATTTGCAAAATAATGGATCAAGCCGTTAAAGTAGGAGCTCCTTGCATTGGCTTGAATGATTCCGGTGGAGCCAGAATTCAGGAAGGTGTGAAATCTCTAGGAGGTTACGCCGATATTTTCCACAGAAACGTACAATCATCAGGTGTAATTCCACAACTCTCAGCTATTATGGGTCCTTGTGCCGGCGGTGCGGTTTACTCACCTGCTATGACCGATTTCACCTTAATGGTAGAAGATACCAGTTATATGTTTGTAACAGGTCCGAATGTTGTAAAAACCGTAACTAACGAAGAAGTTACCGCCGAAGAACTTGGTGGCGCAAGTACCCACTCCACCAAATCGGGAGTTACCCATGTAACATCTGCCAATGATATTCAATGCCTGGAAGATGTTAAAAAATTGTTGAGTTATATGCCTCAGAACAATCGTGAAACTCCTAAAAAATTACCTTATGAAATAAACGATGAGCTTAGAGAACACCTTATTAATATTGTTCCTGAAGATACACATAAGCCCTATGATATGCACGAGGTGATTGATGGAATTATTGATGAGGATTCATTTTTTGAAATTCATAAAGACTATGCTGAAAATATTATAGTTGGTTTTGCGCGTTTAGCTGGCAGAAGTATTGGTATAGTAGCTAACCAACCTATGCAGTTAGCTGGTTGTTTGGATGTAAAAAGCTCAGTTAAAGGCGCTCGTTTCACCCGTTTTTGCGATTGTTTTAACATTCCGTTATTGGTATTGGTTGATGTACCTGGATTTTTACCTGGTACTGACCAGGAATGGAACGGAATTATAACCAACGGTGCAAAATTACTATACGCATTAAGTGAAGCTACGGTACCTAAAGTTACGGTAATTACGCGCAAGGCTTATGGCGGGGCATATGATGTGATGAATTCTAAACATATTGGAGCCGATTTAAATTATGCATGGCCTACTGCTGAAATAGCTGTAATGGGAGCTAAAGGTGCTGCCGAAATTATTTTCAGAAAAGAAATTATGGCTGCCGAAAACCCTGAAGAAAAATGGAAAGAAAAAGAAGCCGAATATGCCTATAAATTTGCAGACCCATATAGAGCAGCAAGACGTGGATTTATTGATGAAGTTATTTATCCTAAAAACACACGAAGAAAATTAATTAAAGGTTTCCAAATGCTGGAAGGAAAAGAAGTAAACCGACCAAAACGCAAACATGGTAACATTCCTTTATAATTTGTTAACACAATTAAAAAAACCGGACTTTATCCGGTTTTTTTGTAAGTATATTCTTGCATTATCGTCTAATAACTATAGAGTTACAATTTATATTTTTCATTTTTATTTCATAATGTTCTTTTGGTTAAGTAACTCTTAGGAAAAAGTCAATTTACATAAAATTGACTTTTTCGTTTTACACAATTTCTGCCGATAAGCCTTTGGTTAGTAATTTAGAACATCTAGGTTTTAAATCGTGATATTCACCGGTTTTAACTGTACATTTACCTTTATAATGAACCAAAATAGTGCACTGTTCTGCCTGCTCTAGTGTATGATCACAAACTTCAATTAAAGAATCAATAACAAAATCAAAGGTATTTACATCATCATTAAACAATACAATTTCATACTGATTGGTTGCTTTATCCAGCACATCAACTTCTTCTTGAATTTTTCTTTTTATACTCATACTGCTAAAATAATAAATTATTTATTAAACTTTAGAGCTACCCAGTTATTGCGTTCAATAACTTTATCTAAAATCAACCCATATTTCAACACTTCAGCTTCAATTATTGGTACATCTTCAGCATAAAAGCCACTTAACAGCAATACTCCGTTTGTACGCAAACAACCGGCATACACCTTTATATCGTTTAACAAAATATTTCTGTTGATGTTTGCAATAATAACATCGTAATGTTTATCAATTAACAAGGCTGCATCTCCTTCAAAAACAGCAATATTTTTACAATTATTTCTTGCCACATTTTCTAATGAATTCAGGTAACACCAGTTATCAATATCAATGGCATCAATGTGCTTTGCTCCTTTCATTTCAGCAAAAATTGCCAAAACTCCTGTACCGCATCCCATATCTAAAACCAATTTATTTTCTAAATTCATTTGTAGCAAGTGCTGTACCATCATATAAGTAGTTTCATGATGCCCCGTACCAAAACTCATTTTGGGCTCTATAACAATATCATATTGCAACGTTGGCTTTTTATGAAAGGGAGCCCTAATACTAACTTTATCATCAACTTGAATCGACTTAAAGTTTCTCTCCCATTCGCTATTCCAGTTTGTTTGTTGAATTACTTCTTGTTTAAAAGAAATATCAAATTCTCCCGAGTTCAATATATGAATATCGTCTAATATATTTTCATTCCAATCTTTTTGTTGGATGTAGGCAATAACACCTTGCTCATTGTCAACAAAACTTTCAAAACCGGCATAACCCAACTCTGCAATTAAAATTTCAGTTGCCGGTTCTTTAGGATTTACAGAAAAATTATACGATATATAAATTGAATCCATTTAAATTACGCTTATAATAGCTTTAAAATCTTCATTGTTAAGTGAAGCCCCACCAATTAAACCTCCATCTACATCATTTTTTGAAAATATTTCTTTTGCGTTTGCTGGCTTTACACTACCACCGTATAAAATTGAAACTTCTTCGGCTACTTCGGTAGTATATTTCTCGGTTACAATTTTTCTTATAAAGGCGTGCATTTCTTGGGCTTGTTCAGGAGTAGCAGTTTCACCGGTACCAATTGCCCAAACAGGTTCATATGCTAATATAATATTTTTCCAAGCATCGGCTTTTAAATGAAATAAGGCATTTTTAATTTGGCTTTCAACAACCTCAAAATGTTTATTTGCTTTTCTATCTTCTAAAACTTCCCCAAAGCAAAAAATAATTTCCATTCCGTTTGCTAATGCTGCATCAACTTTTTTAGCCAACAGGGAATCAGTTTCACCAAAATATTCTCTTCTTTCTGAGTGTCCTAAAATAACAATATTCACACCTACAGCTTGTAACATTTCCGCAGAGATCTCACCTGTAAATGCTCCACTTTTTTCAAAGTGCATATTTTGAGC
>CAYFFC010000055.1:0-10039 GCA_964342295.1 uncultured Lutibacter sp. | reverse complement strand
AGCAGAGAGGAAGGGATTCGAACCCTCGATACGCTTTTGGCGTATACACACTTTCCAGGCGTGCGCCTTCGACCACTCGGCCACCTCTCTAATTATTTTAATTATTCAAATACAAATCAATTAAGCCTTCAGGCGTTTTGACAATTATTTTTTTTCTGTCTCTATCAACTTTTACAATAAAATCATCTATTAGCGGTATAAATACTTCTGTACCATTGGCATTGATTTCAAACAATGCCTGTGAAGAAGTATCATTAATACCTGTAATTACTCCAACCTTGCCAAATGCAACATCTTCAATTTCAAAATTTACAACTTCGTGAAAATAGAATTTATTGCCTGTTAATTTTGGTAAAAATTCTAGAGGCAAAAACAATGCAGCCCCCATTATTTCATCTGCTTCAACTTCACTTTCAATATCTTCAAACTTTAATCGAAGTTGATTTCCTTTTTGCAAAGATATTTTTTCAATAAAAAAAGGAACCAAGTTATTGTTTAATTCAACAAAAACCGATTCCAAATTTTTATAAAGTTCAGGTTCATCAGTATCTAATTTCGCTACTACTTCACCTTTAAAACTGTGTTTTTTTACGATTTTGCCTAAATAAAAACAAGCCTCTTTACGCATAATCGCTTAAAAAATTACTCAGTCTTTCCCTCTTCTGTTGCTTCCGCTTGCGCGTCATCAATTGTTTCAGGAGTTTCCTCAGTAGTTTCTTCACTTGCAGCAGCTTCAGCAGCTTTAGCATCAGCCTTAGCTTTAATTGCAGCCTCTTCAGCCTCTTTAACTGCAGCTAAACGTTCTTCATTAATTTTAGCTTCCGCCTCCAAAGCCTTAGCTTTAGCATCAGCTTTCGCTTTAGTTAAGCCTTCTTTTTTAGCTTCAATTTTAGCAGCTTTTTCATTTAACCAAGCCTGAAATCTTTCCTCGGCTTGTTCCTCAGTTAATGCTCCTTTTGCTACACCTCCTGCTAAATGATTTTTTAATAAAGCTCCTTTGTAAGATAAAATGGCTCTTGCAGTATCTGTAGGCTGCGCCCCGTTTTGTAACCATTTTACAGCACCATCAATATCTAAATCAATTGCTGCCGGGTTTACATTTGGGTTATACGTTCCAATTTTTTCTAAATACTTACCATCTCTTTTGGCACGTGCATCTGCGGCAACAATCCAATAGAAAGGTTTTCCTTTTTTACCGTGTCTTTGTAATCTAATTTTTACTGGCATTTGTTTTAATTTTTAAGGTTCGCGACCTTGGTTATTAATTTGAGTGCGCAAATATAATGAGATATTTTTAAATAATACACTCTATTTAAGTATATTTTCATTTTTAAAATTCAATTATGGACACCAATATTACAATTAGCTATTATACTGCTATAGTGGCAATTAGTTTAAAAACATCAAATTATTTTATTTTTTTAAGTATAGTAACTAAACTAGTCCTGTAAAACCTAAAAATGCCAATGAAAGTAATCCGGCTACTAATAAATTAATTGGAACTCCTTTCATCCCTTTAGGTATATTTACCAGCTCTAAATGTTCACGTAAACTGGCAAATACAATTAATGCCAGCGAAAAACCTATTGAATGCGACACTGCAAAAAAGACAGCTTTTAAAATAGTAGCATCTTCTAAACCTAATGCTAATATGGCTACCCCCAATACAGCGCAGTTTGTTGTTATTAATGGTAAAAATACGCCTAGAGCTTGATATAGTGGCGGACTAACTTTCTTCAAAATAATTTCAACCATTTGCACAAGTGCTGCAATTACCAAAATAAAGGTTATGGTTCGTAAATAATCTAATCCTGCCGGTACCAAAATGTATTGGTGTAATAAATAGGTAGCCAAGGTTGCTAAGGTCATAACAAACAGCACAGCCCCGGACATTCCTACTGAAGTAGATACTTTATTTGAAACTCCAAAAAACGGACATATCCCTAAAAACTGAGATAATACAATATTATTAACAAATACTGCTGCTATTAAAATAATTAAATAATCCATAATTAAATTGTTTTTGAAGTTAACTTGTTAAACAAAACTGTTAAATATGCTAAGGCAATAAAGGCCCCGGGAGGTAAAATAAATAATATAAATGTATTAGCGTTTTCGGCTACAAACTTAAATTCGAACAAACTTCCATTACCTAAAATTTCTCTACTTGCTCCCAGTACTGTTAAGGCTATCACAAATCCTAATCCCATTCCTAAAGCATCTAAAACAGACGATATTAAATTATTTTTTGATGCAAATGCTTCTGCCCTTCCTAAAATTAAACAGTTTACAACTATTAAAGGAATAAAAATTCCCAATTGTTCATATAAAAACGGAATAAAAGCCTCTAAAACCATTTCAACTATAGTAACAAATGACGCAATAATTATAATAAATGCAGGTATTCTAACTTTACTGGGGATTTGTTTTTTAATCAAAGAAACAACAATGTTTGACATTAGTAATACAAATAAGGTTGCAACTCCCATCCCCAAACCGTTAAAAGCTGATGAGGTAACTCCCAATGTTGGACACATACCCAGCAACATTACAAATACCGGATTTTCCTTTACAATTCCTTTTAAAAAATTTTCTTTCTGACTTAAAACTTTTGCCATTGTATTATTTATTTGAAGTTTTAGTTTGAGGGTTTATTTTTATAAATTCATCATAGGCCATTTGAGTTGCTTCACTAAAAGCTCTAGTAGTAATAGTTGCTCCGGTTAAGGCATCTACCTCTCCTCCGTCTTTACTGACCTTTAAATTAAACGAAGCCGGGTTTTTACCCCTAAACTGTTGAATAAACTTATCATCCTTTATTTTTGTACCCAATCCCGGGGTTTCTTTTTGTTCTAAAACCACAATGTTTTTTATATTGCCATTAGGCAAAAATCCGACCATTATTTTAACCAAACCGCTAAACCCTTTTTCCGAAGATCCTATAATTGCTGCTCCGACCAAGTTATTATCAAATAAACCTTGGTAAATTTCAACACTGTCCTTTACTTTATCGAGCTTTACTTTACTTACCTCTTTAACCGGATTATTATTAAACTGTGGTAAAACCAACTTAAGAGCATTTACTTTTCTTTCTAATTTTGCCTTTGCTTTAGGACCCACTGTTAAATCATTCACAAAACCCAATGAAAATCCGGCAATAATTGTAATCACAAACAATGTAATTACCATATTAAAAAATGTAGATTCTTTAGCACTCATAATTACACAATTTTTGATTTAACTTTTGACCCAAATCGCTTTGGTTTAAAATAGGTATTTATTAACGGAACAAATGCATTCATGATTAAAATGGCAAATGAAACTCCTTCAGGGTATGCACCAAACAAACGAATCACTACCGTTAAAACTCCTATTCCAACTGCAAAAATTATCATTCCTTTTTTAGTCATTGGGCTTGTAACCAAATCGGTTGCCATATAAAAAGCCCCCAAAATTGCACCACCGGATAAAATGTGAATTAACGGATTTGCATAATGGTTAGGGTCAATTATCCAAAAAATACCGGTTAGCACAGCCATTGTAACTAACATTACAACAGGTATATGCCAAGTTATTATTCTTCTAATTAACAAATACACACCTCCAAACAGTAGGGCAATGGCTGACATTTCTCCTAACGAGCCTCCTGTAGCTCCTAATAGCATATCCAAATACGAAGGAATTTTTGTGCTTAACTCCGTCATAGTTTCTCCAAACATCAATCCTTCTTTAATAACTCCCAATGGTGTTGCTCCTGTTACCGCATCTGTAAGCACTGTATTGTTTTCAACTGCCGTTGGCCACATGGTCATTTGTACCGGAAAAGAAATTAATAAAAATACCCTGCCTACTAAAGCAGGATTAAATATATTAAATCCAACCCCTCCAAACGACATTTTAGCAACACCAATAGCTATTAAACTACCAACAACCACCATCCAAATTGGTATTCCGGAGGGTAAGTTAAACGCTAATAATATTCCGGTTATTAAAGCCGATCCATCACCAACAGTAATGGCTGTTTTTAATAGGTATTTTTGAATTAAAAATTCGAATACTATACATGAAATTACCGCTACCGATGTAACCACAAGTGCTCCAATTCCAAACACATATAACGATACTAAAAATGCAGGGATTAGCGCATAAACAACATCAAACATTATTTTTTTTGATGTTCGACTAGTGTGCACATGCGGTGACGCTGATATTACTATTTGCTGACTGTTCATTTTTAATTTTTGCAGTTTCTAACTTTTTAACACTTATTTTTCCAAACCTTATATAATCTAACAATGGCCTGTTCGAAGGGCACACATAACTACATGAACCACACTCAATACAAGTCATAATATCTTCATCAGAAGCTTTTTCGAACATACCTCTTTCCGATACATTCATTAGCAAATGTGGTTCTAATCCCATTGGACACACAAAAACACATTCACCACACCTTATGCAGTTACTAACATTGTTTCTACTTGCCTCTTCTTCTGATATTACCAAAATTCCCGATGTACCTTTAGTTACCGGAACATCGGTACTTTTTATAGCTATACCCATCATTGGCCCGCCATTTACTATTTTTCGAGTTCCTTCAGGCAATCCTCCAACTTCATTAATCAAGTCTTTAATTGGAGTCCCTATTTTTACCCAAAAATTGGAAGGTTTTTCCAATTTTTTACCTGTAACCGTAACTACGCGCTCTAACAAAGGTACATTATGTTGAATCGCCTGATAAATGGCAAAAATGGTTCCAACATTATGTACTATTACTCCTACATCAAGCGGTAGTCCATTTTTAGGAACTTCTCTGTTTAACAAAGCGTGTACCAATTGTTTTTCTCCTCCTTGCGGATACTTTACTTGTAAAGCCGCGACTTGGATACTCGATGGTTTTTTTAAAACATTTTTAAATGCTTTTATGGCATCTTTTTTATTATTTTCAATTCCAATAATGGCTTTCTCAATTCCTAAAGCATACATTAAAATTTCAACTCCTACCTTAATTTCTTCTGCCTTTTCAAGCATTAGCCTATGGTCGGCAGTTAAATAAGGCTCACACTCAACGCCATTAATAATTAAATAATCAATTTTTTGATTTTCCTTAATGCTTAATTTTACGTGAGAAGGAAATGTAGCACCACCCAAGCCAACAATGCCGTAGTCTGATATCCGTTTCAGAATTTCCTTCGGTTTCAGGGTAATATCGGTTTTTAAAGGATACTCTTTTTCTTCAAAATTTGCAGGATTTTTTACATCTGTTCTAATTACTATACACTGTTTTTTATATCCGCTACTATCAATAATTTTATCAATTTTAGTAACAGTACCCGCTACCGGTGAATGGATATTGGAAGATACAAATCCACCCGATTTTGCAATTACTTGCCCTATTTCAACTTTATCTTTTTTATCGACAATTATCTCAGATGGGATACCAATATGTTGCGCTATAGGTACATTTACAACCTTGGGTGTTGGTAAGGTTTTAATGGCACTAGCTGATGTTAATTTATTTTCTGGTGGATGAATACCACCCTTAGGAAAGGTTTTAAGCATCAATATTAGTTTTTACTGGTTCTACAATAAGCTCTTTTTTGGCAACAACTTTTTTAACTACCTTCTTCTCATCGGTTTTCTTTTCTTTTCGTGGTGGGAAATTGGTCTCAATTATTGAATTTGTAGGACAAACGGGAACACATTTACGACATAAAGTACATAGTACAGGATCTATATACGCTAGTGTATTTTGCATTGTAATGGCGTCTTTTGGACAAATTTCTTCGCATTTAGAACAACCAATACAGGCAACTGCACACGCTTTTTTAGCAATACCGCCTTTATCCTCGTTCAAACAACCTACAAATATTTTTAAGTCCCTTTTATTTTTTGGACGCATTTCTATAATGGCTCTCGGACACGCTTCTACACATTTTCCACAAGAGGTACATTTATCTGAAATTATAACCGGCAGTCCGGTTTTTTCATCCATATACATGGCGTCAAACTGACAAACATTTACGCAATCACCATCACCCAAACATCCGTATTGACAATCGGTTTCTCCACTGTAAATCATTGCCGATATTGCACATGATGTTGGCCCTTGAAATTCGGTAGTTTTTGGTCGCACCTCACAGCTTCCCTGACAACGTACAACTGCCACGGTTGGGTCTTTTTCTACAACCTCTTTACCTAGTTTCTCGGCTACCTGTTTCATAACTTCGTTACCACCAACAGGACAAAATAAATCCGAAATATCTTCGGTATTTACCAATCTTTCCGCAAAAGATTTACATCCGGGTGAACCACAAGCTGCACAATTTGCCGAAGGTAAAAAATCTTCAACCTCGGCAATTAACGGATTTTCATATACATAAAACTTTTTTGAAACAATAAACAGTACTATGGCGGCAACTACACCTAAAGCACTTAGCAAAATCACACTATATAAAACAGAATCTGTCATTCTTACTTATTTTTTAAAATTGAAATGGTAAATACTTTTTTAAAGAAATTACTGAAAACATACAACAATAAGAAATACGGAATTAATACTCCAATAGCCAACAATCCGGCTACCCACTCTTTAAAAAAGGGTGATGCTAAAAAAAGTACCGAAAGCATTAAAACAAAAGGAAAAATATATGCCCAAAAAACAGCTTTTAAGCCTAAATCCTTTTTTAACAATACCTGCACAGATTCATTTAATTTAAATGACTGCGATATGCCATTAACTTCAATTTCTTTTGAATTAGATTCAGAAACACCACAAGCTGCTTTGGCTTTACAGGCCTCACAACTTACATTACCTTTTAGTGAAACAGTAACCGTATCATTAGATATTTTAGAAATGACTCCTTCGTGTGTTATTGTATCTTTCGTATTTTCTTTAAAACTCTTCAAATCAAGTTTTTCCATAAGCTAACATCGTCCTTAAGAGGCATTAAAATTAAAACTAATGCTTCATATAAAATATGACGTTTGTTAGCGTTTTTAGTTGATTGGAATTCGACCTCTATTATTATGAAATACCCAACAAATACCCTGATTATTCAGTAAGTTTTTGATGAATTATCAATTCTATTAAGTATTTAAAAATAATTTAGTATTGTTAATAAAAAAACAGAAGCTTTAAATTTAAATTTTCATAAATTCATACTTTTAAATTCTCATTTTTAAAGAAGTTACAGCACATGTTTTTAATATTTGACACAGAAACCACCGGCTTACCAAAAAATTGGGAAGCTCCTATTACCGATACTGAAAACTGGCCAAGGTGTGTTCAAATAGCTTGGCAATTGCACGATAAATACGGCAAATTAATTGATCATCAAGATTATTTAATCCGACCGGAAGGTTTTAACATACCCTATGATGCTGCTCAAATTCACGGTATTTCAACACAACTTGCACAAGAAAAAGGCGAAGAGTTACAAATAGTTTTACAACGATTTAATGAGGTTCTATCAAAAACAACATTTGTAGTTGGTCAAAATGTTGGATTCGATATAAATATAATGGGTTGTGAATTTTACAGAAACAGCACCCAAACGGAATTGACAAACATACCGGTTATTGATACATGTACTGAAGACACAGCTATCTTATGTGAATTGTCCGGTGGCCGAGGCGGTAAATTTAAATTACCAACTTTAACAGAACTACACCAAAAATTGTTTGACGCTCCTTTTAATGAGGCCCACAATGCAACCGCCGATGTTGAAGCTACAACGCGCTGTTTTTTTGAACTGATTCGTACAGGTATATACATCAAAAAAATCCTAGATGTACCTGAAACATATTTTGAAACATTTAAAATAAAAAATCCAACTACTATTCAGGTAATCGGTTTAAAACACTTAAATCTTAAAAAAGAAAGTGAAAAACTTAAAGCATTATCTCAATCTTCTTCAGTTGAAGACAACTTACTAACAAAAGCTTCGCACGATTTAAAAAACGTGGCATTTGCACATTTGCACTGTCATTCTCAATTTTCAATTTTGCAATCTACCTCAAGTATCAGCAACCTCATTAATGCTGCCGTTAAAAACAATATGTCAGCTGTAGCATTAACCGATACCAACAATATGATGGGTGCCTTTAACTTTGTAAAAGAGGCTTTAGCTTACAACAAAAAGGTAGCAGATATTAATAGTAATTTAGAGGAAGGTCAGCAGCCTAAAACTCCTCTTATCCCTATTGTCGGGTGTGAATTTCATGTGTGCGAAAATCATTTGGATAAAACCCGCAAAGACAACGGTTACCAAATTGTTTTTTTGGCAAAAAACAAAAACGGCTATCACAACTTAGCTAAAATGTCATCAATTTCACATACCAAAGGCTTTTACTATGTACCTAGAATTGATAAAAACATTGTTGAACAATACAAAGAAGATCTTATTGTTTTATCAGGGAATTTATATGGCGAAATACCCGGTAAAATTTTAAATGTAGGTGAAAATCAGGCAGAAGAAGCGCTACTTTGGTGGAAAAACCAGTTTGGTGACGATTTTTATTTGGAAATTATGAACCACGAGCAGGAAAACGAACAGCACGTAAATAATGTACTTGTTAGTTTTTCAAAAAAACACGATGTTAAACTAATTGCAACCAACAATACATTTTATACTGAAGCAGATGAAGCCGAAGCACATGATATTTTATTGTGTGTAAAAGAGAACGAAAAAATTGCTACACCCAAAGGTAAAGGGCGTGGATATAGATATGGGCTCCCTAATAACGAGTATTATTTTAAATCTCAAGAGCAAATGAAGGCCTTGTTTAAAAACACCCCTGAGGCTATTATCAATATTCAGGAAATCATTGACAAAGTTGAAACCTATACCCTTGCCCGCGATGTTTTACTGCCAAAGTTTGATATTCCAAAGCAATTTTTAAACCCCGAAGATGAAAAAGATAATGGAGTTAGAGGTGAAAATGCCTATTTAAAGCATCTTACCTTTGAAGGAGCTAAAAAACGTTATGGTGAAAACTTAGATGAAGCTATCATCGACCGCCTTAACTTTGAGCTCTCAATAATTGAAAAAACAGGCTACCCCGGTTATTTTTTAATTGTATGGGATTTTATTTTAGAAGCTCGTAAAATGGGTGTTTCTGTTGGTCCCGGAAGGGGTTCGGCAGCCGGTTCTGCAGTAGCTTATTGCTTATGGATTACCAATATTGATCCTATTAAATACGATTTACTTTTTGAGCGATTTCTAAATCCGGATAGGGTTTCACTTCCTGATATTGATATTGATTTTGACGATGAAGGCAGGCAAAAAGTAATTGATTTTGTTATTGAAAAATACGGTGCCAACCAAGTTGCCCAAATTATAACATACGGCACCATGGCAGCAAAATCTTCCATTCGAGATACAGCGAGAGTATTGGATTTACCATTGCAAGATGCAGACAGATTAGCAAAATTAGTTCCGGGAGTAAAATTGCAGCATATTTTTGGCGAAGATGAAAAAAGTAAAAGTAAAGTTAGTGCCCTTAGAAAAGAAGAACTTGAAAATGTGACAGAACTAAAACGAATTGCCGAAGGCGATTTGTTGGATGCGCAAACTATTAATCAGGCACGCGCTCTGGAAGGCTCAGTTAGAAATACAGGTATTCATGCCTGTGGTGTTATTATAACCCCTGAAAATATCACAAATTTAATTCCGGTTGCCACTGCAAAAGATACAGATATGTATGTAACGCAGTTTGATAATAACGTAGTTGAAAGTGCCGGTTTGCTTAAAATGGATTTCTTGGGTTTAAAAACTTTAACGCTTATTAAAGACACCGTCAAAATTATAAAAGCTATTCACGGTAAAGAGTTAATCCCTGATGATTTCCCTCTGAACGACAAAAAAACATTTGAGCTTTTTCAAAGAGGGGAAACCATTGGCATATTTCAATACGAATCTCCCGGTATGCAAAAGCATATGAAAGCTTTAAAACCTACAGAATTTGCAGACTTAATTGCGATGAATGCTTTATACAGGCCCGGCCCCATGGAGTACATCCCGTTGTTTATTATGCG
>CAYFFC010000054.1:0-10478 GCA_964342295.1 uncultured Lutibacter sp. | reverse complement strand
TATATTTTATAGGCATTACAGAACAAATTTATCAATTTATTCTAGTCTTAAGCCACTAGAAAACTTAAAAAAGGCTCCGTTACTTTTGGTGGTTTTTACAGAAGAGTTAATGATAATATTACAAGAATTTTAAATATTGATCCTTTTGATGAAGATAAAATTGAGTTGTCATACACAAATACAGACAGTAATAACCGTTATGGTTTTGAACTCTCTACAAATTACAAATTTGCCAAATGGTGGCGTATGAATGCCAGCATGGATTTATATACGCAGATTGAAAGTGGTATTGCAAACGGAAGACAATTAGAGGTTACCAATAATACACTTAATGTTAGAATGAATCACAGTTTTACGGCAACTAAAAACTTACGATTTCAAATTTTCACCTTATATCGAGGAGGAGGAAAATCGATTCAATTTAATGTAGAACCTATGTGGATGCTTAACACCGGTGCCAGTTTAAATGTATTAAAAGGAAAAGGAACTATTAGTGCAAGGGTAAATGATATTTTTGAAGGAATGCGGTTTAAGTTCTCTTCAGAAAATCCTTACCCTCAAAATGGCGCATTTTATTGGGAAAGTAGAACTGCATATTTAGGATTTATGTACCGATTTGGAGGCGGAAAAAATAGAGCAAAAAGCAGAAAAAGAAGAGATGCAAACGAAACGCAAGGAAGTGGATTCATATAAAATATAGCATAATTAACTATTTTTTAACAACTTACACTGTCACAAAACAATATAAACTTCGTTCTATTATATATACCTAATTGAAAATACAACATATTTAAAATATTGAAAGGATATTATAATTATTTGAATTAGTTAACTAATAACCTTTTAAAAAAGCCTCTAAACTTGCATTTTAGAGGCTTTTATATTGTAGTAAGTAGTAGTTAATATTACCAACGAATAATAACACTACCCCAGGTAAATCCACTGCCAAAAGCTGCAAGTACCACTAAGTCGTTATCTTTAATTTTTTCTTGCTCCCAAGCTTCTGTTAACGCAATTACAACCGAAGCTGCAGTAGTGTTACCATATTTCATTATATTGTTATACACCTGGTCATCTGTTAATCTGAATTTCTTTTGAATAAATTGTGAAACTCTTAAATTGGCCTGATGAGGAATTAGCATATTTATGTCAGACACTTGTAAATTATTGGTTTGAAGCCCTTCCATAATGGCTTCAGAAAAACGAACCACGGCGTGCTTAAATACAAATGTGCCATTCATATAAGGGAAATAAGATTCGTCATTTTCATCATTTGCCTCTAAAATTTCAGGAACCCAATGCTTAATACTTGGAGCTAAAACCGTTAATTCTTCGGCGTGTTTACCCTCTGAATGTAAATGCGATGATAAAATTCCTTTTGAGTTATCCTCAGTTCTTGATAAAACTGCTGCACCGGCACCATCACCAAAAATAACGGTTACACCTCTACCTCGCGTTGTTTTATCTAATCCGCCCGAATGAAATTCAGAACCTACAACCAACACATTTTTATACATCCCTGTTTTTATAAACTGATCGGCTACCGATAATCCATAAATAAAGCCCGAACACTGATTTCGAACATCTAAAGCTCCTACAGTTCTCAAATCAAGCATATCTTGTATTTGAACACCGCAACCGGGGAAATAATAATCAGGGCTTAATGTGGCAAAAACAATAAAATCAATATCATCTTTGGATAAACCGGCTCTTTCAATAGCAATCCTTGAAGCCTTTGCTCCCATAACAGCAGAAGTATCTTCACTACCTTCTTTTATCCATCTTCTTTCTTGAATACCCGTACGTTCTTGAATCCATTCATCACTGGTATCCATCATTTTGGATAAATCATCATTTGTTACAACATTATCAGGTACATAATATCCAAGTCCTGTTATTTTAGAATTATACATATAGATTGTTTTTATTTTTCTGTTCCAAACATACTAAAAATGGCGGGGTTACACAACTTTACTACCTATAACTAATGTTTAATGTATATTTTATTTTATCGAAAATTTATCTATTGATATATCAAAGATTCTTCATTTGAACTATTATAAGATCAATTATTCAGAAATAAAAAATTTCTGCTTCTCCGATTTGATAATTAATACCGCTTTAAAACCTCTGTTATAGGTTTCCTTTGAATATCCGGCACATAGGCTTTATCAGCCTTATAACCAATAGGAAGCAATAAAAAAGCCCGCTCATTATCAGGTCTGTTTAAAATTTTTTCCAAAAAACGCATAGGGCTTGGTGTATGTGTTAATGTTACCAAACCTGCATTATGAATTGCCGATATTAGCATACCACAAGCCAACCCAACCGATTCATTAACATAATAATTCTGATGCTTATTTTCGTTTTCATCATACTCAAAGGGTCGTTTGAAAACAACTATTAAATATGGGGCGGTTTCTAAAAATGGTTTGTTAGCATTGGTTCCTAAATGTTTTAAGTCATTCAACCATTCTTCGCTCATTCTACTTTCATAACTTTTCCGCTCCTCCGCCTCGGCAGCAACCCTAATTTTTCTTTTAATTTCTTTATTTTCAACAACACAAAAAGTCCATGGTTGCTTATTTGCACCTGATGGCGCGGTCCCTGCTGTTTTAACTATTTTTTCTATAAGCTCAAAAGGAACGGGTTTACTAGAAAAATCACGAACCGATCGCCTAGAATTTAACAATTCAAAATAACTTTCAGCACGTAATAACATATCCTTTTCTTCATATTCTTGGTTAATATATTTAATGTGTTTAAAGCCATCAATTATAATGTGATTATCATCTGTCATAATTCTAATAATTAAATTTTATCAATTTCCTTTTCCTTAATTTTACTCATTGCGTGTTCTGTAATTGCTGTAATTGTTAATGAAGGGTTTACACCGGGATTGGCTGATATCATAGAGCCATCACAAACAAGCATATTTTTATAACCAAAAACATTATTATTTTTATCAATAACCCCTTTGCTACTATTTTCACCCATTACAGAGCCTCCTAAAATATGTGCAGTTGTAGGCGTTCCTCTTAATACATCTGTAAAATTTACAAAGGGCATGCCATTTACAATTTTCCCAAACTTTTGACCCAGTTTTATAGCCTCCGAAATAAATCCACTTGGCTTTTGTCCATCTTCGCTTTCGGTTTTCATAGTTGTTAATTTACCTAATTTTATGCGTAATGTACTATCTATGTTTTGCATAAAAAGTAAAACCGTTGTACGTTTTGAATAATTTTTAGTGAAAATTGATTTCAATAATTTAACGGGTTGCCTTAAAAATAGAGCAAATACTCCAAAAATTCTAATTATGGCATACCTATGCTTTATAAGAGGTATGGTTAGGAGCCTAAAAAAGTCGGAACCTTCACCATAACGAACGGGCTCTAAATGGCTATTGTCATCGGTATGCAAAATAGAACCTATAGCAATACCTTTTGAATAGTTTTTTGTTTTTTTATTGGTTGATGTTATCAGCATTAAGGCTTCATTATTAGTTCTTACATTACACCCCACCATTTCTGATAAATTTGGAAGTGACTTTTCTTTTAATTTTAGCAGTAACGGAACGGTACCCATAACACCTCCGGAAAAAACAACTCCTTTTGATGAAATTATCTTGGTTTTACCACTGCGTAAGCTTGGTTTATAATGAACCTTGTAACCATCTTCCCCATTTTCGCCTGCTATCACTTTTATATTTATAACCTCACTTTCGGCCTTAATTATTGCTCCTTTTTTTTGAGCCAGATATAAATAGTTTTTGTCTAACGTGTTTTTTGCATTATGCCTACATCCTGTCATACAGGCGCCACAATAAATACAACCCGTCCTGTCCGGGCCTTCCCCGTTAAAAAAAGGATCTTGTACAGTTTCTCCTTCATTTCCAAAAAACACACTAACCTTTGTAGGTTTAAATTTATGCTCCTTATCTATTTTTTTAGCCAGTTCTTTTATTGCTAAATCGGCTTCAAAAAATTTAGGATTTGTAGCTGCTCCTAACATTTTATAGGCTTCTTTATAAAAAGGTTTTAACTGTTGTTCCCAATTTAGCAATTTGGCCCAACTACCTGAGTTGTAAAATTTTTCTTTTGGAATTGGCAATGTATTGGCATACGTTAAAGATCCTCCCCCAACCCCAACACCTGATAATACAGTCACATGGTTTAGAAAAGTCATTTTAAAAAATCCGTGTAATTTTAAACTAGGTAACCATAACCACTTTTTTAAATTCCAGTTGGTCTTTGGAAAATCTTTATTCGTATACCATTTCCCTTTTTCAATTACTAACACTTTGTACCCCTTTTCTGATAATCGTAAAGCACTAACCGAGCCTCCAAACCCACTTCCAATTATTACATAATCGTAATCTAAATTTGTCATTATTTTAAAAAAATAGTTTTAATTATTGTGAATAGTAAAACAAGATAGTAAATTTAAACAAACCTTATAAAATCTTGGCTTTTTATTTAGCACCGCGGCATTTTTTATGTCATCTTGTCACATATATAAATTTGGTATTTTTTTTGACAATACTATTGCATTACTAATAAATTAAAAGTTATAAAAAATGGCAACAGGAAATATTAATGTAACTGCTGAAAATATTTTTCCGATTATTAAAAAGTTTTTATACTCTGATCACGAAATATTTTTACGAGAATTAATTTCAAATGCAACTGATGCAACCCTAAAACTAAAACACCTATCTACTTTAGGAGAAATTAAAGGCGAAATTGGTGAACCAAAAATTGAAGTTATTGTTAATAAGGATAAAAAGGAAATTAGAATAATTGACCAAGGAATTGGAATGACCGAAGAGGAGGTTAAAAAATACATTAACCAGGTCGCTTTTTCAGGTGCAGAAGAGTTTGTAGAAAAATACAAAGACAAGGTTGAAGACTCTGGAATTATCGGTCATTTTGGATTAGGTTTTTACTCTTCTTTTATGGTTGCCAGTAAAGTTGAAATCTTTACAAAATCGTTTAAAGAAGATGCTAAAGCGGTTCGATGGGAATGCGATGGAAGTCCACAATACACCTTAGAAGAAACTGATAAAACCGAAAGAGGTACTGAAATTGTATTGCATATTGACGAAGACTCAACAGAGTTTTTAGAAGATTCAAAAATTAATGAGCTTTTACACAAGTACAATAAGTTTATGCCAATTCCAATTAAGTTTGGAACTAAAGAAGAAACCTTACCAAAAGCTGAAGATGCACCAGAAGATGCAGAACCTGAGAAAATAACAGTTGATAATATTGTAAACAATCCAAACCCGGCGTGGACAAAAAATCCGAGCGATTTAAAAGATGAAGACTACAAAGCTTTTTACAGAGAATTGTACCCAATGCAATTTGAAGAACCTTTATTTAACATTCATCTTAATGTAGATTATCCATTCAATTTAACAGGTATTTTGTACTTCCCTAAATTGAGCAAAAATATTGACCCTTTAAAAGATAAAATTCAATTATACCAAAATCAGGTATTTGTAACGGACAATGTTGAGGGAATTGTTCCAGATTTTCTACAAATGTTGCGCGGTGTAATTGATTCACCAGATATTCCATTAAATGTTTCGCGTTCTTATTTACAAGCTGATGGCGCTGTTAAAAAAATAGCAAGCTACATTACACGAAAAGTAGCCGATAAATTAACCAGTTTGTTTAAAAATGATAGAAAAGCTTTTGAAGAAAAATGGGATGACATTAAAGTTATTATAGAGTACGGAATGCTTTCAGAAGAAAAATTCTTTGAAAAATCTGACAAATTTGCGTTGTATCCTACAGTAGACAAAACCTACTTAACTTTTACTGAATTAGAAGAAAAAATTAAACCTGCTCAGACAGACAAGGATAAAAAATTAGTTGTATTGTATGCTTCTGATGTAAAAGCGCAACACAGTTATATTGAAGCGGCAAAAGAAAAAGGATACGAAGTTTTATTATTAGATTCGCCAATCGTGTCTCATCTCATCCAAAAATTAGAAGGAAGTAAAGAAAACCTTCAATTTGTTAGAGTAGACTCAGATCATATTGATAACTTGATTAAAAAGGATGAAGATAAAATTAGTAAACTATCCGATGAAGAAAAGGAAAAATTAAAACCTATAATTGAAAATGTGATTCCGAAAGAAACATATACAGTTCAATTAGAAGCTATGGACTCAACGGCAAATCCATTTATAATTACGCAACCAGAGTTTATGCGAAGAATGAAAGAAATGCAGGCTACCGGAGGTGGTGGTATGATGGGAATGGGTAACTTCCCTGAAATGTATAATTTGGTAGTAAATACCAACAATGATTTGGTTGTTGATATTTTAAATACAAAAACAAGCAAAAAACAAGAACGTTTAATTAAACAGGCATTTGATTTAGCTAAATTATCTCAAAACTTGTTGCATGGTGAAGATTTAACTTCATTTATTAAACGTAGTTTTGAAATGATTAAATAAAAAATTTAGCAAAACTTTAAAAATGCCTCATACTACCATTTGAGGCATTTTTTATTAAATTTACTCGCAATACTAAAATAATTTACAATTGGCATTTTTTTTGAGGAGTAAAATACAAATCAGTTTATGAAACTACATTTAAAATATATACTACTTGTATTGTTATGCGCTTTTTCCTTTGACCTAATTGCTCAAACGGACAGTACCAAAACGGAGGCCAAAAAAATAGAATCGGAAATTAATGCTGTAAGAAGTACGAATCAATTAAAAGCAAAATTACCTTCACTAAAAACACAGCCCAACAACCTTAACTTTACTATTGAAAACAAGGTAAATAAAGCTGCCATTAATAAAAATTTAAATAACAATAAATCAAATTCAAATACAAAAAACTTTTTAATGGAAACTTTACCTGAAGACAAGGATATTATGGGTAAAAAATATTGGAAAGGAAAAGATGTAACACATCAACGATTGGCCAGTAATTTTAGTTTAGGCACTGTAAAAAGTACAACCAAGGTGGTTCGTTTAGAAACAAGAGACCACAGTTATATTGATGGTGATAGAATAAAAGTATTTTTAAATGAACAAGTAGTTAGTACCAATATTGGATTAAAAGGCAACTATTTTGTAATATACCTAACCCTTGAACCCGGCTATAATCGTATCGATTTTATGGCACTCAATCAAGGATTATCAGGGCCAAATACTGCCGAATTTAAAGTTTACGACCAAAATGGCACTTTGATTTCTGACAAGGAATGGAATTTGGCAACAGGTCAAACTGCAACATTAGGAATAATCAAATATTAAATTATGATATTGGCAGCTTCGGGGATTATTTTAAAAGACAACAAAATACTGCTTTTACAGCGTTCCAATTATACTAAAAATTATCCTGGTTTTTGGGGCTGCCCAGGAGGTAGGGCTGAAGATGGCGAGAGTCCAGAGCAAAATGTAATTAGAGAAGTGAAAGAGGAATGCAATTTGAATTTTCAACCTACCAAAATACTTAAAACAGGAATTTGGCAAAACAGGTATTATTACAGGTTTTTAGGAAAATGGGATGGTGAAATTAAAATTCAAGAAAAAGAGGTAAACGACTTTAATTGGTTCACTTATAGTCAAGCCAAAAACCTCCAACTTTCATTCGATTATAAAGAAATTGTATTTTTACTCAACAAAAAAAATCTTCTTTAGAAAACTTTAACAAGCTATTTTTAACTTATTTAACAAATAATTAGTATAGTTTATAAACAGTTACCCGTAACTTTTTTGTTTTAATAGCGTCTTTATTAAAAACCAGCCCAACAAACTTAAAAACTAGTACCAAATTAAAACTATTTATACACATATAGTTCCTTCAGATGTTAAAAATATTCGATTGCAAGAATATGCTCCTGAAATTTTTGAAGCTTATATTCCTTCTAAAAGTGGCATAAAAAAAGCCATAAAAAAAGGTCGAATCCTAGCAAATGACAAAGTTGCTGAAACCGGTACTTGGGTTTATGAAGGTCAAGTATTAAAACTCATTGAGAATGTTAGCAAATTACCTAAAATTTATGAATTTAAATTAGATATTGTTTATGAAGATAATTTTTGCGCTGTAATTATTAAACCTGCCGGCATATCAGTTAGTGGTAATAAGTTCAAAACAATAGTTAATGCGCTACCTTTTAATTTACAAAAAAGTGAAGAACTTGATGCGTTGGAAACCCCAACACCAGTACACCGATTAGATAACCAAACTTCAGGATTACTGTTAATTGCTAAAACAAAAACTGCTCAAATTGAACTGGGTAAACAATTTGAATCCAACACAATTCAAAAAAAATACTGTACCATTGTAACCGGTAAAGTTCATCAAAACAGAACAATCACTACGCCAATAAATACTAAAAATGCCGAAACTAAGTTTGAAATAATTAAGGTTGTAAAATCACTGAAATTCAAGGAGTTATCCTGTTTACAAGTTTATCCAAAAACTGGCAGAACTCACCAAATTAGAATACATCTGGCTTCTATTGGGCACCCTATATTAGGTGATAAACTTTACGGGAGTCCTCAACAAAACGCATCGGGTAAAGGCCTTTTTCTATGTGCTTCCCAACTTAAATTTCTGCACCCAAAAACATTTGAGGCCAGAACTGTTTCAATTGAAGTACCCCATAAATTCAATGCGCTTTTAAACAGAGAAAAACGCCGTTGGAATACTTTCCATATTTAAACAGTTTTTTTAGCTTAATAAGTCATTCAACACTTTTGCCAATCTTATTCCCGCTTTTTGAAGTTGAGAACGAACTAAGCCAAAGTTATCATACATATACTTATAGCTTAATTTTTCACCTTTTTTTACAGAAGTATATACATTTTTTGTATGCTTATGGGTTTCATTTAGCCAATCTTCGGTGGTACCTTTTTGAATGGCTTTAATTTGTACTTTCGAAATTTTAGAGACATTTTTGGCAAGCTCAGTATATGACATATTGTAATTATTCAACATTTTAGAATCCCAAACAGCATGTAAATTTGTACCAGAATTAAACCATCTCACTTGAAAATCATTTCCACCTTTATCTTCGCGCAAACCTGCGTGCATAGGTTGGTGCAAATCTCCCATAAAATGCACTAACAATTTAATATAAAAAACTTTTTCTTCATCTGTCGAATTCTCATCTGAAATAACCGCCTTGCATTTTTCAATTCCCTTTACCAAATCGCCTTTTGGATTTTTTTCAGAACCCTGATAATTAGCATCTAACGGTAAATTTACATAATGCCACGGGTAAAATTCGTTGTACCGCTTATCCGATTTTATTTCATCTCCAAAAGTTGATACCAATGCTAAACTTTGACTATTCAGCAATTTTTTTAATTTACGTTTGGTTTTGGCGTTTAAATATTCCTCTGCAATTTTACCAACTGTTCTATGCCCGGTAGCTCCCCAATCAACATTTTCTGAAAATACATTAAAACTAAATGCTAAAAAAACAATTCCGGCAGCAATTATTCTATACCTATTCATACTTTTAAAATTTTAGCTAAGATAAAAATAATGTTAATTAAATATTTGGGTTTTATAAAAAATTTATTATATCTTTATAATATCATTTTAATATCATTTTAAATTTAAAAATTATGTCACAAGAAAAAATTATAAAAGTATCAAATGGTTATTTTATGTTTTTCATATTAATACTATTTATTGGAGGTGGAATTTTTAGTATTGCTAATTCAATAATAGCAATGTTTTTTGTTTTTTTAATACTCACCATAATTATTTTACCCGGTTTCTTTTTAGTTAACCCCAATACATCTAAAGTATTACTTCTTTTCGGTAAATACATAGGTACTGTAAAGGAGAACGGTTTTTATTGGGCAAATCCTCTATATCGTAAAAAAGGAATATCATTGCGAGCAAGCAATTTTGATAGTGAGCGTGTTAAAGTTAACGATAAATTAGGGAACCCAATTATGATTAGCACCATTTTGGTTTGGAAAGTACTGGATACGTATAAAGCTGCTTTTGATGTTGATAATTTTGAAAATTTTGTACGGGTGCAGTCAGATGCTGCTGTTAGAAAATTAGCTAGTTTGTACCCTTATGATAATTTTGAAGATGATGGCAAGGATGAAGAAATTACCCTAAGAGCCAGTGTAAATGAAGTTAGCGAAGCTCTTGAAAAAGAACTTTCTGAACGTCTAGACATGGCTGGAATTGAAGTATTAGAAGCACGTATTGGTTATTTAGCTTATGCTCAGGAAATTGCAAACGCTATGCTAAAACGCCAACAAGCAACTGCCATTATTGCTGCACGACATAAAATTGTTGAAGGTGCTGTAAGCATGGTAGAAATGGCCTTAAATGAGCTTAGTAAAAATGATATAGTGGAGCTAGATGAAGAACGCAAAGCTGCAATGGTTAGCAACTTAATGGTGGTACTGTGCTCCGATAAAGACGCTACACCAATTGTAAATACAGGAACTTTAAATCATTAATAATTAATAT
>CAYFFC010000053.1:0-11076 GCA_964342295.1 uncultured Lutibacter sp. | reverse complement strand
GTCAAACAGTAGAACCTTCTACCGGAATTGATGACGAGTTTTTACAGATTGAACTAGAGTCTATTTACAGCATTCAAAAAGAAGGAACTGAAAAAAATACAGCCTGGAGTATCCCCAGCTTATTGGTTCGTTACGGGTTGACAAGTTCAATTGAGTTACAAGTAAACGTACCGGTTGTAAAAGAGCAGCTATACAACGATGATCATCTTATTCATGAGTTGTATAAATTTGATAATATGCAACTAGGGTTATCTGTTAATTTATGGGAACAAAAACAATTAGTCCCGGAAGCTGCCCTAATGTACCGTATAATTATTCCGGCAAATATTCAATTTAATATTAATAATTTAGGACATATTCTTTCACTCAACTTGTCGCATCAAATTGGCTCAAAATTTTCATTTACCAATAATATTGGATTTGTTGATGAACTAAACAATAAAACAACGGGTTTTTACATTAGTAATTTAAGCTATGAACTAAACCCAAAAGTGCATTTTTTTGTTGAAAATTTTGGCGATTTTAATAGTTCTAAATTTATTTCAACAAATATTAATATAGGAGGCGGCTACAACATTACTACTGATTTGAGTATCGATGTATCAATGGCACGTGGAATAAATCATGATTTATTTTATGTTGGTGGTATTTTAACTTGGATTTTTAACACAAAATAGGTTTTGTAAAATACTCAAAAACGTAATCTTATTTATACCTGCTTTAAAATTTATAAACCAACTTTTTTAAATACAAACGCCTTTTTTTATAATCAATAATGGCATGACCTTTTTCTAATATATCCGCACCTATAATTCCATGAACACTTTCAGCATTGTGTTCGGTAAGTGCAGTATTTACATGGTTTAAATCAATCAACACTAATGTGAAATTTTTAAATAGCCATTTCCCTATTTGTAAAGTATTATTGTTGGCTATTTTTGTATCCATTCCAGATGCTCCCGCTCCGGCAGCTTTTGTTTTAGAATCTTCAACTTGTAACTTATAATCATCAGCCAACCCAATATCCAAACACGAATTAGAGGCTCCGGTATCTAAAATAAATACGCCTTTTACACTATTAAGTTTCGCCTTAACTATAAAATGATTGGTGTTAATTTTTTTAAGTTTAATGGTTACAAAGCCTTTTCGGTTTAGTAAATTTTGTAGTTTCATTAATACTATATTTTTTGGCTAAACTACCATTTTAAACTAATAACCTATTAATTTAAATAAAAAAACTAAAATAAAAAGGTTAGTTATATTTATATATGCTATTTTCACATTGCAACTAAAAAAATTTAAATTCGCTGTATCAAACACAGCATCAAAATAACTATTTTGAATGACTTTTAACAAATCTAAATACATAATAGCAATAACCGGAGTTTCCATTCTTGCGGTTTTATATGTTTTAAATACAAAAAAACCAACTTATAGCGATTTTGTAGCGCACAATAAATTAAACATTGCCATTAAATATCCAAATAATAATCGTGTTTCAAAAACCCAAACAGCCTTTAATACAAAAAACTATGAAGAGGCGTTAGAGCATTTAACCGTATTATCAAATATTTATTTAAATGATGTTGAAATTAAATTATACAGAGGTATTTGTTTACTTGAATTGGATAATTATTTTGAAGCTGAGGCTATTTTTGACAAAATTAGTACAGGAAACAACAATTTTAATGATGAAGCCATATGGTACAAAGGTTTGAGTCTTCTTAAACAAAAAAAATATTTACAAACAAAAAAAATCTTGAAACAAATTTCAATAACATCAAGCTACTATACACTTGCCCAAAAACTATTAAAAAAATTGTAACTTATAATGAATTTTACATTGCTGGAAAAAGAATTAAAAAAAAGACATAGACAACCTTATATCTGGGGTAGAAAACAAACTGATTTATTTGACAAACAAACCAATTTTGTTTATAAATCAACCTCTTTTAACCAAGTTCTAGACAAAATAACAACCCATTTTAAAAATAATCCACAGCAAAAACAGTTGCGTAATTATGCCTTAAACAGGTGGTATAATTTTTGGTCGGCAAAGGCAGTTGAAGCTATTTTTTGCGAACATCCATCAGTAAAACCTCATCAAAATAGTTTTAATAAATTTACCGATTTTTACATTAATAACACACCTTTTGACCATAAAACATCTGTTTTTCCAAAGGGTTTTGGCAAATCATTACCTTATTGCATAGAGCATAAAAAGGAATTAATACAATGGTTGTACCAGAATCAAAGTACTGAACAACGGCAACATTTTAAAAACAGGTTGTTTATAGTATTATACAACTTTAAACATACTGAAGAACATTGGAAATTAAAAGCCGAACTTTTTTGGTTAAAGCAACTAATTTCCGGGTATTTGCTTACTTTTACTCCTTCAAAATTAATACCTTTAAAATTTAACAATAAAACTGTTTATTCAGATATTATTTGGGCAATTAAATAAACCGACGTGAATTATATAGGCTCCAAACATAAACTTTCTCCTTTCATTAAAAAAACAATTACATCTGTTGTTGGTAAACCACTTGACACCCTGGTTTTTTGCGATTTATTTGCCGGTACCGGAATTGTTGGAAGAGCCTTTAAAAAACAGGTAAAACAAGTAATTGCAAATGATATAGAATATTACAGTTATGTGTTAAATAAAAACTATATAGAAAACAATAACAGCCTAAAAACCAAAGAACGTATTAATTTTTTAAACAATTTAAACGGTGTAAACGGATTTATTTTTAATAATTACAGTGAAAACGGAAGCGAAAACAGGTTGTATTTTTCTGAAGTAAACGGCAAAAAAATTGACGCCATAAGGCAACAAATTGCCCAATGGAAATCATTGGGTGAAATTAATAATAACGAATACTTTTTTTTATTGGCCAGTTTAATTGAAAGTGCCGATAAGGTTGCAAATACAGCTTCAGTGTACGGTGCCTTCTTAAAAAAAATAAAACCATCAGCCAAAAAGAAATTAATTTTAAAGGCCGCTAAATTTACCAATACAAAAACTAAACATAAAGTATTTAATAAAAACAGTAACGATTTAATACTTGAAATTAGTGGCGATATTTTGTATTTAGACCCACCATATAACAATCGCCAGTACGGTGCCAATTACCATTTGTTAAACACCATTGCAAAATACGACAGCTTTGTTCCAAAAGGAAAAACCGGTTTAAGAAACTATTACAAATCATCGTATTGCAAAAAAAATGAAGTAAAAATATCTTTCGAAAACTTAATAAAAAACGCTAAATTTAAGCACATTTTTTTAAGTTATAATAACGAAGGTTTAATGAGTGAACATGAGGTTAAAAACATACTTAAAAAATATGGTGAATACAGCTTAAAAACAACTAATTATCAGCGCTTTAAAGCTGATAAAACCAACAATAGAAACCACAAGGCAACTACAACAGTTGAGTACTTGCATATATTAAAAAAACATGAGTAAAAAAGCAGCACAAACAAATTACATATTTTGTATGAAGTGGGGTACTTTATATGGTGCCGAATATGTAAACCGGTTGCATGCTATGGTAAAACGTAATTTGACTTACGATTTTAAAATGGTGTGTTTTACCGATGACAAAAAAGGAATTATTGATGAAGTTACCTGTTACCCTATTCCGGAAATTAATTTGGATGAAAATTTGCCGGAACGCATGTGGAAAAAACTTACAACTTTAAAAGAAGATTTGTACGGGTTAAGCGGTAGGGCATTATTTTTGGACTTGGATATTGTTATTGTCGACAATATCGATTGTTTTTTTGACGTTGAGGGCGAATTTAGAATTATAAAAGATCACAGTTGGAGGTCATGGCGCATTACCGGAAACTCCTCTGTTTACCGGTTTGATATAGGAAAACACGGATATGTATTTGATGAATTTATTGCCAATTTCGACTCCATAAGAAAACAGCACAGAAACGAGCAAGAGTACTTAACCCAAGCAATTTACGACAAAGGTAAACTCCAGTATTGGCCAAAAGAATGGTGCCCTAGTTTTAAGTACGACTGTATTTCGCGATTTCCATTAGCTGTTTGGAAAAAACCTCAAATACCAAAAGGTGCAAAAATTATTATTTTTCATGGCGAAATTAATCCGCATAAAGCCATAAAAGGAGGGCGCGGAAAATGGTATCGCTACGTGAGGCCTGCTCCATGGGTTGCCGATTATTGGAAGTAATTTTTTGAAAAGTTACAAAAAGGGGGTGTATTCGTCATAGAATAAACACCCTTTTTTATGAAGAAAAATATTTTAATTTTAACAACGGTAATTTTGTTAAGCTCTTGTGCTACAAAAACATCGTTTCATTCATTTTATAAAGAAAACAAAGAAGCCTCTACTATGTCAATTGGCGCACCTTCTGTTTTTGCCAATTTATTTATTCCTAAGGAAGATATAGACGAATATAAAGAGGTTTTTAAAAAAGTTAGACATTATAGAATGATGATATTCTCAGACAACGCACATTCTATAGAACAAAAATTTGAACGATTTATCAAGCGCAAAAAATACAACACCATCTTTAGAATTAGTAAGAATGGAGAAAACGTCCAATTTTATTTTTTAGAAAATAAAAAAGTAATTAAAGAAGTAATTTTAAAAATTGAAAGTGACAATTCTTATTTGCTATTTGGCTTAAAAACCAATTTAAAGGAAAAACACTTAAATAACTTAATTAACAATTCCGATGTTACATTAACAAGTATTTCAAAATAAACAAAAACCCGTTTAATTAATCAAACGGGTTTTTTACTATTCAAAAATAAATTTGAATCTATTTTTTTGATAAGGTATAGGTAATTCCAAAATTAATTCCAAAAGAAGAATATGGAACGCGCTGTGCTAATTTAACCGATGGGTCGGTATTTGAAACAGAGGCCTCATCTACATAAGTTGATTTTCTACTATAACCTTCCGGTAAATTATCAATAGTATAAAATCCCGGAACGGCAGCTGTTCCATCAGGCAAGAAAATATCTGTATTAAATTCTTTAATTTCCGATTCTTTACGTTTCACACTAATTCCTAAATATTCAGCTTCAATAAATAAACCCAAATTATTATTAATGTCAAATTTATAGCCCATCGCTCCTACAAAACCTAAAGGCAATTGTCCTTTATAATCTTCATGGTATGCAGTTTCTGAATATGACCCGGCAGGTAACCCTAATGCTGTGGCCTCAGAATCAGTAAACACTTCTTTTTGATATACCAAAGCTTCTGTTTTGCCTCCAATTTTCAATAAAGCTCCAAATCGGCCATAAATATTTTTTGAGAATTTATACACCAACGATGGTGAAAACCCAAAAGCCCGTGCTCTTGCCACTGCTTCAATTTCTTTCCCAGGTACTGTGACTTCTGTAACAGTTTGATCCGCACCATACAAATAAGCTACACCTAAATCAACTCCAAAAGTATCATTAAAAAAGTACCCTGTTCTAAATTGATAATTAATTCCTTCTCCATAACTTCCATATGAATTTTCTGTTCCATTAACATCAATTATTTCTCCAAATTTAACTTCGGCACTACCTATAGCTTGGCCAACACTTGATGAAATGTAAAACTGTGCAAATGAAAAATTCACAGCAAATAAAGTTGCGATTAATAGTAAATGTTTCTTCATAATATACTTTAAATTTTAGCCGACTAAAATACCTTTATTTAAAGTTTTTTATAAAGAAAACACCTCCAATTTAGAAGGCCTCGTAATTTATATGAATATCTTATACAATTTCAAATATTACTGATTTTTACTTAATAAAATCGATTCTTTTTTTATTATTTCCTGCATATACTTCTCTTTCATTGATAATAACAGGACGCTTTAAAAAAGTGTATTCATCTAAAATTAACTGCCTATAATCCTTTTCACTTAATTCTTGACTTTTTAAGTCCATTTGCCTGTATTTTTTTGCTCTTTTACTAAACAAAACTTCATAACTTTTTGTGAGTTTAGCTAAATCATCAAGCTGACTTACAGTTATGGGGTTCGATTTAATTTCTTGAAGTTCATATCCTGTCGTATCCATTTCTTTTAAAATTCGCCTGCAGGTATCACAAGTTTTCAAATAGTATATTTTTTTCATTGTGCTTAAAAATTATTTTAAAGTAAAATTAAAGGGTTTTTAATTAAATTTGAAGTTTTAAATTTAATTCCATGCAAATTCAATTTGAAACATTACAACAATCAAGAAATCTATTAGTAAAAGTTATTAATAAGTTAACATTAGAACAATTAAATACCGTACCTAAAGGGTTTCATAATAGTATTGCCTGGAACCTGGCTCATTTGACAGTCACACAACAATTACTATGCTATAAATTATCAGGGTTAGATGGTTATATTTCAGACAAAATGATTCAACATTTTCAAAAAGGAACAGCTCCGGAATATTATGTATCTCAACAAGAATTCGACAACTGTAAGGAGCTGTTTTTATCCTTACCTGAAACTTTAAAATTAGATTACAACAAAGGCATTTTTAAAAAATATAAAAGCTATACAACAAGTGTAAATGTTACTTTAAATTGTATAGAAGATGCCATTGCTTTTAACAATTACCATGAAGGAATTCATTTGGGAGTAATTTTACAGCTTAAAAAACTCGTGTAAACAACTTTAATAAAATCACTAAATTTACACAATAAATCAACGAATACTTTTGATACTTATGAAATTTAATACCAAAACCATACACGGAAACCAACAACATGACCCTGCAACAGGAGCAGTGATGCCACCTATTTATCAAACTTCAACGTATGCACAAGCTTCTCCCGGAGCTCATAAAGGGTATGAATATTCCCGAACTGCAAATCCAACACGTACAGCGCTTGAAAATGCATTTGCAAGTATTGAAAACGGTAAATTTGGGATGGCATTTGGTTCAGGGTTAGCGGCTATAGATTGTGTTATAAAACTACTTAACCCGGGTGATGAGGTTATTTCAACCAACGATTTGTATGGAGGTTCTTACAGGATTTTTACTAAAATTTTCGAAAATTACGGTATTAAATTTCACTTTATTGGAATGGAAAATGCTAATACTGTTGAAAAATACATCAACGCAAATACTAAATTAATTTGGGTTGAAACACCAACCAACCCCATGATGAATATTGTTGATATTATTGCCTTTGCTCACATTTCAAAAAAACACAACTTATTATTGGCAGTTGATAATACGTTTGCTACGCCTTATTTACAAAATCCGTTAGATTTAGGAGCTGATATTGTAATGCATTCTGCTACAAAATACCTTGGTGGCCACTCCGATGTTGTTATGGGCGCCCTAGTAGTAAATAACAAAGACCTTGCTGATAAATTATACTTTATTCAAAATTCCTGCGGTGCAGTTTGTGGACCAATGGATAGCTTTTTAGTATTGAGAGGTATTAAAACGTTACATGTGCGAATGCAGCGGCATTGTGAGAATGGAAAAGCTGTTGCCGAGTTTTTAGAGAAGCACGCAAAAGTTGAAAAGGTTTATTGGCCGGGGTTTAAAAATCATCCAAATCATGAGATTGCAAAAGCCCAAATGAAAGATTTTGGCGGTATGGTTTCCTTTGTTACTAAAGGAAACAACATGAAAGATGCTTTTACAATTGTTGAAAACTTAAAAATATTTACTCTAGCTGAATCTTTGGGGGGTGTAGAATCTTTGAGTGGTCATCCGGCAAGTATGACACATGCTTCAATTCCAAAAGATGTACGAGAAAAAACCGGGGTGGTAGATTCATTAATACGTTTAAGTGTTGGAATTGAAGATGTAACTGATTTAATTCAAGATTTGGAACAGGCTTTGGATTTAATTTAGATAATAAACATAACCTACGTGAATCCATAATAACCAATCGTTATATTTGTTTGCCGGGTCATCTTTTGCGTTCAATCCGTCAACATAATTTGAAAAAAAGTACTGCCAACGCGATTCAATAAGTATATCTGAATATTCACCTAATTTATGGCGTGTACCTATTCCTAATGTTGCTGAAGTTGTAATGTTAGGCTCAACATTTATGGCACCGGGAACTGTCCATTTACTGTATATTACATCAATATTTTCACGCCAATCTCCCAAATCTGACCACATATCGGGATTGTAAAAATCTACAAAAAAACCGGCACTTACATAGGGCGACCATTTTAAATCGGGAATTCTTCTTGAGCCAAAATCTACAATATCAACCAAATGAAATTCGAGTTGTGCTCCAACATTTATTATGGAGGCCTTACCATGCTGAGCTCTTAACTTTTCACCTGATATTGAATTTTCTTCGGCATACTTACCAAAATGATCTAGTTTAGCAGACATATAGGAAAGCTCTCCTCTAAGTCTAAAATGCTCGTTAAAATAATTGGTTCGTTGATTCCATCTATACCGGTAATCGGTAAAATTAAGGTAATATATCAATCCAAACCCCATCCCTACATTTCCACCAACGTTGCTTAAAAAATCATATCGTTGACCGTAGTCGGTAGTAAAAGAAGCTGAACCGGTTATAAAGCCAATTTCATGGCTTTTGTAGTCTTGAGCATAAAAATTTATACCAAGTAGGCATATTAAAATTGGGGTTGCTATTTTAAGTATCTTGTTCAAAAGAAGATAATTATAAAACCAAATGTACTAAATTCAAAATGAACTAAATATAAATTTAACGTATTAAGTCCCAATTTAATATAAAAGACTCGTTCAAATCCCAATTTGCTCGTAACTCCAAAGGTGTTTCAAAATATATTACTTTTTCGGGATATTTTTTTTGGAAGTAATTTCCGGTATCCCATTTCCCATTTTCGTTTTCATCTAAAATTGCGCGTACAATATAAGTGTCTGGTAATAAATTTTTAAATTTTATCGTTTGGGGTTGGTCTATAAAAACAGTTTCAATCAACTTATCTTTTTCATTTATTAATTGAATGATAACACTACTTTTAACATTGGGAACATTTAAATTAATTGTGCCGTAGTTTTCCTGAAGTTTTGTGCGTAACTTATATGAAAGTGTATCATTGGTATTTCCAAAAATATCAGCAATAGTTTCCGGAAGCATTTGCAGGCTATATTCCTGTAAAAATTCCTTTTCAAAATTTACAAGCATTCGGTTTTTATAGGCATTTAAAATTACTTGAAAAGGGATGTTCAAAGAATCTCTATTTATAAGTGAAATTTTAGAGGTATCAATTTTTGTAATTGGAATATTTGTTGTTATAGAGAACGTATCTCGTATTTCTAAAGCCGACCTGATTTTGTTTGAAATGATAAGGCTATCCTTTTTTGAAGACCTTAACTTCACAGTTAAAATATCAGAAAAATCAAAATTCTTAACTTCAAAAATTAACGAATCCAACTCAACATTTTGATACCAATAACTCAACGTGTCTTTATCTTGCTCAAAAACTGCAACTTCATTAAAATCGTTTGTACTATTATTTAACAATTTCACCGACAAATCTTGCCCATCGCCCTCAAAACCAAAGAAAATATGTCCTTTTGAAGTTTCTACAGGTTTTAAAAGTTTAAATGGTACTATTTCCTTAAAAACAGGAATTTGATAAACCGAGTCGGTAGGCAACGTTATTATTGAACTTACAAATCCCAGTTTATCCTGTTTTTGGTTATAAATATAGTTGTTAGAAGGTTGCTTAATTGCCACCATCACATACTTTCCTGCTTTAAGATTTGTAAGTTCAAAATAGGTACTGTCTAAGGTACTGGTTATATAAAGTGGTTTTTCCTTATAAATTAAAGAATCAGAAAAAAATTCGTTCATTTCGTATAACATTACCGATATGTCCTCATCGGTAGTTCTTTTAAAAGCATCATATACGGTACCCGATAGTTTTAAAGAATCAATATAGTCGCCGGTAGAAAATACATATTTAAATCGTTCCAATTCATTTTCCTCATTATTATCAACAACACTTTTTCCAAAATTAAATGTATAGGTAGTATTTTCTTTTAAGGTGTCTTTTATTTTTAGGGTAATTGTTTTACTTGCCGTACCTAACGGTGTTATATCTAAGTTATATTTTAAGGGTGGAGATGTTACCAATTGCCTGTTTACATCTTTCAGTTTAATGTACTCATCAAAAAATATTTTAATTTTTTTTGCATCAAAATTTGTACTGTTTTGATTTGGTGAAGCGCTAACTAAAATTGGAGCTGTTACATCTTTTTCACCACCGGTTGGGCGTCCTCTTTTAGCGCAACTTAGAAGTGCTGTTAAAAATAAAATGGTAATTACAAATTTATATTCCCTAAGCATGCTACTTAAATTTACTGCAAAATAACAATTTATTTATTTAAAAATCACAGTAAAACACACTCAATAATCTACTTTAATTATTTTGTGTACGCCATACAGGCAATGCTAATTTTAATGTTATTAACTTTTTCGAGCGCCATATAACAAGCCTCCAACGTGGCGCCGGTAGTAATAATATCATCTATTAACAAAATATGCCTATTTTCTAACTGAGAGCTATTAGCAACTACAAACAGCTTTTGAACATTCAACCAACGATCTAAACGAAGTTTTTTAGTTTGTGTTGCCGTACCGGTTACTTTTAATAAACTGTTTTCAATAAGCGGAATGTTCATCTTCTTTGATAATTCTTTCCCAAAAGTAGACACCTGATTGTAGCCCCTTTTTTTAAATTTCTTTCTATGCAATGGAACAGGAATAATAGCATCCAAATCTTGAAATCGCTCACTGGCCAACATTTCATCAGCAAGCCAACTACCAATAAATGTTCCTATTTGTTGTTGCCCTTTATATTTTAAGGAATGAATTAAATTTTGAACTGTACTTTTCTTAAAATAATAAAATAAAGCCGTAGCACTTTGAACCGGAATTCGGCCGTAAAATGCTTTTTCAATTAAATTATTTTCTTCATTGCTAAAATTGGTAAGTGGTAAATCGTGTCGACAATTCAAACACAAAATTGTTTCGTTTTTTAAAAGATGTTTGAAACAACCAAAACAAATATTAGGATAAAAAAGGTGAAAAACATCTCTTAAAAATTGCATAGCTTTTTTTT
>CAYFFC010000052.1:0-11734 GCA_964342295.1 uncultured Lutibacter sp. | reverse complement strand
AAAGCAATTATTTCAAAAAAAGCAGCAAGGCAACTCAAAAAAGTTCAGAAAGAACTGTTAAAAAAACAACTTGGATTAAAAATATTTGATGCTTACAGACCCCAAAAAGCCGTGAATCACTTTGTGAATTGGGCGAAACAACTAAATGACACGCTAAATAAACAAACTTTTTACCCAAATGTAAAAAAACAACAATTATTTAAGGAAGGTTATATTGCATTAAGTTCTGGACATACCCGAGGAAGCACAGTGGATATTACCATCATCGATTTGTCTTCTTCCGAAAAAAAAGAATTAGATATGGGTAGCAGTTATGATTTTTTTGGAGAAATTTCGTGGGTAAATTATGCAAAATTAACAACCAAACAGCTTTCAAATAGGGCGATGTTACAAAATATGATGCGAAAATATAAATTTGCGCATTACCCAAAAGAATGGTGGCATTTTACTTTAAAAAATGAACCTTTTCCAACTACCTATTTTGATTTTGATATTGAATAATTGAAAACGTGATTTTTACACATAAACATCCATACAAACCTTTTATTCCTAAAAACGCCACTAAATTAATTGTAGGAACCTTACCTCCTCCCCGATTTTCAACGGGGAACTTAAAACCTGGTGATGTAAATTTTTGTTATGGAAGTATTGACGGTTACTTATGGAAAATTTTAAATACCATCTTTGAACTGAATTTAACTTTTGAAACTACCGATTTTGCTATATGGCAGCGTAAACAATTTTTAATTGAATATAAAATTGGCATTTGTGATATTGTTGATTCATGTGAGCGTAAAAAGATGGACGCATCAGACTTGGGTATGGAAAACATAAAACTGCGTAATATGCTACATTACCTTCTTGAAAATTCTACTATCACAACACTTTTACTTACAGGCGGAAACAGCAAAAACGGCCCTGAATATCATTTACGTCGTCAATTGAAACAGCAACAAATTTCATTAGAAGTAGTTACTGATAAATCCCCAAAAATTCACAATTTTATGCTTCCAGATAATAGATTGATTAAGGTAGTCTCTTTAACTGCCCCATCTGGCAGTGCAAATAGAGCTATTGGAAGCAACTCGTACTTCAAACAATTAAAAAAACAAAACCCAAATTTCAACACTTTTGATTTTAGGGTTTTACAATACACTCTATTTTTTAAATAAAAACATTATTTGTGTGAGCCATCGCAAAAGGGACCATTATTTGTTTCTTTACAACAACATAAATATTTAGTTTCGGTTGTATCGGCTTCAAAAACTTGTGGACGCATAGTGGTACCTTTATGTGCGCCATCACAAAAAGGTTGTTTTTCAGATAATCCGCAAGTACACCAAGCATATTTTTTCCCTTCTTCAAGTTCAACAGCCAAGGGGTTGTTGCCCGCTCTTTTAGGTAATTCCATTTTTTAATTTTTTAATTAGTGGCTTAAATATATCACTCTAAAATAGTACTAACAAATTTACTAACAGAATTTACGCCATTTTTACTTAAAAACTTTACAAATGCCGAACCTATAATTGCTCCCTTTGCATAAGTAGTAGCCTGTTTAAAGGTGGTTGTATTTGAAATTCCAAAACCCACTATTTGAGGAGAAGCTAACTTTAAATTGTTTATGCGTTTAAAATAATTGAGTTGGCCTTCATCAAATTCGTTCCTAGCGCCTGTAACACTTGCAGAGCTTACCATATAAATAAATCCGTTTGAAATGCTGTCAATAAATTGAATCCGCTCATTGGAAGTTTGCGGTGTGATTAAAAACACATTTATTAAATTATATTTTTCAAAAGTCGGTTTATAGTTTTCGATATACTCATTTACGGGTAAGTCCGGAATTATCAACCCATCAATACCAATTTCTTTACATTTTTCACAAAATTGCGCAACACCATATTGCATAATAGGATTGAAATAGCCCATAATAAGTAAAGGAATTGAAACCGTTTTTCTAATATCTCTTAATTGATTGAATAAAATATCAGTGGTCATTCCATTTTTTAGAGCTGTAGATGAACTATCCTGAATAGTTGGACCATCAGCTAAGGGATCACTAAAAGGCAACCCTATTTCAATCATATCAACCCCACTTTTTTCTAAATTTTCAATTATATTTTTCGTATCATTTAACTTTGGAAAACCTGCTGTAAAATAAATAGACAATAACTTTCTATTTTCTTGTAATTTTTTATTGATTCTGTTCATTACTTGCCATTTTTAAAGATTGAACCCGATAGAAAATTTTAGATTCTTAACTTGGTTCAGAATAACGCTTCATTTTATAACTCAAAATAATTGATATAGATATTTAAATCTTTATCACCCCTACCCGATAAATTCAAAATTACAATATCAGAAGGTTTAAAATTATTTTTATCAAAAACGGCCAAAGCATGTGCGCTTTCAATTGCCGGGATAATACCTTCCAGTTCGCATAAACTCAGCCCTGCTTTCATAGCTTCATCATCTGTAACCGAAATAAATTCAGCTCTTTTAGATGTGTATAAATGGGCATGTAAAGGTCCTACTCCAGGATAATCTAACCCAGCCGAAATAGAATAAGGTTCTGTAATTTGACCATCTTTAGTTTGCATTAATAAGGTTTTACTTCCGTGAATAATTCCTTCTTTTCCTAAAATACTTGTTGCAGCACTTTCACCGGAATCAATTCCTAATCCTGCAGCTTCAACTGCAATCAATTTAACATTTTCTTCATTTAAATAATGATAAAATGCGCCTGCGGCATTGCTTCCTCCACCCACACAGGCAATCACATAATTAGGGTTTTTAGTGTTTTCTTTTTTTAATAATTGATATTGAATTTCTTCAGAAATAACCGATTGAAATCGTGCAACCAAATCGGGATAAGGGTGTGGACCAACCACAGAACCAATGATATAATGTGTATCAACCGGGTTATTTATCCAATCTCTAATCGCTTCATTGGTGGCATCTTTTAAGGTTCTACTTCCCGATAAAGCAGGCACTACCTTAGCGCCTAACATTTTCATTCGAGCCACATTTGGAGCTTGACGTGCGATATCAATTTCTCCCATATACACTACACATTCAAAACCCATTAAAGCACAAACAGTTGCGGTTGCCACTCCATGCTGACCTGCCCCTGTTTCAGCAATTATGCGTTTTTTTCCTAATTTTTTAGCCAATAAAATTTGACCGATTGTATTATTTATTTTATGAGCCCCTGTATGGCATAAATCTTCACGTTTTAAATAAATTTTTGTGTTATATTTTTCAGATAATCTTTGTGCAAAGTATAGCGGTGTAGGCCTTCCAACATACTCTTTTAACAATGCATTAAATTCGTTTTTAAATGTTGGTTCTTTTAAAATTGTCAAATATTTTTGTCGTAATTCTTCAATATTTGGGTACAACATTTCAGGTATAAAAGCGCCTCCAAATTGCCCGTAATATCCGTTTTCATCTACAAAATGACTCATTTTAATTTTTGTTTAAATTCTTTAATTTTCTCAATATTTTTTAATGCCGGTTCAATTTCAAAACCACTATTTATATCTACACCAGTAAATTTAGGGTGAATTATATTTTTAATTTCTGAAACATCTTTATTTGAAATACCTCCACTCAGTAAAAAAGGTTTTGACCCGCTATAATTTTGAAGTAATTTCCAATTAAATTTTTTACCGCTACCGCCATGGACATCAGCCTTTGTGTCAAATAAAAAATAATCGCAGCATTCCTCGTAAAATTGAGTACTTGAAAAATCGAAGTTCTCATTTACTGCAAATGCTTTTATAATGTTAATTTGATGAAGTTCTGATTTTATCTTTCGACTTCGCTCAAGATGACACTTTTTTAACTCTATACAATATTCAGGAGTTTCATTTCCATGTAACTGAATATAATCTAATTTAAAATTATGCACTTTCTTTAAAACTTCACTTATTTCTTCATTCACAAAAACACCCACTTTTTTAATTTCCTTTGGAATATCAATTTGTGGAATTTCAGATACATACCGTGGGGATTTTTTATAAAAAATAAAGCCCAGCAAATTAGGTTTCAAAGCCAAAAGGCTTGAAACATTTTCTGCATTTCTCATTCCACAGACTTTTAACAACATCTTATTTTAATTGATTAATAAATTGTTGACAAACTAATCCCGGCTCTTCGGATTTCATAAAATTTTCTCCTATTAAAAATCCTTGAAAACCATATTCTCTTAATCCAATAATAACTCTTGGATCACTTAGTCCACTTTCAGAAACTTTAACACAACTATTTGGTAGTTTATTTGATAATTCTACAGAATGTTCTAAATCAACCTTAAATGTTTTTAAGTTTCGGTTGTTAATTCCTATAATTTTCTGGTCTAAATCTATTTTATCCAATTCAGCCTCACTATGCACTTCATACAAAACTTCCAAACCCAAATCTTCTGCCAGAATACTATAATTTTTTATTTCTTCTTTAGATAAACAAGCTGCAATTAATAAAATGGCATCTGCGCCAATTGCCTTAGCCTCTACTATTTGAAAGCCGTCTACAATAAAATCTTTTCTTAAAATTGGCAACCTATCATTTAACGCGCGTGCTTGCATTACATCAACAATATTTCCTCCAAAAAAATGCATATCGGTTAAGACAGATTGAGCTGCAGCACCTGCATCCATATATCCTTGTGTAACTTCTTCAACCGAAACTTTATCGTTTATTATTCCTTTTGATGGTGATTGTCTTTTAAATTCAGCAATAATTCCAGAAGATGAAAGCACAGTTAACGCCTTTTTTAAAGAAATTGGTACGCGTTTAAAATTGGGACTTTTCACCAATTTTTCAACACTAACCTCATTTTTTAATTGAGCTATTTCCTGTTTTTTATATGCTATTATTTTTTCTAAAATATTCATACTAATTATATATTTGTAATTATTTTTATTAAACTTTCTTTAGCCTTTAAGCTAAATAATGATTCTTTAGCCTCATCAAAGGCATCCTGAAACGATTTATTTTTATCGATCACCTTTAGTGCAAAAGCGGCATTTGTTAAAACCACGTTATTTTGTGCTTCGGTGCCTTTTCCATCTAAAATTGAAACAAATATTTTAGCTGCATCTTCTACGGAATTTCCACCAAATAATTGAGTTTGCTGCAACCTGCTTAAACCGAGATCATTAGGAGTAATTAATTGCTCATTTATCTTTCTAAAAAGTTTAAAAGGACCTGTTAATGATATTTCATCATAACCGTCTAAACTATATACAATTCCGTAATTGATATCTAATTGTTGTAATAGGTAATTATACAGCCTGGCGACTTCTAAATTAAAAACACCAACCAATTGATTTTTAGGCTGACAAGGGTTTACTAAAGGACCCAACATATTAAAAAAAGTTTTTAAGCCCAATTCTTTTCTAACCGGCGCAACGGCTTTCATAGCAGGATGAAATAACGGAGCATGTAAAAAACAAATATTGGCCTTTTCAAGTTGATTTTTTAAAACCGATTCATTATTGGTAAACTTATATCCTAAATATTCTAACACGTTAGAAGAACCACTTACCGATGAAACTCCGTAATTACCGTGCTTTGAAACTTTATTTCCAGTTCCCGCAATTACAAACGCTGTTAAGGTTGATATATTAAAAGTGTTTTTACCATCACCTCCGGTGCCACATAAATCGATAGTATTATATTCTGAAAAATCAATTTTCACGGCCAATTCCAATAAGGCTTCTCTAAATCCGGCCAATTCATCTACAGAAATAGACCGCATTAAATAAACTGTTAAAAATGAAGCTATTTGAGCTTGGTTAAAACAACCAGTAGCTAATTGTTTTAACACTTTTTTTGCTTCGCCTTTTGTTAAGCGTTGATGTTGAAACAGTTTGATTAACGTATTTTTCATTTTAATTTCTTTAAAATAATGAGATTGCTTCACTTTGTTAGCAATGACAAGTATTATATATATGCTTCAATAAAATTTTTAATTATTTGACTGCCTTGCGGAGTTAATATTGACTCCGGATGATATTGTACTGCACTTATATTGTATTTTTTATGTTGAATAGACATAATGCTTCCAAATTTGTCCTCGGCAGTTATTTCCAATTCTGACGGGAATTCGTGTTTCGAAGCAATCCAAGAATGGTAGCGTGCCGCATCAAATTCAATGGGTAAATTTTTATAAATTATAGCTTGTTTATTAGTAACGTTAATTTTAGTGGATACGCCATGAAAAACCGAATCTAAATTTTCCAGTGTACCTCCAAATACTTCAACAATGGCCTGTAAACCTAAACAAACTCCAAAAATTGGCTTTTCCCCTGCGTAATTTAAAATAACATTTTTAAGCAAGCCTGCCTCATCAGGTATTCCCGGTCCCGGAGATAATATTAATAACTCATAGCATTCAATATCCTTCAGTTCAAAATCATCATTTCTTAATACTGCGGGAGTTTCACCGGTAATATCTTCAACTAAATGCACTAAGTTGTAAGTAAATGAGTCGTAATTATCTATAATTAAAATTTTCATAATATTTATTAAATTTTTTCTGCTAATTTTAAGGCTTTTTTTAGGGCTGCTAATTTGTTGTTTACTTCTTGCAATTCACTTTCTTCATTTGAATTAATTACAATTCCGGCACCTGCTTGTGAATACAATACATTATTTTTACTTACAAAAGACCTGATTGCAATGGCTAAATTTACTGTATTATTTAACCCAATAAAACCAACTGCTCCGCCATAAAAACCTCTTGATTGATTTTCATAAGTATCAATTAACTGCATTGCTTTATATTTAGGAGCTCCGGTTAAAGTGCCTGCAGGAAAAGTGTCTCCAACAATTTCAATAGCTTTTCCAGTTGGTTTCCCTTCAACTGTTGAAACTAAATGAATTACGTGACTAAAATATTGTACTTCTTTAAATACCTCAACTTTCACGTTAGTAGCATGTTTGCTCAAATCATTTCTTGCTAAATCAACCAACATTACATGTTCAGCATTTTCTTTTTTATCTTTTAATAATTTTTCACCTAACATAAAATCTTTAGCCATATCTCCTGTTCTTTTAAAGGTCCCTGCAATAGGGTTTATTGTTGCTTTATGTTCATCAATTTTAATTTGGGCTTCGGGTGATGAGCCCATCAATTTAAAATTACCGTAGTCAAAATAAAATAAATAAGGCGATGGATTTATAGAACGTAACGCTCTGTACACATTAAAATCATCACCTAAATATGCCTGTTGAAATTGCCTAGACAATACCAATTGAAAAACATCACCGCGCTTGCAGTGCATTTTAGCCTTTGAAACATTTTTTTTAAACGCTTCATCGGTGCAATTCGTAATTTCCTTGCCGTTAATTTGGAATTTAAAAAGCTCAAAGTTTTTAGATTGAATTAACGTTTCAATTTCAATTATTTCCGAAGCAGTCCCTTCTTCTATATTCTCTATAAGTGTAAGTTCATCATTAAAATGATTAATGGCAATGATGTATTTAAAAAAGCTAAATTGAAATTCGGGAATTTCTGAAGGTGCCTTTGTGGTTTTTAGTTTAATAGACTCAAAATACTCAATAGCATTGTATGAAATATAACCGTAAAACCCGTTAAACGATTTTATTTTTTTATCACAGTCAACGGTTATAGTTTTACTGAAATCATCAAAAATTTGATAAAAATTTGCAGCAATGGGTTGGCGCTTAGTTTCAGTATTCTTATACGAATATGAAAAATTGTTTTCACTTGCTTTCAAAGTAACTATAGGCGATATACAAATAAAAGTATAGCTCTCTTCTTTGCTGTGATAATCAGAACTCTCAAGTAACAAACTATTGGGGTATTTATCCCTAAATTTAGAATATAAACCCACCGGAGTTACCGTATCCGATATCATTTTTTTTGTTATGGTTTTAAACTTTAATGTTTTCATTTTTATCAAATAAAAAAGGACTTATCACGAGATAAGTCCTTTTTGTTTTTTATATTTTATATGAATACAGTAGTTCTTCCTCGCTTATTTAAAAATAGCGTTCCACCACCAATTCATATTTGTATTATTAATCAACATATTGTTTGACAAATTTAGTATAGATTTTTAATTGTGCAAATAAAATAGTAATTAAATGAACTGTTTTACATAAAAAGTTTTAGCAACAACACCATACCAATTATAATTATAGGGCCTGCCAAACCTGCTACAATTCCCCCAAACCTAAAGTCCTTTTGCGTAATTTTTCCTGTGCTAAAAGCAATGGCATTTGGTGGTGTAGAAATTGGTAAAAATAATGCCGTTGAAGCACTTAAACCAATAACTAGAGGTAATATTTCTGCATTTGTTGAAACCAAAATAATTGCAATAGGAATTAAAATTGTGGCGGTTGCCGTGTTACTCATAAAGTTTGATAGCACCACGGTTAATAGTGAGAACACAACAACTAACACATAAAAATTTAGGTTATAATCTTGTAACAATCCAACATAATAAGAAGCCAACCCGGTTTCTTTTATTGCCAGCCCTAATGACAAGCCACCAGCAACAAGCATTAAAGTATCCCAAGGTAATTTTCTTACATCATCACCTGAAACTATTCTAAACATAGTTAATAACATAATTGGTAATAATGATACTGCTGAAGCCGGAATTCCGTGTAAATTACTTGTCAGCCATAAGGTGAGTGTTAAAAGTAGTACTCCCAATACAAATCTTTTTTTAAGCATAAATATTCTTGAACTACTACCACTATCAACATCATTTAAAAAGTTCAAATCTATTGTAGTTACTTTTGGTACATATTTATTAATTAGAAAAAACCAAAATACTAGCACCAACATTATTGAAATTGGGAACGCAACAATCATCCATTCTAAAAATCCAAAAGGTATCCCATGATTATTTAATGCGTCTACCGCAATGGCATTAGGCGGAGAACCAATAATAGTACCCATTCCCCCTAATGAGGCAGCAGCAGGTATCCCAATTAACAATGCTTTTGAAAATGGTGCCTCTTTATCTAATGTATTCACAAAAGGAATTACAGCGGCTATCATCATGGCTGTTGTGGCTGTGTTAGACATAATCATAGAGAATATTGCCGTAACCAACATAATTCCTAGAAGCACAAATCGAGGTTTAGATCCAAATTTAGAAATTGTGAGCTTAAACAAGGTACGATCTAGTCCTACTTTTTGCATAGCTTCTGCCATAAAAAAGCCTCCTAGCATCAACCAAATAACACTATTTGACCAGGTTTGAACGTATTTTTGAACGTATTTGGCTGAATTTTCAGGGTCAATTTCATGATAATACCCTCCTAAAGCAAATACTAAAAAGCCAAAAATTAGCAGCCCGACTGTAAAGGGAGGTACAGCCTCTGTTATCCATAAGCCAATTGATAAAAACAATAAAAATAACACATACAATTGTGCCTTATCTAAAGCAGGTGTTGTTAGAAAATAAGTAAGCCCAAAGGCAAAAATTATACTAAGTAAAAAGTATATAATTTTTTGTTGAATATCTACGACCCTTTGAATTTTGTATATATACCGCTTGGATGCGGTTCTTGAATCAGCCATAATTCTTAAATTTATTTACATAATTTTCTTTTGAATCAACTCAAATTCTAAAACAGTAGCAACAAGCTCATAGAAACAATTATACTTGTTAAGGCGATTATAATGTTGCGTTGTTTTTTAACTTTACGTTTTGTTTTGAAAATAATTTCACTTGAAGTTTCCATTTCATTAAGATTCAACTTTTATCTTATTTTTATAGCAAAATTAGGAGGTTAAAAATATAAATTTTCTATTTTTTTTATCTTTTTACGAAAACGATTGCAGTTTATTTTTTTTCGTAAAAATAAACTCAGATAACTGATTTTTATTAGGGTTTTAGTAAATTTTAATTTTCATGAAAACAGATAAAAATAGAATATTTTAATACTAGTAGTAATTTTTAGAACTTTAAATTACTCTTAAAAAAAATCAACTAACCAAATTTTTTACATAAAACTAAAAAGACCGCCTTTCAGCGGTCTTTATAAAATTATTTTTCAAATTTTAATTTAATGAACCTAAATATCTTTCAGCATCTAAAGCCGCCATACAACCTGTTCCCGCAGCAGTAACCGCTTGTCTATATTCTTTGTCTTGCACATCGCCGGCTGCAAATACTCCGGGAATATTGGTTCTGGTAGATTTTCCTTCTGTAATTAAATAGCCTGTTTCATCCATTTCTAAATTTCCTTTAAAAATATCCGTATTAGGTTTATGGCCAATAGCAACAAAAACTCCGGTTACATCAATCACTTCCTTGTCGCCGGTAATATTATTAAATACTCGAACTCCTTCAACAACATTTTCACCTAAAACCTCATCAATTTCAGTATTGAATTTAACTTCAAGGTTTGGCGTTCTTTCAACACGATGTTGCATGGCTTTTGAGGCTCTCATATAATCTTTTCTAACAAGCATTGTCACTTTTTTGCAAATATTTGCCAAATAAGTTGCTTCTTCAGCAGCAGTGTCACCGGCTCCCACAACAACAACATCTTGTCCCTTATAAAAGAAGCCATCGCAAGTAGCACAAGCAGAAACCCCACCACCAATTAAACGTTGCTCACTTTCTAATCCTAAATATTTAGCTGTTGCCCCTGTTGAAATAATCAATGTTTCAGCTTCTACTTTTGTAGATTCGTCTATGGTTACAACATGGATACCTCCAACTTTTGTACTAAACTCTACCTTAGTTGCCATTCCAAATCTAACTTCTGTGCCAAAACGCTCTGCCTGTTTTTTTAAATCCTCCATCATAGCAGTACCATCGGTACCATCAGGGTATCCCGGAAAATTATCAACCTCGGTAGTAGTAGTTAATTGCCCCCCCATTTGCATTCCGGTATACATTACAGGTTTTAAATCGGCTCTTGCTGCATAAATAGCAGCGGTATAACCTGCCGGCCCGGAACCTATTATTAAACATTTTATTCTTTCAATTGTATCAGACATAACGTATTCATTTTTATTTTTCAAAGGCAAATTTATACCAAAATGTTATAACTTTGGCTCTTTATTTATAATTTTTTATAATGAAATTATAAGCTTTTATAATAGTGATTTTATTATTATCTATTTTAATTAATACAACTAAAAAAAACGGATTAAATGAAAGCAACCAATACATATTTGGAGTCAATAATTAAACATCTTAAGAATGAAAAAGCTGTTTTAGTGTACTTTGGAACAACCTCTTGCAGTGTTGTTGAAGCATTTGAACCCAAAATAAAAACGTTGCTAAAAATTGAATTTCCGAAAATGAGATTCCTCAAAATTGACATAAATGAAATGCCAATGGCAGCAGCCCATTTTCAAGCCTTTGTTGAACCTACAGTTTTGGTATTTTTTGAAGGAAAAGAGGCAATACGTAGGAGCCGGACAATTAGTATTTCAGAGTTGGAAACCACTATAAAAAGACTCTATTCACTTATTTTTAATTAATTTGTTGCAATATGTGTTTTTAGTATTATATTTGCAATCCAAAAATATTTCAGGGTGTAGCGTAGCCCACGCTTATAGCGTGGCAGGCCTGTGACGCCAAGGCGTCATTATCGCGCCGCGTTTGGAACGCGGAGGTCGTCACGCTCAACGCGTGACCACCCAATGAAAAAGATGAATTATTTTGTATACATATTGTATAGTAAAAAACGTTCTAAATATTATGTAGGTCAAACTGCAGATATTAAAAAA
>CAYFFC010000051.1:10315-12300 GCA_964342295.1 uncultured Lutibacter sp. | reverse complement strand
ACCGTCAAATCATCTTTACTACAAGCTACTAGTACTGAAGCAGCTGTAAATAAAAGAATTATGTTATTTAATATATTTTTCATTTTTTAAATTATTAAAATTAATACCCCTCATTTTGAGTTAAATTCGGATTGGCATTTAAGTCGGTTGCCGGAATAGGGAATAGGTCTAAATAACCCGGAGTAGAAATTCCTTCTTGAACGCCACCTTTCCAAGGCCAAACATAATTACCATCAGAGAATCTGCCATATCTAACCAAATCGGTTCTTCTGTGGCCTTCCCAGTATAGCTCTCTTGCACGCTCATCTAAAACAAAATCCAAATCAATTGAAGTTACAACTCCAAAATTGTCTCTTTCACGTAAGTTGTTTATGTATGATATTGCAGTTGCTTCGCTGCCGCCGCCACCTCTTAAAACAGCTTCGGCATACATTAAATAAACATCGGCTAACCGCATCAAGGCAAAATCTGTATCAGTAAACTCACCTTCTGTATCAGAGCCGGCTACACCATTTCTATCAACATTTTTAAACTTTCTTATGGCATAGCCTTCAGTAAATGAAGATATATCTGCAATTTCTAATGTTTGCCCATCAGTATGGAACATGGCTCTTGGGTCTCTATCTAATGAATAAGTTTGTTCATTAACATTTATAGTTACTCTATATAGACCTGCAGTTACACTAATGTTATTACTACCATCACCAAAGTCACTACCCCAACTGTTATCAGGTCTAAATTTAATTTCCCCATCAGGCAAGTTATAAAATGCTTGGTAAACACCACTGGTACCGGTTTCATAAAGCACTAAGTCGGGTGTTCCTCCCCAACCATTTAGAGAGCCAACAATACCCCAATTTGAGGCAGTCCCCAAAGTAGCATTTGAAGCGTCAATATCTATACTTCCGTTAAATTTATTTACCAATGAACTGGTAGTTCTGGTACCACCCCAGCCACCGTTAATTCCAAAATCGGCAGGGTTCATGCTACCACCAACAGCAGCGTGAATTAAAAAAGTAGTACCTCCATAGCTTTGGGTTCTTAACCCATCAAATGCAATTGGAAAAATTACCCCGTTTGCTGTATGATTATCTGCTAAAAACAAGTTTTGATATTCCCCTTCTAAGGTATATCCGGCGTTTATTACTTTTTCAGTATAAGCAATTACATCACTGTAACGAGCGGTTCCTGTATAAACTTCAGCGTTTAAATATAACCTTGCCAACAAAGTCCAAACTGCAGCTTGGTCTGCTCTGGCATATTCATTCGCTCTTGGTGCAACTAAGTTACCTTCAATAGCTTGTAATTCTTTTTCAACATAGTTAAATAAATCGGCTCTTTTAATTTGCTCAGGGAAAAAGAATCCTACTTCATCTTCTTCAGTTACAAAAGGGAAATTACCAAATAAATCAAGTGCGTGAGAATAGCTTAAAGCTCTTAAAAATTTTGCTTCGTTTCTGTAAAGTTCAACTTCTGTTAATAAATTTCCTTCAACACCTCTACCTGCTAATTTATCTGGGGTAGTTTCTCTTAAGAATGCGTTACAGGCAGTAATTTGATAAATTATTCTATCATATAATGCTCTAATAAACTCATTACTATCTGTCCAGTCATGTTCGTGGTAATCCGGTAAACTACCATCGGCCCATCCAATTACAGCTTCATCTGTAGTAACTTCTTGTGCTAACCAGTATTGTCTTAAATATTGACTAAACCCTTCATCAATACCGGAAATATCCGGTAATCCGGCAGGGCCTTGTTGTCCACTAATAGCTAATCCGGCATATAGTTTTGCCAAAACTTGTTTGTATGCTGCAGGGTCATTAAACAACTCATCTGCTACAGTAACATCTTTATCTTGAGGGAGCTTGTCTAAATCGTTCAGACAAGAGGTCATTGTAAACAAGGTTACAATAGTTCCTACAATAAATATTTTAAAAGAATATTTTTTCATTTCTAATTAATTAAAAGTTTAAGTTAACTCC
>CAYFFC010000051.1:0-10215 GCA_964342295.1 uncultured Lutibacter sp. | reverse complement strand
ACCATGTTGAAGTTCCAGTTTTTATAGGTTAAGTCTGTTGTAAATCCAAATGTATAATCTGCAACAGGGCTTTTATATCTGTATTTATCTGCTGTAGAAATCACACCATCATTGTTTCTATCTACGTAAACACCTTCAACAGGCACTCCGTTGGTATCATAAACTTGTTGATAAACAAAGAATGAGTAAGGTTCAAACCCTACTGTATGTCGTTGAATTGTGTTACCTACACCACCACTAAATCCACCAGTTTCAACACCTTCATAATTAGGGTCATCGTTTGTTGTTAATTTTGTAATTTCAGTATCGGCGTAGGTTGCGTTTAATGAAAAGTTCAGATTTATGTCATCGGTTCTTATTGGGTTTACATTTAGAGTAAGCTCAACACCTCTATTTTCCATTTCACCAATATTGGCAAAATCGGCATTTGATAGAGAAGATCCACCAGGGAAAGGAATAAAGTTTAATAAATCAGTTGTTTTTCTGTAGTAAGCATCTACTGAACCTGATAAATAATCATCAAATACTCCAAAATCAAATCCTACATTATATGTTTCCGTTTCTTCCCATTTTAAAGTAGTGTTAAATGGCTCGGCTCTATAAGTTGTGTAAAATGTATTACCAAATTGGTATTGCGCAGTGTTGGTACTTGCCAAGTATTTAGCAATTGCCGGATAATCACCTACTTCTTGCTGACCGGTAATACCCCAGCTTAATCGTAATTTTAGGTTAGAGAATGTGTTGGAATCTTGCATAAAATCTTCTTCCATGATTTTCCAAGCCAATGCTGCAGCCGGGAAATTACTCCAACGATTATTTTCACTAAATCTTGATGAACCATCACGTCTGTAGGTTAGGGTTAGCAAATACTTATCAGCGTAAGAATACTTTAATCTTCCAAAAAACGATTGTAAATTTAGTTCACTATAATAATCGAGAATTTCTCTAATATTCTCATCTTGAATGTCATTTTCATTTAAACCTTCAGAAATAAAGTTTTGATACGAATAACCCGCCATTACGTCAATGCTGCTATTAATTGACTCCAAATCTTTAGCATAGTTTAAGTAAAAGTCCATTAATAAGTTTTCTTTATCCTGCTCATAGGTTGAAATATTACCTGGGTTGGTTCCTAAATTGGCTAAATAGGTAGTAGAGGATTCAAAAATTGAATTATTACCTTCACCTTTAGAAATATCGTAACCTAAATTTAAGTTTGCACGTAACTCAGGTAAAAAGTGCATTTTATAATCTAATTGAATATTACCAATGCTTCTTGATACATTCGATTTATTTGTTCGTTGTTGTAACAATGCCACCGGGTTTCTTGGAGCACCAACGGCAATCGGAGTAACTCCATCACTTTGTAACCATTCAAAATAACCACCATAAGGAGAACCGGCTTGGTACACAGGTTGCGTAGGGTCAAAACCAATGGCGTTACCAATAGCTCCGGTATCAGCAAAACGGTTTTTAACTAATGACACCTTGTTATTTAAGTCAATTTTTAAATGATCATCAAATAATTTTGAAGTCACACTTAAGTTATAGGTAGCTCTTTCAAATTTTGAGGTTAATAACGTACCGGTTTGATTTGTATAACCTACAGATCCACGGTAATTAATAGTTTCATTTCCTCCTCTTATACTAAGGTTGTGATCAGTACCAAAACCAGTTTGATAAATTTCATTTTGCCAATTAGTATTAGCGTCACCTAATAAGGCTTTATCAGTATCTGTACCATAAGTATTTACATAATCTCTAAATTGATTTGCAGATAAAGCATCAACATTTTCAATATTTTGGTTAACTGAGAAGTTCGCACTATAGTTAGCTTCAAATCCATTACTTGTACCTCTTTTGGTGGTAATAATAATTACACCATTAGAGGCTCTTGAACCATAAATTGCAGTTGCTGATGCATCTTTTAAAATGGTGTACGATTCAATATCATTTGGGTTGATAGTGTTCAATGGGTTTCTTGAACCTGCTGAAGTACCACCATCTACAGGAACACCGTCAATTACAAATAACGGGTTGTTACTTGCTGATAATGATGCACCACCTCTAATTCTAATGGTTGAGCCACTTCCGGGAGCACCACCACCTGATGTAATTTGCACACCGGCAACTTTACCGGTTAACATTTGGTCGGGTGATACAATTAAACCTCTGTTCAACTCTTTAGATTTTACGGATGTAACAGAGCCTGTAGCATCTTTAACAGTAGTTGTACCGTACCCTACGATTACAACTTCATCAAGTGCTTCAGCACTTTCAGTTAAAACTACATTTATAGTAGTATTGTTACCAACAGTAATTTCTTGAGTAGTAAAACCAACGTAAGAAAACACCAATACATCACCCGGATTTACATTTTCTAACATGTAATTTCCGTCAAAATCGGTAGCTGTACCGGTTGTGGTTCCTTTAATTAAAACGCCAACTCCGGGAAGGGCAGTGCCTCCGGAAGCTTCGGTAACGGTTCCTTTAACAGTTTGCTGTGCAAACATTACCAAAGGAAACAGAAGCAAAACGTTAAACAAAAAAATTCTAAAATTTTTCATCTATTTTTTAAGTTAATTAATAATTAAGTTTTAATAAAATATTGTACTATTTATTACATTTCACTTTGTGAAGGTACGGACTTAACCTTTTGTTAACAATTTTTTGTAGTGCTGTTAACGGTACTATAACGTTTTCGTGTTTATAACTTTTTTGCGCAAACGTTAGAGTTGGTAGATGATTTTTATGCTTTTTTAAGACTTTTTTAAAAAAGCAGCCAATTTTTTTGCTATAAAAATAATAACGTAATACTTGTTTCTATATTTACGTTATTCTTATTTTAGTTTTATATTTGTTGAAGTTAATATAAAGATCTAAAAATGAAGCCTAGAATTACCCTTAAAAAGATAGCTAAAGAGTTTGGCGTATCCATTTCAACTGTGTCTAAAGCACTTAAGGATAGTCATGAAATTAGCGAAGAAACCAGGGAGAAAATTCAAGCTTTTGCCGATTTTTATCACTACAAACCAAATAGTTTGGCTTTACAACTGCGAAATCAAAAAACTTCAGTTATTGGGGTTGTAATTCCAGAGATTGTACACCACTTTTTTTCAACGGTAATTGATGGGATAGAACAATATGCTAATGAAAAAGGTTACAACGTAATGGTGTGTATATCTAATGAATCTCATGATAAGGAAGTATCTAATTTTAGTTTTTTGACTAATGGGAGTGTAGATGGGCTAATAGTGTCAATTGCACGCGAAACACAGCATAACCAAAATTATGAACACTATGAAGCTCTTATAAATGATGATTTTCCGATAGTGTTATTTGATAGGGTTAATGAAGATTTAAAGTGTGACAAAGTTATAATTGATGATGTAGCCGGTGGGTATAAAGCCACCAATCATTTAATTGAAATTGGCTCAAAAAGAATTGCTTTAATTACTACAAAAGACTTTTTAACAGTAAGTTCCTTAAGAAAAGAAGGCTATTTAAAAGCACTGTTAAATGCCGGATATCCCATAAATGAAGATTTGATTTATTATATTGATGACAAAGAAGATTTATACGAGCAAATAAAAGAGGTTGTTGAAGACATTAATCCACCTGATGCAATTATTGCTGTTAATGAAATATATGCGGCAACTGCCTTAAAAATTGCAAAGAGAAAAGGGATGGTAATTCCCAATGATATTGCTATAGTTGGTTTTACTAGTGGGTTAATCTCTGAGTTTACTTCTCCTTCCCTCAGTGCAATAGTACAACACGGTACTTTAATGGGAAGACAAGCTGCAGAATTACTTATCAATCGTATAGAAAACAAGGCACCTGTTGAATTTCAAAAGGAAGTGATCTCTCCCAACTTAAAAATTAGAAAATCAACAAAAAGCAGCTTTTAAATAAAGATGTTGTAAATAATTTATATATTTGCACGGTAAAAGTAATTTTACAACTACTATTTATTACACTTCACAAAAACAATTAAAGTCTTTTTAGGCTTAAAATTGTAATTATATTTAATTTTTTAACATTATGAAAAAACGGAAACTAAGTTTCTGGGAAATCTGGAATTTAAGTTTCGGCTTCCTTGGAGTGCAATTTGGCTTTGCATTGCAAAATGCAAATGCGAGTAGAATTTTAACAAGTTTAGGTGCTGATCCACACGATTTATCTTTTTTCTGGCTAGTGGCTCCATTTATGGGGCTGATTGTTCAACCTGTTGTAGGAGCTGCAAGCGACAAAACATGGACACGCTTAGGGCGGAGGTCACCATATATTTTAATTGGTGCAATAGTATCAATGGTTGCTATGTTTTTTATGCCTAATGCCCCGTTGGTGGTTAAGGCAGGTGGTGCAGGAATATTAGCTTTTGGAGTGGCAATGCTAGCCTTAATGGACGCATCATTTAATGTTACATTTCAACCTTTTAGGGCTTTGGTAGCAGATATGACACCTGACGAACAGCGAAATGTTGGCTATTCCGTACAAAGCTTTTTAATAAATGTTGGTGCCGTAATAGGTTCTGCACTACCATTTATATTAACTTGGGCAGGAATTGCAAACGAAGCTGAGGCCGGAAAGGTTGCTCCATCAGTAATCTGGTCATTCTATATTGGCGGTTCGTTATTGTTGTTAAGTGTTTTGGTAACAGTATTTAAAACCAAAGAATATCCACCTAAAGAGTTTGAAGCACTTAACGGAATCACAACAGAAGATAAAACCAAAAAAGAGAATTTCTTTAAATTGGTGTTAAATATGCCAAAAGCTATGAAACAATTGGCATTGGTTCAGTTATTTTCTTGGTTTCCATTGTTTTTGATGTGGGTATATTCTACTACGGCAATTTCACAACATTTCTTTGGGGTGCCAATTGATTTTAATGCTGAGCACGAAACAAATCCTACCATCAGGCAAGCATTTGATGATGCCGGAAACTGGGTTGGTATTTGTTTTGCAGTTTATAGTTTGGTTGCAGCCTTATATTCTGTTTTAATGCCTAAACTCATAAAAATGTCTAGCAGAAAGTTTGTTTTTTCAATGTCATTACTTTTAGGTGGTATGGGGTATATTTCTATGTATTTCTTTACAAACCAATATCAGATTTTAATTTCAATGATTGGAGTTGGAGTAGCATGGGCGGCGATTTTAGCTTTGCCTTATGCAATTTTATCAGGCTCTTTACCGGCAAAACGTATGGGAATTTATATGGGGCTTTTCAATTTAACTGTTGTAATTCCGCAAATTCTCAGCGGTATTTTTGGTGGTCCAATTTTAAGAACATTCTTTAATGGAGAGGGTATTTTTATTTTGGTTTTGGCCGGAGTTATCATGATTTTTGGAGCATTTGCAGTGAAGTTTGTTGATGATAAAAATGAAGTAGTTGAAAATATTCAAGGTGGTGGAGGTCACTAAAATAGCATATTATATAAAAAGTAATTAATGAGTATGAAAGGATTTATTTTTGATTTAGACGGTGTAATTGTAGATACTGCAAAATATCACTTTTTGGCCTGGAGAAACCTAGCGAACCAATTGGGGTTTGATTTTACCGAGGAACAAAATGAAATGTTGAAAGGTGTTAGTAGAGTAAAATCATTAGAAATTTTATTGGATATTGGTAAAATAGATTTACCACAGGCCAAGAAAGACAAATTATTAATTAAGAAGAACGAGGAATATTTAGAGTACGTTAACAAAATGACGGCTGATGAAATACTTCCGGGGGTGAAGCAATTGTTGAATTATTTAGATGAAAACAAGGTGAAATACGCCCTTGGATCTGCCAGTAAGAATGCTCCGTTGATATTAGAAAAAGTTGGACTTATAAACCGTTTTGCAGCTATAGTTGATGGTAATGATGTTTCAAAAGCCAAACCCGACCCTGAAGTTTTTTTAATAGGAGCCAAAAAATTAAACATCAGCCCAAATAACTGTGTAGTTGTTGAAGATGCTATTGCTGGCGTACAAGCTGCAAATGCTGCAAAAATGACTAGTATTGGTATTGGTAAAAAAAATGTATTAAGTGAAGCTAATTATGTTTTTGAAAATATGACTCAAATAACTTCACAGTTTTTAGAAAATTTATTGAAATAAAGAAAAATGAATAAGAATTATATAATTCCTAATGAATGGTCAATAATTGAGGAAGGTTTTGATGCAGAAAATGTAAAATCGTCCGAAAGTTTATTCAGTATAGGAAACGGAGCCTTGGGGCAACGTGCAAATTTTGAAGAAAAATATTCTGGTGAAACTTTTCAAGGAAGTTATATTGGAGGAATTTATTACCCCGATAAAACTAGAGTGGGATGGTGGAAAAATGGATATCCGGAGTATTTTGCAAAAGTATTAAATGCACCAAACTGGATTGGAATTAACATTAAAGTTAACAATACAGAGTTTGATTTAAACACTAGTGAAGTGTCAAATTTCAGAAGAGAACTAAATATGAAAGAAGGCTGGTTAAGCCGCTCTTTTCATGCAAAACTTCCAACCGGTGAAAAGGTGCAAATTTTCGCTAAACGATTTATAAGTGTGTCGTATAATGAAACAGGGGCAATTGAATATCACATAAAAGCTTTGAATTTTTCGGGCGAAGTTACATTTGTACCCTATTTAGATGCCGGCATTATGAATGAAGACGCTAATTATGACGAGTATTTTTGGGAGACTCTTAGTATAATTGACAGAGAAAATAAAGCTTGCATTTTATCAAAAACATTAAAAACAGAATTTCATGTAGGTACCGCTATGGAGGTTTCCTTCAAGGTAAACGAACAAAAAGTTTCACCTAACCAAAAAACAGAAATACTTGAAAAATCTATTTTTTATTCCTATAAAATAAACGTTTCAGAAGGAGATACTGCAACTATTTACAAATTTGGAAGTTATACAAGTTCTTTAAATTATAATAAAGAAGATCTTATAGAGGCTGCTTTAAAAAACGTTTCAGTAGCCAATGAATTGGGCTATAATTTTTTACTTCAAGAACAAATAAAATCTTGGAATGAAATTTGGCATACGGCAGATATAGTAATTGAAGGTGATATAAAAGCACAACAAGCTATCCGATTTAATATCTTCCAGTTAAACCAAACTTACATGGGTACCGATGCGCGTTTAAATATTGGTCCTAAAGGATTTACCGGTGAAAAATACGGAGGGAGTACCTATTGGGATACAGAGGCTTATTGCATACCTTTTTATATGTCAACTAAAGATGAAAGTGTAGCTAAAAACTTGTTGTTGTATAGATACAATCAACTTGACAAGGCTATTGAGAATGCAGAGAAACTAGGATTTAAAAATGGTGCAGCCCTATATCCAATGGTAACTATGAATGGCGAAGAGTGCCATAACGAATGGGAAATTACTTTTGAAGAAATTCACCGTAATGGAGCCATGTTGTATGGTATTCGAAATTATGTGAACTATACGGGAGATTTTGAATATATTCCTAAATATGGGCTCGAAGTTATGATAGCTGTTGCACGTTTTTGGCATCAAAGAGCAAACTTCTCTCAACAAAAAAATCAGTTTGTTATCTTAGGAGTAACCGGTCCAAATGAATATGAAAATAATGTAAATAACAATTTTTATACAAATTATTTGGCTAAATGGTGTATTGAATATACTGTTGAATGCATGAATAAGATTAAGCTTGAATATCCGGAAGATTTTGAAAGAGTAATTGATAAGACAAATCTTACCGATGAAGAAATATCTAAATGGATTAACGTAGCGGATAACATGTATTTTCCGTATAGTGAGAAAGATAAGGTATATTTGCAACAAGACGGGTTTTTAGATAAAGAACTTATACCGGTTGATAAATTACCAAAATCTGAAAGACCAATAAATCAAAAATGGTCTTGGGATCGTATTTTGCGTTCTTGCTATATCAAACAAGCTGATGTTTTACAAGGAATTTATTTATTTGAAAACAAATTTAGCAGAGGGGAAATTGAAAGGCATTTCGATTTTTATGAACCATTAACAGTTCATGAATCATCATTATCACCCTGTGTTCACTCTATTTTGGCAGCTTCCATTGATAGAATGCCAAAAGCCTACGAGCAATATTTACGTACTGCCCGATTGGATTTGGATGATTACAACCATGAAGTTGAAGAAGGTTGTCATATTACAAGTATGGCAGGTACTTGGATGTCTATAGTTCAAGGATTTGGAGGAATGCGCGTTTGGGAAGATGGAAAACTAACTTTCAACCCACAAATTCCAAAAGAATGGAAATCGTACTCATTTACCATTAATTACAGAGGGAATATTATAAAAATTTACAAGAGCCAAACAGCTTGCAAGTTTTTTAATGAATCTGAAAATGATGTGAAAATTATTGTAAATAATGAAGAAGTTACTATACCGGCTAACCAACCGGTTATCGTATAATTTGAATTAATGTATTGGGCAAAACAACTATTAACTAAACTACATGAGCTTAATTTTGTTTTGCCTTTTTTAATAAGTCCTTAATATGAAAATCAAAAGTTTTTTGTACCTGTTATTTGTTGGAGTACAGCTACATGCACAGCAAATTAAAAAAATAGAGCCACCATATTGGTGGGCAGAAATGAAACTGAATCAAATTGAGATTATGGTATATGGTGATGCTATTGCGCAATATACACCTTCAATTACAAATGATACAGTAACCTTATTAAAAGTAAAAAAAACAAGCAACCCAAATTATTTATTTTTAGATGTTGACCTATCAAAAACAACGGCTGGTTTTTTTGAAATCCAATTTTTTAAGAAACATAGGCATAAATTCTCATATAAATACGAAATTAAAAAGCGTAGAGAAGGTTCAGAATTGAGAGAAGGATTTAATAGCACAGATGCTATATATTTAATTACACCAGACAGATTTGCAAATGGAAATACTTCAAATGATATTGTTTTAGGATTAAATGAAGAAAGAATAGATAGAAGAGACGATTATGCGAGGCACGGTGGCGATATTCAAGGGATTATAAACGGTTTAGATTATATTGAAGAAATGGGCTTTACTGCGATTTGGCCTACTCCAGTTTTAATCAATGATATGAAAGAAAGTTCCTATCACGGATATGCAATGACAGATTTTTACAAGGTTGACCCAAGGTTCGGAACACTTGAAGAATATAAAGAATTATCGAATCAATTATCCTTAAGGGGGATGAAATTGATTATGGATCAGGTGGCAAACCATATTGGGTTGGAACATTGGTGGATGAAAGATTTACCAGCTAAAGACTGGTTAAATTACCAAGACGAGTTTCTTAGTGACAACCTTGTAATTACAAATCATAGAAGAACTACAAATCAAGATGCCTACGCTTCAAAAAAAGATAAAGCTTTAATGAATGGAGGATGGTTTGTATCGGCAATGCCCGATTTAAACCAAAATAATCCATTTCTTGCAACCTACCTAATTCAAAATAGTATTTGGTGGATTGAAACTTTAGATTTAGGAGGTATACGACAAGATACTTACCCTTATCCCGATAAAGAATTTATGTCGAAATGGGCAGGTACAATTATGAAGGAATATCCTAATTTTAGTATAGTTGGTGAAGAGTGGAGTTTAAACCCACTGTTAGTTGGCTATTGGCAAAAGGGTGCAAAAAATAAAGATGGTTACCAATCCAATTTAACTTCTTCAATGGATTTTCCAATGCAGCGTGCCATTGTTGAGGCTTTAAATGAAGAAGAAGCTTGGGATAAAGGTTTGGTAAAAATGTATGAAGGGTTGGCCAATGATTTTCATTATTCCGATCCTAACAATATTATGATTTTTCCTGACAATCATGATATGGACCGAATTTTTACGCAGTTAAAAGAAAATAGTACGCATACAAAAATGGCAATAGGCTATTTATTAACCTTGCCAAGAATTACCCAAATATATTATGGAACTGAAATATTAATGCAAAACTCTATCAAGCCCGGTGACCATGGTTTAATTAGAACCGATTTTCCGGGAGGTTGGGAAGATGACAAGGTAAATGCATTTACAGGTGTAGGTCTTTCAAAAGATCAATCTGATATGCAGAATTTTGTAAAAAAAATATTGAATTATCGAAAGCAAAGTAAAGCAATTCATTCAGGGAAAACAATTCATTTTGCACCTAAAAATGGAGTTTATACCCTTTTCAGAATTAAAGATGATGAGGTGGTATGTGTTATTTTGAATAAAAATAACAA
>CAYFFC010000050.1:0-12875 GCA_964342295.1 uncultured Lutibacter sp. | reverse complement strand
CCAATAACATTATATTGTACAAATAAGCATTTTTTAAACCATTTTTTATATTTTTATAAAAAATAAAAAAATATGCTAGTGAAAATATTTGGCAGCGCCGTATTTGGCGTTGAAGCTACCACCATAACCGTTGAAGTAAACATTGATAAAGGCATTGGCTACCACTTAGTAGGTTTGCCCGATAATGCTATTAAAGAAAGTAGCTACCGTATTTCTGCAGCGCTTAAAAATAACGGATACAAATTACCCGGGAAAAAAATTACCATTAATATGGCTCCGGCCGATTTACGTAAAGAAGGATCGGCCTATGATGTAACTCTGGCAGTGGGTATTTTAGCCGCATCCAATCAAATTTCATCTGATAAAATAGGCGATTACCTTATTATGGGTGAGCTTTCACTTGACGGGTGTTTACAACCTATAAAAGGAGCGCTTCCTATTGCAATTAAAGCTCGGGAAGAAGGATTTAAAGGATTTATTTTACCTAAGCAAAATGCCAAAGAAGCTGCCATAGTAAATGATATAAAAGTGTATGGTGTAACCTCTATTAAAGAAGTAATTGATTTTTTTGATGATGTTAGCGATTTAGAAGAAACCATTGTGGATACCAGAGCCGAATTTTACAAAAATTTATCAAATCCTGAGTTTGATTTTGCCGATGTAAAAGGACAAGAATCCGTAAAACGGGCTATGGAAATTGCCGCAGCAGGAGGTCATAATATCATTTTAATTGGCCCCCCGGGAAGCGGAAAAACTATGTTGAGTAAAAGACTGCCATCTATTTTACCACCAATGACCTTGCAAGAGGCGTTGGAAACAACAAAAATACATTCTGTTGTTGGCCGGGTTAAAGATTCGGGTCTTATGAGTCAACGCCCCTTTCGATCACCCCACCACACAATTTCCGATGTAGCTCTAGTTGGTGGAGGGCAATATCCTCAACCCGGAGAAATTTCCTTATCCCATAACGGCGTATTATTTTTAGATGAATTACCCGAGTTTAAAAGGACTGTTTTAGAAGTAATGCGACAACCATTAGAGGATAGAGAAGTTACCATATCAAGAGCAAAATTTACAGTCACCTACCCCAGCAGTTTTATGCTGGTGGCTAGTATGAACCCTAGCCCAAGTGGTTATTTTAATGACCCAGATGCCCCTGTTACCTCATCTCCTGCCGAAATGCAACGATATTTAGGTAAAATTTCAGGTCCTTTATTAGACAGAATTGACTTACATATTGAAGTAACACCGGTACCCTTCGAAAAACTCTCGGAAGATATTCAGTCCGAAAGTAGTTTTAACATTAGAGAGCGTGTAACAAATGCCCGAAAAATACAAGCAGAAAGATTCGACAATTTTGAAAATATACATTACAATGCTCAAATGAACGTAAAACAAATTAAAGCATTTTGCGGCTTAACTGACGAAAGTAAAACTTTGTTAAAAAGCGCCATGGAACGCTTAAACCTCTCGGCAAGGGCATACGACCGCATTTTAAAAGTTGCGCGTACCATAGGTGATTTGGAAGGCGAAAAAGAACTGAAATCGCATCATATTTCTGAAGCTATTCAATATAGAAGTTTGGACAGAGAGGGATGGTTAGGGTAAAAATTTATGATTTGATAAAATTAATTTTTTAAATATTGTTCAACTTAATACCAGTCTCAATTATTAATAATAGGCAGTTACTTTATACAAGACCTTAGTTAAACCAATTAAAAAAACTACTTTTATAAAAAAGTAATACGTTTATCTATTAATTTCAATGAATCAAAAAAAATCCCCTTGGCACTTTCTTTTTCTATTAATTTTAGCCGGGGAGTCTGTATTTATTCTTCCGTTTGTTCTTTCAAGAGTATTTAGGCCAACAGTACTTCAGGTATTTAATTTAGATAACCTTCAGCTTGGTTTATGTTTCTCGGTATACGGTATTGTAGCTTTGTTGTCATATCTTTTCGGTGGTCCGTTAGCAGACAGGTTTCCTCCAAGAAAGCTAATTGCAATTGCGCTTTGGATGACCGCTTTAGGAGGTTTGGTTTATGCTACATTCCCAACTTATGCAGTATTAAAGATACTATATGGTTATTGGGGTTTTACAACAATATTTTTATTCTGGGCACCCATGATTAAGGCTACTCGCATTTGGGGTGGGACCACATCACAAGGCAAAGCATTTGGTTTTTTAGACGGTGGGCGCGGATTAGTTGGGGCTTTATTTGCGACTTTAGGTGTTTTTGTTTTTTCACTTTTTATTAGTTCTGAAATTTCTGAAGCAACTGCTTCTGAAAGTAAATCTGCCTTTCAAAAGGTAATACTAGTATCATCAAGTATTGTTTTTTTCGTAGGTATTTTAGCATGGTTCTTTATGAAATTAGATTACAAAACAGAAAAAGAAACGCTTTTAGAAAAAATAACAATATCTCAAATTAAAGAAGTATTAAGGCTACCTTCTGTTTGGCTGTTAATGATTATAATTCTATGCGCATATGTTGGTTACAAAATTACAGATGTGTTTTCGCTGTATGCGAAAGAAGTTATGCTATATAATCATGTGAAATCTGCTCAAGTAGGTACTTTTTTATTATTTATTCGCCCTGTTATTGGGGTTATAATTGGTTTGCTCGCAGATCGTTCGCAAACCACCTTTTGGTTGTTTGTAGGTTTTGTTGTTTCATTTATTGGGGCCTTATTATTTGCATTAAATTTTATTTCAAATACTACCACAGCTTTATTTTTTATTTCAATACTAATAGTTGCCACTGGGGTATATGCAGCACGTGCTCTTTATTTTGCCGTTATGAAAAATGGGAAAATACCGTTGGTTTTAACAGGGACTGCCGTTGGGCTTATTTCCATAATAGGATACACCCCCGATATATTTGCCGGGCCTGCAATGGGTTATCTTTTAGAGAATTCACCCGGTGTAACAGGACACCAACATGTATTTTGGATGTTGGCATTGTTTTCTTTCATTGGCAGTATTTCTGCCTGGATTTACCATAAATTCTATAAAAACTGAAAAGGGGAAAATTCCCCTACTTAATAAGGTGTATAGCATAAGTCTTTTTTTAAAATACCTTCCTACTTTTGGTATAGGAAAAAGAAATATATGTTATTGTTAATTTATGGGAAATTGCAATAAAAAAGAACCTCTCCGTGTTGAGAGGTTTTTTTGTAGGAAATAAATAAAAAAACCTTCAAAAATTTGAAGATTTTTACTTTTAATGAAACTTGAAAATATTACAATTAAGCAACTAATTCTACACATATGATCTACCACTAGTTTCTTTTCACTCTTTTTAATAATAAGTAGTTCGATTTAATCTTCGCTTTATTCTTGTTTGCCATCTCTTTAATTTTTGAAAATTTAACCCAAAATTTGTTTCTCTTTTCATAATATTTATTAATTCTGTAGCTTCCTTAAATTTTTCATCGCAAAGGATTTTTGCTTCTTCAAATGTTATTTCATCATTTAATAGCATTTTTAATTCTTTGTTATAAACCTCGTACATATCAAAAATAATATTAATATAAATGAGTTTTTTGGGAACTCTAAACTTGCAAAACGAAGAATTAGCATCAAACAAAGTTTGGGTAGTAAATTGTAATTTACCATTTTTAACATATGAATCTAATGAATAGCTAAAATTATATTCTTCGATCTTTTTTTTCTTTGATAGATATTTTCTTAATTCAAATTCAGAGCTAAAAGTTACGCTTGTTTTCAGGCTTCCATCGGAGTTATAATACAAGGGTTCATCCTTTTTATTGCTACTATACTCATCTTTTATATCTTTCCAGTTAAGTATTTTTCCGTTTCGCCAAGTAATTACAGAGGCACTAATATCATCCATATCATTATAAGGGATTTCAGCATCATAATTAATTAAATAACCGTACTTTTTAAAATAATCAATAAACTTTTTATCTTTTATACTCCTCGGAAATTGATAATTCGAATCCCAAAAATCATCTGAAGCATATAATGAAACAATTTTATCATAATCATTATCAAAATATATTTTGCTTGTAAAATAGGGTTCTTCAAACAATTTTCCATAATCATAAAAATATAAATATGAGTTTGATGTTATAATTTTTAGTTCTCCATTTGAATTAAAATAATTCATGACAAATTCAAAATCTACTGATTGAATTTTTTCGTAGTCATTTGGATCAAATATGTAAGATATATTTATTTTTTTAGGTGTCACAAAATGATTTTTAACTACTGAAGAAAGTCCTTTTATTTTAGGATTTATAATATTTAATTTTATTTTTTTTATAATTAAGGTTTCTTTGTTGAAAATTATTTTGCCAGATAAAAATCGCCCATTCTGATTATTAGGCTCAAAAGAAATTGCAACATCTTGATATCCACAATTAGAACACTGTTCAAATTCTAAATTATATTTCAATTTCAAAGCACCATAGCCTAAATTTCCAGGAAACAATGGTAGCATTTTATTTGTTTTTTTAAATAAATTAAAACTCTTTACAATATCAGTATTATGCAAGCTATAAAATGGGAAAGTACTATTTTGACCAAAACGACCACTTTTTAAACTTAAATTTATTATTCCCATTGACAAACTTTGTTGACTATTATAAAAGCTTTCAATAATTTCTAACGGGACGTCTTTTGTATAAGAAGTGTGCCTAAGAAACATCTTACTTTTAATAATTAGGTCTTTCTTTTTATACTTTCTAATTAAATTATGTAAAATATTATAAACATAGTTTTTTTGCTTTTTTGCAACAATTGATACCGTTTTTAATTTATTTATTTTAGGAGTTAAATAAATTATTTTTGTGTTTTTTAAATATGATATATGAACCTTTTTTGTATCAAATCCTAAACTTCTTACTTCTAACGAATCAGGTTTATACTTAGTATTGATTTCAATTTTACCATCTTCATTTGAAATTGTATAATAGTTTTTTGCACTAATAATTTTTATGGTTGCATAGGGTACTGGGGTGTTTGCTTCCTTATCATAAATATAACCTTCAATGTATGACTGTGAAAAACAGGAGGCAGATATAAAGATAAACAAAAGAATCGCATTTTTTTTCATAGTAATATTTAAATCTAAATGTTAATATTCAACAAATAGGTTAGTTCCTTTTTTTGTTTGAATTTTAAGCTATATAAAGATATTAATTTTATTTTTTTTAGAATTTCAACTATCAATAAAGTTAAGTAGCTCTCACAAAATTTAGATTTATCCCTAGAAATAATTGTTATTATAAATGTGGAAAATTGAAAAAAAAAGAACCTCTCCGTGTTGAGAGGTATTTTTTGTAGGAAATAAATAAAAAAACCTTCAATTTTTTGAAGGTTTTAACTTTTAGTGGAGAAGATGGGAGTCGAACCCACGACCTCTTGACTGCCAGTCAAGCGCTCTAGCCAGCTGAGCTACATCCCCATAATTTTGAGTTGCGAATATAAAAAAAGTCTTTGAAACTACATAGCAACAAAGACTTTTAAATGCCATAAATTAATACCTGTAATAATCCGGTTTGTAAGGTCCTTCAACTTTAACACCTATATATTCCGCCTGATCTTCACGTAAGGTTTCTAATTCAACCCCTATTTTAGCCAAATGCAATCTGGCTACTTTTTCATCAAGGTGTTTTGGCAACATATATACTTTATTTTCATAAGCACCGGCATTGGTCCAAAGTTCTAACTGTGCTAATGTTTGATTTGTAAAAGAATTGCTCATTACAAAACTTGGGTGCCCGGTAGCACATCCTAAATTAACCAAGCGTCCTTCGGCCAATATTATAATTTCATTTTTACCTAAAGTATATTTATCTACCTGAGGTTTAATTTCAACCTTGGTATTTCCATAATTTTTATTTAGCCAAGCCATATCAATTTCATTATCAAAATGCCCAATATTACAGACTATGGTTTTATCTTTCATTTTTTCAAAGTGCTTTCCTTGTACAATATCTTTATTACCCGTAGTAGTAATAACAATATCGGCTTTAGCAACTACGGTATCTAACTTTTTCACCTCAAATCCATCCATAGCGGCTTGCAAAGCACAAATAGGGTCAATTTCGGTAATTGTTACTATGGCACCGGTACCTCTAAAAGATGCCGCTGTACCTTTTCCAACATCACCATAACCACAAACCACAACACGTTTACCGGCTAACATAATATCGGTTGCCCTTCTAATGGCGTCAACTGCACTTTCTCTACACCCGTATTTATTATCAAATTTAGATTTAGTAACAGAATCGTTTACATTTATAGCCGGCATAGGCAATGTTCCTTCTTTCATACGATCGTATAAACGGTGTACCCCGGTAGTTGTTTCTTCAGATAATCCTTTAATTCCTTTAGCCAACTCAGGATATTTATCTAACACCATATTGGTTAAATCACCGCCATCATCTAAAATTAGGTTTAATGGTTTTTTATCTTCACCAAAAAATAGGGTTTGTTCAATACACCAATCAAATTCTTCGGCAGTCATTCCTTTCCAAGCATATACTGAAATCCCTGCCGCAGCAATAGCCGCTGCTGCTTGATCTTGAGTAGAAAAAATATTACACGAACTCCACGTAACTTCAGCGCCCAGCTCCACAAGTGTTTCTATAAGAACTGCTGTTTGGATGGTCATATGCAAACACCCTGCAATTCTAGCTCCTTTTAATGGTTTTTGACCTTTATACTCTTCTCTCAAACTCATTAAACCCGGCATTTCAGCCTCGGCAAGTTGAATTTCTTTACGCCCCCAATCTGCTAAATTGATATCTTTTACTTTATATTTTACGTAAGTTGATGTTTCTGTACTCATATTTATTAAATTTGCTTGTTCATATAAAACAACTTATTGCTGTCTGTTTTTAGATTTTGCAAAAATACAAAATACCTTTGAATTTATAGATGCCTTTATATAAAACCATTAAGCCTACCGAAAACACAACAGTGCACGTGTGGAAAATTGAAGAATCTTTTGATGATTTGACAAATGAAATTGAGCTTACATCAAAAAGTAAATCCAGAATGCTCTCCATGAACAGTGAACTTCACAGGCGTGGTTTTTTAAGCATCAGGCATTTATTAAAGGAAGCAGGTTATACCGATTATGATTTGTATTACAATAGTAACGGGAAACCACATTTAAAAGATGGGAAACACATTTCTATTACCCACTCATTTACATTTTCAGCAATAATAATAAGTGATGTTGAAGTTGGAATAGATATTGAAAAAAACAGAGAAAAAATAAAAATTATTCAACATAAGTTTGTGAATTTTGAACGTGGTTTTATTCATAAAGATGATGATTACATACAACAATTAACAGTAATTTGGGGGGCAAAGGAATCGCTTTATAAAATTTACCCTTATGGTGGTTTAACCTTTAAAAATGATATCGACATCAATTCGTTTCAAATAGCCGACGGAAGAACCTCGGGTTATATAAAAGTAAAAGATTGGGTTAAAAATTACGATATCCGCTTTGAACAAATAAACGGTTTTACACTTGTTTACGCCATAGGACCCTCTTAATATGAAGAAACCAATTCTAGATTCTATTGTTAATGCGAGTTTAAGGGCGCAAAAATTATTAGCCATTTTATTAGATCCTGATAAAACCGAAATCCGAGAACTTAAACATCTAGCAAAGAAAATTGATATTTTAAATGCGCATTTTATTTTTGTTGGAGGCAGCACCGTTGAAAAAGGTCTAACAGAAATTTTTGTTGAAGAACTAAAAAAGCATACCAATATACCCATCGTATTATTTCCGGGTGATGCCTCACAAATTACTCATAAAGCTGATGCATTGCTTTTTTTATCGTTACTTTCAGGGAGAAATCCGGAATACTTAATTGAACAACAAATAAAAGCAGTTCCACTTTTAAAAAACTCGTATTTAGAAATTATTCCTACCGGTTATATTTTAATTGATGGTGGAACACAATCATCGGTTCTAAAAGTCAGCAATACAAAGCCAATTGCTTCTAAAAATATTGAATTGATTAAAAATACTGCCATAGCAGGTATGTATAAAGGTAAACAACTTATTTATTTGGAAGCAGGTAGTGGGGCCAAGACTCCGGTAAATTCTGAAATAATTGCTACCGTTAAAAAACACTTAAACATTCCTTTAATTATAGGTGGAGGAATTAAAACTAAGGCACAATTACAGGCAGCTTTTAAAAGTGGTGCCGATTTGGTGGTAATTGGCACTGCTTTTGAAAACAATAACAACTTTTTAATGTAGTTATTTATGAATGAAATAATTAATTTTTTCATAGAACCTTATCAAAGTGCTACCACTTTAAACATTTTATTAGAATTTACTGCAGCATTGTTTGGGGTAATTAGTGTTTTTTATGCTAAAAAAGAAAATATTCTTGTTTTTCCAACAGGCATTATAAGTACGGGTATTTATGTGTATTTATTATCGCAATGGGATTTGTATGGCGATTTAATAATTAATATTTATTATACACTTATGAGTATTTATGGTTGGTATATGTGGAGTAAAGTAATTGATGCAGATAAAAGCCATATTCACATTTCAAGAACAAATTTAACAGATAAGTTTAAAACATTTGGTATTTTTATGTTTACTTCAATATTTGTTATAATAGTATACAGGTACTACAACGTAATGCCAAATGAGCTAAATTTTACTGAAAGTATTGACTATGCGATATCAAATTTAACTTCAAAAAACATTTCTGACTTTAGAAAAAGTACTCCATTTTTAGATACCTTTACAACCGGTATATTTTTTGCCGCAATGTGGCTCATGGCCAACAAAAAAATAGAAAATTGGACGTTGTGGATTGCCGGAAATATAGTTTCAATTCCACTTTATATTGTAAAAGGATACGGTTTTACAGCAATTCAATACACCATATTTTTAATTTTAGCGATTCAAGGATATTTTGCATGGAAGAAACACTTAAACAAAACAAGGTAAATATTGTAAGAGTTGTATTATTTGGACCTGAAAGCACCGGAAAAACAACATTATCAAAACAATTGGCTAGGCACTACAATACTGTTTGGGCTCCGGAATACGCCCGTGAATACCTTCAAAATAAATGGAATAACGAACGAAAAACCTGTGAAAACTCCGATTTATTACCCATTGCACGAGGGCAAATGAAACTGGAAAATGAATTAGCAAAAAAAGCCGATAAAATTTTAATCTGCGATACTGATTTATTAGAAACGAAAGTATATTCAGAAGAATATTATGGTGGATTTGTAAATCCGGAACTGGAAAAAGCAGCAATTAATAATAAGTACGACTTATATTTACTCACTTACATTGATACTCCATGGGAAGAAGATGATTTAAGAGATCGTCCACATTTAAGACTTGAAATGTTCAATGCTTTTGAAAATGCTCTAAAAAAATACAATCGACCCTATGTTTTGTTAAGCGGAAATAAATTAACACGATTTAATATTGCTGTGAAGGAAATTGATGCCATTTTAAATTCTAAACACAACTTACAACGTTTTTCAAACAATCTAAACAATTAAACCTAAATAATTGGTATTGGTTAAAATCTAATGTATTTTAACAATATGGTATCCGACAACATTATAAACGAGCTTAAATTTAAAGCCATTAGAAGTAGTGGTGCCGGTGGGCAACATGTAAACAAAGTAGCTTCAAAAGTTGAGCTATTATTTGATGTTGTAAACTCAAACATATTAACAATTGATGAAAAGGAATTACTTTATAAGAATTTAAAATCGAAACTTACTAAAGAGAACGTGTTACTACTGCAATGTGATGAAAGTAGGAGCCAACACAAAAACAAAGAAATTATAATTAAGCGTTTTTTAACCCTTATTAACCACGCCTTAAAAATTCCAAAACTTCGGAAAGCCACAAAACCAAGTAAGGTGAGCATTAAAAAACGTTTGGATAAAAAGAAAAAACAAGCCTATAAGAAAGCACTTCGAAAGAGGCCCGAACACTAAGTGGATGATTTACAATTCTTCTGATTTTTCAATTGCCCTTAGCAACGATTCTGCATATTTACTATCCTCAATTACTTTAATCAACGCTTCAATTGGAAATATTCCAGATTCTTTTACCCAATAGGAAATAGCACTTAAAGCCGCTCCTTTTTTACCCGCTACCTTTAAAAAGTCTTTAGCTTCAAGCTTTAGATCCGTTGAAATTTTAGTATCAACAAATACTTTAGAATGGCTATAAATTCTATTTCTAACTTTTTGCCATCCATCATCGGTAACAGCAATAACCACCGATGGTTTTTCCAAACCTGTATATTTAATAGGTTCTTTAGATAAAATTACTTCTGCAACGGAAAATCCAGTACCTACAGTAATTGGATATTCTCCTTTCAATGTAGCATGTAAACCTGCTATCATTCCTGCCTGTGCTAACATTTTAGCAGCTGATTGAATACCACCGCCGGCAGAACCCGCAATTACAATTCCAATTGAACCTTTTATAGTTGATTTAAATAGTGGTGAAATTTCTTTTATGTTTTCAAACAAAGATTTTGTTCTTCTTTTTAATTTTACACCAACAGGTATACTATTTGTATATTTTTCTTCCGGAGGGATATAATTTTGAAATTCTGAAATTTTTTTCATTCCATGTGCAACACACATACTTGACATTTCAACCAAAGAAAACCCGGTAACCGAAATAGCTTCTTTTAAAATACTGTCAAAGTTTGAAATATTGTTAACACGAACGCTATAAGCGGCTCCTGAACGATGAGCTAAATTTACAATATCATAAGGACTCGTTTCATCTTCACCATTATTTTTAGATTCTTTAAAATCAGTAGTTGATAAACCACTCATTTGTCCACCAGTCATTCCATACAGCAAATTATTAATTACAACCAAAGTCATATTCACATTACGACGAGCAGCTTCTAATATATGTTGAATACCAATGGTTGCTCCACCATCACCTTGTATTACAATTATTTTTTTATTAGAATTATTTAGGCCTAAACTTACCCCAACTCCCAATGAAGCTGCGCGCCCATGTAAACCGTGAATAGTATGTGTTTCAAACAAAGGATCTACCAAACCTGAACATCCAATATCACTTACAAGAATTATATCTTTAGGCTTATATCCTAAATCTTCTAATGATTTAGAAATACTTCTCACACATACACTATGTCCACACCCTGAACAAAATGGCATTTTTACTTTAGATCTTATAGAAGTTGCTAGTTTCATAGAATATGTAAAGTTGAGTTCACAGCTTCTTCGATTTCGGAAGGTGTTAACATACTTCCAAATTTAGTTACCGTTTTAATATTTGATTGGGCTCTTTTTCCAAATAGCAGTTCTTTATACAAACCTGTCATGTTTTCTTCTGCAAATATTAAAGTATCATAAGAATCCATAATTTGGTAGATTATTTGAGAAACCGGCAGTAAAGTTTTAACTACCAATAACGAAATTTTTACATTCTTTTTTCTCATGAAACTAACAGCATCTCTAGACGCATCAGCCGACACCCCCCAAGTCACAATTAAATCAACTGCTCCTTCTTCAGCATCTAATTCAAAAAAAGTATATTCATCAATTCTCTTTTCCAATTTCTCACGAAGCCGCCATGTATTTGACAAGCTTTCAGGTGTACCTTTACGTATCAAACCATCATTGTCATGTGTAGAGGAATTAAAACGCACCTGATACTCCTCATTACCTAGAGGATAAAATGGCGGAACTCTATCTTCATTTGATTTGTACGGTTGATATGGTGGTTCAAATGCTTTTGGAGTTCTATCAACCTTTTCAATTTTTAACAGCGTATTTATATCAAAACTTTTTTGAGTCATTACCAACTCTTTTGAAGTTAATAATATAACCGGAGTACGAAATTTTACGGCTGTTTTAACTGCTTCATTTGAAAGTGTCCAAGCATCATTAAAATTGGAAGGAGAAAATATTGGCAAGGGAAAACCTCCGGAAATACAACCATCTAAAAATTTTAAATCTCCTTGTGCACCGGTGGTTGCCGAACCCGTACTTGGACCTAATCTTTGGGTAATAACTAGCACTAAAGGCAATTCCATCATATAAGCCATGTTCAATGTTTCTGTCATTAATGCTAACCCAGGAAAAGCTGTCGCTGTTACAGGAATTTTTCCCGCTGCAGAAAAACCACACATCCACTGCAAAACAGATATTTCATCAGGACCAGCTAAAAATTCCGGGAATCGTTCTTTCGCATACTTATAAAACAAGTTGGAGGGTGTTATAGGATACCCAACAAATACATCAGCGCCAGATTGCACAAGTGCTTCTGTGATTATTTTTGAAGCATCAATTAGTACCTTTTTTGAAGTTTTAGTTTTCAAAAGATTGCACTTTACAATTATGTATCAAAGATAAATTAACCCTTTTAATTGAAACAATTTTTTTTGATTTTTTTATTCAAGATTTCATAAAATTATATACCATACTGGTGTCTCAAGTTTAGAAAAAATCACAAAAATTTAATTTTATATGGTAAAATAAAAAATTAATATTTAGCTTTGTAGCGTCTCAAAAGGGGTGCCGAAAAGGCTGAGATCAAACCCATTGAACCTGAACAGGTAATGCTGTTAAGGGAGGCCAAACAAAAGGCCACAATAATTTTTCAACTATCGATTAATTACCTCTTTTTAAATCGTTTTATTTTAACTAAAAATGAAACTATTTTTAAAATCAAACCTAAAAAAAGCGAAGATTACAGTAGCTTTTTTAGCAATTCTATGTATTACAAATGTACATGCTCAAGAAATTTTTAACATTTCGGGAAAAGTAACAGACGGAGGAAAACCATTCTCAGGCGTAAACGTAACTATTAAAGGAACTTCAAAAGGAACATTAA
>CAYFFC010000049.1:0-14647 GCA_964342295.1 uncultured Lutibacter sp. | reverse complement strand
ATTATTATCATTATTTTTGAAAAAATAATAAATCTCCTAGTCTAGAGCCTTAATAAAACACCACTAAAAATTACATAGGCCGAGGGTTGCCTACTAGCCAAAATTTATTCGTTACAATTGTACCCTTGAGGAGACTTTAGGGGTGTTCATGATAGCATTGGTGCCTATACTTAGACCAGGATGAACTTATCCTTTTTTGCAAAAAGATATTTAGCGCATAGCCCGAACTGAAAGGGTACGCCTAAAATTTACCACATTTTAAGGTGCCGGATTAGGTTGTAACTCTTGTATTTCATCAATTTTCTTTAAGGTCTCGGGGCTAAGTTCAATTTGAATACTGCTTATATTTTCTTTAAGTTGATGCATTGTTGTGGCACCAATTATGTTAGCTGTAATAAATGGTTGTTGGTTAATAAAAGCCAATGCTAATTGTGGTAACGTAATTCCGAGCTCATCTGCCAAATTCAAATATTTTTGTGTTAAAATATGGGACTGATTATTACTATACCTACCATATTGCGGAAATAGTTGTAATCTGGAGCCTTCCGGTAAATTTCCGTTTAAATATTTTCCTGACAACACCCCAAATGCCAGTGGAGAATATGCCAATAAACCTACTTTTTCACGCAAAGCTATTTCCGCTAAATTTATTTCAAAGGTCCTGTTTAAAAGTGAATATGGATTTTGAATAGTTTTGCAACGTGTAAAATTGTTGTATTTACTTTCTTCTAAATGTCGCATTATTCCCCAGGAGGTTTCATTAGACACTCCGTAATGACGTATTTTGCCTTCTTTTACAAATTCATTCAACGTTTCAATTACTTCTTTAAAATTGTCTTGCCAAGCTTCATTTGGATTGTGGATGTAGTTTCTTTGTCCGAAAAAATTGGTACTTCTTTCAGGCCAATGCAGCTGATATAAATCTACATAATCTGTTTGTAAGCGTTCTAAACTTTTATTTAAAGCTTCTTTTAAAACCGGTTTTGAAAAACCCAAATTATCGCGTAAATAATTAAAATAGGCATACGGGCCGGTAACTTTAGTGGCAACCACAACATCTTCTCTTTTTTGATTTTTAAGCCAGGAACCTATAAAGCGTTCTGTGCTGCCTTGTGTTTCTTTTTTACCGGGAATGGAATACATCTCGGCAGTATCAATAAAATTAATGCCTTTTTCAGTAGCATAGTTTAATTGTTCATGAGCCTCTTTTTCAGTATTCTGTTCGCCAAAAGTCATAGTTCCCAAACAAAGCTTACTTACTTTAATGTTGGTATTTGGTATATTGGTATATTTCATTTTTATTTATTTTTTTAGTTTAAAAGTGGTTTCAAATTTATATAAAGTATTTTATAAAACTGATATTCAAAAAAAACTGCTTTTATAGTTCAAAAGCAGTTTTTATTAGAATTAATTGTTGTAATCTTTCTTAGTTTAAAATTGCCTCGATTCCTGGTAAAACTTTACCTTCAAGACTTTCAAGCATAGCTCCACCACCGGTTGATACATAGCTCACTTTGTTTTCAAAACCAAACTTTTTAACTGCCGCTACAGAATCGCCACCCCCAACTAATGAGAACGACCCGTTTTTAGTTGCATTGGCAATAGAATTTCCAAGAGCTATGGTTCCTTTAGCAAAGGTTTCCATTTCAAAAACTCCAACAGGACCATTCCATAAAATGGTTTTACTTTCGTTAACAACTTTGTCAAATATTTCTAAAGATTTTGGTCCTGCATCCAAGCCTTCCCAGCCTTCAGGAATTTTATAAATATCACAAACTTGCGTATTGGCATTGTTACTGAAGCCATCGGCTGCAATTACATCAACAGGTATGTGTACTTGTACGCCTTTAGCTTTTGCTTTATCTAAAATTTCTAAGGCCAACTGTTGTTTATCATCTTCACAAATTGAATTACCAACTTTTCCTCCTTGTGCCTTAATAAAAGTGAAGCTCATACCTCCACCTATTATTAAATGGTCAACTTTATCAAGTATATTTTCAATTACCGTAATTTTTGATGAAACTTTAGCGCCACCTAAAATGGCTAATACCGGCTTTTCGTTGTCTTCTAACACTTTTTTTATACTCTCAATTTCTTTAGCTAACAGACTTCCAAAACATTTATTCTCAGGGAAAAATTGTGCAACTATAGTAGTGGACGCATGAGCTCTGTGCGCGGTTCCAAAAGCATCATTTACATAAATATCTCCAAATTTTGACAATTGTTTCGCAAAGTTTACATCTCCTTTTTTTTCTTCAGGATGAAAACGTAAATTTTCAAGTAATAACACCTCACCCGTTTTTAAATTTGCAACCGCTTTTTCAGCTTCCTCACCAATACAATTAGCCACAAATTTTACTTGTACACCTATAATTTCCGAAACTTTATCAACAATATGTTTTAATGAAAACTGATTATCAAAACCTTTTGGTCTTCCTAAATGGGACATTAAAACCGCAGCACCACCATCTTCTAATACCTTTACTATTGTTGGCTTTGCCGCTTCTATACGTGTGGTATCGGTAACATTAAAATCTGCATCTAAAGGAACATTAAAATCAACTCTAATTAACGCCTTTTTATTTTCAAAATTTATAGTGTGCATTGTTTTCATTTTAAAATATTTATGTTGTACAAATATAACTTAATTTAGTATGGTTGGTATAGTTTTCTACGAAAGCGATTTCATAAATTTTATGGTATTATACTAGCTTGTAATTATAAATTAGTAGCTGCCTTATAATTAAAAAATGAAAAAATGTTTTACTTTCGCTTTAATGAAATTTTCAGAAGTAATAGGACACGATCATATAAAAAATCATTTAATTACCAGTACTAATAACGGTAGAATTTCACATGCACAATTGTTTGTTGGAAAAGAAGGTGTAGGTGTATTGCCCATGGCATTGGCTTATGCACAATATATTCTCTGTCAAAATAGTGCTTATGAGGAAATTTGTGAAACTAAATGCGCTAAATTAATGCACCCCGATTTGCATTTTGTTTTTCCTGTAAACACAAATGAAAGAATAAAAAAACACCCGGTAAGTTCACATTTTTTAGAAGAATGGAGAAATTTTATAGCCGGGAATCCTTATGGTAACTTATTTGAGTGGTTGCAAACTTTAGGTGTTGAAAAAAAGCAAGGTATTATTAACATATACGAAGCTGCAGATATATTAAAAACCTTACAATTAAAATCGTACGAAGGCGGCTATAAAGTAATGATTATTTGGATGGCTGAAAAAATGAATATGGAAGCGGCCAACAAGTTGTTGAAACTTATTGAAGAGCCACCTGATAAAACAGTATTGCTTTTAACTGCTCAAAATGAAGAACAGCTATTAACAACCATTAAATCGAGGTGTCAAATTTTACATTTTCCTAAATTATCTGAAGCCGATATTATTAAAGGCTTGATTGAAAGAGAAGGCACTGACCCTCCTATTGCAGAGCAAATTGCTTACCAGGCCGACGGTAACTTTAGCAAAGCCCTACAATTGTTACATAATGATAATGCCGATGAGCAATTTGAAGAGTGGTTTATAACTTGGATACGAGCTGCATTTAAAGCAAAAGGAAATGCTTCTGTTATTAAACTGTTGATTGATTGGAGTGAGGCGATTTCTAAAACCGGCAGGGAAACTCAAAAACGTTTTTTATTGTATTGCCTGCAATTTTTTAGACAAGCTTTACTTTTTAATTACAATGCAAAATCCTTGGTTTATTTACAGCCTAAAACACACAATTTTAAGTTGGAAAAATTTGCGCCTTATGTAAATGGTACAAACATAGTTTCCATATTTAATGAATTAAATGAGGCGATTTATCATATAGAGCGTAACGGTAATGCTAAAATAATTTTGCTCGATTTGTCGATAAAATTAACGCGATTGTTGCACCAAAAAGAACAGGCTTAAATTATTATGCAAATACTCAGCAATTACAATTCTATACTGTTAGTTTTACTATTTTTTATAATCACCTACCTATTTTCTGTTATTGAAAAAGTAACAGATATAAAGGGATATACAAATTTTTTAAAAAGTCATTTTAAAAACACCAAAATCAAAAACCTGATACCCATAGGATTTTACATTTTAGTAGTAATGGAATTTACAAGTTTAGTTCTTCTTTTAATAGGTGCTTATTTAGTAATTAAACTTGAAAGTAATGTTATTGCAAAAATAGGACTGGAATTTTCGGCACTGACCCTTTTAGTAATGCTTATAGGGCAGCGTTTTGCGAAAGATTATCAAGGAGCTATGCTATTAGCCGTTTATTTTATTTTAAATGTATTTGGTTTATTTTTAATGCAATAAAAAGCCTTCCAAATCAAATTTAGAAGGCTTACATTATTGATTATCAGGTATTTATATTTTTATTCCAAATAATTTGAATTCAAAATTTCGATTAATTCCGGGGTTATATCCAACGATACATCTCCATACATAACAGTACCTTTACCGGTAGTTCCCAAAATTAATTTATAGCCTTTATTTTTAGCATAGGTTGCAACAAAACTGTCAACTTTTTTTGTTATGGCTTCACTGTTTTGTTGATTTTCTAATTGTAAAGCTTGAGATGCTTCTTGCTGTTTTAATTGCAACATTTGTTGTTCTTGCTGAAGCGCCTTTTCAGTTTCACTTCTTTTTTTAGCAGACATCTTAGTCGCATTTTTATAATACTCCTGAACCTTGGCTTGAAATGGAGCTTGCAAACTATCGAGTTCCATTGCCAGTTTTTGTTGTTTTGCAACTAATTTTTCTTCTAATTTTTTCGTTGCCTTATATTCATTCATAAGCACTTCAACATCAATATATGCAATTTTGGTTTGATTGCAAGAGATAAGAAGCATTGCAACAAAAACAAATACTAATTTTTTCATTGATAATTATTTAAGTTTCATATTTAAGATGTGCGAATATAGGAACAAAATTGAAAGTTCTTTTATAAAAAATTAAGTATTGTAATAATTTATTTTAAAAAATATATTGATAATTATTATTTATAAAAAATAACCTTAAATAAGGTGTTTAAAATAAGGGTTTAGAGTTTTTACACACTCTAACTTACCTTTACTAAAAAAACCTCTTAAAGCGCCTTAAAATTAATTTTACTTGTTTTGTATGATATAAATTAAAGACGAATATTCTTTTGAACGCCACGCTTTAAAATTTGAGAGGCAACCTATAAAAAAAGCGCGTAATATATTTCCTTTATAATGTTTATACTGTTCACTTAAAATTGAAACATAAAATGCATCAAAATACATTGGCAATATTTTTTTTACTTTCATGCTTTTTTCTTTAAAAAGTGTAGCAATAGCTTTTTTTGAAAAATGCCATAAGTGTCTGGGTACATCAAAAGCTGCCCAATACTGTTTGTAAAATTTTGCATCAAAACTTTTATAATTTGGAACTGCAATAATTAATACCCCATTACTTTTTAGCATCCGTTTTAATTCTAAAATATAATTATCTAAGTCAGGTACATGTTCCAACACATGCCACAAGGTAATTACATCAAACTTTTGGCCTCTTATTTCATCTAAATCCGATTTCAATACCGCCTGCTCACCAAGTTTTTTTTCAGCAAGTTTTCTGGCGTTTTGATTTGGTTCAATACCACATATCTTCCAATTTCTTTTTTTTGCAGCCAATAAAAAATCACCTGTTCCACATCCAACATCAAGTAACGTTTTGTTGTGAACCTTAAAGGATGCTATCAATTTTATTTTTTTATGAATCGTATATTTCTTAACCTTTTGGTAAATTTTTTCAAAAAAAGAAGTATTTCCATCGGTATGTGAAATGTAGTTTTCACTTTTATAATAAGATGCTAATTTACCGAGATGAGGTTTAGGCTCTGTTATCAACATATCATACTTTTCATCATAAACAAGATCAAAAATTTCATTACTCACCGTATAATCTTTGCAAGAACAATAGACTGCTTTATTTGTATTCATGATGTTAAAAATGATAATGTTTCACGTGGAACATAATAATTACCTTCCCATATAAACAAGTAGCACCGAAATATCACTTGGAGACACGCCGCTTATTCTACTAGCTTGTGAAATGGTTGTAGGTTGAATTTTAGTTAGTTTTTGATATGCTTCAATTGAAAGCGATTTCACTTTAGAATAATCAAAATTAGAAGGAATTGAAACATTTTCTAATCGGTTTATTTTATCAGCCTGATTTTTTTCTTTTTCAATATAGCCCGCATATTTTACATGAATTTCGGTCTGTTCAATAATTTCATTATCAATATCATTTTCATTAATAAAAGTTTCTACTTTTATCAACTTTCTTAAATCTGAAAAATTTAACTGAGGCCTAGCCGCAATTTTAAAAAGTTTCATCGACTGTGAAATTTCAGCTGTATTATTTTCTAATAATATCGGATTCATTTCATTTGGCTTAACACTTGTAATTTTCAAAAAATTAACAAACAAATCGGTTTTTTCTTGTTTTTCAATTACACGGTTCATACGATCTTTTGAGGCCAAACCTAATTTATACGCATAAGGCGTTAACCTCAAATCGGCATTATCTTGCCTAAGCAAGGTTCTGTATTCAGCCCTGGAGGTAAACATTCTATAAGGCTCTTCAGTTCCCTTAGTAATTAAATCATCAATTAATACTCCAATATACGCTTCATTACGTTTCAAAACAAAAGGTTCTTTTTCTTTAACCTTCAATGCTGCATTTATACCGGCCATTAACCCTTGAGCTGCAGCTTCTTCATATCCTGTAGTACCATTTATTTGTCCGGCAAAAAATAGATTTTCGACCAGCTTAGTCTCCAGCGTATGTTTTAATTGGGTAGGCGGAAAATAATCGTATTCAATTGCGTAGCCATACCTAAAGAATTTCACATTTTCAAAACCTGCAACTTTACGCAACGCTTTGTCTTGAACATCTTCAGGTAACGAAGTTGAAAACCCGTTTACATATACTTCAACCGTATCCCAACCTTCAGGTTCAACAAATATTTGATGTCTTTCCTTAGAAGCAAACCTATCAATTTTATCTTCAATAGAAGGGCAATATCTAGGTCCAATACTTTTAATTCTACCATTAAACATTGGCGACCTGTCAAAGCCTTCCCGCAGCAAATCATGAACTTCGACAGATGTATAACTCATATAACAAGAACGCTGCTTTGATAAAGGTTGTGTAGTTTTTAAATACGAAAATTTTTCAGGAATCACATCTCCAGGCTGTTCAATCATTTTAGTATAATCCAGCGATCTACCATCTACTCGTGGCGGTGTTCCAGTTTTCATACGCCCGGCCTCAAACCCTTTTTTAACTAAATCCTCTGTTATACCCACTGAAGCACTTTCACCGGCTCTACCACCTCCAAAAGTTTTATCACCTATATGAATTAAACCATTTAAAAAAGTACCGGCAGTTATAATTACAGTCTTAGCCATTAGATGAATTCCTAATGCCATTTTTACACCTACTATCTTATTACCTTTAAACAACAAACCAATAACCATATCTTGGTAAAAATCAAGATTCGGTGTTTGCTCTAACATCATTCTCCAACGCTCAGCAAAGCGCATTCTATCACTTTGCGCTCTAGGACTCCACATGGCAGGCCCTTTAGATTTGTTCAACATTTTAAATTGGATTGCAGTTTTATCGGTCACAATACCGCTATAACCACCCAGTGCATCAATCTCTCTAACAATTTGACCTTTAGCAATACCACCCATAGCAGGATTACAACTCATTTGTGCAATATTTTGCAAATTCATTGTAACCAATAACGTGGCAGCTCCTAAATTTGCACTTGCAGCCGCCGCTTCACTACCTGCGTGCCCACCACCAACAACAATAACATCATAAACCTTATTAAACATACTCATCTACTAAGTGTTCCACGTGAAACATTATTTTAATTTACTTAAACAAAAATCTTCTTCAAGGCGCATTTGCTCCTTCTCACTTTCGGTTTTATCTTTAAAACCTATGAAGTGCAAAATTCCGTGAATTATCACTCTATTTATCTCATTTTCAATTGTTTGTGAATATTTTTGTGCATTTTCGGCAACCCTTTCTACTGAAATAAAAATATCACCACTTAGTAACTTACCCAGGGTGTAATCAAAACTAATAATATCAGTAAACGTATCATGATTTAGAAATTCAATATTCATTTTATGTAAGTATGCATCATCACAAAAAATATAATGTATTTCACCTTCCTTAAACCCATATGCTTCAATACAACTAGATATCCAATTACTAATCTGCACTTCGTTATTTAATACAAAATTTGTTTCGTAATTAAATTGAATCATTCTTATAAATTACTTTTTGTTTATTGAAATAACTTCTCACCTTTTCTTTATAAATTGAGCGCAAAGGTAGTGATTGTCTGTTTAATATTTCATTATACTGTAAATACTCCTTTTTAAAATTAAAATCTACGGGGCTTTCAAAATTAAAAACCTTTTCAGTTGTATTAGAACTACGTTCATCATCAATGCCCTGTTCCTTTTTTGCCGTATCTAATTTTAATAGTTCATAATTAAGCGTAATCATCTTTTCCACACTATTTTTGTTAAACCCTTGCTCTATCAATTCTATTTCAATTTCCTGCATATTGTTAAGTATTTCCTTTTCAGAAGCTTTTTGTATACTTTGTTTACTATCGCTTAATAACCTCTCTAAAACTTCACGTAATTCTTTTTGTTGTTTGTATACTTCGTACAAATCAGCATTTAAAGCTTCACTATCTTCACCGTTTTTACCTTCACTTAAACCTTGTTCAACCTTTTTAACAATACCTTCCTGCCTCTTAATTATATCAGGCAATGCAAAACTTCCGCTATTACCACTTCCGTTCATTTTAGCCGAAGCATTTAATAAGTTTTCTAACAAATTGCTTAAATCATTCGCTAAATTATTTGCTGATGTTATAGCAAATTGTTGATTTGCCAATCCGTTTTCCAACTTATTCTCCGTAAAATTTATCAATGCTTTGTCAATATTATCATGTACATTTAAAACGTCTTTTTGAATTTTTGAACTCATTTGAACCATTCTTAACGACAATACATATAAGCTATCATCAATGTGTTCAAAATTTTCTTTTAACAAATGTTGCCTTTTAACACTTGCAGCAAAATTTGGGTGCGCATTTGAAATTTTAGAAATTTCAATTAATAAATTTTCCTGCCAAAACGAAAATTCAATCAAATTTTCCACAATTTTACGCAAATCATCAATACTTTCATCTATAGCTTCACCTTCCATTTGCATCAGTTCCTGTTGCATATTTTTTGATAACTTTTGTAAGTTTTTCGCAGCATTTTTTTGAGAAGGTTTTGCTGAATCCTTCTTACTTCTATGAAGCAGATCCAATGCTTCTTCCAAATCTTTATTTATAGCATTAACTACCTCCCGTTCATCAGGAAATTTCATTGGTCTTTCCAAATTAGCATTCTGCTTCTTTAACTCGTTAAAATCCTTTTTAATTTCATCAAATGCATTATTAATCAATTTTTGATTTTGTGCATTGTTCACAGAATCTTGCTTTATTAAATCCTTTTGTTCTTCAGCCAGATTCAACAATTTTTCTTGTATTTGATTCGCTTTTTGCTCAACATAAAAACGTCTTGTAAGTTCTAAAATACGTTCTAAACTTTTTTGATTACCTGCATTCTTCCTAGTTAACTTATCTAATTTCTTAACAATATCTTCCTTATTAAATTTTTCAGTAAGCTCATTTAATTCCTTTAAAATATCTTCTTTTTGGGTTAATTCCTCTAACTCTTTCAAACGTTTTTCAAGCGACTTCTTTTTAGGGCTGTCGGGTTGATTACTCAGTGTTTCCCGTAATTTTTTTGAGTTATTGTTTAATAATTGTTCATATTTTTGTTGCTGCTTGATATAGTTTTCCAATTTTTTAGTATCATTCCATTGAATTGTTGCCTTTTTTTGAAGAGACTTCTTAAACGCTTTTAACGCATCTAATTGTTTTGTTGAATTTTTAAATGATTGCGAAAATTTAGATAACATTTCTTGTTGATTCTGAAGCATTGTCTCCTTAAGTTCTTCCTGAGTTTGATTATAAAAATAAAAAGTACTGCTTCTTGTTTTTTTATTTCCGTTTACGGCATCATTATCAAAAACTTCAAAATATAAATTGTATTCTTCACCTTCTTGTATATCAAAACCCTCAGGAAACTTTACGTAAAAATCTGTTACTAAACCCTTTGTAATTGGAATGGTAACCTTCTTAGGGGTTTTAGGATAACTTTTAGGTGTATATACCAATTGTAATCTTTTAAGTCCATAATCGTCACTTAACTGACCATAGAAAACCATGTTGCTGCCATTAATAGAGTCTTTTACAGCAATAACCTTAATTTTTGGAAAAGCATCTTTTATAACATTTATAGAAAAATTTAGCGTTTCATGATTGGTAAGGTAGTTATTTGATGTTTGAATTTTATATTGAAACGGTTGATAAATAGGTTTAGAATAACTAAAATAATTAGTGCTGTTGTTTTCAAAATAAACAGATTCCTTACTGTCTTCTTTAAATGTAACTAAATCTGTTTTATGCGTATCTAATTGCCAGTTTATTTCAGTCCCTTCAAGTACAACAGCATTTCCCGTATTTAAAATTACCTCGGCTTTTTTTTGAGTATATAAAGGATATTTCAACACCATTTTTAAATAACCAACAACCGGGGCAGGAATTGTATTTATACGATAGTTTTTTGAACGTATTGTATTTGAAGTTAAATAAAAAGAAAGCGGTTCTTTAAGCTGTGAAAAATTATATTCAAATTTGGCCAAACCAACGTTATTAAGAAAATAATTCTCGTTTTGAAATGTTATAGCTACATCATCAGGAATTACGTCACCTCTCGTTTCAATTCGCAATTTAAAATCAGCTCCTTCAACAACATTTAAAGAATCATTTAGTATGTTAAAATAAAAAGGAGCCGGAGGTTGGTAACTTTTATTATGATGCACTACCCTGTTTACACTACTATTAAAAACTTTAATTTTACCGCTTACATATATTCCAACAAAGAAAAGCATTGGTAGTAAAACAACTTTAATATACTTTTTATTTGAAGCGAATGTAACCGCCTTTCCAAACTTAAATGGTTTTATTTCAACCGACTTTTGCTCAATACTTGCTTCAATAAGTTCAGATGAAACATCTAACTTTTGTAATTGTATGATATTCAGTAATTTATCCTTTATTTCCGGGAAATATCCTCCAATTATCCTAGCAGCATTTGCGTTGGATAAACCTCTTTTTAAACCGTATAACCCTAACATTGGACTTACAATAAATATCAGTAAAAAACCCAACTCGACCACCACAAATAACCAAAACAATAACGTTCTGAAAAACGGATTCAACCATAAAAAATACTCAATAAAAATGGTAAAAATAAAATACAATAAACCAAAACCCACAAAAAGTATACTACCTCTTATAAGTTTATTGAAGTAATATTTTTTTATAAAGTTTTTTAACTTTTCTTGTATATTTTTATAATTACTCACAAATATTTAGTTTATATCGGTTAAAATTAACCAAATATAACTAATATGCCTGTTAATTTTTTAATAAGAAAATTAGTTAAACCTTACCGATGGTGCCAACTAAAAAAATCCTTTTCTATAAGGTATTGTTTGGTTATAATTCTAAATTTGCGTATTAATTAAAAACACCATGGATTACCAACTAATTTTAAATGAATTACATCAAAATTTCTCTATGGAAATTGATAAGGGCAAAGTGGCATCTTATATTCCTGAACTAAAAAAAATTGATCCCAATAAATTTGGTATTTGTTTGCAACTTTTATCAGGTCAAACTTATGGCACGGGCGATTTTCAATATAAATTTTCTATTCAAAGTATTTCCAAAGTAATAGCCTTAACCCTGACCTTACAAAAGGTAGGAAATAACTTGTGGAAGCGCGTTGGGGTTGAGCCTTCCGGAGATCCATTTAACTCGTTGGTGCAATTGGAATTTGAAAAAGGAATTCCGCGTAATCCGCTTATAAATTCAGGTGCCTTAGTAGTTTGTGATATTTTACTTTCTAAATTAAAAAATCCTAAAAAAGAGTACTTGGATTTTGTAATACAATTAGCCAATAACAACAATTTAAATTACAATAAAAACATAATTTCATCTGAGAAAAAATATGGCTTTAAAAACGCTGCACATGTAAACCTTATGAAATCGTTTGGAAATATTAAAAACAATCCCGAAACTGTATTGGATTTTTACTATCATATTTGTTCTATTGAAATGACTTGCGAAGAACTGGCTTCAACCTTTTTGGTATACGCCAACGGCGGGGTTTTACCACATAATAACGAGCGCATTATTTCAAAAAGTTTTACCAAAAGAATTAATGCCACTACCCAGTTGTGCGGATTATACGATGAGGCGGGTAAGTTTGCTTTTAAGGTTGGTTTACCCGGAAAAAGTGGTGTTGGCGGAGGTATTGTGGCTGTGCATCCCGGAAATTACAGTATTGCCGTATGGAGTCCAAAATTGAATAAAAAAGGGAATTCTGTAAAGGGATTAAAAGTATTGGAGGCTTTTACCACCAAAACAGAATTATCTATTTTTTAAATTTCAACTATATGCTCTTTTATAGCGTATAATACCATACCTATTCGCGATTTTACATTGAGTTTATCAAATAATGCCTCACGGTAATTATCAATAGTTTTAGGGCTTAAAAACATCAAATCTGCAATTTCTTTATACGTGCGTTCTGTACAAGCAAGTTTTAAAAATTCAAGCTCACGTTCTTTAATATCAACTTTATCCTTTTTATCTTTTTTAATATTTGAATTTAGTAAAGTACTCGCCACATTTTCGGTATAGTATATTCCGTTTGTAAACACTTCGTTAATGGCATGTTTTAACACACTTGGGTTGATATCTTTTAGCAAATACCCCTTTGCCCCTGCTCGTAACATTTTTAAAATAGTATCTTCTTCGGCTTCCATAGATAAAGCCAATACCTTTATGTTGGGTTTGTTATTTTTCAACCACTCAGTAGCTTCAATACCATTTACTAAAGGCATTTGAATATCCATTAAAACTACATCGGGTTCTATACTTTTATTAATAAAATAATTTATAAGCTCCCGTCCATTTGAAAGCGTGTCAACAACTTCAAATTCCTTAAATCCGGCTATAAGCCCTTGCAATGCTTGTGAAAATAACACGTGATCATCAACTATCAATACTTTTATTTTTTCCATAACTTTTCTTTTTTACAACTTAAAAATAGGTTTGTTCCTTTATTTTTTTCTGATGTTATTGTTAGCTCAGCATCAATCAAATTTGCCCTGCTTTGCATATTTGTTAAGCCAATTCCTTTTTTAACATTATTTTTATTTATCTCGAATCCTAGGCCGTCATCGGCTATGTTTATTTCTAATTCTTCAGGTTTAAAATTAAATTCAACATGCAATTCTTTTGCTTTCGCATGTTTTATAGTGTTGCTAAAAAATTCTTGTAAAATTCTAAAAATAATAATTTCTTTATCGTTGCTTAATTGATAGGTCTCACCTACAACTTGTAATTCACATTTCAAAAAATTCAATCTATTGAAACGTTTAATTTCCAATTCTATGGAAGGAATCAACCCCCTGTTTTTAATGCTTTGAGCATTTAATGACTTCGCTAAATCTCTAAGCTCTTGAAGGCTTTTACCAACTATATCGCTAGTTTCTTTTATTTTATCTTGTGCTGCTTCAGGCAAAGAAAATTGCACCATATTTAATTGCATTTTTGCTACAGATAAAAGCTGACCAACATTGTCATGTATTTCCCAACTAATATTTTGTAATGCCTGTTCCTGAATTTCTAATTTTGATTTATTTATTTCTTCCTCAAAGCGAAGCTGGGTTTCACGTTGTTTTAATAAATAAGCCGTTTTTTTCTGTTGAAAGTACGAGAAAAATAACACCAAAGCTATGGCTAAAACTAAAATAACTACGGTTACAACTAATACTAATGCTTGAATTTCCTTTTGATCCATATTTTATGTATTGAATTCTTTTTTAGAAACAATAAAACCTGTTATAAAACAAATACTCATTAGTACATTTGATCCTAATATTAAATATGCATAAACACCTCTAAATGATAATGTTTCAGCAAAAACCCAAACAGGAATTAATACAATATTAGATAGTAATACTCCAATACTTATCCAAAATACCAACGATCTATTTATATTTAAAATAGCATCACTATTTAGTAATTCAACATAAAATAATACAATTACCAAAACAATAATTATACTCCCAATTATTATGTTATTTATAAGTACTTGATTAAAATAGCTTCTAATAAAAAAGATATTTACGAGGGTAAACAAAATATAGCATACAATTAAAGTCAAAATAAAATTACGCTTACTATTATTATTTATAAAGGCCATAAAAAAGAAAGCATAGAACAAGTGATTTACTATATTCCAAGTGTTATATATCCAATTATTATCTATTTGTAAAACTCTTCCTAGGTAACCACCAACAACTTCAGTCAAAAAAGAATAAATTAAAAAATATAGGAATAATTTCAACTTCAAATTATCCCTATATTTTTTATAATAAAA
>CAYFFC010000048.1:2348-14649 GCA_964342295.1 uncultured Lutibacter sp. | reverse complement strand
CCTTATTGGTGGGCTTATTTATTAATGATGAGCTGTAACGTGTTTTCACCACAATTTATGTGGTTTAAAAAATTAAGAACCAGCATTACATTTTCATTCATAATTTCTATAGTTGTAAATATTGGGATGTGGTTTGAAAGATTTGTAATTATTGTAACTTCGTTACACAGAGATTATTTACCATCATCATGGTCAATGTTCTCTCCAACGTTTGTTGATATAGGAATTTATGTGGGAACCATAGGATTTTTCTTTGTACTGTTTTTACTTTATGCAAGAACATTCCCTGTTATTGCACAGGCAGAAGTTAAATCTATTTTGAAGTCATCAGGTGAAAATTTTAAAAAATTAAGAGACGGAAATCATGAGTAATAAAGTAGTACAAGCAATGTATAATGATGATGATGTTTTGTTGCATGCCGTAAAGGAAGTAAGAGAAGCTAATCATCATATTGAAGAAGTTTATACTCCGTTCCCTGTTCATGGGTTAGAAAAAGCCATGGGGATTAAAGATACTAGAATTGCTATTACAGCTTTTCTATACGGTACAGTAGGGTTGTTATTTTCTATCTGGTTAATGAATTACACCATGATTCAAGATTGGCCTCAGGATATTGGTGGGAAACCTAGTTTTAGTTTCTTGGTTAATATGCCTTCTTTTGTTCCGGTTATGTTTGAAATGGCTGTGTTTTTTGCAGCTCACCTAATGGTGATAACTTTTTATATGAGAAGTAAATTATGGCCATTTAAAAAAGCTGAAAATCCGGATCCAAGAACCACCGATGATATGTTTGTAATGGAAGTTTCTGTTGACGAAGATGAAAAAGAATTGGTTGCGTTTTTAGAAAAAACAGGAACAGTTGAAATTAAAGTAACTGAAAAGCATTAATTAAAATGAAGAACATTTTAAATATTACGATAGCACTTACGGTTTTATTGACACTTTCATCATGTTGGGGAGATAAAACCAAACCAAATTATCAGTATATGCCAGACATGTATGAATCTGTTGGCTATGAAACCTATACTGAAAACCCGAATTATAAAAATGGTATGACTACTCAGGTTCCTGTTGAAGGAACTATTGCGCGCGGACAAGTTCCTTATGAATATGATAACACCAATGAGGGTTATGATTTAGCAAAAGTTGAATCTAAAAATCCTTTGGAGATTAATGAGGCTAATCTAGCTTCCGGCCAAAAGATGTTTACAATTTACTGTAGTTCTTGTCATGGGACTAAAGGTGAAGGCGACGGAACTTTGGTGAAAAGAGAAAAGATTTTAGGAGTTCCTAATTTTAAGGATAGAGATATTACACAAGGCAGCATTCACCATGTAATTATGTATGGTAGAAACATGATGGGATCACATGCATCACAACTTACCGCCGAAGAGCGTTGGCAAGTAACTATGTATGTTGAACAACTAAGAAACGAATTATTAAAATAACACCTCATTAAAGATAGAATTTAAAAATATGTATACCTTTTCAAGTAAATTAAAAACAGTTGCATTTGCTTTAATGATAGTAGGCTTATTTGGCGTTGCATATGGGTTTTTAACAACTCCCGGTTCAGTTGAAGATGTTAAAGTTATGCTTCAGGACAAACATAGCCAGCATGGTGAAGCAATGGAAAGTCATAACAATGACGCTCATGCTACTGAAGCCACACATTCAGAGATTTCTGAAGATGATAACCATGCTGAACACGCTTATCACTATTTAAAAAATAAGCCTTGGTCGGCATTATATGTATCATTATTTTTCTTTTTTATGATTGCGTTGGCTACATTGGCTTTTTATGCAATTCAGCATGCATCACAAGCAGGTTGGCCTGTTGTGTTGTTCAGAGTAATGGAATCTATAACAGCTTATTTGCCAATAGGGGCAGTATTACTTTTGGTATTTTTCGTGCTTTCTGCAGCGCATTTAAATCATTTATTTGTTTGGATGGATCCCGAAGTAGTAGCTCATGACGAATTAATTCAGAATAAAAGCGGATACTTAAACATACCATTCTTTTTGATAAGAGCAGTTATTTATATTGCAGGTTGGGTTTGGTATAGACAATATTCCAGAAAACTTACATTAGCTCAAGATAGTGCTACAGATTTAAGTAACTATACTAAGTTGTTTAAAAGTTCTGCCGCATTTTTAGTATTCTTCCTAGTTACAGAATCAATGATGTCGTGGGATTGGATTATGAGTTTAGACCCACATTGGTTTAGTACCTTATTTGGTTGGTATGTTTTTGCAAGTATGATTGTTTCTGCAATAACTACTATCGCTTTAATTACTATTTACCTTAAAGGAAAAGGCTACTTAGAGTTTGTAAATGATAGTCATTTACATGACTTGGCTAAATTTATGTTTGGGTTTAGTATTTTTTGGACATATCTTTGGTTCTCTCAATATATGCTAATTTGGTATGCGGATATTCCGGAAGAAGTAACTTATTTCGTATCGAGGTTTAACGATTACAAATTGCCATTCTTAGGTATGGTTGCCCTAAATTTTGTTTTCCCGCTGTTGGTTTTAATGAATAGCGATTACAAAAGAGTACCATGGTTTATCGTTACAACAGGTATTGTAATTTTAATAGGCCATTATTTAGATATTTATGTAATGATTATGCCTGCCACAGTTGGAGACCAATGGAGTATAGGTATCACTGAAATTGGATCGGTGTTATTAGTCCTCGGTTTGTTTATTTATATTGTATTTACCGCACTTACAAAAGCTCCGTTATTAGCGAAGGGAAGCCCTTTCTTGAAGGAAAGTGAGCAATTTCACTATTAATTAATAAAAAAATATATTGAAAAGAATCCTGAATTAGTTTTGTTCAGGATTTTTTTTATATTTGACACCACTATAACTACTAACTAAAAAATATGACAGCATTACTTTATGTTTTACTAGCCATTGTAATAGCCGTAGCCATATGGCAGGTAGCAAGTATTTTTAATTTGAAAAGCGTAATTGCTACTGAAAAAGACAACAATACCCAAGGAATTATTTTTGCAATATTTGGTGTAGCATTTTATGCATTTATGATTTTTTGTTTTGCAAAATACAGCAAAGTAATGCTTCCTGAAGCAGCTTCTGTTGAAGGCGAGCGTTATGATAATTTGTACATGGTTACCATGGTTCTTATTCTGTTTGTACAGGCTGTAACTCAGTTTTTATTATTTTATTTTTCATTTAAATATCGTGGTAAAAAAGGCACCAAAGCATTTTTTTATGCCGATAATCACAAATTAGAACTAATTTGGACCATTATTCCGGCTTCAGTGTTAGCCGTTATAGTTATATATGGATTATCTGTATGGAATGATGTAATGGATGTTTCTGATGCTGAAAACCCGTTAATTGTTGAAGTTTATGCAAAACAATTTCAGTGGGAAGCACGTTATGCCGGCCAAGACAATGAACTAGGTTTGGCAAATGTTAGAAATATTAAAGGTATTAACACTATGGGGGTTGATATGACCGATAAAAATGCCCTTGATGATATACCGGTAAGGGAATTACACTTGCCTAAAGGAAGAAAAGTTATTTTCAAATTCCGTTCACAAGATGTATTGCACTCGGCATATATGCCACATTTTAGGGCGCAAATGAATGCGGTACCCGGTATGGTTACACAATTTGCCTTTACCCCGAAATATACCACAGAAGAAATGAGGGAAAATGAAGGAATGATGGCTAAAGTTGATGGCATTAATAAAGTTAGAACTGAAAATGGTGAAGATGCTTATGAATTTGACTATGTACTACTTTGTAATAAAATTTGTGGAGCTTCTCACTATAATATGCAAATGAAAATTATTGTTGAAGAAGAAGAAGCTTTTAATAGTTGGTTGAGCAACCAAAAAACAATGTCAGAAATCATTTTATAATTAACAAAAAACACTACTAACAAATAACTTTAATATGTCTAATCATCATCATAAAGAAACTTTTATTACAAAATACGTTTTTAGTACCGATCATAAAATGATTTCAAAACAATACCTGGTAACGGGTATTTTTATGGGTATTATTGGCGTGTTTATGTCTATGCTTTTTAGGCTGCAAATTGCCTGGCCCGATAGGTCCTTTACTATAATTGAAGCCTTTTTAGGTCCGCATCAGGATGGAGGTGTAATGTCACCCGATATTTATTTAGCACTGGTTACCATTCACGGTACTATTATGGTATTTTTTGTTTTAACAGCTGGTTTAAGTGGTACATTTAGCAATTTATTAATTCCACTTCAAATTGGTGCACGCGACATGGCGTCCGGATTTTTAAACATGATTTCTTATTGGCTGTTTTTCTTATCTAGTGTTATCATGGTGATTTCATTATTTGTTGAAGCCGGACCTGCATCTGCCGGATGGACAATTTACCCTCCGTTAAGTGCTTTGCCACAGGCAATACCGGGTTCTGGATTGGGAATGACTTTATGGTTGGTTTCTATGGCTATTTTTATAGCCTCCTCATTGTTGGGCTCATTAAACTATATTGTTACTGTTTTAAATTTGAGAACTGTTGGAATGAAAATGGTTAGGTTACCACTTACCATTTGGGCCTTTTTTATAACAGCAATAATTGGTGTTGTTTCGTTTCCGGTTTTATTATCTGCAGCTTTATTATTGATTTTTGACAGAAGTTTCGGAACTTCATTTTATTTGTCGGATATATTTATACAGGGAGAAGTGTTACATTATCAAGGAGGGTCCCCAGTATTGTTTGAGCATTTATTCTGGTTTTTAGGTCACCCTGAAGTTTACATTGTATTATTACCGGCGCTTGGAATTACTTCTGAAATTATTTCAACAAACTCTAGAAAACCTATTTTTGGATACAGAGCCATGATAGGTTCTATTATGGCAATAGCATTTTTGTCTACCATTGTTTGGGGGCATCATATGTTTGTTTCAGGAATGAATCCTTTTTTAGGCTCTGTTTTTACTTTTACTACATTACTTATTGCTATACCTTCTGCAGTAAAAGCATTCAATTATATAACCACATTGTGGAAAGGAAACCTTCAAATGAATCCTGCCATGCTGTTTTCAATTGGATTGGTTTCAACATTTATTTCGGGCGGTTTAACCGGGTTGGTTCTGGGTGATAGTGCGCTAGATATTAACGTACATGACACCTATTTTGTGGTTGCTCACTTTCATTTAGTTATGGGAGTTTCAGCAATTTACGGAATGTTTGCCGGAGTATATCATTGGTTTCCTAAATTGTTTGGAAGAATGATGAATAAAGCATTAGGCTACTGGCATTTTTGGATTACAGCAATTGCTGCCTACGGTGTATTTTTCCCAATGCATTTTATAGGCTTGGCCGGTTTACCGAGAAGGTACTATGCTAATACGGCTTTTCCAATGTTTGATGATGTAGCTGATGTAAATGTTGTAATAACTTGGTTTGCAATTTTAGGTGGGGTAGCTCAATTAATATTTTTGGCAAATTTCTTTATTAGTATTTATAAAGGTAAAAAAGCCAGTCAAAACCCTTGGAAGGCGAATACATTAGAATGGACAACACCTGTTGAGCATATTCACGGAAACTGGTCTGGAGAAATACCTCATGTGTATCGTTGGGCATATGATTATAGTAAACCGGGTTATGAAGAAGATTTTGTGTTGCAAACTACACCACTGTTAGAAGGGGAAGAAGAATCATAAAATAAAATAGTTTTAATAGTAAAACTCAGCAAGTTAAATTTGCTGAGTTTTTTTTGAAATACTTTGAATTAAGTTCAGAGGTATTTTTTAATTTTTCAATTTCTAAATAGTTATCTTTGTTTTTATGAATGAAAATCTGAATCCTGATAAAAACCATTTTTCTTCGGAAGAGTTGGATGTTGAAAAAAAATTACGTCCTTTATCATTTCAAGATTTTACAGGTCAAGAGCAAGTATTGGAAAACTTAAAAATATTTGTTGAAGCGGCCAATTTAAGGAAAGAAGCTCTAGATCATACCTTGTTTCATGGTCCTCCCGGTTTAGGTAAAACCACATTGGCGCATATTTTATCTAATGAATTAAATGTAGGTTTAAAGATTACTTCAGGCCCGGTATTGGATAAACCTGGTGACTTGGCGGGGCTGCTTACAAATTTGAGTGAACGCGATGTATTGTTTATTGATGAAATTCACCGATTGAGCCCGGTTGTTGAGGAGTATCTGTATTCCGCAATGGAAGATTATAGAATTGATATAATGATTGAATCAGGTCCTAATGCAAGAACCGTACAAATTGATTTAGAACCTTTTACTTTAATTGGAGCAACAACACGTTCGGGTTTGTTAACAGCGCCAATGCGTGCACGATTTGGAATAAGTAGCCGTTTACAATATTACAACTCCAAATTACTTACTACAATTGTTCAACGAAGTGCTGGAATCTTAAAAGTTCCTATTTCGATGGAAGCCGCCATAGAAATTGCCGGAAGAAGTAGGGGAACTCCTAGAATTGCCAATGCACTGTTAAGAAGGGTGCGTGACTTTGCCCAAATAAAGGGCGACGGTACCATCTCAATCCAAATAGCAAAATATGCATTAAATGCTTTACATGTAGATGTACATGGGCTAGATGAAATGGATAACAAGATTTTAACTACAATTATTGATAAGTTTAAAGGTGGACCTGTAGGGATAGGTACGTTGGCAACTGCAGTTGGTGAAAACTCTGAAACTATAGAAGAAGTGTATGAGCCTTTTTTAATTCAAGAAGGATTTATAATGAGAACTCCAAGAGGTAGGGAAGTTACTGATTTGGCCTATAAACATCTGGGGAGGCTTAAGGGAACAAATCAGGGAGAATTGTTTTAATACTTGTGATGTAGATCACAAAACTAAATTTATTGCACCTTATTTTTGTATAACAAATTGCCTAAATAAAAAAAATGAGGTTAAAAGCACTACTTCCTTTTTTAACCTGGTTGCCTTTAACAAAAGACACCTGGAAAGATGATTTAATAGCTGGTATAACGGGTACAATTATTGTAATTCCTCAGGCCGTAGCATTTGCTATGATTGCCGGTTTACCACCTGTTTATGGTTTTTACACAGCTATGATAACCCCAATAATTGCAGCATTATTTGGTTCTTCATATCACCTTATTAGTGGTCCAACTACTGCAATATCTATTGTAGTATATGCCACATTAATAAAATTTGTGAATCCTGAAACCGATTTACAGGCCTATATATCATTAGCTTTAGTCTTAACTTTTTTAGCCGGTTTTTTTCAACTTGCAATGGGGCTTTTAAGAATGGGAAAATTGGTAAATTTCGTATCGCATTCTGTAATTATTGGATTTACAGCGGGAGCCGGAATTTTAATAGCATTTAAACAATTATCTCATGTCTTCGGAATTAAAGTTCCTCAGGGAAGCACTATACTTGAAATTGTAACTTACCTTGTAAATCATTTCAGTGAAACTAATTGGTATGTATTTACAGTTGCAACGGGTACTCTTTTTAGTGCATTGTTAATTAAAATATTAATAAAACCATTGGCAAGATACTATATGCTTATTGCTATGATTTTAGGCAGCGTGTTAGGTGTGATTTTAGGAGGAGAACACATTGGAATTGAAACTGTAGGGAAAATACCGTCTAACTTACCACCGTTTAAAATACCCAATTTAAACTATGACAATGTTAATTTATTAAGCTCGGGAGCTATGGTATTAGCGTTACTGGGATTAATTGAAGCAGTAGCTATTGGCAGGTCTGTAGCTTTAAAAACGCATCAAAAAATTAATGGAAATCAGGAGTTTATCGGGCAAGGGTTGTCTAATTTAATCGCAAGCTTTTTTTCAAGTTATGCGGGTTCGGGATCATTTACCAGGTCTGGGGTTAATCATCAGGCAGGAGCTAAAACACCTTTAGCAGCAATTTTTGCTTCGGTATTATTAATGGTAGTTTTATTATTATTTGCCAATTATGCATCCTTTTTGCCCAAGGCAGCTATGGGTGGTATTATTTTATTGGTAGGGTATAATTTAATTGATTTTCACCATATAAAACAAGTGTATAAAAGTAGTGGCAGAGAACTCATAATTTTGTCAATAACATTGTCGGGAACGTTATTTTTCGATTTGGAATTTGCACTATTTGCCGGTATAATAACTTCTTTTTTCTTTTATCTGGAGCGAACCTCCAAACCCAATATAGCTACATTGGCTTTAAATAAGAAAAAACGGTTTGTAAATAGTATTAGAGATTCTGAGGCGAAAGAATGTTCGAATTTAAAAATTATAAGAATTGATGGTTCTTTGTATTTTGGCTCTATTGAAAAAATTTCCAATTATTTTTCGGCATTGTATGATAAGAATAAAATTCAGCATATATTAATTGCTGCAGATGGTATTAACTTTATTGATTTGGCAGCCGCTGAGTGGCTAACAAATGAAATTATAAAGTGGCAGAAAACAAGAGGAGGAATTTATATCACCGGATTAAAAATAATAAGCCAAGATGTTTTAAAAAAAGGAGGGTTTATAGAAAAGTTTGGAAAACATGTATTTTATAAAGATAAAAAGACTGCCATAACCAATATACATAAAATATTACAAAAACCATGTGAAACTCAAACTTTTGATGAGTGTAAAACAACTCAGGTTAGTTTGTTTTAATTGTATAATATTGTTGATTGTTATGTTTATGAAATTGAAAAGTTTATTGCCGATTTTAAGTTGGTTGCCGACTTATAAAAAAGAATGGTTAAAAGGTGATTTAAGCGCCGGTCTAACCGTTGGAGTTATGTTAATTCCACAAGGAATGGCTTACGCTTCCATTGCAGGCCTTCCCGAAGTTTACGGTTTATACGCATCTATTGTACCAATTTTAATTTATGCAATTTTTGGAACTTCAAGGCAATTAGCTGTTGGACCTGTTGCAATGGTTTCTTTACTTACAGCAACTACATTAGGGGCTTTGGGAAATTTATCACTATCGGACTATATAAATTACGCGCTGGTGTTGGCTTTAATGGTTGGTGGTATTCAATTTTTATTGGGACTGTTTAGGTTGGGGTTTTTGGTGAATTTTTTGTCACATCCGGTAATAAGCGGATTTACATCTGCGGCAGCATTTATTATTGGATTAAGTCAATTAAAACATTTATTAGGAATAGAAATTCCCAAAAGTCATCATATAAATGAAATTATTTTAAGTGCAGTCAAAAGTAGTGCAAACATTAATTGGATAACATTATTAATTGGTTTCATAGGAATTGTAATTATTGTAGTTACAAAAAGATATAAGAAATCTCTACCGGGTCAACTTTTTGCTGTGATATTTGGTATTTTGACCGTGGTAAGTTTTGGTCTTGACAAAGGAGAATACACAGTAAATATTGTGAGAGATATTCCAAAATCGTTACCTCAATTTTCATTCATATCAATTAATTTGAAAACAATGCAACTATTGTTTCCAATGGCTTTAACAATCGCACTCATAAGTTTTATGGAAAGCATTGCTGTTGCAAAAGCTATTGAAAAAAAACACAGAAATTACAAGGTAATTCCAAATCAGGAATTAATGGCACTTGGCTTGGCGAATATGGCAGGGTCTTTCTTTCAATCGTATCCAACCACCGGTGGTTTTTCAAGAACCGCTGTTAATAATCAGGCAGGAGCAAAAACCACTATGGCTTCCATATTTAGCGCTGCCTTAATAATTTTAACATTACTTTTTTTAACTCCGTTGTTTTACAATTTACCAAAGGCAATTTTAGCGTCAGTAATTATGGTTGCTGTTTTTGGGTTGATTGATTATAAAGAAGCCATTTATTTATGGAAAAGCAATAGAACCGATTTTTATTTACTGTTGGTAACTTTTTCATCGACGCTTATATTAGGAATAGAGCTAGGCATATTAATAGGGGTGGTGTTATCTTTAGCTATGGTGATTTATAAAACCACCAAACCACATGTTGCTGTTTTGGCTAAAGTTCCGGGAACACATTTTTACAGAAACATTGATAGGTTTGAATCGCTAATACCTAAAGATGAATTATTAATTTTTAGGTTTGATGCTCAAATTTATTTTGCTAACACCAACTATTTTAAAGAGAAATTAGAAGAGCTCGTTTTACAAAAAAAAGACACCTTAAAATTAATAATTATTGATGGTGAAAGTATTAACAGCATAGACAGTTCAGGTATTCATATGCTGCATGATATTATTGACTTGTATAAACAGTTACATATAGCTATTGCTTTTACCGGGATAAAAGGCCCTGTACGTGATGCCTTGGAAAAAGGGGGAATCATGAAAAAAATTAGTTATGAAAAATGCTTTATGAGTATCCAAGAAGCGGTTGACGCTTATGAAGAAGGATTAAAACAAAAAGATTTTGATATGAAATATGTTGAGTATTTAAAACAAACCAATACTTAATATTTTCATAATATTTTTTATTATGTAACTCCGGTTACAAAAATATAATTTCTAACTTGTAGATTTGGAACACTACAAACTAAGTTTAACAAAATAAAAATCAGATAATTATGAAAGTAGAACAATTATTTACAGGCTGCTTGGCAGAAATGGCTTACTACATTGAATCTAATGGAGAAGCTGCAATAATTGATCCTCTAAGAGAAACTGAACCTTATATAGAAATGGCAAATGCAGATGGAGCAAAAATTAAATATGTTTTTTTAACTCACTTTCATGCCGATTTTGTATCCGGGCAAGTTGATTTGGCAAGAAAAACGGGTGCAACTATAGTTTTTGGACCAAATGCAGACCCGAGTTATGATATTCATCAAGGAAAGGATGGAGAAGAATTTAAAATAGGCAATGTTACCCTTAAACTGTTACATACACCAGGGCATACCATGGAGTCATCATCGTATTTATTAATTGATGAAGAAGGAAACAAACCTTATGTATTTACGGGAGATTGTTTATTTATTGGCGATGTTGGTAGACCGGATTTGGCTGTAAAATCGGATTTAACACAAGCAGACTTAGCAGGTCATTTGTTTGATTCATTGAGAAATAAAATAATGACCTTGCCTGATGATATTATTGTGTATCCTAACCACGGAGCCGGTTCAGCTTGTGGTAAAAACATGAGCTCAGAAACTTTTGACACTTTAGGAAATCAAAAGAAAACAAATTATGCCTTACGAGCGGATATGACAAAAGAAGAATTTATTAAAGAGGTTACAACAGGTTTAAAACAACCTCCACAGTATTTTCCCAATAATGTACGAATGAACAAAGGCATCAACACAAGTATCGATGAAATTTTACACAGAGGTACAACCCCAATTGATGCCCCATCATTTAAAGAGATGAGTGATCAAGATGATATTTTGGTAATAGATACACGTTCTAAGGAAGCGTATGCCGAAGAAGGAACTGTTCCCGGAGCCTGGTATATTGGTGTTGATGGCAGTTTTGCTCCCTGGGTAGGAGCATTAATCACCAACATTAATCAAAAAATAATTTTTATCGCTGAAGGTGGAAGAGAGCACGAAGTAGTTACAAGATTTTCAAGAGTTGGCTACGACAATACCCTAGGCTATTTAAGAGGTGGTATCCACGCCTGGTTAGCAGCCGGTTTTGAAGTTGATAAAATTGGCTCTATGTCTGCAACAGAATTTGCTAACAGGTTAAAAGACAAAACTATGGAAGTACCTTTAGATGTTAGAAAAGAATCTGAGTATACCTCAGAGCACGTTCAAGGTGTTGAGAATTTTCCTTTAGATTTTATTCATTCAAATTTTGCTGAAATAAAAGAAGATAAGGAATACTTTTTGCATTGTGCCAGTGGATACCGCTCGTTAATTGCTGCATCAATTTTTAAGGCAAATGGCGTAAAAAATGTAACCGATGTTAGAGGAGGATTTAAAGATATTAAAGATACAGGCGCACCTTTAACAGATTATGTGTGCCCAACCACATTGCTATAAATGTTCTTTTTTATACTTTTAGGGAGTTTTTAACTCCCTTTTTTTTATTAATTAAAATTGTAAATTTACAACTCAATTTAAAATCAAAAACACATGAAATCATTATTTAAATTTACCCTAATGTTATTGTTTAGTTTAACAATTATGGGTTGTAACGCTCAGGAAAAGTCTAAAGAAAATGAAAAAGAACAGGTAATAAATGTAATTTCACCTAACGATTTTTCAAAAATGGCAACAAATCAATTAGTTGTTGATGTAAGAACTCCACAAGAATACAATGAAGGGCACATAGAAAATGCCAAAAACATTAATTTTTATGACGATAATTTTTTAGGACAGTTTTCCGGTTTTAACAAAGAAGCA
>CAYFFC010000048.1:0-2248 GCA_964342295.1 uncultured Lutibacter sp. | reverse complement strand
TTAAAGTTATTCCCACTAAAAAATTTCGAGTTGCCTGAGGGTAATATCCGGCACCATCTAAAGTAGTGGTTTCTCCGGGTACTGACCACGTATCATCATACGTGTAATAATACCCATTGGAAATATAACGAGTATTTAAAATATTGTTTACAAGCAAACTAAAACGGATGTTGCTAAATAGTTTTGATGTTGAAAAAGTGTAACTTAAGTTAAAGTCGTTAACAAAATAACTGTCCAATTTTGAATTTTCAGCATCAATATTTCCCATAAACTGTTCGCCTACAAATTTTGATAAAAATGCTACTTCAAAGCCTTTTTCATTGTTATAAATAAAAGCGTTTCCGGCAACTATTTCCGGAGAGAAAGATATATTGGTAGTGCCTAAATTAACTAAAGCCCCATCTTTTGAAGTAACAAAGTTTTTGTTTTTATTGGTGCTTAGTGCAATATTTGGTAGTACTGTTACTTTTTTTGAAAGTTGTAGTTGGGCATCAATTTCTAAACCAAAACGGTAGCTTTTGCCACTGGTGGCTCTAATAAAAGCGCCGGTGTCATCAATTGCACCAGTTAAAACCAACTGATTTTGATACAGCATGTAGTAAAAATTGGTATTGATACTACTTTTTGCTGAATTGAAACGCCAACCCAGTTCAAAATCATGTAATTCTTCAGAGGTATTCACGCCATTTTCAAAATCGTTTCTATTAGGTTCTTTACTTGCATTAGCATACGAAAAATATATACTGTTTTTTTCATTTGTTCTAAATGAAATCCCTGCTTTTGGATTGATAAAATTATAGGTTTCATCAACATTTATTGGTGCCCTGTCAGAAGTGAGTCCGTTTGTTTTAAATCCTACAAAACGTGCTTGAACATCAGAAAAAACTGTCCAGAAATCATCTAATTTATAAGATAGTTTTGCAAAAATATTGGTATCGGTTTTTTTTGTATTACTTTCATAATAGCGGTCGCGTATATTTGAATCTCCGGCATATTCAGCCCAAATAATCTCACCAAAGTGAATACCTTGATAATTACTATAAGACGTACCTATTATTAGCTCTAAATTATTATTGTTATACGTAGCGTTTGCATTGGCAACGTAATAATCATTATCAAGCCAGCGTCTTCTAATCAAATCGGTTTCTTCAATTATTTCACCTCCAATTTCAATAGGAGTTAGGTTATAGTCGCTAAAAGATTCAGCCTCTTTAAACTGCTCAAAATATCCTTTTCCTTTAGTGTAGTTTAAGGCTATATTTGTTGACCAGTAGTTATTAATTTTTTCGTTCCAATGAAATTGATAATGGTCTTGCTGGTAATTGTCAATTTCGTTTTCATAAGTGTACGGATTGTAAGTTCGTCCAAAATTGGCGATATCTTCCTTAGATACACCTGCCCAAGCCTGATATGTTTTTTCTTTTCCGCTAAATGTAATAGCTTTAATTAAGGTGTTATCATCGGTATAAGCGGCTTGTAAAAAGTACGATTTTAAATTAGACCACGCATTGTCTATATACCCGTCAGAATTTATTTTTGATAACCTACCCGCAAATTCAAAATGGTCATTTATTTTTCCTGTGCTGAATTTAACAGTGTTTTTAAAAGTGTTATACGAGCCAACCGAACTACTTATTTCCCCATAGGCATTCTCAGAAACGGCATCCGTCAATAAATTTAAACTGGCGCCAAATGCTCCCGACCCATTTGTTGAAGTTCCAACACCACGTTGTAACTGTATGCTTTCTGTTGATGATGCAAAATCGGGTAAATCAACCCAGTAAGTGCCTTGACTTTCAGCATCGTTATAAGGAATTCCGTTAATGGTAACGTTTACTCTGGTGGCATCACTTCCCCGAACGCGTATACCTGTATAACCTACACCGGCACCGGCATCGGAAGTAGTAACAACTGATGGTAAATAGTTTAATAATATAGGGATGTCTTGTCCCAAATTACGGGTTTCAATGTCTTCTTTTTTAACATTGCTGTGGGTAACCGGTGAAGTTGATTTTACCCTAACAGCGGCTACCAACACTTCTTCTAAATCCAAATATGTATCAGCCAAATCTACATTAAGCGTTAGGTTTTTATTAAGTACAATGTGAAACTCTTTTGGTTTTCCGAAAGTGCTAAAAACAATAGAATAAATTCCTTGTTTTAACGATATGGAGTAATCTCCATCGGCATTGGTTAATGTTCCTTTTGAAGTTCCTTTAATAGTTACGTTTACGCCTGAGAATGGTTT
>CAYFFC010000047.1:0-15993 GCA_964342295.1 uncultured Lutibacter sp. | reverse complement strand
ATTTAATTGTTTTTTCTTTAATCGTAAACTATTGGTGAGTACTGAAATTGAACTCAACGACATGGCTGCTCCCGCCAACATAGGGTTTAATAAAAATCCGTAAAACGGATATAAAACACCTGCAGCCACAGGAATGGCAATAATATTGTAAATAAAAGCCCAAAACAAATTTTGTTTTATAGTTTGCATGGTTACTTTAGATAATTTTATAGCTTTTACAATATGTTTTAAATTCGATTGCATGAGGGTAATCCCTGCACTTTCCATAGCAATATCAGTTCCGCTTCCCATGGCAATACCTATATCTGCTTGAGCCAAGGCATGCGAATCGTTGATACCATCTCCGGCCATTGCTACTGTTTTACCTTGTTGTTGTAATTCTTCAATAAATTTTCCCTTTTCGGTTGGTAGTACTTCGGCAATATAGTGCTTAATGCCAACTTGTTTGGAAATATAGTTTGCAGTTTCGGAATTATCTCCGGTTAACATATACACTTCAATACCTAATTTTTGAAGTTGTTTTATGGCATCTTTAGTAGCTTCTTTTATTTCATCGGAAATACCAATAATGGCTTCAACCTTGTTATTTACACCAACATACACAACCGTATTTGCTTGGACTTTCCATTTTTTTGATGCTTTTACCAAATCATCAGAAATGGAGTATTTATGCAGTTTCATCAAGGCTTCATTACCCACAATAACTTGTTTATTCTCAACAAAGGCTTCCGCTCCTAATCCGGTAATGCTTTTAAATTGTTGGGTAGAAGGTTTATCTGTAATTTTATTTTTAAAATACTGAACGATTGCATCCGCAATTGGATGCTCCGATTGTGATTCAATAGCCACCAAGGCATCTATAATTTTTTCATTGCCATTTTCTTGGTGCCATTTCACATTAGTTACCGTAGGCGTTCCTTTTGTAATGGTCCCTGTTTTGTCCAACACCAAAGCATTCACTTTATGCGCGGTTTCCAACACTTGAGCATCTTTAATTAAAATTCCATTTTTAGCTCCTTTGCCAATACCTACCATTAAAGCTGTTGGAGTGGCTAATCCCAAGGCACAAGGGCAAGCTATTATTAACACGGTTATTAAGGTTAACAGCGCATACGAATGCGAAGCTACCGGTCCGAAAAAATACCAACTTAAAAATGTTATTATAGCAATTCCAATTACAACAGGAACAAAAACACCGGCAATTTTATCAGCCAATTTTTGAATAGCGGGTTTGGTTGCTTGTGCTTGTTCAACCAATTTAATTATTTGCGACAACAAGGTGTTTTCACCAACGTTATCAGCAAAAATTCGCAACGCTCCTTTTTGATTTATGGTTCCTTCAAAAACCTTAGCTCCTTTAGTTTTTAACACAGGAATTGGCTCACCGGTAATCATACTTTCATCAATATAAGATTCCCCTTTTTTAACCTTTCCGTCTACAGGGACTTTATCTCCCGGTTTCAATACAATTAAATCGCCTTTATTTATTTCACTATAGGAAACCACCTGTTCCTCTCCATTTTTTATAACCGTAACATGTTGAGGTTTAAGTCCCATTAAGCTTTTAATAGCCGATGAGGTTTTTTGTTTGGCGCGTTCTTCTAAAAACCTACCTAATAAAATAAGTGTGATTATAATTACAGCGGACTCATAATAAACATGTGGCATTAGTCCTTTATGTATAAAATACTCAGGGTACACCGTATTAAATACACTAAAAACAAAAGCCACTCCGGTACTTAGTGCTACCAAGGTGTCCATATTTGATGAAAAGTGTTGCAATTTTTTCCAGGCTATGCTGTAAAATTCGGAGCCGCTATACATTAAAACCGGAATGGATAACAGCATTAACAACCAATTTTCATAAGGAATTTTCCCCATAAAAAACATCGATATAATAAAAACCGGAATAGAAAATATTGCCGAAATTATCAACTTTAATTGTAATACTTTGGATCTCTTTTCTTCAATTTCCTCAAATTTTTCTTTCGTTTCTGCGGCAGAACCGGTAATTATCTCAAAACTTATATCTAACGCTTTTTGCTGAATGGTTTCTAATGTGATTATATCTGAATTATAACTTAATGCAACAGATTTATTAGGGTAATTTACCATTACATTTTCAATGCCTTGAAGCGGTTTTAAATAACTTTCTAAACTCACCGCACAAGAAGCACAGGTCATACCGGCAACTTTATAATTTTCTGATTTCACCATGACGTATTAGTTTACGTTTATTTTCAATTACAAAAATGCAAATGAAAAAATAAAATAAGTTATATAATTCAGGAAAAAATTTACATAGTTTTGGCTACAAGGAATCAATAGAATTGCGCGTATCTGTTCTCAATTTTTTAAATTTTGATGGAGTAAGCCCTGTTTCTTTTTTAAATTGAGCCGATAAATGTGCCGTGCTACTATAATTCAATTGAAAGGCTATTTCTGATAAGCTCAACTGGTTATAAAAAAGCAATTCCTTTACTTTCTCAATTTTTTGCATGCGAATAAAGCGCTCTATGGTTATTCCCTCTACCGATGAAAAAAGTTTACTTAAAGCGGTATAGTCTTGCCCCAAATTAGCCGATAAATATGTTGAAAAATTAACTTTTAAATGGCTTTTTTTATGATGAATTTCATCAATAATTAACGTTTTAATAGTGCTGATAATTTTTGATTTTGAGTCTTCAAGCAATTCAAAACCAATAGCGGCTAAGGCCAATTTTACATTCTTTAGTTTTTCTTCAGAAATTTTATTTGGAACCGCTACCTCGCCTAGTTTTACATGGTTGTATTTAATATTAAAATTATTGAAAATAGCTTCAACACTTGCGATACATCTCGGGCAAACCATATTTTTTATGTATATCTTTTCACTCATAACTAAAAACTACTATTTAGTTTTTTCTGTAAAATTTATAGTAAAATTAAAAGTTTTTAAATAAATCCTGCTCCTAATGCAAGCGATAGCATAATTAATGTAATGGCTACCACAATTTGAACAAACCTAAGGGTTACTTTTTTTAACAATTTATTACCAATAAAAGCACCTGTAATAGCGGCAAGGGTAGCCGCAACTACCACAGGAAGGTTTTCGCTTAAATCAGCTTTTACATACCTGGTTGCATACACGCTTAGCCTAGTAAAATCAACAAACGTTGAAACCACTACAGCGGTACCAATAAAAGCATTTTTAGTAAGACCCGATTTAATTAAAAAAGCAGTTCTCAATGCTCCTTGATTTCCGGAAAGCCCTCCAAAAAAGCCGCTTAAAACTCCACCTAAAGGTAACTGACTTTTTTTAATTTTTATGGTGTTAAAAAACGGTATTAAATCCATAACCGCAAAAATTATGAGCAATATGGAAATTATAAATTTTACAGTAGAAACTTCAAAATTTTTATCAAACAATTCATAAGAAAAAAGCGGTTGCAAATCGGTAATTTTTAACAGTAACCATGCACCTACAACAGCAGCTGCAACCGCCGGGATTCCGAAACGAATAACCACTTCTTTATTGGCATTTTTACCCACCAATAATAATTTAAACACATTGTTAAAAAAATGCACAACGCCTGTTAGCCCTATAGCCAGGTCAACAGGAAAAAACAGGATAAAAACAGGAGTTAAAATGGTTCCCAAACCAAACCCTGAAAAAAAAGTTAACATAGCGGTAATAAATGCTACTATTGAAATAATTACAATTTCCATACATTAATTCTTATAAAATTATCAGTTCCAGTTCCAAATAACAACACTCCACTCCGTACCCATAGTATCAACATAGTTGTAAATTTGAGTAAACCCAATCCGTTTATGAGCATTTATAGAACGTTTATTGTTAGTTGCTATTTCAGTAATTGCAAAATCGTATTTTTTACTATAAAAGTTTTTGTATGCTTTGTAGCAGGTATCCAGCAAACCCATTCCTCTGTATTTTTTAGCAATACAAACTTGCCCAACAACCAAATAATTGGCATCGGCAATTCGCTTATTTTTATAAAAGATGTTATTAAAAACCTCAAACATAGGCTTTAAAATATCAACAGCATTTTTAGACGCCTTTGTCATAGCCAACAAATAACCCACAACAATATCATTATTTTTAATGATGACATGCGATTCGCATGCATTCATTTTTTTTAAAACAGAAAACGGGTGAACCACAGTTACAAAACCCTGCTGTTTCCTTTCATCAGGAGATAACACATCGGGTAAATTTTGTTTTTGTAAAGCGATAATTTGAGACAACTCCTTATCAGTTTCTGCTTTTTTATAAATAAACATACCAGGCAAAAATAAGAAATCATTTTTAGGAATAATAAAACCTTCATCCTTCTTATTTTGTATTGTTAATTACATAAATCCCATAAAATTTCTTGTACATTTGGACGATACTAAAAATTAGAATTATGACAAACAAAATTGAATTAAATTGGAAAGGAAACATGCTTTTTGAATCGGTTGCTCCGGAAGGTACCGTACTAATTGATGCTGCAGAAGAGTTTGGCGGCCAAGGAAAAGGTTTGCGCCCAAAAGCCATGATGTTAACCTCGTTGGCTGGTTGTACTGCTATGGATATTGCTTCATTACTTAAGAAAATGAGAGCTGAAGTTGCCGATTTCAAAATTGAAGTTGAAGCCAATTTAACCGATGAACACCCAAAATATTACGATAAAGTAACTGTTGTTTATAATTTTTATGACGCTGATTTTAAAAAGGATAAAATTGAAAAAGCCGTAAACCTATCTATTGAGCGCTATTGTGGAGTTATGAAAATGTTTGAACAATTTGCTAAAGTATCTACTAAAATTGTTTATCATAACTTATAATAAAAAACAATGTAGATTATGAAAACTGCATATGCTATTTTAAATTGTTTATATATTTATTAATATTGTAAAAAAAAGCTATGCGTTGGATAATTAAACCAAACCCATCTACCAAAATTACTCATAAATTAGCCGCCGAACTGGGTATTGATAACGCTATTGCTGGTTTATTGGTACAAAGAGGTATCACAACTTTTGAACAAGCAAAACTATTTTTTCGTCCTAGTTTAAATCACCTTCACAATCCTTATTTAATGAAAGATATGGATAAGGCCGTTGCCAGAATTGAAAAAGCAATAAATAAAGGTGAAAATATATTGGTGTACGGCGATTACGATGTTGATGGTACTACAGCGGTATCTTTAATGGCTTCTTATTTAAAAACAATATACCCCAACATTGCAACGTACATTCCAGATAGATATATTGAAGGTTACGGAGTTTCGTATAAAGGAATTGACTTTGCAGAGGATAATGAAATAACCTTAATTATTGCTTTAGATTGTGGTATCAAAGCCATGGATAAAGTTACTTATGCACAACAAAAGGGAATCGATTTTATTATTTGTGATCATCACCGACCGGGGAATGAATTACCAAATGCAGTTGCCGTTTTAGACCCAAAACGAACCGATTGCGAATATCCGTACAAAGAATTGTGTGGTTGTGGTGTTGGTTTTAAATTAGTTCAAGCGTTGGCAGCCAACAAGAACCAAACCATTGATGATTTGGTACCTTATTTAGATTTGGTTGCAACTGCAATTGCTGCTGATATTGTACCTATAACCGGTGAAAACCGGGTATTAGCCTATTACGGTTTACAGGTAATAAATTCAAATCCAAGAAACGGCATAAAAGCCCTCCTTGCCCAGGTGAAAAAAAAGGTACTTACCATAACCGATGTTGTTTTTATAATTGCTCCCAGAATAAATGCTGCCGGTAGAATAAATCACGGTCATGATGCTGTGACATTGCTTACTGAAATTGATTTTGAAACGGCTAAAGAATTTGCGGCGGACATTGAAAATTATAATAATGAAAGAAAAGAATTAGATAAAACTATTACCAATGAAGCCTTACAACAAATTATTGAAGCTAATGAACAACACAACTTTTCAACGGTTGTTTATCATGAAAATTGGCATAAAGGTGTTATTGGTATTGTGGCTTCTCGCTTAATTGAAACTTATTACAAACCAACACTTGTTTTTACAAAAAGTGGAGATAAATTAGCTGCGTCAGCGCGGTCTGTAAAAGGATTTGATGTGTACAATGCCTTAGAGCAATGCAGCGAATTTATTGAACAGTTTGGCGGACATAAATATGCGGCCGGTTTGACTTTGAAGCCGGAGCATTTTCAATCTTTTAAACAAAAATTTGAAGCAGTTGTTAAAAATACCTTACCTAAAAAGTTACAAACTCCCGAAATAAGTATAGATGCCGAAATAAATTTAATAGATATTACCCCAAAGTTTTATCGCATTTTAAAACAATTCGCACCTTTTGGACCCCAAAATATGAAACCCGTTTTTTTGGCTTCCGGTTTGCGCGATAACGGTTACGGAAAAAAAGTTGGTGCCGATGAAAGTCATTTAAAACTTACTGTTTTTGAAGGTTCTAATCAGAAAACTTATAATGCTATTGGGTTTGGATTAGGAGAAAAACACCCCTTAGCACAAAATGGAAATAGTTTTAAAGCTGTTTTTACTATTGATGAAAACCACTGGAATGGAAATACATCGTTGCAGTTACTTCTTAAAGATATTCAAGAGGAATAATACTCTTCTTCTTTAAGCGTTTTTATTTGCTCAATTTTTGCAGGATTGTAATTACTTTTCTATTTATCAGAACAATAAGTAATAATATTCTTAGGCTATTTTTTTGGAGCTCTTAAAATATTTTCCATTTTTTTACCTCTTGCCAGTTCATCAATCAACTTGTCTAAATATCGAACTTGTTTTGTTAAAGGGGTTTCAATTTCTTCTACCCTATACCCACATATCATACCGGTAATAAGGTGGGCATTGGGGTTTAATTTTGCAGCACCAAATAATGTTTTAAAAGTAGCTTTTTTATCAATCAGTTCTTGCAGCCTTTTATCATCAAAACCTGTTAACCAGGCAATTACTTGATGTAGCTCTTCTTTTGTCTTTCCCTTTTTTTCAACTTTTGCGATATAATGCGGATATACCGATGCAAATGTCATTTTAGCAATTCGGGCATCATGTTCTGGTGTAGTTTTCATATAACTTCAAATTTAGGCAAAATTTTATTTGTTTTTAATCAAATACATATACACCGGGTAATGGTCGCTGTAACCACCGGTAAAACCGGAGCTGCTAAAACTACGGTACGGATATCCTTTATACTTACCGGTATGGGTAGTTAAATAAGTTGGTTTAAAAACCGCTGTTTTATACATTTTATAACTTTTGTAATCTTTTTTGGTACTAAGTAGGGATGCTGAAAAAATTAGTTGGTCAAATAAATTTATTTGATCTCTATAAACCAATGTATTTTCCCCACGTCGAAACATATTTTCCATGGGATTGTACAAATCTCCCGTCTCAACACGTTTTTTTCGTGCTTTTGTTTTAAGTACCTTTTTTAAGCTGCTGTTGGTGGGGTCGTCATTTAAATCGCCCATAATAATAATTTTTGCATTGGGGTCATTGGCTTTAATTTTTGCAATAATTTGTGTGTTTAAATAGGCTGCTTTTTCACGTTTAGAACGGCTTTTGGCTTCTCCACCTCGTCTCGATGGCCAATGATTAACTATAATATGAATGAACTCATCATCTAAATACCCCGATACCAACAATTGGTCTCTGGTATAAATTCGCATTCCTTTTTCATCCCATAAACGCAATTCAAAAGTTTCATGATGGGTAGGTGTAAAATATTTTTCTTTGTATAACAATGCCACATCTATTCCTCTAACATCGGGCGAGTCGTAATGAATAAATGCATATCCTTTATTTTTTAAATAAGTGGTTGCCAATAAATCGTTAAGAACCCTACTGTTTTCAATTTCTGCTACCCCAATCATTGCCGGACTATCATTTGCTTCTTTCAATCCAATTTCTGAAAGAACTTTAGCCATATTGTTTAATTTTTTTTCATAAATACCTTGCCTGTCTTTCTGTATTTCCATAATTGGGCTTCTTTCATCTTTTTTATCAGGATCATCAACTGGGTCAAATAGATTTTCCAAATTATAAAAAGCTACGGTTCTTATTTGATATTCATTTTGACAGGACACTGAATTTAATCCTATTAAAACCAATAAAAAGAAAGTGATAAGTCGGTTCATATTATTTTTTCTATAAAAATAGCAATTTAAATTTCAACGCAAATACATTTTAATTTTTGCAAAATATTTTGTTTCTTTGGTTGTAAATAAATTTGCTAATGAAAAAGATGTTGATAACTGCGGTTATAGGTGTGCTTTGTACTTATAATGCAATCTCTCAAACTTTCAATACGGTTACCGGTACAATCTACAACGCCAATACTGCAAAAATAATAAGTGGTGTTACTGTAAAAATAGTAGGCACACCTTATCTTACACAATCTAATTTTAACGGTACGTTCACTTTTACCAACATTACTGATGGAACTTATACGCTACAATTTTTAAAAGAAGGTTATGCAACACAACAAATAGAATTTTCTGTAAAAAATAATACCAAAGTTGATATTGGAAGTATTTACCTCAATTACCAACAAACAGAGCAAGAAGCATCGGGTACCATTATACTGTCTGACGACGATTTACTAGATGATGGGGAGCGCAGTTCCGCCTATATTGCCGGATTGTTTCAATCTTCAAAAGATGCCTATTTAAAGGCTGCCGCCTACAACTTTAGTCAGGCTTGGTTTAAAGTTAGAGGCTATGATGCTGCTGAGGGAGCCATTTTAATTAATGGCATTGCCATGAATAAAATTGATGACGGCAGACCTCAATGGAGCAATTGGGGAGGTTTAAATGATGTTTTTAAAAATCAGGATTACGCTCACGGTATTCAACCTTCTGAAAATGCCTTTGGAGGTATTTTAGGAACTACTAATTTTAGTACGCGTGCTTCTGAATACAACAAAGGAGGCAAAGTTTCTTTTGCTTCAACTAATAGAAGCTATACAGGTAGGGCAATGGTTACTTATGCCAGTGGACTAACCCAAAACAATTGGGCTTTTGCCTTTAGTGGCTCAAGCAGAATGGCACAAGAAGGTTATTTTGAAGGAACCTTGTACAATGCCTGGTCTGGTTTTATTGCTATTGAAAAAAAATTCAACAACCACCACAGCTTAAATTTTACTGCTTTTAACGGATTTAACAGTAGAGGAAAATCTTCTCCAAACACACAAGAAGTGTACAAATTAAAAGGGTACAAATACAATTCCTATTGGGGAAATCAAAATAACAAAATACGTAACTCAAGAAATAAAACAATTTCAGAACCGGTAGTTATGCTCAGTCATTATTACACTAAAAACAATACCTTTATCAGAACCAGCTTTTCATATCAAAAAGGCTATGTGGCAAATAGTCGTTTGGGTTATTTTAATGCCCCAAACCCTAATCCTACCTATTGGAAATACTTGCCAAGTTATTACTTACAATATACAAACCCCGATTGGGAAGGCGCTTTTTTAGCTCAGGAGAATTTTTTGAATAACGGGCAAATAAATTGGAATTCTTTATACCAAATAAATACTAACAGTACTTCTGCACGCTATTACTTATATGATGACAGGGTTGATGACACCAATTTTTCTGCAAATTCAACAATTACTACTAACCTAACTGACTATTTAAATTTAAACGCAGGTATTTCATTTTCAAATTTAACATCGAATAGGTATGCAAAAATGAGTGATTTGTTAGGAAGCGAAAAATTTATCGATTTAGACCAATACGCCATTGGCAGCGCACAACAAAACAATTTGAATACGTTAAATAATGAAATAAAAGAAAATGATCCGTTTCAATATAGCTACGGTATACATGCACAATTAGCAAGTACTTTTTTGCAAGTACAATATACCCGTAAAAAACTGGATGCCTTTTTTGCTGTTAATTTTGAAAAAGTGTCTTATCAACGTGAAGGATATTTTAAAAATGGTACGTACCCTAATAATTCCTTCGGAAAAAGTGCTGTACAAAATTTTAATAACCTTAACACAAAGGCAGGTTTTACCTACAAGTTTTCCGGTAGGCATTTGCTGGCTGTTAATGTAGCTTCCATTTCTAATGCGCCAACCTTACAAAAAACCTATCGTAACATAAGGGTAAATAACAATACTGTTCCTAACCTCAAAAACGAAAAAATACGCACTGCCGACATAACCTACAATTATAGACCTCAAAATTTTAATTTTAAAGTAACCGGATTTTATACCGACTTTAAAAATGCGGTTGAAACCTCCTTCTTTTTTGCTGAAGGCTTGCGTGGTGATGAAGCGGACTTTGTTAGTGAAAGTGTTACTGGTATTTCAAAAAAACACATGGGTATTGAGTTGAGTGCTACCTACCAACTCACATCTTCAATCAACTTAATTGCCGCCGGAACTATTGGACAATACACTTACACGAATAACCCCGTTTTATATTTAGAATCTGAAAGTTTTTTGAATGAAAACAGTTATTTTGGGCAAAGCAACCTAAAAAATTACCGTGTTTCCGGAACACCACAACGCGCCTATTCTTTAGGTTTTGAATACCGAGACCCCGAGTATTGGTGGTTTCAATTAAACGGAAATTACCTAAGCCATAATTATATAGATATTGCTCCTTTATTACGAACTCAAAATTTTTATTTGGATACCGATGGCCTACCTTTTGTTGATGACCAAACCGGTGTTGAAGTTACACCCGAGCAGCTTCAACCATTACTTGTTCAAGAAAAATTTAATGCTGTTTTTTTAATGAATGTTGTAGGTGGAAAATCTTGGAAAATTAACAATACCTATGTTGGCGTATTTGCCAGTATTAATAATGCACTAGGCGCTATTTTTAAATCAGGTGGTTTTGAGCAATCACGTAATGCAAATTACCAACAACTCAAACAAGACCAACAATTAAAAAATCCGGTTTTTGCCTCAAAATACTGGTACGGCAATCAGGCTTCCTATTACCTTAATCTCTATTACCGATTTTAATTAAAACGCTATGAAAATACTTTCTATTTTAAAAAAGATTTTAGTAATTACACTAACAATTTTACTTACAAACAGCTGTGTTACTCAAGAGTTTGAAGTACCCGAAATTACTTGTACCGAACCCAATTTAGTGGTAACAAATACCATTGCCCAGGTTAAAGAGATGTATGCTTATGGTAATGCCAAATTAATTGAAGAAAATGTGGTTATTGAAGGGTATGTGGTTTCCAGTGATGAAAGTGGCAATATGTACAAAACAATTTCTATACAAGACAAACCAGAAAACCCAACAGCAGCCATAAAAATTGCAGTAGATGCAACCAATTTATACACCAAATTTAATGTTGGAAGAAAAATATTTGTAAACTTAAAAGGATTGGGAATTGGTTATAGTTTTGGAAGCCTTCAAATTGGTAAAATTTCACAAAATGAGCTCACCCGAATTTCATCATTTGAAATTGATACCTATATCAAACGAAGCTGTGAGGTGGCCGAAATAATTCCTAAAAAAGTGCAAATATCCGATTTAAATCCATCCATGCTCGAAATGCTCATTGAATTAGAAAATGTTCAGTTTAAACAAAATGAAATTGAAAATACATACGGTAACCCAAACAATACCGCAACAGTGAGCAGAACCTTGGAACAATTTGATAATTCTTGCAAATTAATTCAAGAAATTAAAGTAAGAAATAGCGGTTTTTCTTCTTTTAAAAATGAACAATTACCAACCGGTAAGGGAAGTGTTGTAGCCATATTTAGTAATTATTACGACGATTATCAGCTGTATTTAAGAAATACCAACGATGTAACTTTTACGGTAAATCGCTGTGATTATTCCAATGCATTTGAACCCACTACAACCATAGCCGAACTTATAAATTTGTATGAAGGAACTACAGTTGAATTTGGTATAGAAAATGAGTTGGTTGCAGTTGGTTATGTTATATCCAGTGACCAAGATGGAAATTTTGAAAACAGCATTGTTTTACAAGATGCCATTGAAAACCCTACCGCAGGAATTAAAATTTTAATACAAAAATCCGACCCATTATTTGAAAAATTCAATGTAGGAGATAAAGTATATTTTATAGCTAACCAACTTTATATGGCTAAAACCAATAACGTTTTAACCGTTGGATATTACAGCGATAAAGGGATTGAAGGTATAGAAGCGGAGGATTTAGAAAATTATCTTTTCAATACCGGTGAAAATTTTGAAATAACGCCAACCGATATTTCCATAGCTGAAACTCAAAATGTAACTTATGAAAATACATTGGTTCGTGTACAACCAGTTCAACTGGTAGCTAATGAACTGGGTACTGCTTTTGCGTATTATAGTGGCTCCGAAAACGGTATAAGAACCTTAGAAACTTGTAACGAGCTAACAAAATTACAGGTTGTTACTAACGGCAATGCAACTTTTGCCAACAAACAATTTCCAACGGGGAAAGGTGCTATAGTGGGAGTGCTTTCAAATACTTTACAAGTTAGATATGAATCTGATGTTCAATTTAATGAGGTTTATGAAACCTGTCCTGTAATACTGCCAAAAATACTTATTACAGAAATTGCTGACCCTGAGAACAATACCTCAGCTCGTTTTATAGAGCTGTACAATGCGGGCGATTTTGACACTGCTTTAACCGGCTGGAAACTCAATAAGTACATTAACGGAGCAACAACAGTATCGGGTAGCGGGTTGGATTTAAGCAGTATTACCATTCCGACAAAAGGTTTTGCCATTATTGCCAATACAGGTTACGCAGCAATTTTTAATGACCAACCCAATATTGAATCGTCCTATATTTCGGGTAATGGTGATGATGTTTATGAATTGGTTGATGCTACAAGTACCACACACGATATTTATGGAATAATAGGTGAAGATGGTACCGGTACCGGTTGGGAATATTTAGATGGTAAAGCAATTCGGAAATCTGAAATTGCTATTCCTAATACATCTTTTGATGTTACAGAATGGCAAATTTATTCGGATGCGTCTAACACAAATATTACAAATCCATCAACGCCACAAGTGGCACCTCAACACTTTAATCCACGTAGTTTTTAAAGTGTTTTTTTACATTTTAACATAATTTAAGTTAAGTAAATTTCGTAATTTAAGGGATATTTATCTTATTTATAAAAGTTCATCTTATTGATTTACAGTATTTTATGCGAATGCAATTATTTTTCATTTGAAGTACCATAAACTCATTATAAAAATTTGCGGTTAAACATTTGTTAATCGGTTTTTAAAAAAGACGTTGCCTTTAATTTCATAATACATTTGGGGTATCACAAAATGTTTAACTAAAATTTATTTATTATGAAAAAATTTAATTTACTGGCTTTAGCCTTAGTTATTAGCACAGCAAGCTTATTTGCAGCTAACGTTGAAAATCCATCTGATGATGCACCGGCAAAATCAATTAGAGCAGACATAGTAAAAATGTTGGCAACTCCTGATTTTTCATTAGATGATGATCAAACCGTAAATGTTACCTTTACATTTAATACAGAAGGTAAACTTATAGTTTTAAAAATTGACTCTAATAATAGAGATGTACGTAATTATATTGCAAAAAATTTGAACCAAAAAAAGTTTGATAACCCTGGCACTATTAACAAAATTTATACTGTACCTTTAAGAATGACCAAATGATATCACAGCTTTTTATCAAATTTTAAAAAACTCAAGTCCCTTAGATTTGAGTTTTTTTAATTTCTTTTTAAATGTACATATACCGGAAAGTGATCGCTAACCCCTCCTTTATACCATTTGCCTACAAAGGTTCTAAATGGACTACCCTTGTACTTTCCTTTCCAGGTTTTTAAAAACTGCTTATCAAACACATCGGCATATTTAAAAGAATGTGTATTTGGAGTTTCACTCAAAAACGTTTTTGAAAAAATAATTTGATCAAACAAATACCAACTTTTTTTATGCTGTAAAGAGCCTTTACCTTTTGCTACCAACTGCTCCATTGGATTAAATAACGTGTGGTTCATCAGATGTTTTTTTATGCTTTTACTGGTTGGCCCATCATTAAAATCGCCCATTACTATAATATTAGCCTCCGGTGTTTCATAATTAATTATATCAATAATGTTTAACACTTGCTCTGCAGCTTCAATCCGCTTGTGTTCGGTTTTAGCAGCACCACTTCTTCTTGATGGCCAATGATTCACCAAAACATACATTAATTCACCATTTAATTTCCCTTTTACCATTAAAATATCTCTTGTGTAATCTCTTTCACCCTCCTCGTTCACCAATAATAGAGGATAACTTTTGGTATGAACTACTTCAAAAAGTTCTTTTTTATACAATAGAGCTACATCAATACCGCGCTCATCGGGTGAATCATGATGTACTATACCGTAGTTTTTATGGGTTAAATGTTTGGTGTTTATTAAATCTTGAAGAACCATTTCATTTTCAACCTCGGCAACTCCAACAATAGCAGGGCTATGGTACGATTTTTCAGTTCCAATGTGTGCAATTATGTTACTTAGTTTATTTAATTTTTTTCGATAACGTTTAGCATTCCAGTTTTTACTACCGGTTTTGGTAAAATCATCATCCAAGGTAAGCGGGTTGTTGTAGGTATCAAAAAGATTCTCAAGATTATAAAATGCCACTGTATAGGCATTGTTTATTCGCCCTTTTTGTTTAAAATATGAACGCATAAAAAAATAATTATTTCAACAAAATACAAAATTAGTATTAAACAAGGTATTTGTATCTTTGTAAAAAATTAATGAAGCATTGATTTGGTATGATTGAACAAAAAAAAGTAAGCACAGAAGAAGCTGTTTTAATAGGTATAATTACACAACATCAAGATGAATCTCAAGCCAAGGAGTATTTAGATGAATTGGCATTTTTAACCCTTACAGCTGGAGGGAAAGCGGTTAAACGTTTTGTGCAAAAGTTAGACAACCCTAACCCTAAAACCTTTATTGGTGCCGGAAAATTACTTGAAGTCAAAGAATATATGGAGGTTCATAACATTGAAACTGCTATATTTGATGACGAGCTTTCGGCTGCACAATTACGAAATATTGAAAAAATACTGAATTGCAAGGTTTTAGACCGCACCAATTTAATCTTAGATATTTTTGCTTCTCGAGCGCAAACCAGTTATGCACGCACCCAGGTTGAATTAGCGCAATGCCAGTATTTGCTTCCAAGACTAACCAGGTTATGGACACACCTTGAGCGCCAAAAAGGAGGTATTGGTATGCGTGGTCCCGGTGAAACAGAGATTGAAACTGACCGACGAATTATTAGAGATAAAATTTCTTTATTAAAAAAGAAACTCGTTGCCATTGATAAACAAATGGCGGTTCAGCGTAAAAATCGCGGTAAAATGGTACGTGTTGCTTTGGTGGGTTATACGAATGTTGGAAAATCTACTTTAATGAATGTGATTAGCAAAAGCAATGTTTTTGCCGAAAATAAATTATTTGCTACCCTTGATACTACGGTAAGAAAAGTGGTTATTAAAAATATACCCTTTTTACTAACAGATACCGTTGGTTTTATTCGAAAATTACCAACTCAATTGGTAGAATCGTTTAAATCTACCTTGGATGAAGTTAGGGAAGCCGATTTATTATTGCACGTTGTTGATATATCACATCCAAATTTTGAAGATCATATTCATTCCGTTAACAATATTTTGGATGAAATTAAAAGTGCTGACAAGCCTACCATTATGGTTTTTAATAAAATTGACGCATATACTCATGAAACTATAGATGATGACGATTTAATTACTGAAAAATCAAAAATTCATTACACGTTAAACGACTGGAAAAAAACCTGGATGAATACTTTAGAAAATAATTGTTTGTTTATTTCTGCCCTTAACAAAGAAAATTTGGAATTGTTTAGGGAAAAGGTTTTTGATGAAGTAAAGAAAATTCATATTACACGTTTTCCTTATAACGACTTTTTATACCAAGAATATACTGATGAGGGTTTAAC
>CAYFFC010000046.1:0-16477 GCA_964342295.1 uncultured Lutibacter sp. | reverse complement strand
GTTCTTTCTGAACTTTTTTGAGTTGCCTTGCTGCTTTTTTTGAAATAATTGCTTTCGGTTTTAAGTAACCTTCAATTGGTTTACCCACAAAATTATTAGTTCCAGAATAGCGTAATTCTATTTCAATTGAGGGAATGAATTCTTTAACGTACACAAATCCTTTTGGTAAATTTTGAGCCTGTATTGCTTTACAAAAACCAAAAAAGAAAATAAGACTAATTAAAATTGTTTTAATAAACCTTTTCACCATTTATATAGGTTTCATCAACTTGAATGTAAGGAATTTTTTCAGCCTCTACTTCCATAATATTTTTGTTTAGTATCACAAAATCGGCAAATTTACCTACTTCAATACTCCCTTTTTCGTTTTCTTCAAAATTTGAATATGCTGCCCAATTAGTCATTCCTCTTAAGGTTTCTTCTCTTGATAATGCATTTTCAAGTTGAAATCCACCCTCAGGATACTGGTTCAAATCTTGTCGTGCAACTGCGGCATAAAATGTTAGAAACGGACTTACTTTTTCTACCGGAAAATCGGTTCCTAATGCAATTTTTCCATATACATTTAATAAGTCTTTATATGCATAGGCACCTTTTATACGGTCTTTTCCAACTCTATCTTCAGCCCAATACATATCAGAAGTAGCATGTGTTGGTTGAACCGAAGGTAATATATTGTTAAACATGGTAAGGTCGGTGGTATCAACAACCTGGGCATGTTCTATACGCCATCGCCTGTTTTGCTTATTACTTAACACTTTATTGTAAATTTTTAGCATAACAAAATTTGCAGAATCACCTATGGCATGAGTGTTCATTTGATAATTAGAGGCGGCAATTTTTTTTGCATAATATTCTAAAGAATCTATAGGTGTTACCATTGCACCATAATGATTTGGGTGGTCACTATACGGTTTTTTCATTGCAGCTCCACGGGATCCCAGTGCACCATCAGCGTAAAATTTGAATGAACGCACATGCAACCGGTTAGTTTTTATAATTCCCTTGGTTGTAAAATAATCTACATTTTCATTACTGGCAGAAACCATAGCATAAATCCTAATTTTTAGGTCGCCTGTTTGTTGTAAACTATCAATTAATTCAATGGTTTGTTTTGATAATCCTGCATCATCAACTGTTGTTAAACCATAAGAAAATGCAATTTTTTCAGCATCTTGTAAAGCATTAATTTGTTCTGTTTTTGATGGAGCCGGAATTACTTTATAAATTAAACTCATAGGGCCATCAATAAAAATTCCGGTTAGTTTGTTATTTTCTTTAAGGATAAAACCACCTTCTGCCTTAGTATTATTAGTAACACCGGCCAAATCAATAGCTGCTTGGTTGGCCAATAAAGCATGTCCATCAATTCTAGTTACAGCAATGGGAGTATTTGGAAATAGTTCATCTAATTTAGCTTTAGTAGGAAATTCTTTCACCTCCCAATCGTTTTGATCCCATCCACGTCCGGTAATAAACGAAACATTTTTTTCTTTCTGAAACTTAAGAATTCGATCTACCACTTCATCAAAACTTTTGGTACCGGTTAAATCAACTTTCTGTTGCTGAAGTCCCAACCCATAAAAGTGACAATGTGCATCAATAAAGCCGGGTACAATAGTTTTGCCTTTTACATCATTAATAAATGTAGCTGCATATTTCGATTGCATTTCTTCTGAAGTGCCTACGGCAATAATTTTACCTTCCTTTATTGCAAAGGCTTGGACTTTATCAAAATTTTTATTTACAGTATAAATGTTAGCGTTTATAATTAATGTATCAACAGATTCTTTTTTTGAACACGACATAATGAAAAGTGTTGCAAGTAAAATTAAAGTAAAGTTTTTCATAGTTATTGTTCTAAATAATTATCTAATAGGTAAACTAAAGAAGCCATTGAAGCAGCCCCAAGCTCAAGTTCGCGCTTATTCACTTTGTCAAATGTATCTTTTTCCGAGTGATGATAATCAAAATATCGCTGTGTATCAGGTCTATAACCAAATAATGAGATGTTATCTGATTTTAACGGACCAATATCGGCACCGCTTCCCCCTTTTTTCATGGTGTGCAACCCGTATGGAGCTAATAAAGGCACCCAACTTTCAAATAGTTTATGATTTTTAGAATTTGCATCAAAACTAAAACCTCTTGGCGTAAACCCGCCTGAATCAGATTCTAAAGCTGCAATGTGAATTTCATTATTCTTTTTGGCTTCTTCGGCGTATTTTCTACCACCTTTTAATCCGTTTTCTTCGTTCATAAACAAAACGGCTCTAATAGTGTGTTTTGGTTTTATATTAGTAAGTTTTAATAAACGCAATACTTCAATAGATTGAACAACACCGGCACCATCGTCATGAGCTCCATCACCAACATCCCAAGAATCGAGGTGCCCACCTACGGTAATATATGTATCAGGATATTTCGATCCGGTTATTTCTCCAATAACGTTGTACGATAGTACATCGGGCAAAGTTTCACTGTTTTGTTTAAAATAAAATTGAAGGGTTGGATTTTCATTAAGGTGTTTGCTCAATAAATTAGCTCCGTAAGTACTAATTGCAGCCGTTGGAACTTTCTGATTGTTGGGTAAATCTCCATAAGACATAGAGCCTGTATGCGGAAAGTTATCAACAGCGTGTGTCATAGAGCGCACTATAACTCCCAATGCACCGTATTTCCCGGCAACCTTAGCACCACTATACCTTAAGGTTACACAACCGCTATATGCCTTAAATGTATTTATTAATGTTGGATCAAATGCTTTATTAAAAAAAACGATTTTACCTTTAAGTTTTTCGCCTAAATTTTCGGCTTCTTCAATACTGTTTACTTCAATAACCTGAGCTGTAATACCATTTTTTGGTGTTGCAACAGAGCGACCTAAAGCCAATATGGAAACTTCAAATTTTTCATTATTACTTATAAAATAGGCTTCTTCTTTTTCACCTCTAACCCAATGTGGTACCATAACCGGTTGTAGCCAAACTTTATCAAAACCAGCTTCATTCATAACCTTTTTACCCCAAAGTACAGCTTGCTCGGCTTGAGGAGAACCCGATAATCGTGCACCAATATTTTGAGTTAAATCTTTAAGCCAATTATAGCTTTGTCCATTATCTAAAGCTTTGTTAAAAAAGTTTTTAATAACTATGGAATCTTTTTTATTAACAGCTTCTACAATTTCTTTTTTGGTACTGGAATTTGTACAAGCCAATAATAAAACTGCTGTAAACAGTAAAGCGCTAAATTTTTTCATTAGGTAGTAGTTTTTTTAGATTGATAAAACTACATAAAAAAGTTGAAAAGAATAGATGGTTACTATAAATCAAATTTATAAGTAATGCCTCCCGAAATTTGAAGAGGTTGCACCTGATAATTTAAATATGATTCATATTTGGTTCCTAAAGCATTATTAATTTTTGCAAATGCGGTTAGTCTGTTTGAAAATATATACCCTCCATTTAAATTTAAATCGATGTAGGCTTTGTTTTTTACAATAATAGGGGCAATTTCTTCAATACCGGATTGGAATAAATCTTTGGTTTCGCTACGGTAAAATAATTTTGCACCTGCGTACCAACTTTTATATTTATAGTTGGCATTTACGGTAGCTGTAATAGTTGGTAAATTCCACGCTTCCAATAAATTTTCGGTAGTATAATTATAGTAGTTTAGAGTTCCGCTGAAATTAAATTCTTTAGAAGCGTCAATGGAAACTTCGGCAAATGCACCAAGTGTTTTTATATTGTCGTAAACAACATTGAAAGAATTTCCTGCTTCGTATGCATTATTTAAAATAATGGTTCCTTCGGTTAATCGTGGGTTTTGAATGTAAAGGGCTTTGTTTTTTTCATTGGAATGACTTATGTTAAAATTATAGCCAATGTTAGAGGCCAATTTCCCTTTTGTACCCAAAAAAGCACGGTATTGTTGGTCGGTTTGAAAAATGTTTAAAGTAGGAGAAACGTATGGGTTTTCTTCTGCAAAATTTTTGTATGAATTTTGTTCCAAATCGCCTGTAACACCTGCAGTTATAATTAAAACATCCTCAATCACTTTATAAGATGCTGTAACATTTGGGTACGTGTAGTAAGTGTTTGTTTTAGTTTCCAAATCTCTCGAATAATAAAATTTGGCACCTAGGTTTAGTGTAAATTTTTCTCTTAACACTTCAAAATTTGGATTAACACCCAGATTTAAAAAGTTGTATTTGTTTTTTTCTGATGTAAGATATGTTTGTTCAAATTTTCCTGAAATTAAATCAGCTAAAAAGGTTGCATTTAAAAGTTCGGTTGAAATAGGGAATTCTATTTTTGGTTTCACTAAAAACCGAATTTCATTACTGTTATAATCATCAGAGAAATTGGTAGCTTCAGCAGTTGCACCTTTAAAAAAGGACTCTTCAAAATTTATTTTTCCACCCAAATAAACCGCTTTATAAAGTTGCTGTTCATTTAAAGAGGAAATTACATCGTCATTAAAAGAAATGGTTTTAGGTAGCCCATAATAATTGTATAGTTGGCGCTGAACACCTCCATTAACCTGCCAATTATAATTGCGTTCAAATTGTTTGTAATACAAGTCAATCTTAGTATCGGAAAAATTGTCATTAAGTACTAAATCCTTTATACCTCCTTCTGATGAATAATGGTTGATAAAAATACCAAAATCATTATAGCGGTTATCACCTGCATGGATGTAGGCTTCAAAAGAAGGACTGGTGAAATTTCCAAATCCTGCAGAAATGTAATTTTCGAATAATCGTTCTTTTGGAGCTCTGGTTATTCCTTTAGCCTTGCCTTTTGATGGGGTAAAAGTTGAAGCTACCGGAATTGAAAAAATACTATACGAAACAGCTTCTTTTTTAAATAAATCCGATTGGGGTAAAATAGGACTTGTAGTTATTTTAAAAGCATCTGATATTTTAGGGGTGTAGGGTTTAACCACTAATATTTCTTCAGTTTTTAACGTATCCTTTTTTGTTTTTTGCCCAAAAATACCTGTTGTAATTAAAATTGAAAATAAGAGTATAATCAGTTTTTGCATACGGTTTTATTTTTTAAATTATTTAAATAAAAAAGTTACTTATTGTTATTGGCTTTTATAGACTCGTTTGTTTTAGCCTGTTCTGTTTTAATTTTAGCAAGCTCTTTTTTGGCAGTGGCTACTACATCATCAAAATCTGAAAAATTAGTGATTACACTTTCTAAAATATAAGTTGCCTGATAGGCATCATTTAGTTCATTATAATTAGAGGCCATAACCAATAGCCCTTTTGCTGCCCAGTATTTATAAGAACCGTAATTAGCTGCTATTTGTTGAATTATTTCATTGGATACTCTGTAACTGCCATCTAGATTTTCAAAATAAGCGCTGTAAAATAAAGCCTCAGCTTTTAAATTACCTGTTGCAATTTTTTCAACGTTTTTATAGGCTTTACGCGCTTTTTCTAAATTATTAGTTTCAAAAGCAGACCGAGCAATAATAATGTTAGCATCTGATTTTATACGGTTTTCAACTTTAGAGTTAGCTAAAATTAACTCGGCATAGGACACAGCTTTGTCAAATATTTTTTGAGAAAAATAACCCTTCATTAAATTTGATTGCGCAAAAGTTCTATTTTGTTCCGAATTGGCTTCTTGTTCTAAACGTTGTAAAACCGGAATGGCCTTTTGCCAGTTATTAGCTTCTAAATGAATTAAGGAAAGATGGTAAAAAGCATTTTCAGTAAATTCATTTTGTTCTGATTGAATTGCATAATTAAAATAAGGAATAGCTTCTTCGTAGCTTTTTTCGGCATAAAGGGCCTTTGCCAAATAAAAATTCGCCTTTAAACTGTGCAATCCATTTGTAAAATTTTGGAGGTATTTTTTAAAATTTGATATTGCCTTTTTGTTGTTGTTTTGCAAAAACTGTTTTTCTGCTGCTTCATACATATCGTTATCCAACTCGGTGTTGGAAACGTTTATAAAATCAATGGATTTAACCCACTGCGCATATTCATCAACTTTACCAATATCAACATATATTTGCCGTGAATTTTTAACTGCTTCATTTGCTTCGGCGGTTTTAGGAAATTTTGAAACTATATTTTTATAAGTTTCAAGAGCCAAATTGTTTTGCCCGTTGTTATAATAAATAAGTCCCATTTTCAACATTGCTTTGGAAACCAATTTGCTGCGTTTAAATAGGTTGATGAGGTTTTTAAATTGCATTAAAGCTTGTTTACTGTTATTTGTTTTTAAATATGAATTTCCTAAAACATAATAGGCATCATCTAAGTAAACAGATTTAGTATAGGTATGTAAAAAAGAGGCTAATGCCTTAATTTTAGATTGCTCATTACCTGTTAAACCGTAGCTAATGGCTTTTTGGAAATGGGCATAGTCCTTATTTACTACATTATTATTAATTGCCTTGTTGTAATATTCTATGGCGTTTTTGTAATTACTGGTTACAAAGTAACTGTCGGCAATCCTCAAAAAACTATCGTTTGATTTTAGCTTTTCGGAAGATGTTTGATTCAAATATTTTTTGAAGTAGGCAATAGCCTGAGGATATTCTTTTAATTTAAAATACGTATAGGCAATGTTGTAATTTATGATATCGATTTCATTAGTGTTTGACGCAACGGTAATGGTTAAAAATTGTTGATAATTGACTAATGCGCCATTAAAATTATTGAGCTTGTAATTGCATTCACCAAGCCAAAATGTTGCTAAGGCAGTTATTTTCGAATCTAAAGGAACATTTAGCGAAATCTCAAAATTTTCTTTGGCCAGATCAAAATTACCTTCATTAAATAGTTCAATACCTCTGTAAAATGCTACTTTCTGGAATGTTTTTCTTTCAAACGAAGATTTTTTGTTCTTCAAATATTCCAAAGCTCCATCATAGTCATTTGAAGTTAAGTACGAGCTAACAATTAGATTTTTTATTTCCGATGTATTTTTAGAATTAGGATAAAGGCTTACGTATTCTTGCAAAATTTCAGGAACGGCTTTGTATGGATTTCCAATTTCGTAGCTCAATTTGGCATAATTCAGCCAGGCATCTTTTTTAATTTCGGGTTTAAATTTCATTTCGGCAGCATTTTTAAATGCGTTCAAAGCTTCTTGTTTTTTTTCAAGTTTTAAGTAGCATTCAGCCAAATGATAATAGGCATTTTGAGCAACCGCATTATTTCCGGATATTATTTTGTTAAAATAACTTATGGCATCTTCATAATTATTCTGTTTGTAAAAGGCATAACCCAATAAATAATAATCGGTATTGTTCCATTTGCCTCTTTTGCCTTTGTAATTTTTTAAATGCGGAATGGCTTCTTTATAATTTTCAAGGTTAAAATAACTCTCCCCAATTATTTTTGAAATTTCAGAGTGTTCCATACGTTTGGCATTATCTAAAAGTGGCAGACCATATTCAATAGCTTTTTCGAATTTTCCCAACTTAAAATTCATATCGGCTAAATAGTATGAAACATTTTTTTTGTAGGAGTTGTCATCTGCAACCTCTTCAAGATATTTGTTGGCCGTGTCAAAATCGTCTTGATTATAGGCAATAAATCCATAGTAATATTTAGCTTGGGCACCATATTCAGGAGAGTCAAGAAGATTTAGAAAGTACGATTTTGCCTTGGTATAACTTTTTGTTGCAAAAAGCGAATAGGCATACTTAAAATTATAAGCTTCTTCTTTTCGCAAACTTAAATTGGTAGCGTTGACCTTGGAGTACCATTTTGCCGCATAGGCATATTTTCCTGCTTTGAAATAATATTCTGCTACATCTAAAAAAGCACTAGTTCTTTTTGTACTGGTTGGGTATTTATTTACAAACTGCTGCATAAGTTCATCAGAATTTCGTTGACCCAACCTTATTGCGCAATTAGCGGCATAATAAGCACTATTCGCTTTTAACTCGGAGGCATTATCTAAATCCTCACTTATTTTATTGAATTTTTGCTGAGCAGCTACATAGGCTTTCGTATTATATAACTCTAGAGCCTGGTTATATTCTTTAAGAGCATTAGTATATATTGCCGATTTTTGAGCTGTACTAAACTGAGTAACAAGGATTAAAAGCAGTAGAAAAACAACTTTTTTAAAATTCATTTTGAGAAAAATTTGAAACTTATAGTTATTTACTAATAACGCAATTATTTTTTGAAATTGCATTTATTGCTCATTATTTTTATTAATGAATTTTAACAATTTTTGTTAATTATCTAAAAGATTGTCCATCAATGTATTAAATTCTTCTACAAATTTTAAGTAGTATTCACCGGTTGCAGGGCCTGAAAATCCAGTATGAATTTTCTGAACATTTCCTTGTTTATCAATAATGATAGTTGTAGGAAAAGATATAATTTTATTAAGCATAGGTAACGCTTTTGATGCACCATCTTTATTTGAGGTACCTGCAATTAAAAAATCGTATGGTACCTGGAGGCGTTCTATCATTTTCTCAACCCTTCTTTTAGCATAATTAAAATCGTCTTTAGCTTCGAAAGCCAAACCAATGATAGCAACGTTTCTATCTTTATTGTTTTGATACCATTCTGTTAAAAATTTAGTTTCGTCTTTGCAATTAGGGCACCAGGTGCCAAAAATTTGAACGATGACAACTTTGTTTTTATATTTTTCATCGTTTAACGAAACCAATTCACCATCAAGGTTTGGAAATGAAAACGAAATTTTGTCGTAGCCTTCTTTTAAATGTGTTAGCGTATTGGCATCCGGTAGTTTAGCATTGTCATTTCTTTTAGCGATAAAGCTTTCTTTAAAATTTTTGCCAGACCAGAAATTGCCGGTAACTATGGAGTCAGCTGTTGAAGTTCCTTCAAAAATAAAAGCGTGATTTCCATCAAAAGAATACAGCGTAAAATTAGAATTAGTTGCAAAACCTTCCAAATAGCGGTAATCGCCAGTAGGAGTCAAAATTGTACCGGTTAATCGTTGATTATCTGTTTTAAAAATACCAACACCTTGTGAAATTTCACCATTTTCACCTTTAAATTCCATTGCCCATTTACCATCAAAATTAGTTGACCTTGTCTTTTGCTCAAATCGGTTTTTAATACCATATGTCGCCTTAAATGGAAGCGAATAATCATCAATATAATTTTTTGTGTAGGTGCCTGACAAATTTTCGTTATTTATGGCAGCCTTAATGTCAATATCAAAAATATGTAAGGTAAAATATAAAGAATCGTTTTTTACCTCCACATTTTCCATTTCCAAAATCTCTCCGCCGTTTTGAACTTGAATGCTATAGATTTCATCATTTTTAGTTACCTCAAAAATAAAAGGTAATAATTTGTTTTGCATTTCAATTTCGCCTTTCCAAAAACCAGTTTTCAACTTGGTTTCATGTTTTGATTTTTGGCAAGAGAAGGTTGAAATTAGCAGTATAGGAATTAGTATAGTAGTAAAAAAATTGCGCATAAAAATTATTTTAAAATGTCAAATATAACAAAATCAGTTAATTAATTTTTTAAACATGTGTTGGTTGAAACTTTATATTTAAATGGTTAGATTTGTTCAAAATCTGAAACCTATGTCAAATCCTATTCTTTCCCTTAAAAATGCTGAGATTTTTCAACGTGAAAATCTTGTATTGTCAAAGGTGAATTTAACAATTAATAAAGGTGAATTTGTGTACCTAATAGGAAAAACGGGAAGTGGTAAAAGTAGTTTAATGAAAACCTTGTATGGTGATTTGCCTTTGGAAAAAGGACTTGGGACTATTGTAAATTTTAATTTGAATACCTTAAAAGAAAAAGAAATACCTTATTTAAGAAGAAAATTAGGTATTGTGTTTCAAGATTTTAAGTTGTTAAATGATAGAAATGTTTTTGAAAATTTAAAGTTTGTATTAAAAGCCACCGGTTGGAAGGATCAACTAAAAATTAAAGAAAAAATATTGGAGGTATTAGGCAAGGTTGGAATGGAAACTAAGCATTTTAAAATGCCTTTTCAATTATCTGGTGGCGAGCAACAACGCGTTGCCATTGCACGGGCTTTACTAAATGATCCGGAACTTATTTTGGCCGATGAGCCTACCGGGAATTTAGATCCGGCAACATCGGTGGATGTGATGAAGGTTTTGCAAGAAATTCACCAAAGTGGTAAAACCATTTTGATGGCTACCCATGATTATGCCTTACTTTTAAAATTTCCGTATAAAACAATTAAATGCGAAGGGGGCGCTTTGTTTGAAGTGGTTCAGAAAGGTTAAGTTTTTTAATTACACTTCTTTTAAACAACAAAATCTTGTGTGTATCATAAGTTCTTGAATAGAATAGATAAATTTTAGTATATTGCTTAAAATTTATTTAAATTCTATAAAGAATACGAAAAATTGCATTATATGTATAAAAATAAAACTATGATTAAAAGATTTACTTCATTATTTTATAATCATTTTGATGAAAAAGTATTTAAGTAGTTGAGTATTAAGGATGTTTCTTGGTATCTTTTATATTTGATATAGGTTAAGAAAGTTTTTAATTTAGTAAAAACAAAATTTTGAGTTAATATTTTAAAATATGAGACTATTACTAATACTTGCATTTGTTTTTGGTTTTCAAAACCTAAGTTCGCAAAATGATATTCCTGAAATCTCGGTTGAATTTGAGAAAATGGAAAAAGTAGAGGTAATGAAACGTATTGAAACTATTTCCGGATATAAGTTTTTTTATCTAAAAGAGTGGATAGTTAATGAATTGATTACCGGAAATTTTAAAAAGGTAAAACTCACTGAAGTTTTGAATTACGTTTTTAAGGGTACTACGATAAATTTTTTTATAACAGCTGATAAAAGAATAATTTTAACTAACAATAGTATTATTTACGATACTCTACCTGAAAAAGTACTGACTGAGAGAAAGAAAGACTCAGCTCAAATTACCAACAAACAGCCAGTTTTATACAAAGAGGATATTTCTGATAAAAAAGATAAATTGGCAACCGTTAGGTTGGGTAAGGAACAAAAACATGTACCCAATGAAAAATTTAAACTCAGTGGATTTGTGAATTTTTTTAATACCGGCCTGCCAGTACCAAATGCTGTAGTTTCAGTTTTAGGAAAGAATATTAATACGTTAACAAATGTTGATGGGTACTACGAGATTGAAATTGATCCAGGTGAAAATATAGTAACAATAAATTCATTGGAAATAGAAGATTTTAAACAACGAATAATTATTTATAATAGTGAAACGTTTAACTTTAGAGTTAAAGAAAAAACCGAGCTTTTGGAAGAGGTAATAGTAGAATCTGATAAATTTGAAAATATTACTGAGGTTTTACCAAGCATTACAAAAATAGATGTTGATGAGGTGAAGGAAATACCTCAAGTTCTAGGAGAACGTGATATATTGAAAGTGGCAACTACACTTCCTGGTATTAAAACGGCAGGAGAAGGTTCTTCGGGGTATTATGTAAGAGGGGGTAATTTTGATCAGAATTTAATTTTGCTGGATGATGCTGTTTTGTATAATCCTTTTCATTTTTTTGGGATTTTTTCAGCATTAAATCCGTTTACTTCCGGTGATGTGACAATCTTTAAGGGAAATATGCCAGCTGAATATGGAGGCAGGCTATCATCCGTATTTGATATAAAAACAAAAAAAACTAATAAACAAAAAGTTTCCGGAGAAGGAGCAATTGGCCCTGTAACGGGTAATTTATCATTTGAGATTCCTTTAACAGAGAATAAATCAGGAATTATTATTGGGGCTAGAGGGACATATTCTGATTGGATATTGAGATCACTTGATAATGAGTTCTTAAAAAAAAGTAAAGCTTCTTTTTATGATATAGTTGCAAAATACAGTAATGAAGTTAACGAAAATAATTCAATCGAGGTTTCTGGCTATTTCAGTAATGATGAGTTTAGTATAACGTCAGATTCGTTGTATAATTACAGTAATAGGTTATTATCAATTAATTGGAAACATAAATTTAGTGAAAAGAATACAACTAGCACGATTCTATCTAATTCTCAATATAAATACAATATAGGATATGAAGGAAATTCTATAGCCAATTTTGATTTTGCATATAAGATTAATGAAACAAATTTAAAAATTCAAAATGTTTATAATTATAATGATAATCACACATTTAATTTTGGTTTTTCAAGTAAATTTTACGATGTCAGTCCGGGAATTTTAAAACCCAAAGCAAATTCAATAATTGAAGAACAGGATGTGCCCAAAGAAAAGGCCTTAGAATCAGGTGTGTTTATTTCTGATAAATATAAACTCAATGAAAAACTACTATTTGATTTTGGGTTAAGATATTCATTTTATGTATCATTGGGAAAAGCTTTAAAGAGAGTTTATCAAGAGGGTATGCCTAAAAACGAACTGACTGTAGTCGATACATTAAATTATGGTAGAAATGAAATTATTAAAACATTTGGTGGACCTGAAGTTCGGTTTTCAGCAAGGTATTTTTTAAATCCTTATCTCTCAGTTAAAGCAAGTTATAATAACTCATATCAATTTATACATGCTTTATCTGAAAACACGACAGCTTCGCCAACAGATATTTGGAAACTATCATCATTAAATATTAAACCACAACAAGCTCAACAAATCGCGCTTGGTATTTACAGGAATTCTGAAAATAAAATGTATGAATTGAGTATTGAGGGTTATTTCAAAAGGTTAAACAATATTTTAGATTATAAGGTAGGAGCAAATTTGTTATTAAATGAGGCGATAGAAACAAAGGTTATTCAAGGTAGAGGAAAGGCTTATGGTATAGAGTTTTTAATAAAGAAAAATACTGGTAAATTTAATGGTTGGCTAAGTTATAGTTATGCCCGATCATTGATTAAATTAGATAGTAAATTTAATGAAGAAAAAGTAAATAATGGAGCATTTTTTAGGTCGAATTTTGATAAGCCGCACGATTTAAGCCTTATCACTAACTATAAATTTACCAATAGGTATAGCATATCTGCTAATTTTATTTATCAAACCGGGCGGCCTATAACATTTCCGGTAGGAAAATATATTTTTAATGGAGCAGAGTACGTATCATACAGTAGAAGGAATGAATTTAGAATTCCAGATTATTATAGACTGGATATTGGACTAAACATTGAGGGAAATCATAAGCTAAAAAAATTGGCACACGGATTTTGGAATATTTCTGTTTACAATGTACTAGGTAGAAATAACCCATATTCGGTATATTTCCTTACCGAAGGAGGAGAGGTAAAAGCCTATAAAAACTCTATCTTTTCTATACCGGTACCAACAATTACTTATAATTTTAAATTTTAGTTAAAGTTATTATGAAATCAAAATATATTTATCAATTTTTAGGATTTATAACTATTGGATTATTAGTAATCGCATGTGTTGAAGAGTTTGATTTTGAATCAATAACATTTAAAAGCTCTTTGGTTGTTGAGGCAACTATAACTGATGAATATAAGAAACATGAGGTTTTACTAAGTAGGACATTTGATTTGAAAGAAGAAGGGCCAAAGCCAGAGATTAACTCAGAAATAAAAATTTTAGATGATATTGGGAATATCTATAATTTCAAAGAAGCAGATTCCGGTAGATACGTATCTTTAAATAAGTTTAGTGCTATTCCAAACACTTCTTACAAGTTGCAAATAAAAACTTCTAACGGAACCCTGTATGAATCTAACGAGATTCAGTTAAGCAGTAATACCCAAGAGTTTAATATTTATGCATCTAGGGGAATTAATGAGGAAGGTGTTGATGGGGTTACAATATATGTAAATAGTTTTGATGCTACGGGTAGTTCTAAGTATTATCGATACAAATATGAAGAAACATATAAAATAATAGCACCTTATTGGTCACCGCTTGATGCATTTGGTGTATCTATGCTGCCTACGCGTGATGAAACCCCACTTCATGAAGTTTATACGCTTCCAAGAACAAAAGAAGAACAAACTTGTTTTAACACCCTGTATTCTGACAAAATTTTACAAACTGAAACAACCTTATTGTCTGAAGATAGAGTATCTGATTATCCAATACGGTTTATTGCTAAAGATGATTTTATAATTACGCATAGGTATACTATTTTAATAGATCAAATAATTCAATCGTATGATTCATACAATTATTATAAAACACTTAATGATATTTCATCGTCAAAAAGTTTGTTTTCTCAATTACAACCGGGATTTGTGTATGGAAATTTAAAATCTATTACTAACGAAAATGAACAGGTAATTGGCTTTTTTGATGTTGCATCATCAAAATCTAAAAGATTATTCTTCAATTTTGAAGATTTTTTTCCAACCGAAGCGAAGCCTCCATATGTTGTTTCTTGTAACTTGATAGCACCAGATTTGGATGATCGCAGCCTTTTTGGTAATCCTGAATTCTCACCTTTAATAAAGTTACTTATGTTTGACGGCTTGAAGTTTGTTGATTTTAATGACACTATTAACAATCCAAATAATCCCTATTGGATAGTTAAAAAAGAATGTGGAGATTGTACAAATTTAGGAACGAATATTGTACCAGATTTTTGGGCTGATTAATTTATTTTTATGAAAACAACAATTCTTTTAATTTCATTATTTACATTTTGTAGTACAACGGTTACTTTCGGTCAAAATTCAGATGAAAAGATTGATAATATTAAATATCAGAAAGCATTACAAGAAAATATATTTATTCATTACAATTCTTCATTTTTACTTCCTGGAGAAAATTTGTATTACAAAGTTTACTGTTTAAAAACCAGAACAAAACGGCTCAGTAATATTAGTAAAATAGCTTATATTGAATTGATAGATTCTGACTTAAAATTAGTTTTCAAACATAAGATAAGGTTGAATGCCGGTCACGGAGATGGTACATTTTTTATTCCTGCAAATATTAAATCGGGTTATTACAAATTAATTGCCTATACACAATGGATGAGGAATGAGGGAGATCATTTTGTTTCAAAAAATGATATTTTAATTATTAACCCTTTTCAAAAAGATTTTAACATAACAAATGATGAAGAAAACATGCCAAATTCAACTCATCAAATAAAATCAGAATTTGAAGATGATTTGAATAAGACAGATCGACAGTTAAAATTGAACCTTCCTAAAAGAGTATATGGAAAAAGAGAAATTGTCCCTATGGATTTTTATAATTCTAACAATGATATAATTAATGGATCATATTCAATATCAGTTAGAAAAATAGATGAAATTGAGAAGCCAAAAATGCTAAAAACAATAAATTATATTACTCAATATTCCGGTTACTCTGATATTAATGGAAATTTTAAGAATAGAGAAACTAAATTTATGCCTGAACTAAAAGGAGATTTAATTTCCGGTAAATTAATACCTAAGAATCAGATTAGTTCAGTTTCCAATATTCCATTAGCTCTCTCTATTCCTGAGAAAGAATATATACTAAAGTTTGCACTAACAAATGAAAAAGGATTTTTTCATTTTAACGTTGAAAAAAAATATGAAAAACAAATTGCAGTTATTCAAGCTCTTGGTGATTTTAAAAATCAATTTGAATTTAGTATAGACCAAAAAAAACCATTAAAATACGCTGATTTTGAGTTCAATAAATTTGATTTTAAAGATTCATATAAAAATTTGATAAGAGAATATAGTGTATATAACCAAATTGAAAACGCATACCATAATAGGAAGCAAGATACGTTAAAAAATAGAAAACCGTTAATGGAATTTTTGAGTATCTCAACTAAAGGAGAAAGCTATAATTTAGATGATTATAAACGGTTTTCAACAATAGGTGAAACAATTACAGAAGTTATCAATAGTTCATGGATAAAAAAGAAAAAGGGTAATTATACGATACACATTAGAGATAAGGATATATATGATAAAAATGATTATTTACCATTGGTAGTTATTGATGGAATACTTACTCAAGATTATAATGTGATAGTAAATTTTGATGCTTATAAAGTTCAGGAAATCAATATAATTAGAAATGAGTTTAATTTTGGAGACTTTAAATTTCAGGGTATAATTTCAATTAAAACTATTAACAATAATTTTGATAAAAGTCCATTAATAAATAATGTAAAAACGATAAATTTAACTAAACCGCTAGTAAGCAAAAGATATTATAATCAAATTTATATTAGCGATAATGAATTTGACAGAATACCAGACTATAGAATACAATTATTTTGGAGTCCTGAGCTTAAATTAAATGGTGAACATTCTAAAATTAATTTTTACACCTCAGATGTTAAGGGTACCTATGAGATTAAAGTAGAAGGTTTTAGTAAAAGTGGAAAACCGATTTCTATTTCAGAAGAAATTGAGGTAAATTGAATCTGATTAATTTTAATGCGCATTTCTTTTTAAAATAAAATTGATAAAAATAAACTCAAATGATTTTTGTTAAAAATTTAACTTTGTTATTTGAGAAAGGTTAAAACAACATGATTTCAGTTTTAATTCCCGTTTATAATTGGAAAAT
>CAYFFC010000045.1:0-16878 GCA_964342295.1 uncultured Lutibacter sp. | reverse complement strand
TTTGATTTTATAATCGCTTAGTTTACTATATTTTATAGGCATTACAGAACAAATTCATCAATTTATTCTAGTCTTAAGCCTTATTAAAATGTAAATAAGTGTTGTATGAGTATCTATAGGTTACAGAAATTTGAATATTTCATATAATTAAGGACTTGAAAATATTGGTGTTTAAATTATTTTGAGTTATTAAAACTAACAGTAGTTGTTTTTAAAAGCCAAAAAAATAAAAAAACACTAATAAAGGTAGGGTTTTATTGTTTTAAATTGTTTTTTTTAAAAACCCTAAATATTAAACTATTATGAAAACAAAAAACAATTTAATTAAATCAGCCCTATTATTTGCATTTGGAATTTTTTTAATATCCTGTACAAAAGAAGATAGTATTAGTTCAGGAGTGGTTGATATTTCTGCTAGAGCTACTTTTGTTAATACTGCAGGGAAAAGTGGATTATCTAACAAAAGCAATGCTCAAGTTGAAATTACAAAATTTTTATTAAATATTAAGGAGTTTGAATTTCAAGTTGACTCGGAAGAACAAGAGAATGAAAATGATCAATGGGATGATGATGGTTTCTACAATTTTGATGATGATATTGAATTACAAGGACCTTTTGAACTTGATTTGATGGAAGGAAGAATTCCCTTTTTGTCAATTGATATGCCAAATAGTGTATTCGAAGAAATTGAGTTCAAATTTGATAAAAGCACAAACCTAGATAGTGAATTATTCAATAAATCAATTATAATAGAGGGAACTGTAAATGGGATTCCTTTTAAATTTTGGAACAATATTGAAGAGGAAATAGAAATAGATTTTGAGAATGAAGAAAATGACATTGTAGTTCAAGGAACAGGAAATGATATTGTAATTGATTTTAATATCGCTGCATTATTTAATGATGTGAACGGAATAGATTTGTCTCAAGCTACAGATGGTAACGGAGATGGTGTTATAGAAATTAATCCGAATGATAATGATGGTAATTCACAATTAGCTTCAGAAATTATAAATGAATTAGAAAATTTAGTTGAAATGGAAGATGATGATTCAAATACATCAACATCTACTACTAGGTAACATATTATAAAATATTTTTAAATAAGGATAATAATGATTGAGATATCTCAATCATTATTATCCTTTATTTTGGAAGAGTGATAAACTATTCTTCTCTAGAATACACCATGAGTTTACCTTCTTGCCGGCAGAAGTTTGAAATGACGGAAGCAATAGAAAATCTTTTTTACCAGAGGGCAGCAGCCCTAGTGTTATATTGCTATTTAAAATGTGTTAAGAGTAATTGAATATTATATAAATACATTTTAATTTAGAAAAGCATAAAAATAGCATCAACCTAAACTTTTTTCGTTATTTTTTGGTCGATGCATAAAAGGACAATTACAAAAATTACAAATCAATCATCAGATTGCATTCCTGCGGTAGGCAGGCCACAGTTTTTTCAAAATATCGTATTGATAAAAAGTAAATTGCTTTTAATAGCCTAATTTTTCCCTCACGCGTTTTAAAACAGTATTGGCTACTTTTTTTGCTTTTACTTTACCAATTTCCAATGCCTTATCAATTTCGTTTAAATTATTCATGTAGTAGTTATACTTGGCTCTTTCTTCTGAAAATTTCTCAATAAGCAACTCGTAAAAAGCCTGTTTTGCATGGCCATACCCATAATTACCACCTAAATAATTTGCTTTCATTTCAGAAATTTGGCCTTCACTAGCCACTAATTTATACAAAGCAAATAAGTTACAAGTATCCGGATTTTTTGGGGCCTCCAACGGAGTTGAATCGGTTTGAATTTTCATAATTTGTTTACGCAATTGCTTATCGGGCAAAAACAAATTAATGACATTGTTTTGCGATTTACTCATTTTTCCACCATCGGTACCGGGAACATACATGGTATTTTTTTGAACCTTAGCTTCGGGCAATACTAAAGTATCACCCATTTGATGATTAAACCTGCTGGCAACATCACGGGTCATTTCTAAATGCTGTAACTGATCTTTTCCAACCGGAACTATTTCAGCATCGTATAACAATATGTCGGCAGCCATAAGCATTGGGTAGGTAAACAAACCTGAATTCACATCAGCAAGTCTATCAGCTTTATCTTTAAAACTATGTGCAAGCGTGAGTCGTTGGTATGGAAAAAAACAACTTAAATACCAGGTTAATTCAGCTACTTCAGGAATATCGCTTTGTCTGTAAAAAATACTTTTTTCAATATCTAACCCAAATGCCAGCCACGTTGCAGCAGTACTATAGGTATTTTGCCTTAATTCGCCGCCATTTTTAATTTGAGTTAAAGAATGCATATCAGCAATAAACAAAAACGATTCGTTTTTCGGGTCATTTGCCATAGCTATTGCCGGAATTATGGCTCCTAATAAATTCCCTAAATGCGGAGTTCCTGTACTTTGTACACCTGTTAATATTCTTGACATTTGAGATAAAATTTAAAGGCAAAAATACAGATTTATATAAGAAAAAAAGAATAGAATTAAATTACTATTTTTGAAATTGTAAAAATTAAAAAATAAATATTTTTTTGAGTAAACTAATTAAATACCCTTTATTATTGCTGTGGAGGGTTTGGTTTTATATTTTGGTTGCAATTACTATAATAATTGCGCTCCCTGTATTATTGCTAGTTATTTTTAATGAATCCTTTTACAAGTTTTTTTATAAAATAGCGCGTCTTTGGGGGAAAACAATTTTGATTGGAATGGGTTTTTCAACCAAAATATTAAGTGAGCAAACCATTTTACACGAAAAAAGCTATATGTTTATAGCAAATCACACTTCAATGATTGATATTATGTTAATGCTTAGCGTAGTTAAAAATCCTTGTGTATTTGTTGGAAAAGAGGAACTTACTAAAATTCCAATTTTCGGGTATATTTTTAAAAAAACAAGTATAACGGTAAACCGTTCTTGTTTTCAAAGCCGTAAAGAAGTGTATAATAAAGCTCAAAAAAAGTTAAATAATGGTTTAAGTGTGTGTATTTTCCCGGAAGGACTGGTACCGGCTGATGAAAGCGTAGTGCTTAGTAAGTTTAAAAATGGAGCGTTTAATTTAGCAATTGAACATCAAATACCTATTGTACCCATGACTTTTTACGACTGTAAAAAACGATTTTCATACACGTTTTTTAGTGGAGGACCAGGCATTTTAAGAGTTAAAATTCATAATTTTATTGAAACAAAAAATTGTACATTAAACGATAGAGAAACCATAAAAAATAAGGCCTACAACTTAATTTATAACGAGTTAATTACTAATTGAAAACAATAAAATCAATTTACGTGAATGCTAAAAAAGTCACATACTATCCGCCAAAGGAAGAAAAACTCAATGTAATTACACACGCAATAGGTCTGGTTTTAAGCGTAGTAGCATTGGTTTTATTGGTTGTATATGCAAGCTTAAATGGTAGCGCTTGGCATGTGGTAAGTTTTAGTATTTATGGAGCAAGTTTAATTTTATTGTATTCGGCTTCTACATTTTACCATTATGTACAGCACCCTAAACTAAGACGACGGCTAAATATTTTTGATCACGCAGCAATTTATGTGTTAATAGCAGGCACTTATACTCCTTTTACATTGGTAGTTTTAAAAGGTTGGATAGGTTGGACTATTTTTGGAGTTTCCTGGGGGTTGGCAATAGCCGGAATAATATTGAAGCTTTTTTTTACAGGTAAATACGATAAACTTTCAACATTTGCCTATGTTTTAATGGGTTGGTTAATAGTTTTTGCTTTAAAACCACTTATTTTAAATTTGAGGTTTGAAGGTTTAATGTGGTTGCTTTCCGGCGGTATATTTTATACCGTTGGGGCTGTTTTATACAGTATTAAAAAAATAAATTACAACCATGCTATTTTTCATATTTTTGTATTGTTGGGTAGTTTTTGTCATTTCATAGCTGTATTTTTCTATGTATTGCCACTCAAAAAATAAGCGTGTAAAATGCAATTTTCGAATTTATATAACAACTTTTTGAACATGAACGCAAATGTTGTATCTTGCAATTAAATTAATTAAACATCATCCCTCACACTATGTTACAAATTTTACTTGTTGACGACGAAAATGATGCTTTAGAAGCGTTGGAATGGAAATTGAATAATTATATTGATAATGTTGAAGTTACCACCTGTAACTCTCCTGTAAAAGCCATTGATATTATCAATAATAACAAACCTGATGTGGTGTTTTTAGATATTCAAATGCCCGAAATGGATGGCTTTACGATGCTTGAAAAATTGGAAAATAGAGATTTTAATCTAATTTTTACCACGGCTCATGATGAATTTGCTTTAAAAGCTATTAAAGTTTCTGCGATTGATTATTTATTAAAGCCGGTTGATAAAGATGAGTTATTGGCTGCTATGGATAAAATTCAAGAATCAAAAAAAGGTGGATTGCTTGAAGATAAATTACAGTTGCTTCTTAATAATTTAAATGAAAATAACGAAAACAAAATTAATATTTCTGCTGATGGTAAAGTGTACTTATTAGATAAAGATGATGTGGTTATGTTGAAATCAGATAAAAGTTACACAACTATCTACCTAAAAACCGAACAGCAAATTTTAGTTTCAAAAACTCTTAAAGAAGTTGAGAAAAAATTTCAATTTCCTGAGTTCTTTAGAGTTCATAATTCCTATTTAGTGAACTTAAACCACGTAAAAGAATATTTAAAAGGGCTGGGAGGAGAACTTATCATGACAACCGGCTTAACAGCAAGTATTAGCAGAAACAGAAAAGCCGAATTGTTTAAAAAATTATATCTGGATAAATAATGCAATTAGATTTTCATTCAGAAATGTTTTCTTGGATACGGGGAGGCTTATTTGTGCTGTTCCTGTACCATTTGTTAATTTATTTCCAAAACAGAAGCAAACTGTATTTATATTACAGTTTGTACTTGTTGGCTATAACGGTTAATTTATTGCACAACATAATTTCTGTTGATTTTCACGCTGTTCACCATTACTTGAATTTTACGGTTCAATTTTTGGCTTTTGCGGCCTATGTAGCTTTTTCAAGAGAACTGCTTGATACACGCACTCATATTTTAAAATGGGATAAATATTTTGAAATTGAAATAAAAATATTATTGGCTTTAGCTCCAATGTTTGCCTTAATTCAAGTTTTCTTGGGCTATGAATTTCAAGTGCGAGCATTTTCTATTATAGCTCCTATTTTAACAATATTTACGCTTTATTCATTTTATATAATTATTACCCGGATTAGAGATAAATTTTCTTTGTATTTTGTAATAGGCTCTGTCGTATATTTATTGCTTGCCAATATTAGTTTTGTAGAAATTTTATGGGGTATTAATTTAGTTGGGGATTCCGGATTTTCACCTTTGTTTTTTGTGTTTTTCGGAGCCATTTTACAATGTATCATATTCTCGGTTATAGTTGGGCAAATTATTAAAAAAGTTGAGCAGAAAAGTAAAAATGCCGAAGTACGATTGGCCAATAAGTTAAAAGAAATGGAAGAGCTAAAAATGACAGCCCTTCAAAGTCAAATGAACCCACATTTTGTGTTTAACTCACTTAATTCTATTAATAATTTTGTATTAAAAAACGAGGGTGAAAAGGCATCGGATTATATCACTAAATTTTCTAAACTTATCCGTGTTATTTTAAACAGCTCATCAAGCCCAACATCAACCCTTTCAGAAGAATTGGGTATTTTATCACTGTATGTTAAATTAGAGCAAATGCGCGTTAGTGGCGGCTTTGATTATGTAGTAAAAGTTGACCCCAAATTAAATATAGACGGCATAAAAGTACCAACCTTATTTTTACAGCCTTTTATTGAAAATGCCATTTGGCATGGTATTATGAAAAAAGAAGGCCATAAATATATTGAGGTAAATATAAAAGAAAAAAATGGCTATGTTTTATGTGAAATTAAAGACAACGGTATTGGTATTAAAAAGGCCAAAGAAATGGCTTATATGACGCAAAAGAAAAAGTTTTACGGTACTGACGCAACAACTAACAGAATTAAACTTTTGTATCAAAATGATGCAGTTCAAGTTGATGCCAAAGATATATCTAATGAAAAAGAAACCGGAACCTTGGTTTCTATTACATTTCCAAAAGAATAAAAAAAATCGTTTTTCTGTTTATTAAATTTATATAACCGTTTGTTGGTTATTTTGATACTCACATTAATTTGGAATCAATATTAATTTAATGTTAAGTATATTGGTGCTTACCATAAATTAATAACTAGCAAAAAAAATGTCAATTTTAAAATTTAGCATACCGGCTGATTCTAAAATAGTGAGGGACATAAATCTTATTGTAAACAGTAACACATTTAAATTTATTGGAAACGGAAGCGTAACGCAAACTATAAATGAAACTGTTTTTACCAGAAAAGTACAAGTTAATAATGATCCCGATGTTAAGAAAGTTGTGTATAGAAAAAAAGGATTTAATTGGGGGTTTGTGGCACTTGAGGAAGCTGCGATTTAAGTAAAGGACTATGTTCTTTTAAATAAGTAGATTTTAAGGCAAGACCAAATTAACCGTTTATTCAGTAAAAATTACCATTTATTAACTTTTACTTCTCATTTATTTATTTCAATTAAAAGTAATTATAAACTATACTATATTTGTAGTGTATTAATGTCAAGAGGGGTTTTGGCACTATACACTAAAACATTAAATAAGTCTTTGGGGTTGATTTATTTATTCCTTGAACATTGTGAAAACGTATTACAATGTTCGAGGTTTTTTTTTGGACTAAATTTATTTACCCCCACTTTCTACACAGTTTAAATTTTAATAAATATATTTGAGTTGTTATATGAAAAAATTTGCTCAAATATTAGTTTTTTTCTACCTAGTTGGTTTTTATGGACAAACGGATTTTTCTAATAGATGGGAAGATTTCTATTCATACAATAATGTAAAGGATTTTGTTAAAACAGAATCCTTTATTTATGCATTGGCGGATAACTCAATTTTTTCCTACAACAGTGTAACATCTGAAATATCTAAATTATCATCAGTTAACGGATTATCAGGTGAAACAACCTCAAGTTTGTTTTATAGCGAGACTTTTGAGAAATTAATTATTGGATATGAAAACGGATTAATTGAGATTGTTGACAAATTCAACGCAGTTACTGCAGCTCGAGACATTGTAATATTCAACTATTCCGGAAACAAACGAATTAATGATATTGCACAATACGAAAATAATTTATTTATAGCCACCCCCTTTGCGGTTGTTGTTTATAATTTAGATAAAGAGGAGTTTGGAGACACCTATTTTATTGGGCCTGGTTCATCAGAAATGGTTATCAACAAAATTAAAATAGTTGATAGTACCTTATATGCCGCAACTCAAAATGGATTATACAAAGCCGATTTAAAAAACCAAAACTTAATTGATTATAATAATTGGAATCTTATAGCAACCGGGGATTTTTCTAATATCGCATATTTTAATAATACATTTTACCTCAGCCAAAACAATGCATTATATACATTAAATAATGGAAGTTTAACATTACAGCAATCGTTTTCTAAAATCATTACAAATTTAAAAGCAACTACAAACCATTTAACGGTTGCCACCGGTAACAGTATTTTGGTATATAATATGAATTTGGTAGAAATATTGAATTATGTTTCGGAACAAACCGACAATAATTATTTTAACGTTAATGCAGCCTTATTTGAAAATGAAACCTTGCTGGTAGCTACCAAAGAGTTTGGAATATTGAAAAGTAGTCTTCAAAATATTTCAGAATTTGAAGAAATCCACCCTTCCGGGCCTACTTCAAACCTGCCATTTTCTATAGCCGCTGAAAACAATAATTTATGGATAGTATATGGTGCTTACAGAACATCGTATTCACCAATGGGAAAAAGACTGGGGTTTAGTCATTTTAATGGTGAAAACTGGATAAATACACCCTATGATAATGAATTGGCAGTTAAGGATTTGGTTCATATAACTATAGATCCTAATCATAATAATAAAGCCTATTTGAGCTCTTGGGGAAGTGGTATGTTAGTGGTAGAAAATGATGAAATAATCGAATTTTGGACGCACGAAAACAGTGGTCTTGAAAAATTAATTTATACCCCCAATCCCAATTATGTAAGTATAAGAATTAATGGATCATCTTTTGATAATCAGGGAAATTTATGGATAGCCAATGCCTGGGTTGATAAACGGATTAAAAAATACAGCACAAATGGCACATGGTCGGCCTTTGATATGAGTACAGTAATGACAAATCCAGCTTTAGGGTTAAACGAACTTGAAATAGATAAATTAACAACAATTTGGATTGGCTCCAGGCGAAATGGCGTTTTGGTTTTTAATGAAAACGGAAACAAAAAAAGAGCTTTAACAACTGAAACTACCAAAGGTTCTTTACCCGATTTAAATGTGAGAACCGTATTAGCTGATAATTCTAACACCATTTGGTTGGGTACTAAAAAAGGGTTAGTTGTACTTTACAATGCCACAAATATTTTTAATGAGGCCGTTATTGATGCAGAACCTATTATTATTTTAGACGATGGCATTCCTAAAAAACTGCTTGGAGAACAACCAATAAATACAATTGAAACTGACGGAGCTGATAATAAATGGATTGGTACAGAAACAAGCGGGGCTGTTCAAACCAACAGCAATGGAAGTGAAATTTTACAATTATTTAATAAAAACAACTCACCATTACCATCTAATAATATTTTAAAAATAGCCGTTGATAAAAGTTCAGGAAAAGTTTATTTCGCAACAGATAAAGGCATTGTAGCTTTTAACAGTAATGTAGCGCCTTATGGTGACACATTGCCGGAAGTATATGCCTATCCAAACCCTTCTACAAAAAACAATAACTACATTACTATTGATGGTAGAAACGGGGCACATTTGCCTATCGGTACCAATGTAAAAATAATTGATATTGCAGGGAATTTGGTTTTTGAAACCAGTGTTAAAGAAGGGCAGGAATTATTTGGTGGAAAGGTGATTTGGGATAAAACAAATCTTAGCGGCAAAAAAGTGGCTTCCGGAATATATTTGGTTATGCTTACGGCTAACAATAACAGTGAAACTACCATAAGCAAAATTGCGATAATAAATTAGAAATGATTGAAAAAACAAGTGCCATTGTTATCAATACGCTTAAATATGGTGACACCAGTTTAATAGCTACTTGTTACACACAAAAATCAGGCATAAAAACATACATGCTTAAAGGTATACTAAAAGCAAAAAAAGCTAAAATAAAAACGGCTTATTTTCAGCCCTTAATGCAGCTAAATATTACAGCAAATCACAATAATAAAGGGCATTTGCATACCATAAGAGATGCTGAAGTGGCTAATTTTTATCAATCAATTTATACAAATATTAAAAAGCAAACCATTGCACTTTTTTTAGCAGAAATTCTGTATTATTCCATAAAAGAAGAAGAGCATAATGGTCAATTATACAGCTATTTGGAAACATCTTTTTTATGGTTGGATACGCATGATAAAGTTTCAAATTTTCATTTACTTTTTTTATTAAACCTTACAAAGTATTTAGGGTTTTATCCGGAAACGAATAATGTGAACGCACCATATTTTGATGTTATTAACGGCATCTTTTCACAAAGCTTAAGAATAGGTGCTGTTTCAGGAAATAATTTAAAACAATTTAAAAAGCTGTTAGGCATAAATTTTGATGTGTTAGCCAATGTAAATTTTAACGCAGAAGAGCGCCAAGCGGTCTTATCAATTTTAATTCAATATTTTGAATTACATTTGAGCGGATTCAAAAGGCCAAAATCAGTAGATATCTTAAAATCTGTTTTTAATTAATTATGAAATTTAAAATAACAGTTTTTTTTATTTTAGTTACTGTATTGCTAAATGCGCAGCAGGTTACAGTATTGGATAGAGACACAAATTTTCCTATTGAGAATGTAACAATATATAATGAAACAAACCAAAAGGTACTTCATACAAATAAGAAGGGTATTGTAAATTTATCAGTATTTTCAGAAAGCGATATTATTTCTTTCAATCATTTATCATACATAGAATTTGAAATTTTAAAACGTGAACTGGCCGATATTAATTATACAGTATACTTAACACGAAAATCGGAAAAACTAAATGAAATTATTTTATCTGCCTCAAAAGGTAGGGAGAAACGTAGCAGGATAGCTGAGCAGGTGGTTACCACCTCTGCTGAAGAAATAAAAAAAATGGCACCACAAACCTCGGCCGATTTATTAGCAAATATTCCGGGCGTAAAAGTCCAAAAATCGCAGTTTGGAGGAGGCAGCCCTGTATTAAGAGGAATGGAAGCAAACAGGGTATTATTAGTTGTTGACGGAGTTAGAATGAACAATGCCATTTACAGAATGGGCCATCTCCAAAATTCCATTACCGTATCTCCAAATACTATTGAACGAACTGAGGTAGTTTTTGGGCCATCATCAGTAATTTATGGATCCGATGCATTAGGAGGTGTTATTCATTATTACACCAAAAATCCAAAAACTTCTGAGCATAATCAAATAAACGGGTCAGTATATTCAAGATATTCAAGTGTGAACAACGAAGTTACCACAGAAGGAAATATTGAAATTCAAAATAAAAAATGGGCTTCATATACCAGTATTTCACGCAGTAATTTTGGCGATTTAAAAATGGGGAATAACAGAAAACATGGTTATCAAAATTGGGGAAAAGTTTTTGAATACTCCAATAATACCAACTCTTTTTACAACCCAAGCCCTGTAAGTAATGAAAATCCTGAAATTCAAAAAAATACAGGATACAACCAAACGGATGTACTTCAAAAACTGCTGTTTCCGTTGAGTAATAGTTCTGAATTGGTTTTTAACATACAATATTCAACATCATCAAATATTGATAGGTTTGATAAGCTAACAGAATATTCAGGTGGTAATTTGAAATTTGCAGAATGGTATTATGGCCCTCAAAACCGATTTTTGCTATCATCACAGCTAACCATAAATCCCAACAGGAAATGGCTTCAAAAAGGAACCCTAACTGCTGCTTATCAGAATATTAAAGAATCCAGAATTCAAAGAAAATTCAATAGTTTGGATAGATATTACAGAAAAGAGAACGTTAATGTATATAGTTTGAATGGAGATTTTTCTGTACCACTTACAAGTGATGAGCATAGAATTTTATCTTATGGATTTGAATTAACACACAATATTGTTAACTCTGCCGCATTTGGAAAAACACTTAATATTTCCAACAATAGTATAATTGGATTTAGTGATACGTTTACTGTACAGTCCAGATACCCTGATGGAGGAAGTACCTATACAAGCTATGCCTCATATATTAGTTACCGACAAGATATAACGAAAAAAGCGACTTTAAATACCGGACTTAGATTTATTCATACCGATTTAACAGCTAAATGGATTGATGAAACCTTTATAACCTTACCAAAAAATAACATTTCAATTTTTAATTCTTCGGTGACGGCCACTGTTGGATACGCTTATAAACCAACAGAAACATGGCAAATAAATAGTGTATTATCTAGTGGTTTTCGTTCTCCTAATATTGATGATATTGGAAAGGTTCGTGAAAAATCAGGGAACGTTACCATACCCAATATTTACTTAAAGCCGGAATATGCTTACAATGCTGAAATAGGGGCATTGAAATACTTTAACAACAGGCAATTTCAAATAGGTTTAAATATGTATTACACCTTGTTAAATAATTATATTTCTCGTGATTATTATGAAATTGATGGTGAACCAACTATTATTTATGATGGTGAAGTTAGAAATATTGTTGCCAACATTAATAAAAATAACGCCTATATTGTTGGCAGCACGTTAAGTTTTAGAGGAGATGTAAATAACAATTGGTTTACGCAAGGCTCTGCAACCATAACAAAAGGACGCTCATACGACTCCAAACAGCCGCTTTCATCAATTCCCCCCCTGTTTGGTCAGTTGGATGTTGGGTATAAAAAAGAAAGATATGAAGTAAGTGTAGTTTGGAAATTTAATGCACAAAAAAAAGTTGCAGATTATAATATTGTGGAAGGAATTGATAATTTTGACCAAACTCCTTTTGATGAAGAATCGGGAACATTTTTAGGCACACCTGCATGGAACACCCTAAACATGAATGCGAATTGCAAAATTAATAACAGTTTAACATTTTATGCCAACCTCGATAATATTTTTGATATCCATTACAAAGAATTTGCCTCTTCTATAAGTGCACCGGGAAGAAATGTATCTATTTCTTTTTTATTAAATATTTAATTTTTAATAAACTACATATATTAAATAACAAATTGTAAATTATTACAAACGAACGGCTAGTTTTAAACAAGTTAAACTTTATAAATAACTGAATTTCAATTATTTATAAGATAATTTTCTTCAGATAAATTTTGTTACCAAATTTAAATTGCTAATTTTGTTAACCAATTAACAAACTTATCAAACCCCAGGCAATGAAATTGAAATTCCTGTTAGTTGTGTCAGTATTGAATTTATTTTTTTTAAACGCTCAAACAACTCCTACCCGCGAACTTTATAAAAGAGTTACAATAGCTGAGACTTCAAAACCTTCCTTAGATTTATTAAATAAAAATGGAATAGATTTGACTTGCGGTGCCATTTATACCGAAGGTAAATTGCAATTAGAACTTAATGAAACAGAACTGAAAATTGTTGAAAATTTAGGAATTAACTATCATGTAGTAATTAACAATTTATCTTCATTTTACAGTGAAAGAGCGGTAGCTGATTTGCCAAATGCTCGGTATAAATTAGAACAGCTCAAACAAAGGTCCAAAAAAAATAAATTAGTTGGGAAATACATCTTAGCCTCAAAAAATCAAGGAATTACAGAAACGGTTACCAATATTGGTCAATATGCCGGTGCTGCTGAAATTAATTGGGATATTCCACAAAATTTCAATTTAAATCCCAATTCATCACCAAATTCCTTTGGAGGTTGCTTAACGTATGATATGGTATTGCAAGAGCTGGATGATATGAGAACCCAATATCCAAATTTAATTTCTGCACGTTTAGATGCATCACCTTCCAATCAAAAAACTATTGAAGGAAGAACTATGTATTATTTAAGAATTTCTGACAATCCGGATATTGATGAGTCTGATGAACCTGAAACGTTGTACACTGGTTTGGTGCATTCCAGAGAAGCAGTAACCGTTATGGAACTACTGTATTTTATGTGGTATATTTTAGAAAATTATGATACGGATCCTTTCATAAAAAATTTAGTAAATAATCAAGAGCTGTATTTTATACCCGTCTTTAATCCTGATGGATTTGTTTATAACGAAACTATTGAACCGGATGGCGGTGGTTTGCAGCGTAAAAACAGAAATACAAGTGCACCGGGCACTTGTACTATAGATACCGATGGTATTGATTTAAACAGAAACTCTGCCTATTACTGGGGAAATGGAGGTTCATCAACCGATCCGTGCAACCAAACCTATATGGGTACAGGTCCTTTTTCAGAGCCTGAAACACAAATTATGCGCGATTTCTTTTTGCAACACGATTTTAAATTAGCGTTAAACCATCATTCCTATAAAAATGCTATGCTTCACGCTTATGCGGGTACAACCATTACCAATCCAAGACCCGATGAATATTCAAAATACAATCACGATATGACCTTTTACAACCGCTATGCACACGGGCCTAGTACTTCAATTAGCGCCTTAAATAGTGGTAATATGAATGATTGGATGCTGGGTGGGCCGGCAGGAGTTAGTGCAAATGGCACACCAACCGGAACGGGGTCGGGCAAAAATACCATGGCTTGGACACCCGAAAACGGGTTGATTTCTGAAGGAGGACCAAACGGATTTTGGCCGATTCCATCTAATTATGTACCAATAATTCATAGGGCTATGCGACCTAATTTTTTAGCGGCTTATTACAGTGGTAAGTATGCTAAATTTCACGATTTAAATCAGAATAATATCACCTCTTTAAGCGGAAATTTACAATTTGCTATCGAAAATTTAGGTCAAACAGCAAGTGATTTTACTTTAACCGTAACTCCGGTTTCTTCGAATATAACGGCAATGGGAGCTCCTAGTACGCAAACAGGAATGGTTGTATTGCAGCAAAATAACGTAAATATAAGTTATACTTTAGATGCGGGAATTCAACCAAATGATGCCATAGAGTTTCAGGTTACATTAACTAATGATAATGCAACAGATAATATACTTTATCAGGCTACAATTGTAAAGCACTATACGCCTACTGTTATTTTTAGTGATAATCCTGATAGCGATAATTTAACAAATTGGACTACTAGTGGGGGTTCTTGGTACACTACCTCCAATGCCTTTACTGGTTCAAAAGCCATAACAAGTACAAATACGTTTCCATACGCAAACAACACTTCAAAAATAATCCAATTGAGTGCACCTGTAAATTTATCAGGGGTTCCAACAGTATTGGTGCAGTATTATGCCAAATGGGATTTAGAGCGTAGTTTTGATTATGTACAAATTGAAGGGTCAACCAATGGTTCCAACTGGTATCCGCTTGAAGGAAATCTCACCAAACCAGGGGCACCAAATGCAAACAATACCTATTCCGGAAAATCGTCAACAGACAATAATTTTCAACCGGATGGGCAATTGCTTTACGATGGTGATACTCAAGGAAAATGGCAATTAGAAGAACTAGAAATTAGTACCGAAAAAAATTCGTTTTTATACAACCAAAGTACCGCCTATTTTAGATTTAACTTTAAAACAGATGGTTCAAACAGAGAAGACTCCTATTACAATGTAGATTTTGAAGGGTTTGTTTTTGATGATTTTAAGGTTGTGGCTTTAACAACCTCGGTTCCATGTTCTAACAGTATTGCAACATTTCCTTATGCTGAAAGTTTTGAATCGGGTATAGGGTTGTGGACGCAAAATACTTCAGATGATATAGATTGGACTATTAATTCGGGTGGAACACCTTCAAGTAGCACAGGCCCAACAAGCGCTGTTAATGGCAGTAATTATTTATACACTGAAGCTTCAAGTCCAAACTATCCTTCTAAAAGTGCAGTTCTTATTAGCCCTTGTTTTGATTTAACAAATTTTGAAGATGCACAGTTACAGTTTAACTATAATATGTATGGTGCCGATATGGGTACATTAAGTGTATCTGTAAGTACCAACAATGGTTTAAATTATACCACTGCATTTACAATTTCCGGACAACAAAACACGGCATCTAATTGGAAAATACAAAACATCGACTTATCGGCATATAACGGACAAAGTATAAAAATAAAAATTGAAGGAATTACAGGAAGTGGTTATAGAAGCGATATGGCTATTGATAACATTACCCTTTCTGCTACTGAAGTATTTACTTGGTACCGCGATTTAGATAATGACACTTTTGGTGATAGTGCCAATACTGTTGTGGCATCAACACAACCAGTAGGCTATGTAAGTAATAGTACCGACTGCGATGATTCTAACAACACTATTTATCCCGGAGCTCCTGAAATTCTTTGCAATGGTATTGACGAAAATTGTAACGGAATGGATGATGATGAAGATGTAATAGCACCTATTTGCAACGCAAAAGACATTACTGTTCAATTAGATTCGGGCACAGGACTTGCTTCTATTATTGGTGCAGATATTGATAACGGCTCAACCGATAATTGTGGGATAGACACTTTAATTGCAAGCATTACTTCGTTTAATATCACTAATTTAGGAGACAACACGGTTACTTTAACAGTAACTGATGCTAATGGCAATACTTCTAATTGTGATGTAACAGTAACTGTTGAACAAGCGACACTTGGAATTGATGAGGTTTTTGATGCCGCCATTACCATATACCCAAATCCTTTTAATACTTATATTACCATTACATTGGCGCAAGAATTTTTAGGAAATAGTTTAGAAATTTCGTTTTATGACGCTATTGGTCGTGAGGTGGAAAAAGTAATAAAAGAAAACTATAACGGTAAAATAACAATAAATCAGCTAAAAGCGTTTGCGCAGGGCACCTATTATTTAAAAATTACTGATTTAAAATCCGGAAAAACAACATTTAAACAGTTGATAAAAGAACAATTTTAACTAAATAAAATTGAACATAATTCTGAAAACCAACACATTAGTTAAATTAAATATGTGGAAAATTAAAAATATTTTTTATATTTGTAGTTGATAGTATTGAAAACCCCTCAAGTTATAGTAATATAATTATTGCTAATTTTGTCATTACTAATTACTTATTACAGTTTTAATTTCTTAATATATTTTTGGGTTTTCAACGTAGTTATCAACTGCTTTTTGTAAGTAAAATGTAGTTATATTTGTGTATTTTAATAATTGATAAAGAGTGTTATTAAACTAACCCCAATGAAAACAACAACCAACCGAAAAGACCTATTTTTATTTTCATTAGTTATTTTTTTTAGCATTGCTAATGTAAATGCTCAGTTATGTTCTTCTAATGGTAGAAGTACCAATGATGAATATATTGGCCGTGTACGTTTGAACACCATAGATAACTCATCAGGTCCCGGAAATACTACAACTGTGGGGTATTCCGATTTTAAATACATTTCTACAAATTTAATTGAAGGGCAAACTTACACCATTCGTGTAAATCCAACTTGGACAGGTACAGTATACAGAGAGGGGTATAGAGCCTGGATTGATTTTAATGGTAACAACGCAGAAGATACAGGTGAGCGAATTTTAAACCAATCCAGGACATACGCAACCGAGGTTTCAGCTACATTTACCGTGCCCAATGGGGTAACTCCGG
>CAYFFC010000044.1:0-17348 GCA_964342295.1 uncultured Lutibacter sp. | reverse complement strand
TTAACTTTTATCCGTTTACCGATTTAACACCAAAAAAGGTAAAACTTATTATACAGAAAATAAAAAGTGGTGAAGATGTAAAAAACTTTTACAGCAAAACTCTTAGCCCGGTACATTATACACCAAATGATGAAAAAACGGTGATTTTTAAACCATATGAAATGGGTAAAAGCATAAAAGAAGGTTTAAAATACACTCCACAAGAAATTATTGATAAAATTTACAAGTCGAAATTAAAGGGCTGTGGAGGCGCATTTTTTGATGTAGGCTATAAATGGCAATCGTGTAAAAAAAATAAAGATGATGCAAAATACATTATTTGTAATGCCGATGAGGGAGAACCCGGTACGTTTAAAGACAGAGCTATTTTTCAACACAAACCGGGATTAGTTATAGAGGGAATGATTTTAGCCGGTTATGCAACCGGAGCTAAAGAAGGTATTATTTATTTACGTGCTGAATATCAGTTTTTTAAACCACAGTTAGAAAGACTTATTCAAGAATTTTACCAAGCTAACCTTCTAGGTAAAAACATCTTAGGTCATAAGGGCTTCAATTTTGAATTACGAATTCAGTTAGGAGCCGGTTCTTATGTTTGCGGAGCGGCATCGGCTTTGATAGAATCTTTGGAAGGACGGCGCGGAGAACCACCTGTGCGAATGTGGTCAGCAACTAAACACGGTTTTCGCCATAAACCTACTGTAGTAAACAATGTGGAATCTTTAGCATATGCTTCAAGGATCATAGAGTTTGGAGAAAACTATTTTTTAAATATCGGCACAAAAGAAACTCCCGGAACTAAATTAATCAGTATCTCAGGCGATGTAGCAAAACCCGGAATCTATGAAATTGAGTATGGTACGTCTATTAGAGCGTTATTAGGTATAGAAATGAGCCAGGCTACTGCTCCTTATTATGTACAGGTTAGTGGGCCATCAGGTGAACCAATTAGTCCGGAAGAGTTTGACCGCCGAATTTGTGGCGAAGATATTTTATGTGGTGGTTCGTTTATGGTATTTAACCGTACGCGAGATATTTTACACATTTTAAGGAACTTTATGGAGTTTTTTAAGGAAGAATCTTGTGGTGTTTGTACTCCTTGTCGTGCCGGAAATCACATTTTGAATGAAAAAATCAAGAGAATGCAGAACGGATTGTCATCTCAAGATGATATTGAAATGATTAAGGAATGGGGCAAAATAATTCAAATCTCCAGCCGTTGCGGTTTAGGAAAATCCTCTTCAAATTCCTTAATGCATGCTACGAATAAATTCAAGGACTATTTTAACTTAAAAGTTGCACCATCCAACGAATTCCAACATGTTGAATTTGATATGGAAAGTGCTGTACATGAGTTTGACAGTATTATTAAAGACACACAATTGTAGACTGAAATACCTTAAAAATGAAAAACATATCATTTAAAATAGACGGAAGAACGTGTAAGGCAGAAAAAGGACAAAACCTTATTGAAGCTGCAAAGCAAAATGGCATATTTATCCCTACCCTGTGTCATTTTAAACATTTAAACCCTCTAGGAAGCTGTAGGGTTTGTACCGTAAAAAACAATGGACGAACCATCGCCGGATGTACCTTATCTGTTCAGGAAGGAATGGATATTGAAGTAAACACCCCCGAATTGCTCGATGCCAGAAAAGCAATTTTAGAAATGATGTTTGTTGAAGGCAATCACTTTTGCCCATCCTGCGAAAAAAGTGGCGATTGTCAAATGCAAAATTTAGGATACGAAACAGGTATTAGATATACTAGGTTTCCTCATTTATTTGTTGACAGAATTGTTGATGCCAGACCAGAACGCATTGTTGTTAACCAAAATCGCTGTATAAAATGTAAACGTTGTATTGAAGAAATAAAAACCAATGATGGTTACAAAGTGTTTAATTTTACAAATCGCGGAAATGAAACCTTAGTTGCTGTTGATTACGAACAAGAAGCCAAACTTTCTGAAAGTCAAGCAGAACACGCAATGTATATTTGCCCAACGGGTTCTATTTTGGTGAAAGGAAAATCATTTGGAAAACCATTTGGAGATCGCCAATTTGACTATGGTCCTAAAGGTAAAATGATTTCATTAAACGGTATAAAAAAACACAAAACAACCAATAAGAAAAAAAGAGTTGCCACTACTTCATTGGCAGGCTGTTTTGGATGCCATATGTCTATGCTTGATATAGATTTAGGTATTTTAGACTTGATTGAGGTGGTTGAATTTAACAAATCGCCTTTAACCGATATTAAAAATTTTACTGAACGTTGCGATATTGGTTTAATTGAAGGAGGTTGTTGTAATACCGATAATATTGAAGTATTACGGGAATTCAGAAAAAATTGTGATATTTTGGTCTCTGTGGGAGAATGCGCCATTTGGGGAGGCTTGCCTGCTATTAGAAATACCGTTCCGTTAGAAGAATGTTTAAAAGAAGCCTATATTGATTCCATGACAAGTGAAGAAAATGAAACCATAATTCCAAATCATGAAGACATTCCAAAAATATTAAACAAAGTATATTCAAATCACGAAGTAGTTAAAATAGATTATCATATTCCGGGTTGCCCGCCAAATGCAAATCACATTTGGAATGTGGTAAAAAATATTCTGTTTGAAGAAGAATATTCAATTGCCTACCCAGAATTTAAATATGATTAACCCTAAACACCTTGAAAATGAGTAAGAAAAAAATAGTTATAGAACCTGTTACACGTGTTGAAGGCCATGGAAAAGTAACCATAAAAATGGATGAAAACGGCAAAGTAGATGATGCTTTTTTACACATTGTTGAATTTAGAGGTTTTGAAAAATTTATGCAAGGACATCCCTATTGGGAAGCACCGGTATTAGTGCAACGCCTATGTGGAATTTGTCCGGTAAGTCATCACGTTGCTGCTGCCAAAGCTATTGACCAGTTGGTTGGTGTAGATCCCGAAAATTTATCGCCAACAGCAACAAAACTCAGAAAATTACTGCATTATGGGCAAATATTTCAATCGCATTCGTTACACTTTTTCTATTTAGCTTCGCCAGATATTTTGTTCGGAATTGATGCACCTGCTGAAAAAAGAAATATTGTAGCTGTGGCTGCCGAAAATCAGGAACTGGCAAAAAAAGGTATTTTAATGCGCAAGTTTGGTCAGGAAATTATAAAAGCTCTGGCAGGTAAAAAGATTCATGGAATATTAGCAGTACCGGGTGGAGTGCATAAAACATTTACAGCCGAAGAGCGAGAATATTTCTTAGACGGAAAACAAATTCCTTCTATTGATACTATGATAGAATGGTCAAAAGAAATTATTGAGTTTATGAAAGCATACCACTTTGAAAATGCCCAGTGGATTGATAATTTCGCAGCATATCCTTCCAATCATTTAGGCTTGGTTGATAAAGAAACCGGTGCAATGGAATTGTATGATGGCAGATTACGCTCAGTAGATTCTGAAGGAAATGAATTGTTAAATATTGAAGATATTGAGTACCGTTATCATTTTAAAGAAGCTGTTGAACCTTGGTCATACCTAAAATTTCCTTATATGACTAAGTACGGGCGTGAAAAAGGTTGGAACCGGGTTGGACCTTTGGCACGTATGAATACCAGTTCACATATTAACACACCATTTGCTGAAACTGAACGTCAAATATTTAAGGCTTACACGCAAAACAAACCCAATAATATGACTATGCATACACACTGGGCACGCCTAATTGAAATGTTACACTGCGCAGAGTATATGAAAGAGTTATTGCTTGATAATGACATAATGGGAAGCGATTTGGTACGTGAAGGTACGCCTAGAAATAAGGGCATTGGTATTATAGAAGCACCTAGAGGCACTTTAATTCATGAATATCATACCGATGATAAAGGCTTAATTACAAAGTGTAACCTAATAGTATCAACAACCCATAACAATGAAGCCATGAACCGTGGTGTGCGTGCTGTTGCGCAAAGTGTTCTTAATGATAAACCCGAAATTACCGAACCTATGTTAAATCAGGTTGAAATGGCTATCAGAGCTTACGATCCTTGTTTAAGTTGTGCTACACATGCTTTAGGTCAAATGCCTTTAATTGTTCAATTAGAAGATACTAACGGAAACTTACTTGATGAAAAAGTTAGATAAAACCTTAATTATTGGAATAGGTAATAACACGCGCCAAGACGATGGTCTTGGCTGGTGCTTTTTAGATAAATTAGAAAAAGAAGGTTATAATTCGGAAAATTTGCTTTACAAATATCAATTAATGGTTGAAGAAGCTGAAATAATTGCGAAATACAAGCAGGTTGTTTTTGTGGATGCTTGCAAAACTCCTCTAGAAAAAGGTTTTACTATTGAACGTATTTATCCGGCTGAACAAGTTGCATTTTCAACCCATGCCGTACCCCCAAATCAGGTATTAAACCTATGCAATACCGTTTATGATAAAAATCCTAAAGCATATGTAGTAAAAATACAAGGGTACGAATGGGATATAAAAATTGAGTTATCTCTACAAGCAAAAAAAAATTTAGAAAATGCCTTTAATGTTTTTAAACAAACATTTAAAATATAGCCAATATTATTATTAATTACACTATTATTAAATATTTTTCCTTAATATTCTTGAAAAGATTTAGATTTAAAATTCATACTCTCTAGCCAATTCAAAGCTGCATTTTGGGTTGAAAATATCTGAAATTTATATTTTTTTGTTTCCGCTAGTTTTTGATATAACAAAGATAGTGCAGTTTCTTTTGGTGCATCAAGCACAATAGCATCAATTATATAGTCGTATTTCTCAATAGATTTATAATTGGCTTCAACAATTAAGGGTAAATCTTCTGGATTAAAATTCATTTCTGCCTTAGTGGCATCGGTCAAAATTTTTAGTACCCTCGGATACGTTGTATTATCTTTTGTAGCATTAATATAATCAATAATCTCCTTTAAACTTACAACTCCTTCAAAAGTAGATTTAAGTATGCCTTTTTCATAATCAAAACTCGCAGTTACCATAAAAAAATCAATTCGGTTAATCAAATATTCATGTCACTTCCATAGCATTTTTAACCTTTTCCAATTGAATTGAGCAAAGATAATTCATATTATTAAAATTCAAAATTTATTCACCAAAAGCAGTTAACAATAATGTTCTCTTACTTCCAAAGTTTCTATGTTCACCTAAGTAAATTCCTTGCCAAGTACCCAAATTTAATTCCCCATTAGTAATTGGTATTTGAACCGAGCTACTTAACAGTGACGCTTTAATATGTGCCGGCATATCATCAAAACCTTCATAAGTGTGTTTAAAATACGAAGTGTTTTCGGGGATTAATTTATTTATAAAATTTTCGAAATCAGTTCTCACGGTTTCATCGGCATTTTCGTTAATAGTTAAACTTGCTGAGGTATGTTTAATAAATACTTGCAATTGTCCAATTTTTATTTTTTCAATTTCAGGTAATGCGTTTTTTATTTCATTTGTTATTATGTGAAACCCTTTTGAGTAAGGATTAAGCTGGATTTCTTTTTGGTAAAATTTCATTTGATAAACTTTTAAAATGTTACGGTTATATTCATATTCCAAAACCTTAATTCATAACATTGTTTATAATTTCATCGGCAATTGCCAAACAAGAGGTAGCTGCAGGTGAAGGAGCATTTACTACGTGAATATTACCATTATGCTTCATAATTTTAAAATCATCAACCATATTCCCTGTATAATCAATAGCCTGTGCCCTAACTCCAGAGCGTGCACGTTGCACATCGTTTTCAGTTAAATTAGGCATCATTTTTTGAAGTTCTCTTACAAAAAGTTTTTTAGAATAAGCTCTTTTATATTCGTCAACTCCTTTACGCCAATGCTTTCCAAAAAGTTTCCAAGTGCCTTTAAAACTCAGGGCTTCAAACGTATCTTTTAAATTAAAACTAGTGCGTTTGTATCCTTCTCTTTTAAACGTAAAAACAGCATTTGGACCACACTCTACCCCACCATGAATCATTCGCGTAAAATGAACTCCTAAAAAGGGAAACTTTGGATCCGGTACCGGATAAACTAAATTATTAATTTTATGAATTGCTTCCGGTTTTAATTCGTAATAATCGCCCCTAAAACCAACAATACGCATATCGAGTTTTAAATTATCTTTTTCTGCATTTCTATCGGATTGTAATCCTGTACAAAAAATAGTTTTCTCAGCAATAAAATCACCTTTTGTTGTAGTTAAAATAGTGTCGTTTTTAAAAACACCAACTTTTTTTACTTCACAATTATTATAAAATGTACTATTTGAGTTTATAGTTTTTATTTTATGAATAAATGTTTTTGAAACCGAAGCATAATCAATAATTCCTGCTGTAGGTACCCAAATTGCCTTTACCCCTTCAATATACGGTTCTCTTTCTTTAATTTCATTAGCATTCAAATATCTAATCCCTTCCGTTTTATTTTCAAGTCCGTTTTTATAAATGGTTTCCAGTACCGGTAATTCTTGTAAAGTTGTTGCAACAATAATTTTACCACATTCATCAAAATTGATGTTGTTTTCTTTTGCAAATTTCACCAATTGATTTCTACCATTTTTACAATTTTTAGCCTTGTAAGAACCCGGTTTGTAATAAATGCCCGAATGAATAACCCCTGAGTTTCTTCCTGTTTGATGCAAGCCAACTTCGCTTTCTTTTTCTAATATGGCTATTGATTTTTCGGGAAATTTTAATTGAAGTTTGTATGCAGTGGCCAGGCCAACTATACCTGCCCCAACCACAATAAAATCAAATTTAGCTGACATACCTTGTTTTTCCTACAAAGTTCAGCAAAACAAAGGAAATTATAAAGAAAATTGCCAAAAACAATACGCTCCAATGCATAGATCCGGTGAGGGCTATTAAAATTCCAAAAACAAGCATTCCTAATACAATTGAAATTTTTTCAGTAACATCGTAAAAACTGAAATAGGTGGCGTGGTCTTGTGTATCAGGTAATAATTTGGAATAGGTTGACCTTGACAAGGATTGAATAGCTCCCATTACCATGCCTATAAGGCCGCCTAATAAATAAAAATAATACTGAACATTTTCCATTGTTTTATCAAGATTAAAAGCAATTAAACACACAATAGCCCAAATTGAAATGGTAATTTTTAAGGTTGAAATATTTCCAATGCGGTCAGACATTCTTGAGAAAATAAATGCTCCGGCAATAGCAACAATTTGTACCAATAAAATTACTATAATTAAATCGGTTGTTGGGAGCCCTAATTCTTTACTTCCAAAAATTCCTGCCATCAAAATAACCGTTTGAACTCCGGTACTAAACATAAAAAATGCAATTAAAAAATATTTAAGTTCCGGGAGTTGTTTAAGTTCAATTAAAACAATTTTCAACTCGCGTAAGCCTTTCCAAATAAAATCGTTAGATGGACGCCTGTTGTATACGTTATTTGGCAATCTTTTATAGGTTATTTGGGCAAAACCAAGCCACCATACCCCAACCAATAAAAAGGTTATTCTAGTGGCAAAACCTGCATCGGAAAAACCAAAAACTTCAAAATTATTAATCATAAACAAAGAAAATACCATTAAAATAACAGATCCTATATAGCCATATATAAATCCTTTAGCACTAACGTCATCTTGCTGCTCGGGGTGTGCTACTTCAGGTAAAAATGCATTGTAAAAAACAATACTTCCGCCAAACCCAATACTTGCTAATACGGTAAAGCCCAAGCCAATCCATAAGGTACTTTCTCCCTTAAAAAAGAATAAACTCATTACTGATAGTGAACCTAACAAACAAAATGCTTTTAGAAATTTAAGTTTGTTACCGGTATAATCTGCAATTCCGGATAAAATGGGTGAAATAAAGGCTACAATTAAAAAGGAAAATGCCAAGGTATAATTGTATAATGTAGTTGGAGTCCACTGTGTACCTAAAAATTGAATTTTACCTTCAACACTCGCAAAAGATGCAGTTAAACTACTGTAATAAATAGGAAATACTGCCGTGCTGATTACCAATGAATATACCGAATTTGCCCAATCGTAAAATGCCCAAGCATTTATTAATTTTTTATCCCCTTTATTTAATTTCATAAAATAATTCAAAAAAAACCGCTCCTTTAATTAGGAACGGTTTACAATATAAACAAATTTATTAAATGTGATTCATTTATATTAATTAGATGCATTGTATTTATTTGCTAGTGTTTTTGCTTCAGGCAAATACGCCTTTAAGGTTTTTATCCGTGTTTCATTTGACGGATGCGTACTTAAAAACTCAGGTGGTTTTTTAGCGGTGTTTAACTCACTCATTCTAATCCAAACATTAATTGCTTCTTCCGGGTTATATCCGGCCATTGTCATAAACACCAAACCCAACTTATCTGCTTCGGTCTCGTGGGTTCTGCTAAATGCTAATACGCCTAATCCCGAACCAATTCCAAAAGCCGTATTCCAAATTTGTTGAGTTCTTGAATCTTTATTATTGGTACTTAAGGCAACCGCCAACCCTCCGGCCTGTTGTAACATCCCTGTAGTCATACGTTCTTGCCCGTGTTTTGCAAAAGCATGCGCAATTTCATGACCCATAACTGCCGCCATACCATCAGTATTTTCTAATATCGGTAAAATTCCGGTATAAAAAACTACCTTACCTCCGGGTAATGCCCATGCATTTATGTTTTTATCTTCAATTAAATTAAATTCCCATCTATAATTATCGGCTTCACTAACCATACCATTAGCTCGCATAAATTTATCAACTGCTCTGGATATATTAGTACCTACTTCTTTTAACTGATTTGTTTTAATACTATTTGTTGAAATTTTATTTTCTTTTAAAAACCCCTCATATTGTGCAAAACTAGCCGGTAAAATTTGTGAATCACTTACAACATTTAAACGTTTTCTACCAGTTATTGGAACAGTACTACAACTTATCACAAATAATAATACAATTAACAAGCTAACAATTTTTTTCATGATATTTAAATTTTTATTTTGCGTCATTCTATAAAAATACAAATTCTAATTTTAAAGACAAAACATAAATGTCCGATATACCAACCCAAAAAATTGCTAAAAATAACATCCCTAAAATACCTTATTCGATTATTTTATTTGGAAAAATATTACAATTTTTAGCTCCTCATTTTGCAACTTCTTATGCAATTAAATTATTTAAAACCCCTATCCGATTTAAAACTCCACAACGTGAAAAATTTATGGCTGAAAATGCCCAAAAACAGCTTGTTTTAATCCCCGAGATAAACAAAAAAGTGCAGGTTTACTTGTACGGTAATTCTAAAAAAAAGGTTTTATTAGTTCACGGATGGTCGGGAAGGGGAACTCAGTTGTGCACAATTGCAGAAGCATTAGTAGAAAATGGTTATATGGCCATTAGTTTCGACGGACCTGCCCATGGGGCATCAACAGGGAAAACTACTATGATGAATGAATTTATAAGTACAGTAAACGTTTTAGAAAAAGAATTTGGAGTTTTTGAATTTGCTATAGGTCATTCTTTAGGAGGAATGACAGTTTTAAATAACATAAAACAAGGGCTTCAAATTAAAAAAGCTGTTATAATTGGTTCGGGTGATATAATAACAGATATTATAAGCGATTTTGTAAAAAAACTACACTTAAATCCTAAAATGACCGGTAAAATTAAGCAACGTTTCTTTAAGCAATTTAATGAAGACATAGATAATTATTCTGCAAGTACTGCTGCAAAAAAAGTAACCCTTCCTGTTTTAGTAATTCATGATACTACAGATGCTGATGTTCCTGTAAGCTGCGCTCATAATATTCGTCAAAATTTAAAACAAGGCGAACTTTTAGTAACCAATAATTTAGGTCATAGACGCATTTTGCATAACCCCCTTGTTATAAATAGAATTATAGAATTTATAAACAGAAAACCATAAAATGAAAAATATAATAGTGTTACTAATTTTTACATTAATTATTGCAACCTGTTATGCTCAAGAAAAAACAAATAAAAAGATGTCTGAAAAAATTATAAAAACCGAGGAAGAATGGAAAAAAATTCTTACACCTCAACAATTTTATGTGCTCCGCCAAAAAGGTACAGATGCTCCAAGCCAAGAAGGGTATACTTCACATTTTGAAAAAGGGACTTATTTATGTGCTGCATGTGGTACGCAATTATTTGAATCGGGTAGTAAGTTCGAATCGCATTGCGGTTGGCCTTCTTTTGATGATGCTATTAAGGGTACCGTTAATTATGTACTTGATAAAAGTCATGGAATGATTCGAACCGAAATTATTTGTGCAACCTGTGATAGTCACTTAGGACATGTTTTTAATGATGGCCCTAAAGAAACTACCGGAAAAAGGTATTGTGTAAATACCTCATCTATTAAATTTGTAAAATTGTAATTGTTAAAATGTTTAGCTTTAAATTAACCAAAATACTATGCCAAAAATAAACCCAAACGCTTCAAAATTAATTGATGAATATATCTATTGTAGAGAACCTTTTGCTGAAGAAATTTGTTCAACTTTAAGAACTTTAATTCACACAGCAGAAAATGAAATTATAGAAGACTGGAAATGGCGCATACCTGTTTTTCATAAAAAAACAATGGTTTGTGGATTTGCCGCTTTCAAAAACCACGTTTCTCTTACTTTTTTTAATGGCGCCAACATGAGTGATAACCATCATTTATTTTCTGAAGATTGTAACGCTCAACATACACGAACTATTAAATTTTTAAAGGATTCAGAGTTAAATAAAAATGCACTTTTAGATTATTTTAAAGAAGCATTTTTAATTGATGAAACCTCGGTAAAAAAGAAAAGCGCATCTAAAACTGAATTTGAAATTCCGAAATTACTGCAACAGGCACTTCAACAAAATGAAATTGCAAAAACTAATTTTGAGAATATGGCTTATACCTATCGGAAAGAATATGCTTTGCACATTGCTAATGCAAAAAGAGAAGCAACAAAATTAAAGCGATTGGAAAAAGTGATTTCAAATCTTGAAAAAAATATTAAAATGCACGAGCAGTATAAGTGTTAAAAAAGAAATTTTAATAAACTTAACACACTTTTATTGATGTGTATTTTATGGCAAATTTATTATCTTTGCAATTCTTAAAATTGAAGCCAAAATATGTTTAATAATTTAAGCGATAAATTAGATAAAGCCTTTCATGTACTAAAAGGGCACGGAAGTATTACCGAAGTAAATGTTGCAGAAACGTTAAAAGAAGTAAGACGCGCCTTACTAGATGCCGATGTTAACTTTAAAATTGCAAAAAACTTTACCAAAACAGTTAAAGAAAAAGCGCTGGGACAAAATGTATTAACTACATTAAATCCGGGGCAATTAATGGTAAAAATTGTTAAGGATGAGTTAACTCAATTAATGGGTGGTGATACGGTAGGTATAAATTTATCCGGTGCTCCCACCATAATTTTAATGTCGGGTTTACAAGGTTCAGGTAAAACAACCTTTTCAGGTAAATTGGCCAATTATTTAAAAACTAAAAAAACAAAACAGGTTTTATTAGTTGGTTGCGATGTTTATAGACCGGCGGCAATTAATCAGTTAAAAGTTGTTGGTGAGCAAATTGGTGTTGAAGTGTATGCCGAAGAGGGTAATAAAAATCCTGTTGAAATTTCTAAAAACGCCATTAAACATGCAACATCTACGGGGAAAAATGTGGTAATTATTGATACTGCGGGTCGTTTGGCTGTAGATGATGAAATGATGACCGAAATTTCAAATATACATAAGGCAGTAAATCCACAAGAAACCCTTTTTGTTGTTGATTCTATGACTGGTCAGGATGCTGTAAATACTGCAAAGGCATTTAACGATATTCTGAATTTTGAAGGTGTTGTATTAACAAAATTAGATGGTGATACAAGAGGTGGTGCAGCTTTATCAATAAAATCGGTTGTAAACAAACCTATTAAATTTATTGGTACCGGTGAAAAAATGGAAGCAATAGATGTATTCCATCCCGACCGTATGGCTGATAGAATTTTAGGAATGGGAGATGTTGTTTCATTAGTTGAACGTGCCCAAGAACAATATGATGAAGCTGAGGCGAGAAAAATTCAGAAAAAAATTGCCAAAAACCAGTTTGGTTTTGATGATTTCCTGAAACAAATTCAGCAAATCAAAAAAATGGGTAATATGAAGGATTTGGTTGGAATGATTCCCGGAGCAGGCAAAATGATGAAAGATGTTGATATTGATGACGACTCCTTTAAAGGGATTGAAGCAATCATTCACTCTATGACCAAAGCAGAACGATCTGAGCCAAAAATAATAAATGCAAGCAGAAAGAAAAGAATTGCAAAGGGCTCAGGAACTTCCATTCAGGAAGTAAACCAATTGTTAAAACAATTTGCACAAATGAGTAAAATGATGAAAATGATGCAAGGCGGTGGTAGTAGAAAAATGATGCAAATGATGAAAGGTATGGGAAGATAAATTTCGAAAGGTAAACTGAATAAGTTTGCCTTTTTTTATATAAAAAATAATACAATGATTTTACTAGACGGAAAAAAAACTTCAGCTGATTTAAAAAATGAAATTGCATCTGCAGTTAAACAATTAAAATCACAAGGAAAAAAAACACCGCATTTGGCAGCTGTTTTAGTAGGCTCTGATGGTGCAAGTATGACCTACGTTAACAGCAAGGTTAAAGCCTGTGAATTAGTTGGATTCGAATCTACTTTAATTACATTACCCGAAGAAACCTCTGAAGAAAAATTATTACAAGAAATTGATAATCTAAATACAAATAATGCTATTGATGGCTTTATTGTACAACTACCCCTTCCAAAGCATATTGATGAGCAAAAAGTTTTAATGGCTGTAAACCCTAATAAAGATGTAGATGGTTTTCATCCAACCAATGTCGGGAGAATGGCACTGGATTTGCCTAGTTTTTTACCTGCCACCCCATTTGGAATTTTAGAATTGTTAGAACGTTACAATGTTGAAACTTCCGGAAAACATGTGGTAGTTATTGGGCGTAGTCATATTGTTGGGCGGCCAATGAGTATTTTAATGAGTCAAAAACGAACCGCCGGCAATGCAACTGTTACCATAACACATAGCAGAACAAAAAATTTAAAAGATTTTACCCTACAGGCCGATATTATTGTTGCTGCACTTGGAAACCCCGAATTTTTAACCGGTGATATGGTAAAAGAAGGTGTGACAGTTATAGACGTTGGAATAACTCGTGTTAAGGATGCAACTAAGAAGCGTGGATACCGATTGGCCGGTGATGTTCATTTTGATAGCGTAAGTCCAAAATGTGAGTTTATTACTCCTGTACCCGGTGGTGTTGGCCCAATGACCATTGCAATGCTATTGAAAAACACATTATTAGCCTGTGAACAGAAAAATTAATTTCTTTTAGTATATTAGTCACTTAATTCTAAATTAATTAACTAATTCATTTTTTTTTAAAAGAAAATAACAATTTCAAAGTTTTTGGTATTGAACATCTACTTGTAATTCTTTTTTTGGGAATTATGGGATATACTCTTATCAAATACGCATTAAAAACTTCTCACAAAAATCAATTACGAATAGGAAATTATATCGGATATTTTATTTCTCTTACCGTTGTATTTTGGACAATATATAAATACTCTTCTAAGAATTTTGACATTACCAGAGACTTACCTTTTCATCTGTGTTATTTTATAGCATTACTTTTACCGATTTTTACAACTTCAAGAAAAAAAATAATATATGACATTTTACTTTTTTGGATTTTAGCAGGAACTGTTCAAGCAATTATAACTCCGGAATTAAAATATGGCTTTCCGCACATTCATTTCTTTAAGTTTTGGATTGTTCATGGTGGTTTGATAATTGCCATTTTTTATGCAACATTTATTTATAAAATGAGGCCAAACTTAAAAAGTGTTTTAATTTCTTTTATCGCAATTCAAGGATATTTTATTTTCGCCATACTTATAAATAAACTTACCGGAGCAAACTATTTTTATTTAAATGCGAAGCCAAGCGCTCCTTCCATACTCGATTATTTAGGTGATTGGCCCAATTACATTATTGTGGCAGAACTATTTTTAGTACCCTATTTTTTATTAATCTACGTGCCTTTTTATTTAACAAACAAAAAGAAATCTTAACCTAAATAATTATTGATTTTCTCTGTGTACTAAATCTATAGAAAACGCCGGTAAACAAACCGACAAATACTCACAAGGCTCGGTAAACGGGTTTGAATATTGCACTCGTGTATCTTTATTTATTTTAATGGATTGGCCTTGATTTAAAATAATAATTTCACCATCAATATTAAATTGCTTTTTTCCTGAGATAATATATGTGTATTCGTCAAATTCGGGAGTTTGAAAAGGTTCAATCCATCCGCCGGGAGCCTTCATTTTTGCAATACTTATCTCAGAATGTATACTTGCCAAGCCAAAGTGTTCTTCAATAAGTTTACCATCCTTTGTTGGCACAATAAAAGGTTTGTTCTGTATTTTAAATGCAGTCATTTCTACTTATTTGAGATATTAATTAAAATTTTACGTTAATATTTTTCCATCTGCCATTTGAATAATTCGGTCAGTATTTTTGGCAAAATCTTCATCATGAGTTACAATTAGCAAAGATAAACCCTGTTCATCACATAATTGTTTAAAAATATTAAAAACATTTTCGGCGTTATAACTGTCTAAATTACCTGTTGGCTCATCACCCATAATTAAAAGTGGATTATTAATTAAAGCTCTTGCTATAGATACTCGTTGTTTTTCTCCTCCAGAAATACGGGACGCTTTTTTATTTGCCAAATGCTCAATATGCAACATTTTTAATTTCTCAATAGCGTCAAACTCAATTTGCTCATAGCTTTTTTCGCCTAATTTTTTAGCCGGTAACATTACATTTTCTAACACCGAAAACTCTGACAATAAATAGTGAAATTGAAAAACAAAACCAATGTATTTGTTTCTGATGTATGATAATCGGTTATGTTCACTATCTGTTATTAATTCGTTATTTAAAAACAATCTTCCATCATAGTCGGTATCCATAGTTGATAAAATGTACAATAATGTAGATTTTCCACAACCAGACTTACCCATAATAGAAGCAAATTCACCTTTTTTAACCCTAAATGAAATGTCCCTTAAAACATGGAACAATACAGGTTTTTTAAAATACTTATTTATATGTTGTGCCTCTAAAACAATACTCATTTTACTGGCCTCTAATTATTTTAACAGGGTCAATTTTTTTAGCTCGCAGCGATGGTAAATATCCTGCCAAAAAAGTGGCAATCATAGCAAAGGCAATTCCTATGATATAAAACAACGGATTAAAATTTACCGGAAATGTTTTAATAGTAGGCAGGGCCTCGGTTTCAAAAGGAATGGTATCTATAAAACTTGCCAAACCAATCCCTAAAATCAATCCTAAAAAACCACCAACAATACCAATTATAATAGCTTGACTCATAAATATTTTTTGAACATCTAATCCTGAAAATCCAGTAGCTTTTAAAATTGCAATGTCATTCATTTTTTCATAAATAAGCATATTTAAAATATTGTAAATACCAAAACCTGCAACTATAAGTAGCGTTATTGAAACGGCATAGGTAATTAAATTTCGAATAGTTCTACCTGTTTCAAATTGAGCATTTGCGGTATTTACATCTATAGCCTTTAAATTAAATTGTTTTTCAATTTGCTTTGCCATAGGTATGGCATTGTTAATATTGTGCAATTTTACATTTATATCTGTTATAAAATTTTCAGGTTCTCCAAGAATTCGCTGTACTGTTTTAAGATTAGCAAAACTTTGAATGGCATCGATATCTGCAATTCCGCTTTGGTAAAACCCAACAATTTTAAGCGGAAAAACAGTACCGCCTATTGTACTTATTTGTATTCTGTCACCTAATTTTAACGACATTTTTTTTGCGATTCCCACTCCCAATATAATTCCATTGTCGTTTTTATGTAATGCTTCCGGCGTTCCATCAACTATATAATCGCCTAAATTAAATAATTGTGATTCTTTTAAAATATCAATTCCGGTTAAATTACCTCCCAACTCTATAGATCCTGATATGTAAAAAATTTGCGTTTTTATTTGTGGAATGGCTCCTTTTACATCTTCATTATTATTTAAAAGTTTCATTAAGGGTACTGCATTGTATATCTTTTTTTGAATACGTTTTGGCTTTATTGAATGCACCACATTAAAACTATTTTCCACATGAGTGTACATTGATATTGGTTGTTTTTTTGAGGGTTCAATTTCACTGTAAATATGTATATGAGGTGTTTGATTTAGAATTAAATCATCGAGCATTTTGTTCAACCCGGTCATAAAACAAACCAGCGTAATATAAGCTGCAATACCAAATGTAACTCCTAATGCCGCAGTAGTTGTTTGCCTAGGTTTAGTGAGCAAATGGGTTTTAGCAATGTTTAATATCACTTTCCAATTAGTCATTCGTCAGGTTTGTAAATTATAGTCTCCTCGGTTAAGCCGTATATAACTTCTACAAATTCCATATTACGCAAACCTGTTTTTATAAAAATAATTCCATTTTTAGTCTTAACTTTATTTGATTCAATCAGATAATTGATTGGAATTGTTAGTACATCTTCTTTTTCATTTATAATAATGTTTGCTTCTCCTGCTAGCCCCGGATATAAAACTTTTGGAGGATTATTAAACACTGCTTCAACCTTAAAAGTTTGATTGCGTTCATCTTTTTGGGGGTAAATTTTACTTAATTTACCGTCAAAAACCTTTTCTTTATAAGCATCTAAACTAATTATAACTTTTTGACCATTTACAATTTTCACAATATCGGTTTCATCTACTAACATTTCAAGTACAAAATTAGAAGCACTTCCAATGGTTGCAACAGGTTGTTGAGTTATTACTAATTCACCAAGCTTTTTGTTTAAGGTATACACCTTACCGTTAATTTTGCTTTTAATTTTAAAATCTTTAGTATTAACCAACGCCGCCTTATAATTATTTTTTGCTTGATTTAATTTAGTTTCTAATTCTTTTTCAGTTCGATTATAACTACTTTTTAAAAGGGTTAATTTATTTTTTGATAATTGAAATTTGAGTTTTTTGGAATCGTAATCTATTTTTGCCCCAATTTGTTGTTCCCATAATTTTTTTTGTCTGAAAAAATTAACTGAATCGTTATTATACTGAAGCATGGCGGCATCTATTTCATCTTGAATTTTCTTTAAAACAGCAGTATTTCCTTCATAATTTTCTTTGGCCAGCTCATAAGCTAATTTGGCATTTTCAGTATTTATTTTAGGAGTAGTATTTGTAA
>CAYFFC010000043.1:0-17464 GCA_964342295.1 uncultured Lutibacter sp. | reverse complement strand
TTCCCCGTTTGCGGTTGCAAATGTAATACCTTTTTCTATCCTATTACAACTTTTTCTAAGGTTTTTTCTAATTAATTTTTACCCCTAAATCAAATCATTGAAAATAAGTAAATTATAGTAATATTTTTCTTTAAATTATCCCTATCAGCAGTACTCCAAAAAGTTATGATATTTAGTACATGTAATATGGTGTAACCTAAATTCAAACTCATACATTATTTTCAATTAATACAGAACATAAAAACTTATTGCGCAACTAATAGTTTTCTAATATCTTTGCAGCCTTATATAGAATAATATGATTAAAATAACATTGCCTGATGGTTCGATAAAGGAGGTTGAAAACGGAAGTACGCCAATGGATATTGCTAAAAGCATAAGCGAAGGCTTTGCTCGTAATGTAATTTCGGCTCAATTTAATTCACAAACCGTTGAAACTTCTACTCCTTTAACCGAAAATGGAAATTTGGTTTTATACACTTTTAATGATGTTGAAGGTAAAAAAGCATTTTGGCATTCTTCAGCTCATTTATTGGCACAGGCCATTATGTCATTTTACCCTGAGGTAAAGTTAACAATTGGCCCTGCTATTGAAAACGGCTATTATTATGATGTAGATTTAGGAGGTGAAGTGATTTCAGAAAAAGACTTTAAGGCAATTGAACAAAAAATGCTTGAATTTGCGAGAGGCAAATACGAATTTAAAATGCGAGAAGTTTCAAAAGAAGAAGCTTTAGATTTTTATAAAAGTCAGCATAACGAATATAAAGTTGAGTTAATAGAAAACTTAGAAGATGGCGATATTACTTTTTGTGACCATGCTGATTTTACCGATTTATGTAGAGGTGGACATATTCCTAATACCGGGCTTGTTAAAGCTGTAAAAATTATGAATGTTGCAGGAGCTTATTGGCGTGGTGATGAAAAAAACAATCAGCTTACAAGAGTCTATGGTGTTTCCTTTCCAAAGCAAAAAATGCTAACCGAATATTTGGCAATACTAGAGGAAGCAAAAAAACGAGATCATAGAAAATTAGGTAAAGAATTAGAGTTATTTACCTTTTCACAAAAGGTTGGTCAAGGATTACCACTTTGGCTTCCAAAAGGAGCTGCTTTAAGAGCCCGATTAGAAGATTTTTTAAAGAAGGCTCAAAAAAAGGCAGGCTATGAAATGGTTATGACACCACATATTGGGCAAAAAGAGCTCTATATTACCTCTGGTCATTATGCAAAATATGGCGAAGATAGTTTTCAACCAATTCAAACTCCAAAAGAGGATGAGGAGTTTTTACTTAAGCCTATGAATTGCCCACATCACTGTGAAATATACAATCACAAGCCCTATTCATACAAAGATTTACCGAAACGATTTGCTGAATTTGGGACTGTTTACCGCTACGAACAAAGTGGTGAATTACACGGTTTAACTAGGGTACGCGGATTTACACAGGACGATGCACATATTTTTTGTACGCCAGACCAATTGGATGAAGAATTTAAAAATGTTATTGACCTTTCATTATATGTTCTTAACTCATTAGGTTTCAATAATTTTACTGCTCAGGTTTCTGTTCGTGATCCTGAAAATCCGGATAAATATATTGGTGACATTGAAAATTGGGAAAAAGCCGAAAATGCAATAATAAATGCAGCCAAAGACAAAGGGCTTGATTTTATTATTGAAGAAGGTGAAGCTGCATTTTACGGGCCAAAGTTAGATTTTATGGTTAAAGATGCTTTGGGTAGGAATTGGCAATTAGGCACTATACAAGTTGATTATAACTTACCTGAACGATTTGATTTACAGTATAAAGGCTCTGACAATCAATTACACAGACCGGTAATGATACACAGAGCCCCTTTTGGATCAATGGAGCGATTTATAGCCGTTTTATTGGAGCATACAGGTGGAAAATTCCCGCTATGGCTAACACCAGAACAAGTTATCTTACTGCCAATCAGCGAGAAATATCAAAAATATGCTGAAAAAGTTTTACATTTGTTAGAAAATTCCGAAATTCGCGCCCTTATAGATGATAGGAATGAAAAAACCGGTAGAAAAATTAGAGATGCCGAGTTAAATAAAATTCCGTTTATGTTAATTTTAGGTGAACAGGAGGAGAAAGACGGATCTGTATCTGTAAGAAAACAAGGTGAAGGTGATATGGGAACTTTCACAATTGAAGAATTTAGTACGTTTATAAAGAACGAGATTAATAGTACAATAGAACAATTTTAAGTTTAATTTAAATTTTTTAGTCATAGCAATAAAAAGAAGAGGGCAACGAAGACCCTGGAGAATAATTAAAGAAGATCAACACAGAATAAACGAGAAAATTAGAGATGTTGATGAAGTACGTTTGGTTGGCGATAATGTTGAAGTTGGAATATATTCATTATCAAAAGCAAAAGCGTTAGCCAGAGAACAGGAATTGGATTTAGTTGAAATATCGCCAAAAGCTGTGCCTCCGGTTTGTAAAATTATAGACTACAAAAAGTTTTTGTACGAACAAAAAAAGCGTGAAAAAGCTCAAAAAGCAAAGGCAACAAAAGTAGTTGTAAAGGAAATTAGATTTGGTCCTAATACCGATGAGCACGATTATGAATTTAAAAAGAAACATGCTATTAAATTTTTGCAAGACGGTGCTAAATTAAAAGCCTTTGTTTTTTTTAAAGGACGATCAATTATTTATAAAGACCAAGGACATATTTTATTGTTACGATTAGCTCAAGAATTGGAAGATTACGGTAAAGTTGAGCAAATGCCCAAATTAGAAGGCAAACGTATGATTATGTACATTGCCCCAAAAAAGAAATAATATATCAACGTACTTCAGAAAAAACTGAAAATGTTGTATTTAAAATAATAGTAAGCAAGATAAAAAGTAGAAGAAAGATGCCTAAAATGAAAACCAAATCCAGTGCTAAAAAGCGTTTTAAGCTTACCGGTTCTGGAAAAATTAAAAGAAAGCACGCTTTTAAAAGTCATATTTTGACTAAAAAGTCTAAAAAACGTAAATTAAAGTTAACTCATACTGGTTTAGTTCATGAATCAGATAAAGCTAACATTTTACAACAATTAACTTTAAAATAATAAAGTTAAAGGGAATTTAATTATTAACCATGGAGTAGTGCACAAAAGAGTTTACATTTAAAAATTAAACCGCCTACTACAAAAAACAAATGAATTATGCCAAGATCAGTAAATTCAGTCGCTTCAAGAGCTAGAAGAAAAAAGATATTGAAGCAAGCAAAAGGCTACTTTGGACGTAGAAAAAACGTTTATACAGTAGCAAAAAACGCGGTTGAAAAAGGTATGTTATATGCCTACAGAGACCGTAAAAACAAAAAGAGAACTTTCCGCGCTTTATGGATTCAGCGTATTAACGCAGGAGCACGTCAGTACGGAATGTCTTACTCTCAGTTTATGGGTAAAGTAAAAGCTAATAATATTGAGTTAAACCGTAAGGTATTAGCCGATTTAGCTATGAACAATCCAGAAGCTTTTAAGGCAATTGTAGATACAGTAAAATAAATTTTTAATTTCTTGCTTATATTAAAAAATCCCGAACAATGTTCGGGATTTTTTTTTATCAAATGTGACAATATCTGAATGCAACTTCTATTATATTAGTTACAATACTTCGCCCAGTTCCTTCAACTTCTCAGTATTTTCGGCTAGTTTTAGTTCTTCTATAATTTTATGGATATCTCCGTTAATTATATTTTGTAAATCGTAAAGGGTTAACCCAATTCTATGCTCTGTAACGCGCCCTTGAGGGTAGTTATAGGTTCTAATTTTAGCAGACCTGTCACCGGAGCTTACCATACTTTTACGTTTGGCTGCATCGGCTTCCTGTTTTTTTGCCAGTTCCAATTCATACAATCGTGAACGTAAAACCTGCATAGCTTTGTCTTTATTTTTATGCTGCGATTTTTGATCTTGACACTGCGCTACCAAACCTGTTGGAATATGCGTTAAACGCACTGCAGAATAGGTGGTATTTACCGATTGTCCTCCGGGACCCGATGAGCAAAAATAATCGATTCTTACATCTTTCATATCAATTTGAACATCAAATTCTTCTGCTTCAGGCAAAACCATAACCGTTGCAGCAGATGTATGTACGCGCCCCTGAGTTTCAGTTTGAGGTACTCTTTGTACACGATGAACCCCGGCTTCAAATTTTAAATCGCCATAAACATCATCTCCTTCAACGCTAAAAATAATTTCTTTAAAACCTCCTGAAGTACCTTCACTTAAATCAACTACGCTTGTTTTCCATCCTTTATCAGAACAATATTTAGTATACATTCTATACAAATCACCTGCAAAAATACTTGCCTCATCGCCACCTGTACCTGCTCTAATTTCAACCATAACATTTTTGGCGTCTTCCGGATCTTTTGGTATGAGCATAAACTTTATTTCATCTTCCAATTTTGGCAATCGCTCATTTGCTTCTTCAAGCTCCATCTTAGCCATTTCTACCATCTCTTCATCAGAACCATCTGAAATAATTTCTTTAGCTTCTTCAATATTATTAAGTAGTGTTTCGTATTCATCGGCCAATTTCACTACAGCACCCAACTCTTTATATTCCTTATGAATTTTAACATAGCGTTTTTGGTCTGAAATAATATCCGGCTGAATGATTAAATCAGATACCTCATCGTATCTTTGTTTTACTATCCTTAATTTATCTAACATGTAATTTTGATTGGTTTGCAAATTTACAATTTTTAATTGTATTGTAATTAGCAATTTGTTTAGTTGTTTAAAAGTGTATATTTATAAATCAAAATTTGGTTTATGAATAATGATCTATTAAAAGTAGGCTTGGCACAAATTGCACCGGTTTGGTTATATCGCGCAGAAACCATCAAGAAAGTAGTATCTTACCTTAAAAAAGCAAGTGAGCAAGAATGTGATATTGTGACATTTGGTGAGGCCATAATTCCCGGTTATCCGTTTTGGATTGAACTTACTGATGGTGCAAAATTCAATTCTAAGATTCAGAAAGAAATTCATGCACATTATGTTAAAAATGCGGTTAACATTAGCGGTGGTGATTTAAACGAAATTTGTACTGCGAGCAAAAATCTGGCAATAGCAACTATGGTTGGATGTATAGAATTGGCAACGGACAGAGGTAGCCACAGTATTTATTGCTCTTTAGTTTATATTGATAAATTAGGAAACATTAAATCGGTTCACAGAAAATTAGTACCTACCTATGAAGAGCGTTTAACCTGGTCTCCGGGAGATGGAAATGGCTTACAAGTACATAAGTTAGGAGCTTTTACTGTTGGCGGGTTAAATTGTTGGGAGAATTGGATGCCTTTAGCCAGAACTGCACTTTATGGTTTAGGTGAAGATTTACACATTGCTGTATGGCCGGGTGGTTACCACAACACCCATGATTTAACTAAGTTTATTGCAAAAGAGTCGAGATCTTATGTTATTTCAGTTTCAGGATTATTCCGAAAAGATGATATTTCTGAAAACATCCCACACGCAAACTTAATTAAGAAAAACACCAACAAAATACATGCAAATGGGGGTTCGTGTATTGCAGGGCCAGATGGTGAATGGTTGCTACCTCCAACTACGAATGAAGAAAAACTATTAGTAGCAGAAATTAATCATGCTAAGGTTAGAGAAGAACGACAAAATTTTGACCCTTCGGGGCATTATTCCCGTCCCGATGTAACACAACTCACAATTAATAGAAAAAGACAAAACATATTAAATATTAACGATTTTTAATATTCAAATACTCCGTATTCACTTTTAATAGTCAATTTTTTTGAGTTGGAAGCTTCTACCCTTCCAATAACCTGCGCATCAATATTAAAACTTTTGGAAATTTCAATAATGTCATTTGCAATAGTTGCAGGCACATACAGTTCCATTCTGTGTCCACAATTAAATACTTGATACATTTCCTTCCAACCGGTTTTACTTTCCTTCTGAATTAATTCAAACAAAGGAGGAACCGGAAACATGTTGTCTTTAATTATATGCAATTCATCTATAAAATGTAATATTTTTGTTTGCGCCCCACCACTGCAATGCACCATTCCGTGAATATTAGAAGTATCAATTTTTTTAAGAATTTTTTTTATCACCGGAGCATAGGTACGTGTAGGTGAAAGCACTAATTTACCAGCATTTAATGGAACTTGAGCCACTTCATCGGTTAATTTAACACTCCCTGAATAAACCAACTTTTCTGGTACTTGTGCATCAAAACTTTCAGGATATTTTTTTGCTAAATATTTGTGGAATACATCATGACGCGCTGATGTTAAGCCGTTGGAGCCCATACCTCCATTGTACTCTTTCTCATAAGTTGCTTGTCCAAATGATGCTAATCCAACAATAACATCGCCGGCAGCTATATTGGAATTATCAATTATTTTCTCTTTTTTAACACGAGCAGTTACCGTGGAATCCACAATAATAGTGCGAACTAAATCACCAACGTCGGCTGTTTCACCACCGGTTGAAAAAATATGAACTCCAAAATCATGTAACTCCTTCAACAATTCTTCGGTTCCATTAATAATTGCCGCAATTACTTCACCCGGAATTACATTTTTATTACGCCCAATGGTTGATGACAACATAATATTATCTGTTACCCCAACACAAAGCAAATCGTCAATATTCATAATTAGTGCATCTTGTGCTATTCCCTTCCAAACAGAAAGGTCACCGGTTTCTTTCCAGTACATATAAGCCAAAGACGACTTGGTCCCGGCACCATCGGCGTGCATAACCAAACAATAATCTTTATCACCTGTTAAATAATCAGGCACTATTTTACAAAACGCTCTAGGAAAAAGTCCTTTATCAACATTTTTAATAGCCTTATGCACATCTTCTTTAGATGCTGACACACCCCTTTTGCTGTAACGTTTGCTAATTTCCGAGCTCATTTTATAAAAGTTATATTGTAGTGCAAATGTAATTTTTTTTTCATATACAGTTTAAAAAAATATTTTATACTATTTTTATTCCAAACTAAAGATATGAAAACTGCTGTGTTTGTATTTTCTGAAACTATTTTTGATAAGTTAAAATCTATATGGAACCATACATTTACAAATAAAATAGTAAGTGTTTTGTTGGTATGTATTTTTATTATTTCAATAGGTATTAGTTACCTTGTTAAGAATAATGCTTTAAATTTAAACTCATGGAATAGCTATTTCAAAAATCCATTTTTTGCTATTGAAATTGCATTTACATTATTATTAATTTTAGAACTGTTGGCTTTAATTTTTGTTCTTCCAAAATCGGTATCAAAATCTGTTGGCAAGCAATTGGAATTACTTTCGCTAATATTTATAAGAGGAGCTTTTAAAGAATTCAGTCATATTTCACAATTATCATGGAATACTATGACAGAACCCTTGATTAACATGATTTTTTATGCCTTTGGTGCTTTGGTATTATTTGTAATTTTGGGATTTAACTACAAACTTCAACTTCATATTCCACTTACTAATATTGAAGATGACAATAAAAAATTTGTGCAAGCCAAAAAGATGCTTGCCTTACTTTTATTAATTGCATTTATGATTATTGGATTTTTTGATATAAGTTCATTAATAAATTCAGGTGTTTACCCACACTCTTTTCATACTTTTTATTCCATACTAATATTTAGTGATATAATTGTTGTACTAATTGCTTTGAGATATACTTTAAATTATTATAAAATATTTAGGTACTCGGCGTTTGTTGTTGCCACCATATTTATAAGAATAGCACTATCTGTAAAGCCTTACTACGATGTACTTGTTGGAATAATTGCAGCCGTATTTGTGTTGTTTTTAACAATGGCCTACAACTACTTTTTAAAAGATATCCCTAGAAAAAAGCTTAATTAAAAAAGAGCTTATTTAAAAGCCCTTGAAATAGCATTATTTTAAACCTGCCAATTGGCAGGTTTAAAATTTTATTTAGATTTTTTTTGTGAATTTATTAAACTATTATTCCCAATCAGGCATAGTAGCATTTGTAAACAAATCGGTCCTGTTTGAGCCATCCAACGCGCTCATTGAAGTAATGGTTTTTGTAGAAATACCATCATTAGAGGTATTAACAAAAATAACTTCAGCCTCATTTGGAGAAAATCTTGGGTCAATATCAATAGTACCGGCATCTTTATTGTCAGATAAATCGGTTGCAGTTGCAGCATCAAAATCGTACACAAAAACTCTGGTATCTAATTGTCTTTTGGATGCATCTTCATAACCCGATACATCATACGTATATAATAATAATTTATTATTTACTGATAAGTTTAACCCTCCGGCTGCACCGTTTACACCACTTAGCACTGTAGTAAGTACAGTTCCTGACATATCAATGGTGAATACGGAAACATTATAACCACTGGTATTATTTGTTTTTAGAGCAATAACACTGCCATCATTACTCCAGTCAATTTCCGATATAAAACTTCCATCTGTTGTTTGATAAATTTGTTGCAAACCACTACCATCCTTATTAATAACATACAATTTATCGTAGCTTGGATACAAGATTCTAGCCCCATTTGCAGACCAAGCGAAATCAATTTCGGTAAGGTTAGCGCCAGCAACAGGTATGGCGTTAGAAACCTGCTTGATATTAGAACCATCCGGGCTCATAGTAAACAAATGCGTTTGCGTATTTGAAGTTCTTAAAAATGCTATTAACCCTGAAGCATTATTTTTTCTAGGTCTCCAACTGCTTTGGTCGTTAGTGGTGAGCATCACTTCATTTTCAACAGTGCCATCTGTAATACTTGCCGAATAAATTACATTGTTGTTATTAGCATCTTTTTTAACATAAAAATACCTGTTTTCAGGGTTTGATTTTGTTTCAAATGCACTTATTTCACTTAGAACTTCAGGATTAATATCATCAGTTGCTGCCACTTGCCAAAAGTACTTGGTACCATATTTTAAATCGGACACCACATACGTTGTATCGGTTAAGCTCTCAATATTAATTACCTCATTATCAGCGTCATTTTTAATTTCAATACGATATGTTATTTCATCTTCTTCCGGATCAGTAGCTGTCCAAACCAACTCAACTGATAATTCCTGTTCGGTACTTCCATCTTCCGGAGTAACCAATACCGGAGTTGAAGGCGGCCTGTTTAAGGCAGTTTCAATATCCATCTCAAAAATTACATTTACCTCTAAATCGGCTTTAACGGTAGCAGGTTCAAAGGCAGTTAAAAACCCTTCTTTGGTAGCACTTACCGAATATTCACCTGCTTCAACTTCTTCAATTCTAAAATACCCTTCGGCATCGGTAAATACTGTATTGTTTGACGGGCTTATACTTACTTTAGCGTTTTCTATTGGGTTGAAATTTTTTGCCTCAACCACCCTACCGGTTACTGTTCCAATTCCAACAAGGTCAACTGTATCTTCACTACAACTTACAAATACTAAAAGTGATACTATTAATGCTGTGTATATATATTTTTTCATTTTTCTTTTTTTTAGTCAAAAATTGCCGATTTTACTTTACTATAAGGTTTGCCTATATAAAAATTAAGTCCAACCCCAATTCTCCAAAAATAATCATCTCTTTTCCCTCTTTCCAAACCATCTAATTTATCGCTTAACAAAACGTTGTGTTCTGCAAATATTTTTATTCCAATATTATTTACCGGCAAAAACTCCGCTCCGGCACCATACTGAAATTTAAAATAAGGATTAGAAATATCTAAATTAGAAACGGTTCCTATTCCTCCATAAACAAAAGGTGAAACTTGATCAAAAGGTAATATATCGTATTCTAAATTTATATCGAACGACATAAAATCATCTTTAAAAGCTTGTTCATTTTCTAACTGAAAATACCCAAGCCCCACATTTAAGTTTAAGTTGGGTTTATTAAAGTAAAATTTATAAGCTAAACCGGTACCAAATTTTGTTTTAGAATTGGAATAATCACCACTCATATTGGCAGAATTTGCTGTAATGCTCACCGCATTTTTACCTCTTCTGTCTTCTAATTTTCTATTGTACAAAGCAGTTGATTCAGCTTCATCTTGCTCTACTTTAAAGCGTTCTTTTACAACATCTATTACCGGCTGACCACCTTGCGGCTTCCACAAACCATCAATAATTCCTTCCACAATTAAGGTTTCCACTGCCTTATCAATGGCTTCTTTAATGGCCAATTGCGTAGGCTCATTTTTAGTTACGCCGGTTTCAACTTCCAGTAACCTTCTTACATTTACATACCTAAATAAATTGCCTTGTATGCCCTGTGAAAGTATTGTTTTAGACACATAAACATTTTTCAAAATTTTACCGCTTGATGTTGAAACAGCTCTTAAATAAATAGTAATGCGGTCTTCTCGGTACTGAACAGAACCACCGGCACCAAAGTAACGTGCACCGGAGCCACCGGTTATGATATTGGAATCGTATGAAACAATACCACCTTCTAAAATGATACCTGCAAATAACAATGGTGGCAATTGGGCGGCTTCATTACCGGTGTTTTTTGCGTATTCCTGACGTGTTGATCTAATAATTTGACGCTCGTTTAACAAATTTCCAATATTTTCGCGCTCAATTGGATTGAACCATTTTGACTCTTCCAACGACTTTAATAAAATAGATGTTGCCCCTTGTGTGATGGCTGTACTAAACGTAGACCCATTTTCAACTAATTTATATTGGCCGGTTTGGTCTCTAAATTTGTACACACCCACAACGGTTTGTTCTAAGGGCAAAATATTTTTTAAAATATCATATCTGGAAGTATTCTCACCAATACGGGCTTTGGAAGTTGTAAGCGGTTGATTAAAATAGGCGCTACAGCCTGCAAGAAACAATGCCATAACTATAAATACCGTAGGTTTTAAGTATTTTTTCATAGATGTTTGGTTAGCGATTTGGGTTAGTTAGGTATAATTATTTGAGTTTGTTCGCCGGTACTTGTATCTAAAATATTAACAATTAATCCGGTAGAACCGGGAGTGATTTCAACTACCAAGGACCCAAAAACATAAGTTCCTTCGGTTAATTGAGTGTCTCCAAATTGTTGCTGGAATAAATCCTGAGAAACCGAGTTTAATAATTGTCGATTTAAATTTGCAGTAAAATTTTCCAAGTCTGAGGGCTGATCTAAGCCAAAATCCTGTTCTTCTTCAAAGTCGTTCATGGCATTTGCTGCAGCCAATAATTGTTGATAATTAAAGGTATCTCCTCCAAAAAAAGGATTGATAGGTTTGTACACTATATCTTGTGAAAACAACAAGCTTGGGATAGCTATTGCTGCTATGCTTATGAGTAAGGTTAATTTTTTCATACTTAAATGTAGTTAAAAAATTTTAAATTCGGCTATTTCTAAACAACATTTTACGTTGCCTGGCATATTGATTAATTTTGTTAAGTGCATCTTTTACAGCACTTTTTAAATATTCTTCATCGGGTTTAGCAAACAATTCGTATATTTTTTTTTCATCAACTTCTATTGATATAATGCTGCTATACCCAAAATATGGTTTTTCTTTAACATTAATTATAAATGGGTGTTGATTACCGGATACCAAATAAGCTTGATAGAAATAGTCGTAGAAATTTTTTCCGGTTGGTGTAATCATAGACTCAATTACAATGCCTTTTAATTCAAACCCGTTGGCTTCATCAGCCTCTTTTTCGTAACTTTTATTTGATGATATTAAAAATAAGGAGTCTTTATGAATGAGTTTTTTTTGATGATTTATAAACAAGTATATTTTTAACTGTTCTCCTTTTTCCAAATTTAATTTTATTTCAGAAAGTTTTTTACGTTCTAATGGTTCTATCGAAAAATTGCCGGATTGGCGGTTGGAAGAATAGTTGCCTTTTACATTTCTTTTAAGTGCTAACAACGTATAGAAAAGTTCATCTTTAAAAACCTGTTCTTGATTTTCAGCCTGTGCATCAATAGTAATTAAATTATCGGCCTCTAAAATGTTAATTTTTCCTATTACATGATTGCTTACTTGCGCAACTACCTGCGCCCATAAACTAAAACAGGCAACAAAAAAAATACATTTTTTCATAAAACATTAATAGTTTTTTATAATAAGGGATTTAAAATTACCTTGTTGTAAAATACTAATGTTATTAATTAACGAATTTTGCCCATACACTTGCAAGGAGTTTGCTTCACCCTGTTGCAATACATTTAAATTAGACGGATTGTTATTATAGTATTTTAAAAAACTGTAATAATTACTGTTACCGTATTGGTTTACTGTTTGTGATTGCCCGGCTCCCACCGTAACATCAGCTACATTATAATTACCTACTTGGGTTATTTCAACAACACTTTGTGAAACAGTATGGTCAGTATTAACCGGTGCAATTTGTTGTTGCTGTGTTAGGGTAACGCCCTGAAAATAACGGTTGATGATCTCGGTATTTTCATCGGTTAAATTTTGAGAGAAACCATTAAAGCTAAAGACACAAAAAGTTAGTAAGCCTAAAAATATGTATTTGTAATTTTTCATAATATCTCAAATTTAAGCAAAAGGAGGGAATACTCCCCCCTTTTTATTAATTATAATGTATTTAAAAATTAAATTCCTCCAATAATAGTACCTGTTTGGGTTACAGTCGCAGTATTAAATCCTCCAACTTGTAATACGTCACTTGTATTACTTGCATTAATTGCAGTTTGGGTTACAGTTGCGTTATTATGGAAACCATATTGATTTACAACACTATAGTTATGTGCATCTTGTGCATCTTGAGTAACTCTTGCCCAGTTGGCATGGCCTTCTTGCATTACCCAACTTAAATTCATGTCAGTTGAAGTTTGATTAACCTTAGCATGGTTTCTATCACCAAATTGTAATACTAAACTACCATTAAAGCCATCATCAGCATCTTGAGTAACCATCGCATGATTTTTATAACCAAATTGTGCAACACCACTTAAATTCATTCCGTGGTCTTCTGCATCTTGGTTAACTTTAGCCATATTTTTCGCTCCAAATTGTCCAATAGCACTACCATTAAATGCGTGGTCAGCATATTGGTTTACAAAAGCTTTATTTCTTGCACCAAATTGCAATATACCACTCCAGTTAGCTCCACCATTAGTTGCTACTTGGTCAACACATGCTAAATTATGTCCGCCAAATTGCATTACATAAGAGTCATTCCAAGCAGAACCTCCGGCATCTGAAGTTTGGTCTTCAACAGATGTGTTTGCATGTCCAATTTGCATAGCATTTGCAAAATTATTTGAACCTGTTTGGGTTTGCTTCGCTTCATTATCTTCACCCCATTGGCTAATATAAGCCATGCTTCCTGCTACTGCATTAGCCCCTGAACTTTGATATTGCTCGGCATAATTACCATCTCCATCCTGATAAACAGTTGCAGAATTGTTGTCATAATATTGGCTTTGGAAAGACGTGTTCCAAGAACCGCTTTGTGTAGCAGAAGCATAATTGTATTCAGCCCAACCAACACCAACAGTTTGCTGTGCAAAGTTATAGCTACCATCTTGGTCTACCATACCAACGTTATGCCCTCCTCTTTGCTCAATAATTGAACTGTTATAAGCACCATTTTGATCAACAGTTGCACTGTTTAAGTGATCATAACCCGCCGCACCATCTTGCAGTACATAAGAATAATTACCCATACCATACTGTGTTACAATAGCTGTATGATCATAACCAAATTGGTCAACGTCACTGGTATTTATGTCTGCTCCTCTTGGACCGGTTGGAATTTGGTCAATAGAACAGTCTGCACAATGCTGTGCAAATACCATAGTTGCAGCAAAGAAAAATGCTGCTACGAATAAGATTTGTTTTTTCATAATAAAAAATTTAAACATTAGTAAATAAAAATTAAATAAAATTATTTGATACATATTTATAGGGGATTTGAACCATAGTAAGCTATGCTTAATAAAGTTCTATAAACTCATCAAACCGGGGTAATACAACTGTGGGGCTTAAACGTGTGGGGTACCTGTTATTTTATGGGGAATTTAAAATTATAAAATACCATGTTTTTACAATTTCTATGTCTAAAGTAGGTATATAATTCTAAAAATCAAAATATTATCTATTAAAATTAACAAACCGTTAAAATTTTACAACAAACTGTTTAAAAACAAAAAAACCCGCTAAAAGCGGGTAATTTTATCCTAAATAGTTAGTAATTTTTAACGTGTAAACAGTAATTCTCTGTACTTTGTTAGTGGCCAAAGTTCGTCATCAACCATAAGCTCTAACTTATCGCAATGGTAACGAATTTCATCAAAAAATGGTTTTACCTTACCGCAATAGGCTGCTGCCTTTTCTTCGGCATCTTCAATTTTGTTGGCTTTTTTACGGGCGGCAATCATTTCATCTATTTTAGAATGAATTACTGCAATGTGGGTTGATATTTTTTTTATCATTTCAATTTGTTCATGCGCCTGCTCTTCAAAGGCATCACCAAAAATTTCTTTAAGTCCTCTAACATTTTTAATAAGCAAGTTTTGGTAACGTACTGCAGTAGGCACTACATGATTACCGGCAATATCGCCCAATACCCTGGCTTCTATTTGAATACGCATGGTATATTCTTCAATTTCAATTTCGTAACGAGCTTCGGCTTCAACCTTGCTCATTACCCCCATTTCTTCAAACAAATTAAGTGTTTTTTCAGAAACGCGCTCTTTTAAAGCTTCCGGCGTGGTTTTATTGTTACTTAGTCCGCGTTTTTTAGCTTCCTGTTCCCAGGCTTCACCATAGCCATTGCCTTCAAACAAAATATTGCGCGATGCTTTTATATATTCTCTCAGTACATTAAATACGGCTTCATCTTTCTTTAAACCGTCATTTTCAATTAAAGCATCAACTGCTACCTTAAAATCTTTTAACTGTTTTGCAACTATGGTATTTAAAACCGTCATTGGATTGGCGCAGTTTGCTGATGAGCCCACTGCACGAAACTCGAATTTATTACCTGTAAATGCAAAAGGTGAGGTACGGTTTCTATCGGTATTATCTAACAATACATCCGGAATTTTACCAACCACATTTAATTTTAAGTCGGTTTTTTCCTGTGGCGACAATTTTCCGTTGGTTACTCCTTCCAACTCTTCCAACACTTTAGATAGTTGCGCTCCAATAAATACACTAATAATAGCAGGTGGTGCTTCATTGGCTCCTAACCTGTGATCGTTACTTGCCGATGCAATTGCAGCACGCAACAAGGCTTCATTTTCATAAACTGCTTTTATGGTATTTATAAAAAAGGTAAGAAACTGCAAGTTGCTCATAGGCGTTTTACCGGGTCCCAACAAGTTAACGCCGGTGTCTGTTGAAAGCGACCAGTTGTTGTGCTTACCCGAACCGTTTACTCCGGCAAAAGGTTTTTCATGCAATAAAACCTTAAATTGATGACGTGAAGCAACTTTGCCCATTACATCCATTAATAAAGAATTATGGTCAACCGCCAAATTAGATTCTTCATAAATTGGCGCCAACTCAAATTGGTTTGGAGCAACCTCATTATGACGGGTTTTTACAGGAATACCCAACAACATACATTCGTGTTCCAAATCGCGCATAAAATTTAATGCCCTACTAGGAATAGATCCAAAATAATGGTCGTCTAACTGTTGCCCTTTAGCTGGAGAATGCCCTAATAGGGTTCTTCCGGTTAAAGTAATATCGGGTCTGCTGGCTGCTAAAGATTTATCAATTAAAAAGTATTCCTGTTCCCAACCTAATGAGGAGGTTACTTTTTTTACATTTTTATCAAAATACTTACAAACAGCTGTAGCTGCATCATCAACAGCGTGTAACGCCTTTAACAAAGGCGTTTTATAATCTAACGCTTCACCGGTATAGGCTACAAAAATAGTTGGAATACAAAGTGTAGTACCATAAATAAAAGCCGGTGAAGTTGGATCCCAGGCTGTATAACCACGTGCTTCAAAGGTGTTTCTAATACCTCCGTTAGGAAAACTGGAAGCATCGGGTTCTTGTTGTACCAATTGGCTACCCCCAAATTTTTCGATTGCCAAGCCACCGCCAATAGTTTCAAAAAAAGCATCGTGTTTTTCGGCCGTTGCACCTGTAAGCGGCTGAAACCAGTGCGTATAATGTGTAACACCTTTAGAAAGCGCCCACTCTTTCATTGCAGAAGAAACCTGATCTGCTATTTTTCGGTCAATTTTAGTACCGTGGTCAATTGCATTCATTACACCACTATACGCTTCTTTGGTTAAATACTGGCGCATGGCATTTTCATTAAATACATTAGCACCAAATAATGCTGATCGTTTAGAATCTTCTTTAACAGCAATTGTTTTTCTATTTAAGGATTCTTTTAATGCTTGAAATCGAAATTTAGACATTTTTAGTAATTTAAAATTAATACCTTGTTTACAACAGGGCAAATCTAAATTATTTTTATTACAGAAAAAAATTACCCCTAAAAAAATTAGGGGTATAAGTGAATTTATTTGAATTTAATTTTTATTAACCCCACATTTTAGGTTATTTTCATTGAAAAATCATAAAAATTAATAGTATTGCAACTATAAAAACATACGGTACATAAATACACCATATAATGTTATTAAAATTAGTCCTTCACGCCAGCTTAGTTTCATTTTTGCCGGAACAAAGTTTAAAGGAAGTATTAAAAACGAAATTACCAGCATCCAAATAATATCATGAGACAGCAAACCATTATCACCAACACTTATTGGTGTAATTATTGATGTTAAACCTAATACTGCCAAAATATTAAACACATTAGAACCTATTAAATTACCCAATGAGATGGCTTTTTCCATTTTAATAATTGCGATAACTGAAGCCGCCAACTCCGGAATGCTTGTGCCTATTGACACTACTGATATTCCTATAATCCGCTCGCTAACATTAAAATTTTCAGCCAACCCTACGGCTCCATCTATAAGCAATTCCGAGCCACCCCATAAACCTACACCACCAATTACTAAAAAAAATACATCTTTATACAAGGGTAGTTCCACATCATCTTCAGGCATTTCATCAACAACTGCCGGTTTTTGAAATTTTAATAAATAGATTAAAAAAACAATTAATAAACTAAAAAGTATAACACCTTCATATCGCTGCAACGTACCATCAAAAGCAATAAATGCATATAAAACTACCGAGGCAAACATCATTACCGGCCAATCTGTTTTATAAAAACTTTTTTGTACACTTATAGTTGACAGTAAAATTACCAACGCCAACACCAAACCTAAATTTGCAATATTTGAACCTATAACATTACCCAGAGCAATATCGGCATGACCTTCTAAAGCCGATTTGATACTAACTATTAGCTCAGGGGCAGAAGTTGCAAATGAAACCACTGTCATACCAATTACAATTTTTGGAATATTTAACCGAAGTGAAAATCCAACCGCCGATTTAAGCAACCAATTGCC
>CAYFFC010000042.1:2444-17565 GCA_964342295.1 uncultured Lutibacter sp. | reverse complement strand
ACAGTAAAGTTATTGTTATTGGAAGTGGAAAAACAGGTATGCCAATAATTTTAGGTAATCAATAGTAAAATTTTAAAAATTATGGTTTTTTATTAAATCATAACTAAGCAGCTCTAAATAATGAGCTGCTTTTTTTATAGCTTCGCTTTGCGGTATATTTAAATCCATAATCGCTTTTAGTTGTAATGGATTTAAATTTTTTTGAACTATAGAATTGTCTTTTATAATTCCTGCTAAAACACAAAAGGGAATATTGTTTTCTTTAGCCGCACTGCTTATTCCTTTAATTACTTTTCCTTCTAAGGTTTGTTTGTCAACACTCCCTTCTCCGGTTATAATTAAGTCGATATTATGCAATTTATCTTTAAATCCAGTATGTTCCATTACAAAATCAATACCCGATTCTATTTTAGCATTTAAAAAGCTTAAAGCGCCCGCTCCAAGTCCTCCGGCGGCACCTGCACCTTGGGCAGTACTAACATTTTTATTCAACCATTTTTTAACCTGACTGCTAAAATTTATAAGGCCCTTATCTAATTGGGCAATTTGCTTTGTAGATGCGCCTTTTTGCTTGCCATATACTTGTGCAGCGCCTTCTTTTCCATAAAGCGGATTTTTAACGTCACAAACTACAGTGAAATTTATATCGGTTAATTTATACTTTAATTTGTTATTTTTGATTTTAGAAATATTTATAAGCTCCTTACCAATAGGTTTTAATGTGGCATTTTCTTTATCAATAAATTGGTATCCTAGTGCAGCTGCCATACCAATACCGGCATCATTTGTGGCGCTACCTCCTATAAATAACACAATGTTTTTAATTTGTTTATCAAGGGCATCTAAAATAAGTTCACCCGTTCCAAAAGTTGTGGTAAAATAGCAGTTTTGCTCACTTTTTTCCAATAATTGTAACCCGGATGCATTTGACATTTCTATATAAGCTGTGGTTTTAGAAATAAGGTATTTTGCAAAAACAGGTTTAAATAATGGCCCGGTTACTTGAGCAGTAACCGAAGTTAAATTTAGGTGTTTTTTTAAAATATCCAAAGTGCCTTCACCGCCATCTGCTAAGGGATGTTTTACAACATTTATAGATGGATTAAATTGTTTTAACCCATTTTCAATGGCATTACATACTTCATTTGCAGATAAAGAACCTTTAAATTTATCGGGTGCAATTAATACATTCATAAATTTTAGTATGTTAATTTTTCTTGAGCCAATAAAACTGATATGGTTCAATATCCCAGTCATTATTTGTGATATAATCTTCGTTTAGTAAGTCGTAAACATTGTCACTTAACGCTGGCATTTTAACAGCAGTATTTCCAAAGTTAAACACCGCATAAATGGTTTCATTATTATAGACTCTTTCAATTATAAAAATACTTTCTTTAACATTAGAATAATTGGCATATCCAAAAGGATTAAAAGCTTGTTCTTTAGTTCTTACCGCCAACATTTTTTTATAATTTGAAAAAATGGTGTTGCGTAGACTCCCTTGTGATTCAAGTTCTTTTTCTAATTGATGGAGGTCTAATTTTTCTCTGTTTATGCGTCTTTTAATTCCCGATTCTTCAACGCCTTTATGGTAATTTTGAGAACCTACTAAAGAATGAAAATAAATACCCGGAACACCAGGCATTGCAATCATTACCGCTTGAGAAAGTAGCATTTTTTGTGAACGAATAGCGTTTGAATCGTTAGGAGCACTTAAAAAATCCATATAATTACAATTGAGTTCATAAGGGCTTTGAGTACCATCCTCATTATTTTTATAAGAAACATGTCCGCCATTAGATTCAGCTACTTTTGCCAATTCAGCTATTTCATTATCAGGAATTATATTTTGTAATGGTCGCATGCCAATACCATCATGGCTGGCTGTAAAATTGAAAAAGCATACTTTATCACTTGGAAAGCTTAAAGACTGTGCCCATTTTGTTAATGTACTCACGTTATTTTTTATAACTGAATATCCTAATAGCGGTGCCAAAGTGAAGTTATACACCAAATCGGCTTCATCATGACCGTTTCCAAAATAAGAAATGTTTTCATTATGTGGTACATTGGTTTCCGTAATAATTGAAACGTTTTTTGTTAAGGTTTCAATTACTTTTTTATAAAGTTTTATTATAAGGTGGGTTTGCTCTAAATGAAGGCAATTGGTACCAATTATTTTCCATAAAAAGGCAATAGCATCCAATCTAATAAATTTTGCACCTTTTGAAACATAAAATAGTAAAACGTCAAGAACTGCAATAAATACCTCAGGTGAGGCATAATTTAAATCTACTTGATCTTCACTAAAGGTAGTCCATACAAATTTCTTTTCGCCATTATTATTGGTAAATGGAGTTAAAAGTGGTAGTGCCCTAGGTCTTACAACTTTTGATAAATCGGTAGTTGGATCAACTGCCGTAAAGAAATTTTCAAAACCCTCATCTTCAGCTAAGTATGATTGAAACCATTTTGATGATTTTGACATATGGTTTACAACAGCGTCAAACATTAAATTACTATTTATAGAAAGTGCGGAAACATCTTTCCAACTTCCAAGATTTGGATCTACCTCAAAATAATCCTTTACAGAAAACCCATCATCAGAAGTATAAGGGTAGAAAGGTAAAATATGTGTGCTATTAATTTCTGGTAAACAATACTTCTCAACAAATTCTTTTAAAGTCTTTAAATGCGATTGCCCTTTTTTTTGAACATGATCACCATAGGTTATTAAAATTATATCCTTTTGGCTTAATGCTTTTTTTTCATTTGTAATAAGTGGGCGATATTTATTTACCAGATCAATAATTTGGTCATAAACCCAAGCTCCGCGGTTGTTATAAAGGTAATTTAAATTATCAATAATGGTTTCTATTTCTAAATGTTTTATCATTTTAAAAGGGTTTTGAGCATTAAATATTAAGTTAAAAACTTGCTATTATTGAAGGTAAGAAGTAACTGAAAATTAAAATCAGTACAAAAAATAAAAATAGTATAACTACTTCTTTTTTAAAGAAATCAGATTTTTGAACTTTGAAAGAGTCGTTTGATACGGTTTTAACAGCCACATTTTTAGTGAAGGCACTAACAATGTAAGCAACTGTAACGGCAATTACAACACCAGTAAAATTCAACCATATCCAAAATACTTCAAAGCCTAGGTCAATGTTAAACATTTCTTGCATAGTTTTAGAAAAAACTAGGTTTATTAGTACTGCAAGGATAATTCCGGCATTCATGCCAATATGATTTACTTTTTTAGAAAAGAAAGCCAATACAAATGTTACTAAAACCGGGCCATAAAATACTGATCCAATTGCGTTAATAATTTCAATTACAGCACTTTTACTGCCACCAAACAAAAATGAACTTGCAATACAAACCCCTCCCCAAAATACTACTGACGCTTTAGATATTGCCATATATTTTTTTGTAGATAGTTTTTGTTTACCACGATTAAAAAAATCTTCGACAGTAACAGCAGAAAGTGAGTTAACGGTTGAACTTAATGATGACATAGCTGCAGAAAGAATACCTATCATTAAAATGCCAATAAGTCCATGAGGTAAGTATTTTATAATAAAAACAGGAATCATTAAATCTGCTTTAACACCATTTTTAGCAAATTCATCTGGAAAATGTCTTTGTGTGGTATTTACAACTTCATCTAAAAATTCAGGCGCTAATGAAATTAAACCACCAATTATAAGGCCCATAATACAATAAATTAGCACAACCGGAAACCTGAATAGCCCATTTGCCAGTAATAATTGTCTTATAGTTTTTTCGTTTTTAGCTGATAATAATCTTTGAGCTTGAGTTTGATCGCAACCATAGTAAGATACATATAAAAAGAAACCACCAATAACCATTGGCCAAAATCCATATTCATTACCTTCTCCAATACCAAGGTTAAAATCAATAACTTGCAAACGTTCAGGTGAAAAACCTTCTGTAAATCCACCTTTTTGTTGAACTAAATCCCAACCATAATAAAGGCAAATTAAAAGGCCGGCAAATAGTATAATCATTTGAATAGCATCTCCCCAAACTACAGCTTTCATACCACCTTGCCAGGAATAGATTATGGTTATTACACTAATTATTAAAATGGTGTAAACAAAATCAATATTTAACACAGCTTGTAAAATAATTGCAATGGTATATACCATAACTCCTGTGCCAAGTGCCCGGCTTATTTGAAAAACCACACTTAAAATTAACCTTGTTGAAACACTGAAACGTTTTTCAACAAATTCATAAATACTAACAATTCCTGACCTGAAAAGGGGAGGGATTATAAATATCATAATGGCCAACATAGCCAACGGTACTGCAAATTCAAAAGTTAACCATTTCATACCTCCACCTAATTTTAAGCCCACAAAGGCAGGTGCAGAGATAAAGCTTATTGCAGAAAGTTGGGTAGCCATGGTAGATAGGCTTAAAGGAAACCAACCCATACTTTTACCACCCAAAAAATAATCTTTGGAGTTTTTATTTTCTTTAAAAAAATAGCCCATCCCAAGAAAAAATGCAATGTAAGCGAAAATAATACTATAGTCTATCCAATTCATATAGAGTTATTTAGTGTTTAATAAATCGATAAATAGAGCTGCTGTCCAGGAAAAATTACTTCCACCGCAACCACTCGAGTTTTTACTGTATGATGCTTTTTGGGCATCAAAATATTCATAAAATCCGGCTTTTTCAACAAGCTCTAGCGTGTCTTTTTTAATAGTTTCAGCCAAATCAGTATAGCCGTATGCATTGAGCCCATAATATAACATCCAATTTAAATTTACCCACACAGGGCCTCTCCAATATTTAACAGGATCATATTTTTTATGGGTAGGATCAAATGATGCACATAAATACAATGTATCTTTTTTAAATTTTAAGCGTAAAGTATTTATTAATTTTTTTGCAATATCTTTAGTTGGTATACCCGCAAATAAAGCAGCAAAAGAAGAAGAACTAACCATTGGTATGGGCCTATTGTTTCTTAAATCGAAATGAACATACGCATTTAGTTCCTTGTTAAATAATTTTTTATTAAAGGAAGAAATACTTTTTGATTGCCAAGTTTTTAGTTGGTTTATTTTATGTTGATGGCCTCCAATTTTTTTGTATAAGTTAATTAATGCCTGGTTTGATTTAATAAGTATGGCATTAAATAAGGGATCCTGAATTAAAAATGGACTATTTTTAGCAATTTCATCATCATTATAATGATATTTTTTGGCAATATTAATTAGATGTAAATAGTTGTAATAATCTTTATTTGTAGGTCTTTCTGATGCGTTAACTACATTGGTATCGAGCCTTCTGAATGAAATTTCGGGAGCATCGAATGTGTCCCAAATAGCATCCCATATTGGGGAGTTATCAGTTCCAGATTCCCAATTGTGGTATATATAAGCTAACCCTTCATTGTTAGGATCTCTATGTGTATAAAAATAGTGATGGTTGCTAAACACCTTGTCAATATTTTTTTCTATAAATTTTAAAACCTTTGGTTTATCTGAAGCTATTTCAAGAATTTTTTCTAAAACAAATCCTGTTACGGGCGGTTGAGTCATTCCCGTTGAGGGGTATTTTTTGTTTGCCAAAGGATGCAAATGTGCTTGATGAAACTCAGGACCGGGGAAGTAAGTATCACTTTGTTTGTGAAATATGATATGAGGAATAAAACCGTTTTTCCATTGTGCATTAAACAAGGTTTGTATTTCGGTTAGTGCCTTATTTAAATCAAAATGTGCATAACCTATGGCAATAAAGCCAGAATCCCAAAACCATTGAAAGGGATATAAATTTTTACTAGGAATTGTGTATCCATTTTCCCAGTTATCAGTTAATATTTGAAAGGCTTTATGCTTCATTTTCAACTATTAACTTTAATAATGTTTCCAAAGCACTAAGCGATAGGTTTTTTTTGCCTATTGTAAAGTTACTTGTTACATTTTGGCTATAGGCTTTTTCATTTAAAATTAAAGCTAAGGCCTCATTAACAGCATTGGACGTAATGTTTTCATCAACTAGAGTTAAGCCATTATTTTTAATACTATGTTTATTTCCTAAATCGATAGTTTTAAAATTAAGAGGTAAAATGTCTTTTTCATATACAGGATATTGGTAGTTAACAATTATTTTTTTGGCTACTAATGCTTCAATAAACTGGTTTCCCCAACCTTCTAGTAGGCTTGTATATGTAACAATATCGCATTGCGTATAGGCATCCCAAAGAGAGTATTTTTTTAAGTTATTTTCAAAAGAACGGGCGTGATTAACTTTATCATTAGCTAAAACTACAGTTACATTTTTCTCATTTGCATAGTTTAAAAGCTTATTGTAATAAGGACTATCTTCATTTAAGCCAACCATTAAAAAAACAATGTTACTTTCATTGTCAAAATATTGATTGTTGTATAGTTTTTTACCAATTAATTGATGTTTGTTTTTATTAAGTTCTGCTACAAAATCTAAAGCCAGTTCTATACCTTTTCTCTTAACAATTCTTGTAGCTTGCAGTATTACTAAATCGTTTTGTTTTAAGTTTAACGAAGCTCTAAAATCTTCGTTATAATCATCTGTAATCCAATTCACATCAAAATCAAAAACATTTGGCACTACAGTGCTTTGAATATTTTTTCTTTTAAGTAGTTCTTTTTTTGCAATAGAGTTAATAACTACATGTTTTATCCTGTTGTGTTTTGGAGGAAAATATGTTGATAAATAATTTTTGATGAATGGTAACGTAGGGTTGCTGTATTTTTCACGTTCCCAATAAAAATCGTGATGATGACAAATACAGTTTACTGAAGAATTTTTAACAGCATTATAGAATCCAATTCCGGCTGATAAATTCCAGCCTAGAGAAAAGATATTATTAACTATTATGATATCAATATCATTTTTTGAAATGATATTGATGAGTTTATTTTCTATTGCTTTTGCATCTTTTTCAATAGTATTTTTTAAATCTTGTTCAGAAGTAAATTGATGAAACTTAGTATAAGCATTTTCAACAATCTTATTATTGTTAGCATCATTATAATGCAATTCGTCAATAATTTCTACATTGTTCAAAGTACCTTTTGAACCTGCAATAAATTGCACGTTATGCCCTAATTTTTCTAAAACTACTTTCCATTTATCCATTTCTAAAGAAACGCCATCGGTTTCTCCAACTCTAAAGTGGCAAAGGGCTATGTTAAGTTTCATAATTATTAAACTTTAATTAAAACTCATCACTTTAAACAGCTATTTAAAGTGATGAGTTTATATAAACATTAATTCAAATTTTTAAAATGTAAATGTTGCATTGAAGAATACACGTCTTGGTAATATAGGACGTCCATTAAAAAATTCTCCAGTTGCTGATTGAGCAAATGCTCTTGGATTACCTTCAGATAATCCTTGGCTATCTGCTAAATTGTATACAGAGAAACCTAATCTTAAGTTTTTCTCATCTTCTAAAGAAATAGTATAACCTGCACCAATTCTTACAACAGTATAACCGTCAAGTTTAACATCATTTTGGTCGTCATTAAATTGGCTTCCTCTAATGTTTGCAGATGCAAAAGCATCTAACTTTGTATTGTCATAATCAAACCTCAATGTAGATAGTACTTTTGGTTGTCTTCTTAATTGGTTTCCAACGTTTTCACCATAAGTAACAGTACCTTCAACTAAATTAACACCATCAACTGTTCCTGATTGCAATACGGTACGCTCATCTTTTTTAAGTTTGTGACCTTGGTAGGTAAGGTTACCATTGAATGAGAAGTTTTCTGCAAATTTCCAATCCCAAGATGTTTCAACACCATACGTTTCAGTATCTTGAACGGTTTTAATTCCGTCATCAGTACCTATGCTTCCGCCAAAGTTTAACCTTTGAATTGCAACACGATCAGTAAGTGTTGTGTAATAACCTGCAAAAGTACCAGTGAATTTTTCATTTCCAAATTTTAAACCTGCTTCAACTTGATAAATGTTTTCAGGCTTATAATCACCAGCAATTTCTTCGTTACTTACAACATTAATACTACGTGCAAGAGGGAAGAAATACCCTTTAGACATGTTAGCATATGCATTTAAATTATCATTTATAGTGTAAAGTGCTGCTAATGAAGCTGCAAAGCCGGTTGTGCTAACCTCAGCTCTAGTAAATGCACCAGTTGCATAGTTTACATTTTGTAAGCTAGATGTTAAGTCGCTATTGTCATATACTTGGGCAGATGAAATGGCACCATTTTCTCTTCTTGCTTTTTGATTTTCAATACGGAAACCAACATCAATACGCCATTTATCTAAAATCATTTCATCAGTAAAATAGAAAGCAGTACGTTCTTGACTTAAGAATCTGTTTGCTGTAATACCAATTCTATTGGTTAAACCATTATCTGATAAAATTACATTGTTACCACCAGCATCGGTAAAAGAAAGATTTACCATTTGTGGTTCATTATTCCATGCTGATAAAGTACGGAATTGGAAGTTATTGTCTTCTCCTTCAGTATATGTTAAATAAGTACCAAAAGTAATGTTGTGTTCTACACTTTCGCTTATTATTTTTTTGGTCACACTAAACTCACCTGTATAATCGGTAATTGGACGATTTCTATCAACGTGTAAATTGTCAATAATTCTATCGTTTGATCCTAAAGCACCACCTCCTACATAAGATGCATTAATGTTAGTTGCACCTGAATAACCATAAATATCAAGGTATTCACTTAAAGAAACAGGAGTATTTGCAGCACCATTTGCACCTACATATAAAGCGAAATCACTTACATAATCAGATACTTTAACTTTTGCTTTAACTTTCCAATCGTTGTCAAAGTTATAGTCAAAAACACCCATTGCATAGAAACCTCTAGTATAGATACCTTCTTCAATAGGACTTCTGTATTCACCATCAGGAGTTAAAAAACTTGTGTTTCTTAAGTATGAAGAGTTTAATTGGTAAACTGTTTGACCGTCATTACCAGTTATTCTTTCTCTTGAACTACCGTCTAATGGTAATCCTAATAAAAATTGTGATTTATCATCAATAAACTGTGTGTAAACAGTAAATGATCCCTTTTCTAATTTATGCTTTAAGTTAGCTCTAAACTGATAACCTTTTGATGGTAAACCAAAGTCTAAAGGACCTTCATCTTTACGAACCCAACCTGAGAATGCATAGTATGTGTTAGATTCTTCACTTCCAATTTTGCCACCTGTGTAGAATTCTGTTTTTACTCTACCTTGGTCAGCAGCTTCAAAGTTTACAATACTTTCACTGTTTGTGTCACCTGTTTTAGAAATGTAGTTGATTATACCTGCAGTAGAACCAGTTCCATATAAAATTGAAGAACCACCACGTACAAATTCAACACCTTTAACACCTACATCAACTCTAGCATAAACATCACCTGCAGTTGAACTTAAACCGTATCCGGCTAATGAAAACCCATCAAATTGAATAGGAGAGAAGTCGTTTTGACCTCCAGAAGGTAAACCTCTAACAAATATGTTTGTAGCAACTTCACCACCACCACCATCAGCAACAACACCTGGTATGTTATTAACAATATCTGCCATACTGTTAGCATTTAATTTGGTGATTTCAGCCGCTTTAAATGATGAAATTGACAATGGAGATTGTTTTTGTGATCTAAAAGTAGAGGTTGCAGTTAAAACTACTGCATCTAAGCTTTGAACGCTTTCAGCAAGTATAAAGTTAACTGTAACTGTTCCATCAAAAGTAACCGCTTTAGTTTGAGGAAGATATCCTAAATAAGAAGCTGTAAGTTTTTGATTACCTGTTAATTGTGATTCAATTAAATAGTTTCCGTCAAAATCTGTTGTAGACCCAACAGTTGTCCCTTCCACTGTAACATTAACTCCGGGAAGTGGCATCCCGTTCTCATCGGTAATTGTACCCTTTACAATTGTTTGAGAAAAAGAATAGGAACCTATCAAAAGGATAATTCCTAGTAAAACTTTTTTCATAAGTATTAAATTTAAATTAATTTTTGGTTAAATTATAGTGTGAAATTATATTATAAAACAATTTGAAAAGTGTTTTTTTGTAAAAAATGCAACGCAAACGTTTGCGGTAACGTTTGCAATTCATAATTTAATGTTAAATTTGTGCTATCATTTTAAAAGATAGATGTATGCCGAAAAAGAATAATATTACCTTAAAAAAAATAGCCACTCAATTGGGTGTATCAGTCTCAACTGTATCAAGAGCCTTAAACAATCACCCCGATATAAGTAAAAAAACTAAAGAAAGAGTAAAGGATTTGGCAAGAGAACATAATTATGTTCCAAATGTATTGGCAAGGGGGTTTAGAGCACATAAAACAAATATTATTGGTGTTGTTGTACCAAATATTTCACACTATTTTACATCTACTTTGCTAAAAGGAATTTTACAAGAGGCAGAACGAAATGGATTTAAAGTAATTATTTCTGAATCTATGAATGATGCAAAAAAGCAAGCAGAGTTGTTAAATACGATGAATCATTTTGGAGTAGATGGCATATTGCTTTCATTGGCTAGGAAAACAGAAGGAGTAGATAGTATTTTGAGCATGTTAGAGCATATTCCGATGGTTTTGTTTGATAAAGTTTCAACAAAAGTACCTTGCACCCAAGTAATTATTGATGATGAAGATGCCGCATTTAGAGCAGTAGAGCATTTAATTAATACAGGTAAAAAGCGAATTGCTTTAATAAAGGAAATTGAAAATTCGTTTACTTCAGAAAAACGTTATTCGGGGTATTTAAGAGCTTTAAAAAAATATAATTTAGAAGTTGATGAAAATATTATTTTAAGTACTGAAGATATATCAATGCTTCAAGGAAAAAGATTGACCAACATATTATTAAGTTTAAAAGACAAGCCAGACGCCGTATTTGCCATAACTGATGGTGCTGCTATTGGTGTTATTAAGACGTTGAAAAGAAATAATGTTAAGATTCCTGAAGAAATTGCGGTTGTTGGGTTTAGTAATTCTAAAAACTCTATTATTATTGAGCCAAAACTAACAACTATTGATCAGCCGGGTAATAAAATTGGCACTACCGCTATAAAATATTTGATTGATGAAATTAACAATGAAAATACTTTAAATCATAAAACAGTTGTAATTAAAACCAATTTAATTGTTAGGGATTCATCATTTAAACCATTGACTTGAAAATGAAAGAGGTTTATAATTAATGTTTTACTTTTTCTTTAATGGTACTTCCTTTTTTAATGGCCTTGTAATTTTCATAACACAATAATACTGCTTCAATAAGTTGCAAATCGCTGGCAGATTTTATAAAGTAATCAGAATAATTACATTCATTTAGTAACTCATTCAGCTCAGCGGCATCCATATCTAAATACTCCATCATAAGTTCTCGGTTAAACTTTGCTTCAAGCATTTCACGTAACTTATCATCGTCTCTCAATTTTTTTATTTTTCTGAGTTGCTTTGGTTTTTTCCCAAACAGGTTATATACAAAATCAATTGGCTTATAAAAAGCTTCTACAGGAGAGTAATTGTAGTTTTTTCTATTAGTTACACCAACCTCATATGTTTGAGGCAAACCATTAATATGAATACGAGCATATTTATCTTTAGGTACATTTTTAGCATCAATTTCTAGAACGCCAATTAATTTATGTGATTTTACCACTACTTCATCAATTTGCTCGGTTTTTTCATGCAGTTCAATTACAAGCTCATTACCTTTTAATAAATCTTTTGTAACCTTAAGTTTTATAGATTGAAAGCCTAAATATGAAATATAAATGGTATCATTTGCTTTGGTAGCAATTTCAAATTTTCCTTCATCATTGGTAACTGTACCAATTACTGAGTTTAAATTAAATAAGTGTGCACCAACCAAAACATCTCGTTTTACATGATTAATAACTTGCCCCTTTAATGATGTTGTTTGGTTAAAATTGGTAATTAAGGTATCTGTAGCCACATGTTCCTGAGAAAAAGCAACCACAGAAATTAAAAATAGAGTGCGTAAGAGTATTTTTTTTGTCATATGCAATTATAATAATTTAAGGCGATAACAAGGCTATTTTTCACAAAAGAATTTAATAAAAATCTAATGAAATTTTTAGAAGTTCTGTATTATTTTATAAACTGATTAACTAATTTAAAATAGTTTAGCAATATTTCAATATTTCAATATGTATCAAAATATATTGTAGTTATAAATTCTAATTATAACCAATTTTTCAATAAACTATAATTATTAGTTTAATAAAATTAAACAGCGATAATAGAATTATTTAAATTACTAAAAATTTAAAAATGTAATTATATTTAATTGATCCCTACTTTTACCACTATTTAAAAATTGATTCATATAACCAATTTCAAATTTAACCAGGTTGTTAAGTTTGTACCCTAATCCACCGTACAACCTATTTCGGTCAAAAACAGTTTCTTTATGATTTATAAATATCTCATTATAAGAAGATAAATAAAATGTTTTATCAATTATTTCAATATTATTAAGTGGTAAATTTAGAGATAAAAAATATCGAAATCGAAGTTTAAAATCTTGATCTTCAACCCATCGTTCTTCAATTCGATAACGATGTTGAATTTTTAATCGGCCTAAGTTTTGTTTGGTTATAAATTGTTGATAAATACGGTGTTCAGAAATACTATTTTTTTCATCTGAATCAGAAATGTAATTCTGACTATTAATATAACCGTAACCCAATAAAATATTGTTGTTGTTTTCAGAAAGGTTATATCCAATCCCTGTTCTTAATAATAATTGTTCTAAGTCGCCAATTGCATCGTAGTTTCTGTACTGAACTTCGTGATGCCAATTCCATTTTTCATTAATTTTTTTGTTTCCAAAATAAATCATCCAGTTTCCAAGATCACTTGATTGGGAGAAACCTGTAGTTGTAATTAACAAAAACGCTATAATTTTAAAAAATCTATTCATAATAATGTTTGAATTCAATTAAAAAAATAATTACCGAATTTAAGTTGCGCAAGTTAAATTATTAATTGATTAAAACCTATTTTTTAAGGCATTCTCTGGCGTGAAAAATACAAAAATGATTCCTGAATATTTTTGATATAATTTAAGGTTAGCGATTTATATTGAATTAAAGAAAGAAACATTAAAAATATCAAAAAAGGTTTAAGTAAAAGTGCATACTCACTGTTGTTGAAGAACCTTACAAATCATTGTCAAACGATTTTCGAATAAGTTCGGCTTTACTGTGTATTTCCAATGTTTTGTAAATGTTTTTTATATGACTCCTCACTGTGTCAATAGATACAAATAAGTCGGCTGCAATCATTTTGTAGCTTTTACCGGCAACAATACCGTCAACAATTTCTTTTTGTCGTTTGGTAAGGGTTTGTTTTGTTTTTTTAGGTTTGTAATAATTTACAATTTTTCTGGCGATGGCCGGTGACATGTACGACCCTCCGTTGTTTACAATTAATATAGCCTCTAATATTTTTTGTAAAGAGGTTCTTTTCGACATATATGAACAAGCGCCTAATGTTAATGCTTTAAAAATATTGTTGGTTTCTTCAAAAGTAGTTAACATTATTATTTCGCTATTCGGCAGTTCTTTTTTTATTAGTGGAATTCCTTTTAAGCCAGACATACCTTTAAGGTTTATATCTAACAGAAAAATTTTAGGGATTTTGTTTAAAGAATTTACTTGATTTAAAAAATCTTCTACCGAGGACGTAACAGAAACTACCTGAATTTCGGGATGCAGTTTAAAAAAAGTTTCTAAACTTTCCTGTACTACCGTATCATCTTCAATTATTGCCAAGGAAATTTGTTGCATTCGGTAATTTTTTAATTTGTAAAGTTAGCGTTGTCTTTTTACAATAGCAATAGCATTATAATGTGATTGTTTAAATTATAAAAGGTAATTTTATTTTTATACGGAACCCATTTTTAGATTTAAATGAAATGTGTGCATTCATTTTTTCGGCTCTCATAATCATATTTGCCAGGCCTAACCCTGTTGATGGGACACCTTTGTTTCCAACCCCATTGTCTTTTATAATTACATCGCAATAATCAAATTTATTTTTAAATTCAACTGTTACGATACTGGCATTAGCATGTTTTGTAATGTTGGTAAGTGCCTCTTTATAAATAAAAAACAGATTTTGCTTTACATTAATTGTTAAATTTCTGTTCATATTAATTGTTTTGTGATGTATTGTATAACTAATATCTTTTTGAAGTAATACATCTTCGGCAAGTTCATGCATACGTTCAATTAAATCGGCTACAGTTTCTCTTCTGGTATCAATACTCCAAACTAAATCTCGCATTTGAGAAATTGCTTGTCTGCTTACATCAGCTATTTTTTGAAGTTTTGGTTTATCTTCTTCACGGGCATTTAACTCAAGTATTTCTGTTTGCATGGCTAAACCGGATAAAAGTGAACCTACATCATCGTGTAAATCGCTTGAAATTTTCAGACGTAACCTTTCAAGAGCCCTAATTTGTTGTAATCGATACTTAAAAAGGCCGAAAATTATTAAAAATAGCCCCATTCCCAATACAGTAAAAAACCACCAAGTTTTGTAATAAATTTGTTTCACCTTTATGGGTAAAATCAATTCTCTACTACTTTTATTTCCGTTGGCATCGGTGCCTTTAACTTTTAAAACATAATCACCTGCCGGCAATTTATTATACCGTATAAATGGTTGATTTTTTTGAGAAAACCACTTATTTTCAAAGCCTTCAAGTTTGGTGTAATAAATATTATTTTTATTCTGAAAATAGTTCGGTAGGGTCCAATTAACTTCAAAATATTGATTATTAGGAGCAATAACTAATTCAATTTTTTTCTGATAGGACAAATCGGTATTTTGTTCGGTTTTGTAATTATTATTATATGTTGTTACCGATGTAAGTTGTAATGGAGGCAATTCCAATTTTTGCAAAACATCTTCAGGATAAAAGCGGTTGACACCATTCATTCCTCCAAAATAAAACCGTCCTTGTTTGTCTTTAAAAAAGGAAGTATAATTAAATTCGTTATGAGTAAGTCCGTCTTTTTCATAAAAATTTGTAAAATCATTAGTATTCCTATTATATA
>CAYFFC010000042.1:0-2344 GCA_964342295.1 uncultured Lutibacter sp. | reverse complement strand
GTAAGTCCGTCTTTTTCATAAAAATTTGTAAAATCATTAGTATTCCTATTATATACAGATAAACCATTATATGTACTAATCCATAAATAATTAGAATTATAAGGAAGTATCCCAACAATATTATTGTCGGGTAATCCATCAGATTTTTTAAAATAAGTAATGTTATTTTCAGAAGTATTCAAAAAATTTAATCCGCCGCCATAGGTACCAATCCATAAATTTAAATCGCTGTCTTCGTGTAAAACTAAGATGTTGTTTTTACTTAAATTTGGTGTAGAATTTACGTGGTAATGTTCTAAAATAGTACCATTTAAATCAATTTTAAGTAAGCCGGACTCTTGTGTGCCAATCCATACTTGATTAGCAACGGCACTTTCAACAAAATATCGTAAATGAGCAATGTCGTTTTCTTTGGTTAATTCTTTAAATACAGGGGTATAACTGCCATTCTCGGGATTGTATAAAATTAGTTTTGATAAAGAGTAACCAAATAGCATCCGGCCATCTTTTAATCTCATAATTGGATTTGATGAAGTAATGTTAAAGTTTGGTGCAAATTTGGAATACTCAGTAACCGTACCATCACTTAATCTAATTTTCATCAGGCTTTTATTAACCGTATATAAATGGGTACTATCTTTATTAAAAACCATAAATCGAGATCCATATATGGGTGTAATATCTTTAGACGAAAAATTTTTATAGGTGAATTTAATCTGATTGCTTAAGCTGTCTATAACCATTAAATTATTCATACGTTCACAAATAGCGAAAATATTTCCACCTTTTGATTGAAGAATTGTACGCATGGTATTTCCCCAACCATTGTGTGAAGTTTTAAATAAATGCTCAAACGTTTTTTTTTTAACTTGCAGTTTTATTAAACCATTGTCTGTTGCAATCCACAAAAGTTTGTTTGAATCAATAAACAAATTGTTAATTTTACTATAGGGCAACAGGTTTTTAATTTCTGCAGTATAATTTTTTACCATTCCGTTTGGTTCTAAGCAATACAATGTGGTGTTGCCTGCAAACCATATTCGATTTTCTGAATCTTGAATCGCGTGATAAATATTTTCGGGTACATCAATAATTCGTGTCGATTTATTTAGTGTTGGATTGTAAATAGTAACACCCCCTGTACTTTTTGGGAAGAAATACCAGGTATTATTATTGCTAAAAAATGAAAGGGTATAGTGCATTTCTTCATCAAACCATTTAAACGAATCAAGTTTATAGCTCTGGACAAATGAACCTTTATTGGAATATTCACTAATTCCTTTTGTAATTGTAGCCCAAAATATAGTTCCGTTTTTGTTGGATGTTACATTAGTAAATTCTCTGGATGCTCTTGGAATTGAGTCTACTACATTAAAACCATTGCCGTTACTATATTTTTGGAGGTATTGATAGGGTTTATTAGTAGTTGATGTCCAAAAGTTATCACTAACTACCCATATTTGGTCTTTATTATCTTTGTGTAAATAAAGTACATCACCTTTAATCCCCTCAGGGGCTGTAAACTTATTTATTTTACCGGTAGTTAATTTAAGTTCATAAAGTTTTTCATTAGCAACATACCACAGTGAATTGGTTTTTCTTACAAAATAAATATTATTGGTAATTATGTCATTTTCAATAAAATAGGGGTTTTCATCATTGCTGTTATAGTTTAAAAAGTTATAGCCGTCAAAACGGTTTAACCCCTGTTCAGTACCAAACCACATAAATCCAAGAGAATCCTGACTAACACTTACTACATTTCTAAAAGCAAGCCCATCTTTTGTAGTTAACAAGTCAAATTGAGTACTATTTTGTGAATACAAAATAGTATTACAAAAAATAAATACAATAACCATTTGTTTTAAAAACAATGTCTTATTCTTTTTCACTTTTATTAAGTTAGTTAGCAGATATTCAAATATATAAAATTTTATTTAGACTAAATTCACATTAAAATGTGGTTGACTACTTTTAATATAACACGTACTTTAGTGCCAACATTAAAACAAAAAATTGTCATGTAAAAAGCAATAGCATATAAAAATAACAAAGTAATTACCCATAGTTTATTTAATAACATTTTCTTTTTCCGGTAAATATTATTAACTAAAAAAATATATATAATGAAAACTCTAAGTAAAACTACGTTGTTATTTTGTGCGATTTTTATGTTTTTGAGTATTCACATAGTTGCTCAAAATGGCTCTTCACAAGCGTATTGGATTCATGAAGATTTCGTAAAACCATCAAAGGTTGACCAGTACGAAAAAACCACAAAAGATTTAGTAGCAAATTTAAAGAAATTCAACATTAAAGATGAAAGTTGGATTACATCTGTTAC
>CAYFFC010000041.1:0-17902 GCA_964342295.1 uncultured Lutibacter sp. | reverse complement strand
TACAAATTATTAATGCATTGGTTGAGCCAAGCTTAAAAACTGCTAAGGTTTTAGACAGATTTCAATTTCAGCGACTTGGCTATTTCTGTTTGGATAAGGATAGCGAAGAAAACAAATTAGTTTTTAATAGAACGGTACCGTTAAGAGACAGCTGGGCTAAATTAAACAAGTAGTTTGTTAAACCTTTTTTAAAATATACAGTCTTATAGCTATAATTTTATAATTATGAGAACTGTATATTTATTAGTCGTCCTGTTTATTTTTTCTCTATCATTTAGTTCCTGTGCAACAACTGTACATACCCAACCGCCAAAAGTTTTGGTAATTAAAAAGTTACCAAAACACCACAGGGTTGTTTACATAAACGGACATCGTTATTACAAATGGAATGGCAAACACTACCGAAAAACCAAAAGAGGGTATGTAGTTGTAAAAGTTTAGTTTATGGTAAGTGTTTTTAAAATTGCTTCCAATTCAAACATATAATCTCTTTTGTTAATTGAAGGGGCGTAGGTAAATCCTTCAACCACTACCAATCGGTTGTTGGGTTTATCTATAACAGAATAATTTAAAAATGGCCCTGCCATATAAACATTTTTCACTTCCCATTTACCGCGAGTTTCAAAGGCTTTTTTACCTGCTAGTGTAACTTCAAAAGTGTGCGGTGTATAGGCTTCTTCTGTAATCATGTAAGAGTTTTCAATTTGACCCGGGATAAATTTTTTCCCAATTTCATCTCTGTGGAGTACTATATTATTTCCATTTTCATCATCTTCACTTTCAATAGGAACAGTATAACAAATAAGCTCCATACTGTTGCCTCCGTTTAAGTGATAACGATACCATAAAAAGTTACCGTTATCTTCAACTTTATTATAGCTTTTAGGAATTTTAAGTGAATACCCTTGTTTTGAAAAAGTTTCAATTTTTGAAGGATCCCAATGTTTTTTCGTTACTTTTCTTTGAACTGTTTTTAAATCGGAACTTTTAAATTCCCTAACAATTTTTTCACGATTATTTTGTATGGCAGTTTTTAATTCTTCATTAGTCTTTGCAACAATGGTGATAATTTTTTGTGGAGCTGCATAAACATTAGTTTGAACCTTGAAAATATTTTCAGAGCCAATACCAACATTTAATACATTTCTACTGGCTCTAAACATACTCCCAAAACTTTCGGGTGGTACTTGTGAAACTTCAAACTGAGCTTCGGGTTGTGGTAATCCTAGTACCGGCTCGGCTATAAAATCTCTTAATTCATCACCTAAATCGCCTTGCCACTCACTATTTTTCATTACAATTAATAAGTGATTGATACGTCCATTGGCTTCTTTTAAGATTTTTTGAGGGTTTTCAGTTCCGCAAGAAACTAGAAAAGAAAACAATAACACCAATAATCCAGCTTTTTTCATGTTGTTTATTTCAGATTTTAAATATTTTAAGTTTTGTTCCGGGTTTTAAACTTTTTACCTTCCAAATATCATTCCATTCTTTAATATTTTGAACGGAAACATTGGAAAATTTTTGGGCTATAGACCATAATGAGTCTCCCGGTTTTACAATATACAAATCGAATTTACCTTTTGGAGTTTCTTTTTTATCTGTACTTTTTTTTGTGGTTGATTTTGGTGCTACATACAATTTTCTGGGGTAAATTATTAATCGTTGGCCAATACGAATATTAGTACTTCTCATATTGTTCCAACGCTTAATACTATTTACAGAAACGCCATATCTGTTTGCAATTTTCCCTAAATAATCTCCATTTCTAACTTTGTACCGGATGCGTTGATTCATTTCAAAATATTTTGGCAAAGGCTTTTCTCTTTTTGCATCTTCAGCATCAGCATAGGCGTAAATTTGCTTTTCGTTACTTAAAAAGCTACCAATATCTTTTACGGGTAAAGTAAGCGTGTAATTCCGATTTTTGATGAACGGAATAATATCTAATTTATACTGTGGATTAAGAAATTGTAATACTTCTATATCAACATTCAACGTTTCGTATAACTGCTCAAAAGTAAGTTGCCTTTTTACTTGAACTGTGTCGGTTTCAAAATATGCCAATGAACTTGCTTTAGCTTTTATATTGTGTTCTTTGGCATATTCAAAAATATATAAGGTAGCATAAAAAGCAGGTACATAACCGGCAGTTTCACGAGGTAATAAATGCCTAATGTTCCAATAATTGGTTTTGCCACCGGCGCGCCGTATGGCTTTACTAACATTTCCTGGCCCTGAATTGTAAGCTGCCAAGGCTAAATCCCAATCGCCAAAAATACCGTACAAGGTTGATAAGTATTTGCAAGCAGCTTCTGTGGCTCTGTAAGGATCTGAACGTTCATCAACGTAAGAGCTAACGTTTAAATTAAATTGTTTTCCTGTTTGGTACATAAATTGCCACAAACCGGTGGCACCAACTCTTGAACGGGCTCTTGGTTTTAAAGCCGATTCTACTATGGCAAGGTATTTTACTTCAAGAGGTATATCGTATTTATCTAATTGTTCTTCAAACAATGGAAAGAAAAAACGTGCCCTGTCCATTAAATTTGAAAACGCTGTTTTTCTTCTTTTTAAATAGGTTTTAATAATGTTTTCTAAATGCGGGTTGTATTCAATATGAAAAGGTGTTTTAGCATCTAGTGTTTTCAATCGTTGTTTTAATAAAGCTGTCGGTAACTCCTCTAGTTCTGTTTCAAAAATTTCATCATCATTTAAAACATAAGGTATGGTATCGTATAAAGGCGATTTAACTAATTCATTTAACCATAAACTATCAATTAAAGCCGCTTGTTTGTGATTTATAAATCGTGTAGTATCATTAGTTTGCAGTAACAAGCTGTCTCCTTTTGAAAATAAGGTTTTGGCATCTTCAATTTTTTCATAATTAAGACTATCGGGTTGGGTTTGCGATATACCTCCAAAAGCCCAAACCATAAAAAAGCAACTTATTATTTTTTTAATAATCATTATTCGTTTAATAATTTTGAAATCTCATCTAAATTAGGAGCTAAAATAATTTCAATTCGCCTATTTTTAGCTTTTCCTTCAGAGGTTTTATTACTTGCAACCGGTACAAATTCACTGCGTCCGGCAGCAGTAATTTGAGTAGGGTTAACCCCATTATTTTGTAAAATTCTAACAATGGCAGTGGCTCTTTTTACTGATAAATCCCAATTATCATTTAAAGCAGTACCTTTGTATGGTACATTGTCGGTATGTCCTTCAATTAATACATTTATATCGGTATTTTTAACTAAAACCTGTGCTAATTTTTCAACTGCATTTTTTCCTTCATTACCAACAGCCCAACTAGCCGATTTAAACAATAATTTGTTTTCCATAGACACATAAATTTTACCATTTTTTTGAACAACTGTAAGCCCTTTTCCTTCAAAATTATGCAAAGCATTGGAGATGGTATTTTTCAATCGCATCATTTGGGCTTCTTTAGCTTCAATTAAGTTTTGTAATTCAGAAATTTGTGTGGCGCGTTCAGATAATTCTTTTTGAAGTTTTTCAAGTCGTAAACTTTCGGCATGTAACATGCGTTCTTTTTCATTGAGCTGCGCTAATAACTCCTGATTCTTCTTAGATTGTTCTGATAATTTTTTTGAACTTTGAGTTGCTAATAAATTATATGATTCTTCTAAAGTTTTAAATTTATTTTGCAAAGAAGCATATGCATCAGCTAAATTATTTTTTTCAGTTTGCAACGCAATGTATTTGTTGTTTACATCTTTTAACTGGGTTTCAAGCTTTTGTTTTGAGGCTAATAATTGGTCTTTTTCTTGTAACAGTTCAGCATTTGATGAACGTAATTTGTTATATTTTGTTTCCAATTCCTGATATACTTTATTAGATACACAGGCATTTAAAAACAAAGATATAACTAATAAAAAAGTTACTTTTTTTAACATAGGGTTTTGTTTATAATTATTCAACTTCTATTACAATTGGACAATGATCGGAATGTTTTGCTTCCGGTAAAATATAAGCACGTTTAATTTTATTTTTTAAAGGCTCACTTACCATGTGGTAATCAATGCGCCAGCCTTTATTATTATTTCTGGCATTTGCTCTATAACTCCACCAGGTATAATTGTGAGGTTCTTTATTTAAGTACCTGAAAGAATCTATAAATCCGCTGTCAATAAAACTCCCCAGCCATTCACGTTCAACAGGTAAAAAGCCAGAGGTGTTTTTATTTTGTTTTGGGTTATGAATGTCAATTTCGGTATGGCATATATTATAATCGCCACTAATTATTAGGTTTGGAATTTCTTTTTTAAGTTGATTCACATAGTTTTGAAATTGCGCCATATAATTTAATTTAAACTGCAAACGGGCATCATTAGTTCCGGATGGTAAATACAAGCTCATTACCGAAAAATTATTAAAATCAACCCGTAAATTTCTACCTTCATTATCCATCGACTCAATTCCTGTGCCATACACCACATTGTTGGGTTTTATTTTTGATAATATAGCAACACTGCTATAGCCTTTTTTTTGTGCCGAAAACCAATAATGAAAGGGGTAGCCGGCATTTTCAAACAAACTTAAATCGAGTTGCTCTTTATGCGCCTTGGTTTCCTGAATACAAATTACATCAGGATTTGAAGCTTTTAACCATTCAATAAAACCTTTATTTATAGCTGCTCTAATACCATTTACGTTGTATGAAACAATTTTCATGTATTACTTAAACTTTAATTATTTTTTTATTTCAATTTTCACTCATATACATATCGCGAAGTTTTCTTCGCATTACCTTGTTTGAAGCAGTTCGGGGAAGCAGGTTAATTTTTATGAAACCTTCTAATTTAAACAGCGGGTTCAACTGTTTTTTTAAATAATTTTTTGCGATTTCAAACTCTTCCGAATCGGTTAAGGTTGTCTCATTTTCAACATAATAAACCACAAGTTGGCTAGGTCCTCCATTTTTAGGGGCTACTGCAATGGCAGCAGTTTCTTTAATAAAATCAAGTTGATTTAAAACTGCTTCAATTTGCACCGAACTTATTTTAATACCACCTAAATTCATAGCATCATCTATTCTGCCCATTGCCTTGTAATAACCATTTTTTAATTGCATAAGTTCATCTCCATGTCTTCTTAATAAAATGTTATTAAAAACTGGCGTATTTTTATAATATTCATTAAAATGATTTTTATTGAGCAGCGTAGTAGATAATCCCATAATTGGAGGGATTAAAAAAACTTCACCTTGTGTACTTTCTTTTCCACTTCCATTTAATAATACAAAAGCTCCTCCCAATGCTTGTGTAGAAAAAGTACTTGCAATATTTGGTTGTACAACAGTACTTGTAACATAGCCTCCCCCAATTTCTGTTCCGCCACAATATTCAATAACGGGTTTGTTACCTGCTAATTTCATTAAATATTGCATTTCAGTAGGGTTTGATACTTCGCCCGTTGAACTAAAACATTTTATGGAACTCCAATCTAAAGATTCCATACACTTATTTTGTTTCCAGGTTTTAACAAAACTAGGAATTACCCCTAGCATAGTAACATTAGCTTTTTGAATAAACTTACCGAAATTATTATTAGAAGGTGCTCCATAATACAAAGCTATGGTTGCCTTATTTATGAGTGATGCAAATACTAACCAAGGCCCCATCATCCAACCTAAATTAGTAGGCCAACAAACAACATCATTTTTTTGAATGTTATGATGATAGTATCCATCACTAGCCGATTTAATAGGCGTAGTATGCGTCCAAGGAATGGCTTTTGGCGCTCCGGTTGTGCCCGATGAAAATAAAATAGTAATGATATCATCCGGTTGTTGCAACACCGTTTTAAAAGTTGCTTTTGAGCTTAAAAAATTGTCCCAATTAAGGTCGTTTTTTCGCAAAAACAGTTCCTCAGAGTTTTCATTTATAACCACCGTTTTTGGAGCATTTGCTTCAATAACTTTTTGGTAGAGCGGTAATTTTTTACCGGCTCTTTGTAGTACGTTTTGAGTAAATAGTACTTTTGGTTGGGTAATAGTTAACCGAACTGCAATTTCGTTAGGGGTAAAACTATCTGCAATGGTTACTATGGGCATACCTGCCTTAATACCCGCTAAATAAATTGCTACTGCTTCAACTGTCATAGGGAGGTCTATGGCAATTTTATCACCTTTTTTTAAGCCGAGGTTTACAAGCCCATTGGCAATTCTGTTTACCAAAAACAACAATTCTTTTTGAGAAATTGTTTGTAGCATTTCTTCTTCTTCTTTTTGAAAAACAATAGCAGTAGCATCCTCATTATTTTGAAAGCAGGAGTCTACAATATTTAATGTTGCATTTTTTAGCCATTGTGCATTTTCAACACCCTTTTTTGTATTGACAATTTCACCGTATTTTTTTTGAAGTTGAATGCCTAAATTTTTAATGGTTGCTTCCCAAAAATCTTCTTTATGAGAAATTGACCATTTCCAAAAGTTTTGATAAGTATCAGAACCCACTTGTTGCATCATTTTATAAATGTTGCTTTGTTCGATTATTTTTTTAGAAGGTTGCCAAGTAGGTTTTAATTCCATTTTATTTAAAATTCAGGGTCTTCCTCAATTATTTCTTCTACATTTTCAAGTTCTGATGCTGTTTTTGCACAATTAACTTCTATGGAAAGCTGTTCGGGTTTTTCAAACTCTTCATTACTGATACTTAACGACGTATCCGCGTACAATTTTTTATGATATAAAGCCCATATTGGTAAAGCCATTGTAGCGCCTTGACCCAATGTTATGCCTTCAAAATGAGTTGCTCGGTCTTCACCACCAACCCAAACTCCGGTTGCTAAATTAGGAACAATTCCCATAAACCACCCGTCTGATTGGTTTTGAGTGGTTCCTGTTTTACCTGCAATAGGATTTTCAAATTTGTAAGGGTAACCGGTTACTACCTTATCAGGATATTGTCCCCATTCACTACGTAATCGAACTCCCGATCCGGCCTCTGTAACCCCTTCCAGTAAATTGATAACCACATAGGCCGACTCTTCACTTAAAACTTCTTTTGAGTTAGGAATAAATTGCTCTAAAACTGTTCCGTTTTTATCTTCAATTTTTAACAGCATCATGGGTTCAACTTGTAACCCTTTATTAGCAAATGTAGCATAGGAACCTACCATTTCATATAACGATAAATCTACCGAACCCAAAGCAATTGCAGGAACCTCTGGAATTTCACTTTCAATACCTGAACTCTTTGCCAAACGTACTACATTTTTTGGGTTTACCATATCAATTAATTTAGCAGTAATTACATTGATAGAGCTTGCCAACGCAGCTTTTAATGATAATTCACCACCATAAACTTCGCCTGAATTTTTTGGAGTCCAATCTTCGGGCATTCCATACTTTTCTTTTGGAATGGTGTAGGGTGTGTTAGGGTACTTATCGCAAGGCGAAAGATTTAACTGGTTAATGGCAGTAGCATATACAAAGGGTTTAAAAGTAGAACCAACTTGACGTTTTTGTTGTTTTACAGCATCAAACTGAAAATGTTTGTAATTGATGCCGCCAACCCAAGCCTTTATATGCCCGGATTGTGGTTCGACAGATAATAACCCCGATCTTAAAATATGCTTGTAATATAAAATTGAATCTTTTGGTGTCATTAAAGTATCAACCTCTCCATTCCAAGTAAAGATTCTCATCTTTGTTTTTTGGTTGAAAGAGGCTCTTATTTCTTTTTCAGAAGCTCCGTTTTTTTTCATTCTTCTCCAACGGTTTGAACGCGTCATTGCCTGATAAATGGTAGTAGTGCGCTGCTCAGGTTCAATATCATAAAAAGGCGCTGTAGGATTTCGTTTTTGTTCTTTGAAAAACACACGCTGTAAATTGGCCATATGCTCTTGCATGGCTTCTTCAGCATATTGTTGCATTCTAGAATCTATGGTAACATAAATTTTGAGACCATCTCTATGAATATTGTAAAGTGAGCCATCGGGTTTTGGATTTTTTTTAATCCAACTTTTCATAAAATCTCTTAAATATTCTCTAAAATAGGTTGCATACCCATCACTATGTCCTTCTCGGTTAATATTTAAATCGAGCTCTTGCTGCTGTAAGGTATCTTTTTGTTTTTCAGAAATAAAATTGTTTTTAAGCATTTGGCCTAACACCACATTTCTTCTTTTTATAACTTTTTCAGGTCTTCTTAAAGGATTGTATAGTGAAGCGTTTTTTAACATACCCACTAACATGGCCGATTCTTTTACGCTTAATTCAATAGGCTCTTTTCCAAAGTAAATTCTAGAGGCTGAACGTATCCCTACTGCTAAATTCAAAAAGTCGTATTTGTTTAAATACATTGTTAGAATTTCCTGCTTTGTATATTGCTTTTCAAGTTGTACAGCAATCACATATTCTTTAACTTTTTGTAAAATTCGTTCAATAAGATTTTTAGAGCCCTCACCGTGAAACAGTAATTTAGCCAATTGTTGCGTAATAGTACTGCCCCCACCATCTTTACCCATTTTTATAATTGCTCGTAGGGTGGCTTTAAAGTCAATTCCTGAATGTTGGTAAAAACGTTCATCTTCAGTTGCTACCAGTGCGTTAATCAAGTTTTGAGGTAAATCTTTATACTTTACGGGCGTTCTGTTTTCATAGGCATATTTACCTAAGGTTTTACCGTCAATTGAGATAACTTCTGATGCTAAATTTTTTTCAGGATTTTCTAATTCTTCAAAAGTTGGTAACGGTCCAAAGGCACCCCAAGATGCCAATAAAAATAAAAGAATTATTGATAAAGTGCCTCCAAAAATAAGAATCCAAAACCATTTTATATAGGCTGTAAAATTTATTTTATCGCTTTTTGATTTGGTTGTCTTTTTTTTCATTCCTTAACTTTTTCTATACGTAGTCCAACATCTGAAATTCCTTTTAAAGGATTTTTCCCTTCAATATCATTTATACTGCGAGTGGCTTGTTGAATGCTAAAATTATACGTGCCTTTTACAGGAAACACTACGTTTTCTTTATAAAATAGTTTATTTTCTTTCATATCCGTAAAGCCAGTTCCAAGCCATTGCCCTTCAGCATTCGTCATTTCATATTCTAAAGTATCAATTACCTTAAAACTATTTGGAAATTCAATTTGAGCAATTAAAAACAATGAGCTAAATTGGTAATTTTTTGTGTTTCTTATAGTAATAAACACATTATTTTTAGAAATAGTATCGAAATTTTCAACAGTAAACTCTATGTTGTTTTGAGAACTCCATTGCTGATTTTCTATTGGCTTGTATTTATCAAATACCACATTTGAATTGCAAGAAATCAGTAAGAAAAAATAGAGTACTATACCTAAAAGTTTACGCATTATTTTTATTATTTGTACGTTGGTTTGAAGGTCTTCTTCTTTTATTTCGATTCGATCTTTTGGATGAAGTGCCTTGCTGACTTTTAACTTGTTGCAATCCTATAGCCTGTTTTGATTTGCTGCGTTTACTTTTTCGCTTTTTTCTGCGTTTTGGGGCATCAAATCGCGTTAAACTATCTTGACCAACAACATCCTCAAAATCTGTTTTATTAACATCGCTTGAATCCGACTCATAATCTTCTAAAGAACTTCCTTGTTCATTATTATAGTTAAGCTCAATGATATCTTTAACCTGATTTAAGGTTAGTTTGTACCACTTAGATCGCTCTTCCTTATAGGTATACCATAACAATCCTTTAAAAATGTCCATTTTTACAAAAACGGCATCACCTTTCTCGGTATTTAAAACAACATCTTGTTTTGGAAATCCTTCAAGCGCATCTAAATAGGTGTCTAATTCATAATTTAAACAACATTTTAACTTGCCACATTGGCCGGCTAATTTTTGAGGATTTAAGGACAATTGTTGGTAACGTGCTGCTGTGGTATTTACTTTGCGCAAATCAGTAAGCCAGGTTGAGCAACACAATTCTCTACCACAAGAACCTACCCCGCCTAAACGCGCTGCTTCTTGTCGCAAACCAACTTGTTTCATTTCAACTCTAATGTTAAAAGCACTTGCTAAATCTCTAATAAGTTGTCTAAAATCAACACGGTCATCAGCGGTATAATAAAAGGTAGCTTTATTTCCATCACCTTGGTATTCAACATCCGATAATTTCATTTTTAAGCCAAGTCTTCCAATAATTTCACGACCTCTGTATTGTGTGTTGTATTCTTTTTCTCGAGCAGCTTGCCAAATTTCTATATCTTTTTGAGTAGCTCTTCTATATATTTTTTTAATAGATTCGTCGTTCGGGTCAACTCTTTTTTTCTTTAATTGAACCTTTACAAGTTCGCCGGTAAGAGAAACTACTCCTACATCGTGACCCGGATTACCTTCTACTGCAACCACATTACCTATTGAAAGGTTAATATTATCAGCATTTTTATAAAAATGTTTTCGGCCGTTTTTAAAACGCACCTCAACAATATGAAATGGTTTTTGGGTAGCAGGCAGTTCCATGTTCGACAGCCAGTCAAAAACGCCTAGTTTTTCACAACCGTCTGTAGCACAACTTCCATTGCTTTTACATCCATTAGGTTTGGTGTTTATATCTGAAGAGCAGCTAGTACAGCTCATAAAATGCTATTTTTAAATTTGTTACTAAAATTGAAAATTTCAATTTTACAATCTTCACTAATTTGTAAAGATATAATTAAAATTACTAACGATAAAACCTAAAAAAACGTATTTTAAACTTGTTTTACATCAATAATTTTTACCGGACAGGCTTCCTTGGCTTTTATACTGTTTTCAAAAATAGTTTCGTTAGGAGATTTTAACGTAAAAAAGCCTTTTTTTTCTTTTGAATGTAATAGTACAGATTTGCCGTCTTTTTTTGACATTTGAAACTGCTCAGGTGCCAGTTCAACACAGTAATTACAGCCAATGCATTTGGCTCTTTGTAAGGTAATTATTACCATTATGCATCTACTTTATTGGCAACAATTTTATACAATTTATCGGAAGGGCGAATTCTAAAATCTAAAGGAATGGTAACAGAATCTCCTTTTTGCGCTTTCTCACCTTTTGTGTCATTCACAAACATTTCTGTTACTTCCATTTCTTGTGCACCCGTGGTTGGGCCAGTAATTAAAATTGTATCTCCAACCAAAATATCATAAGCTTCAATTTTAAATTCTCCAATTTTAGCCTTCGGAAAATAGTGCATGCCTTTGCCTAAATACACTTTTTTTTGAGTAGCATGACTGCCCGAACCATTGCTCCATTCGCCTAATTTTTGCCCTAAATAATAACCGCTCCAAAAGCCACGATTATACACTTTTTCAAGTTCTAGCATCCAAGAAATAACATTTTCTTTACTGTAGGTTTCTGCTTCAATACTGTCTATGGCATCTCGGTAGCACTTAATAACTTTGGCAACATATTCAGGAGCTCGTCCACGGCCTTCTATTTTTAATACTTTAATTCCGGCATCAACAATTTGGTCTAAGAAATCTATAGTACATAAATCTTTTGGAGACATAATGTATTCATTGTCCAGTTCCATTTCAAAGCCCGATTCCTGGTCAATAACAGTGTATTTTTTCCTGCAATTTTGTTTACAAGCACCTCGGTTAGCCGAAGAATTATGGGAATGTAAACTCAAATAACATTTTCCCGAAACCGCCATACATAATGCCCCATGCCCAAAAATTTCAATTTCAACTATATTTCCTGATGGACCTTTAATATTTTCTTTTTCAATTTGTTCGGTAATTTTTTTAACCTGTCGCAAGCTCAACTCTCTACTTAAAACAATAGTGTCTGCAAACATGGCATAAAACTTAACCGTTTCAATATTTGTAATATTTATTTGGGTTGAAATATGTACTTCTAACCCAATTGCCCTTGCTGCTGAAATAACAGCCTGATCCATAGCTATAACGGCGGTTATATTTGCTTCTTTTGCTTTTTGAAGCAACGTTTTAATTATGGTTAAATCGTGGTCGTAAATAATTGTATTCAGTGTAAGGTAGGTTCTTACATTTTTTACTTTACATCTTTTCGAAATTTCCTGTAAATCGTCTAAAGTAAAATTAATTGACGCTCTCGCCCGCATATTTAATTGCTCAACACCAAAATATACAGAATCTGCCCCATTATCCAATGCAGCTTGTAACGATTCAAAATTTCCGGCAGGAGCCATTAATTCAATTTTCCCAGAAGTAGTCATTTATTTTTGATTTTTTGCAAAACTACATAATTTCCTATAACTAAAGGAATTTCAAGAAAATAATAGCAAATTGTTAACTAAAATGGAGGTTTTTTAACAAAACGATTTTATTTGTTAATTAATAGTTAGTAAGTGCCTTTTTGTGATGTTTTTTTTTGAAATTTGCGCAAATTAAAATTAAATAGTTTAAATATGAGAGTAGCGGTTGTTGGAGCTACCGGAATGGTAGGAAATGTGATGTTACAAGTTTTGGAAGAACGTAATTTCCCAATCACAGAACTTTTGTTAGTAGCTTCAGAAAAGTCAAAAGGGAAACAAATTACCTATAAAAATAAAACTTATACAGTTATAGGTTTACAAGATGCTGTTGAAGCCAAACCCGATATTGCACTGTTTTCGGCAGGTGGAAGTACTTCAGAAGCATGGGCGCCAAAATTTGCTGAAGCAGGTACCACTGTCGTTGATAATTCATCAGCTTGGCGCATGGATCCATCAAAAAAGTTGGTTGTTCCTGAAATTAATGGAGATGTATTGACTAAAGATGATAAAATTATTGCAAATCCAAATTGTTCAACCATACAAATGGTAATGGCATTGGCTCCTTTGCATAAAAAGTATAGAATGAAGCGTTTGGTGGTATCAACCTACCAATCGGTTTCCGGAACTGGAGTTAAGGCTGTTCAGCAGCTTGAAAATGAAACAAAAGGGGTAAAGGGTGAAATGGCCTATCATTATCCAATTAATAGAAATGCCATTCCGCATTGTGATGTATTTTTAGAAAATGGCTACACAAAAGAAGAAATGAAATTGGTTAAAGAACCTAAAAAAATATTAAATGATGAATCGTTTTCAGTAACTGCAACTGCGGTACGTATACCAACTTCAGGTGGGCACTCGGAAGCGGTAAATGTGCAATTTGAAAATGATTTTGATTTGAACGAAGTTAGAAAATTATTACATGAAACACCGGGTGTTGTGGTTCAAGATAATTTAGAAACTAATACCTATCCAATGCCTATTTATGCACATAATAAAGATGAAGTTTTTGTGGGTAGAATCCGCAGGGACGAATCGCAAGCCAACACGTTAAATATGTGGATTGTTTCCGATAATCTTAGAAAAGGTGCGGCCACAAATACCATTCAAATTGCCGAGTATTTGGTAGCGAATAAGTTAGTTTAAAAACGTAAAATTGAAACCAAATAAGGCTGACTAAAAATTCTAACTACGTTTTTGCGAGGCACGAAGCAATCTGCATCATTTTGTAATTAAAAAAAAGATTACTTCACTACGCTTGCCTCGTGACATATTAATTTGTAATAACGATTTTTTTAGTCAGTCGTTTCTTTTCTCTTTTACAATTCCAATGCTTTTTTATGGTTATTATCCATTAAAATTTCAACCGGATTTTCAAGGGCTTCTTTTACGGCAACTAAAAATCCTACCGATTCTCTGCCATCAATAATTCGGTGATCGTATGATAAGGCAACATACATAATTGGCCTTATAACAACTTCACCATTTAAAGCAATTGGGCGCTCTACAATATTGTGCATTCCTAAAATACCACTTTGAGGAGGGTTAATGATGGGTGTGGATAACATGGAACCAAAAACACCTCCATTTGTAATGGTAAATGTTCCTCCGGTCATTTCATCAACCGTTATTTGTCCATCTCTAGCACGTAAAGCAAGACGTTTCACCTCACTTTCAACACCCCTAAAAGTCAGGTTTTCAGCATTTCTAATTACAGGAACCATTAAGCCTTTAGGTCCGGAAACGGCAATTGAAATATCTTGAAAGTCATGAGTAATTTTATAATCGCCATCAATCATAGAGTTTACATCAGGGTACATCTTTAATGCTCTCACCACAGCTAAAGTAAAAAAGCTCATAAAACCAAGGCTAACACCATGCTTATTTTTAAAATCTTCTTTAAATTCTTTTCGAAGTTTAAAAATAGGTTGCATATCAACTTCATTAAAGGTGGTTAACATTGCCGTTTCATTTTTAACGGCAACTAAGCGTTGCGCCACTTTTCTGCGAAGCATTGATAACTTTTTACGTTCACTACCTCTTGAGCTACCCGCAGGTGTTCCCATACTTGGAACTGCATGTGTGGCATCTTCCTTAGTAATTCTTCCATCTCTTCCGGTACCCTTTACGGTGGTTGATGATATACCTTTTTCATCGAGAATTTTTTTAGCGGCAGGTGAAGGGGTGCCGCTGGCATAGGTTTTTTCTTGAACAGGCTTTTCTATTGGTTTTTCTTCAGTTTTTTCGGTGCTTACGTCTTTTTTTTCTGAAGGAAGGTTCTCAGGTTTTTTGGCATCGATGTCAATTAAACATACTATAGCACCTACAGCAACAGCATCACCTTCTTCGGCTTTTAACGTAATGACACCGCTCTCTTCGGCAGGCAGTTCTAAGGTAGCCTTGTCTGAATCTACTTCGGCTATAGGTTGGTCTTTTTCTACATAATCTCCATCTTCAACCAGCCAAGTTGCTATTTCTACTTCCGTAATGGACTCTCCCGGTGAGGGAACTTTCATTTCTAAAATCATTTCTTTAATATTTAGTCTTTTTTAGACGATTTTTTTATTAGTTAGTTTTAAATACTTTATCAATAACGCGCTGATGCCTGCGTTTGAATCGTGTTGTAGAACCTGCTGCCGGAACTGCATAATACGGTTGCGCAGCCACTTCTAATTTTACTTCTCTAAAGCGTTGCAGCATATAACTCCAAGCTCCCATATTTTCGGGTTCTTCTTGTGCCCAAACATATTGATTGACATTTGGATATTTAGCAATAATTTCTTGTAATTTATTGGTTTGAAGCGGAAATAATTGTTCTATTCTTACTAAAGCAATGTCATCTCTGCTCAGTTTTGTACGTTCGTCCAGTAAATCGTAATAAAATTTTCCGGTACAAAATACCAGTTTACTTACAGCTTTTTTATCAATGGTGTCATCAATTACTTCTTGAAATTTTCCGTTAGAAAGTTCTGATAAAGTTGATACAGCGAGTGGATGCCTTAATAAACTTTTAGGGGTAAACACAATTAGCGGTTTACGATAATTGCGTTTCATTTGTCGCCTTAACAAGTGATAAAAATTGGCAGGTGTAGTACAATTGGCAACAACCATATTGTCAATGGCGCATAATTGTAAATAGCGCTCAATTCGTGCCGAAGAGTGTTCAGACCCTTGTCCTTCATACCCATGTGGCAACAACACTACTAAACCATTTTGTAATTTCCATTTATCTTCGGCGGCAGACAGGTATTGGTCGAAAATTATTTGAGCGCCATTGCTAAAATCACCAAACTGCGCTTCCCAAATGGTAAGGGTGTTTGGATTAGCCATGGCATAACCATAATCAAAACCTAACACACCGTATTCTGACAACAAAGAATTGTAGATGTACATTTTTCCTTGATTATCAGATATGGTATTTAATAAATTAATGCGTTCTTCAGAAATTTCATCTCTCAATATGGCATGTCTGTGACTAAAAGTGCCCCGCTCAACATCTTGACCTGATATTCGCACATCAAAACCTTCTTGCAAAAGACTTCCATAAGCAAGTGTTTCGCCCATTCCCCAATCGATTTTATCGGTTTCAAAAACCATTTTATTTCGGTCGCGTAAAATGCGTTCGGCTTTTCTCAAAAACTTTACTCCTTCCGGAACGGTTGATACTATTTTTGCGATTTCCTGTAAGTTTTTTTCGGGATACGAAGTATCTTCAGAAACAAGCATAGCTTCAATTCCTTTTCGAGTAAATTGTTGCCAGGTTTCTTTCATAAACTCGCTTACTTTAGAGGTTTCAACTTTTTTGGATTCCTGATATTCTTTTTCGAGTAAAGTTTTAAATTCGGTAATGGCATTTGTTAAATAGTCACTATTTATAACACCTTGATCTAATAATTTTTTTGCATAAATATCTCTGGGGTTTGGATGTTTTGCAATTGCCTTATACAATTTTGGCTGTGTAAATCTAGGTTCATCACCTTCATTATGACCATATTTTCTATAACCCAACAGGTCTATAAAAATATCGCGTTTAAATTGCATTCTAAAATCTAAAGCCAACTCAATCGCATGAACCACCGCTTCAACATCATCGGCGTTTACGTGAAGTACAGGAGAAAGAGTTACTTTAGCAACATCAGTACAATAAGTGCTAGAACGACCATCTAAATAATTGGTTGTAAAACCTATTTGGTTATTTATAACAATATGTATGGTTCCGCCTGTTGTATAACCGTTTAGTTTACTCATTTGTATTACTTCGTAAACTAATCCCTGGCCGGCAATGGCTGCATCACCATGGACAATTATTGGTAATAATTTTGAATTGTCTCCTTTGTAAACAGTGTCAATTTTGGCACGTGAAATTCCTTCAACAACCGGTCCAACTGTTTCTAAGTGTGATGGATTTGGAACTAAGTTCATTTTAAGTTCCTTGTTGTTTTTTAAAGTTTTTTTAGTGGTTAAACCTAAGTGATATTTTACATCACCATCAATAGTTTCGTCTTCAAAGTCTTTACCTTCAAACTCACTAAAAACATCTTTAATGGGTTTTCTAAATATGTTGGTAAGTGTATTTAGCCTACCTCTATGAGCCATACCTAAAACAAATTCTTCTACATTATAAGTTTCGGCTGCATTTCTAATAACTGCACTAATTGCAGGAATTAAAGTTTCACCACCTTCCAGCGAAAATCGTTTTTGACCAACGTATTTAGTTTGTAAAAAGTTTTCGAAAGTAACAGCTTGATTTAATTTTTTTAGAATGTATTTTTTAGCTTCACCAGAATAATTTGGATGGTTTGAGTTTTTGTTCAACTTTTTTTGCAACCACTTAATTTCTTCAGGATTTCGAATATACATATATTCAACTCCAATTGAATCGCAATAAATGGTTTCTAAATGTTCAATAATTTTTCGAAGTGTTGCTTTTCCGGTTCCAATAATTTCACCGGCGTCAAAAACGGTATCTAAATCGTTTTCATTTAATCCAAAATTTTTTAAAGCTAGGGTAGGCGTATATTTTCTTCGTTCTCTTACAGGATTGGTTTTTGTAAAAAGGTGTCCGCGCGTACGGTATCCATTAATAAGGTCAATTACCTTAAATTCTTTCAGTACATTTTCGGGAACTTCAAAAGACGCAGTCTCATCTTTGTCATTATAATTTTCGGTTGCAAAATCATAGCCTTGAAAAAAACTTCTCCAACTGGCTTCAACGGCATCAGGATTTATTAAATACCTATCGTATAATTCAGCCAAATGCCCTGTATGCAAGGCGTTTAAAAATGAATATTTATCCATGATTTTTGTTAGTAGTAAACATTTAGTTTTGTTGGGGTAAAAATACAACTTTTAACTCAACAACAATTTTTAATATAAGTAATTTAGAATTATTACATTTTTAATAAAAATTAATGATTGAAACTAAAAAAGTAATTTATTTTAGGTTTTTTTTAGAAGAAATTATATAAAACCATTAAAATAGAAGGAATTTATACACACCTTGCTATGGCTGGGATTAGGAACCATGAATGGGAATAATATAGATGCAGTTAAAAAAAAGTATTTTTTTAGAAAAATTGTTGTAAAAAAAAGAAAACCTTGTATATTTGCACTCGCAAAAGAGAAATAAATTCCTCCTTAGCTCAGTTGGTTAGAGCATCTGACTGTTAATCAGAGGGTCCT
>CAYFFC010000040.1:12810-18837 GCA_964342295.1 uncultured Lutibacter sp. | reverse complement strand
ACCAATGCTAAAAAATCCGTTCCCGGATTGTCATTTTCACAATATATTTTCTTTGAAGTTGTTGCACCGTAATAACCTACACCCGATGCAGTAATAAATGTTTTTAACTTAGGATTAAGTTCTTTTACCTTTTTAAACAGAAATTTTGTTGTGTCAACTCTACTGGTTAGTATTACTTTTTTACGAGTTTTTGTCCATCTTTTTTCAGCAATCCCTGCCCCGGCCAAATGAATTATTGCTAATGCATTGGTGATAGCCTCATTATCTATATAATCTTTATCTATATTCCAATAATAGTAATTGTGGTGAGGTAAGTTGGTTCTGCTTAAAATTGCAACGTTATACCCATGTTGACTTAAATATTTTGATAATTGTTCACCTATAAAGCCACTACCTCCTGTAATTAATACGTGTTGCATAAAAAATTCGGTTATATTGCGTAAAAATATACTACAAAATAACCGAACCTAAAACTAATAAAAAGTTAAACAATTAATTTGGTAATAATTGCTCTTTAACTTCAAATGGAATAATATTATTCATTCCAGTTGTAATAGCTTCCTTATTTAAAGGAATTAAATGATGGTATCTTTCCGGTAATGACTTTTTAAGTCCTTCAATTACGTTTTCAAGTTTTACTATAGGTTTCACCTTTAAAAATCCTCCTAATACAATCATGTTAAAGATTTTTTTGTTACCCATTTCAGCCGCCAACTTGTTTCCTTTTATTTGATAAATCTTAATATCTGTCCTTTTAGGATGATGTGTAATTCCGTTAGGATCATAAATTAAAATACCACCAGGTTTAACGGATTCTTCAAACTTATCCATGGACTGCTGATTTAATATAATGGCAGTATCAAATATTTTTAAGTAGGGAGAACTAATTCGGTCGTCGCTTAAAATAACAGTTACATTGGCAGTTCCTCCGCGCATTTCCGGTCCGTAGGAAGGCATCCAGCTAACTTCCTGATTTTGCATAATTCCTGAATAAGCTAAAATTTTACCCATAGACAATACACCTTGACCACCAAACCCTGCAATTATAATTTCTTCTGTCATAACTTCATTATTTTAATTTACCATTTACTTTAATATCACCTAAAGGAAAATAAGGAAACATATTTTCTTCCATCCAAATATTTGATTCAGTAGGATTCATTTTCCATCCCGAATTACAGTTGGAAACAATTTCAATAAAAGACAAGCCTTTATTAAGACGTGTATTTTCAAATGCTTTTTTTATTGCTTTTTTCGCTTTTCGGGCATGTTTATGTGTGTGAACAGCGTGGCGTGTAGCGTAATAAACACCTGGTAGGTTTGCAACCAATTCAGTCATTTTTATGGGAGCTCCCATCGATTTTATTTCTCTTCCATACGGTGATGTTGAGGAGCGCATTCCTTCTAAAGTAGTTGGAGCCATTTGTCCGCCTGTCATACCATATATACCATTATTTACAAATATTATTACAATATTTTCACCTCTGTTGCAGGCATGAATGGTTTCGGCGGTTCCAATAGCTGCTAAATCTCCATCCCCTTGATAGGTAAAAACATATTTCTCAGGCCAAGTACGTGCAATGGCTGTAGCCACAGCAGGTGCACGACCGTGTGCGGCTTGGGTCATATCAATATTCATAAAATCATAAGCCAATACCGAGCAACCAACAGGTGCAACGCCTATAGTATCTTCAGAAATTCCCATTTCATCAATAACTTCCATAGCTAAATTATGGGCGGTACCATGACCACAACCCGGACAATAAGACAAGGTTGTATCAGTCATTAATTTTGTTTTACAAAATACTTGATTCTCGGGTTGTATGATGTCTAATACTTCCATTTTTAATAATTTTTTGTTCTAATGCTTCTAAAATTTCTTCAGGAGTATGAATAATTCCTCCTGTTCTTCCAAAATGTGCTACGGGTACTTTATGTTCAACGGAAAGTTTAACGTCTTCAATCATTTGACCGGCATTCAATTCAACACTTAAAATTCCTTTTACCTGATCTGCCAACTCAAAAAGTGGCTTATTCGGATATGGAAATAATGTAATAGGTCGTAATAACCCGGCTTTAATGCCTTTACCTCTGGCTAATTCAACAGCCTTTTGAGCAATGCGAGCACTAGATCCATAGGCCACAATTAGATACTCGGCATCATCACAATTTATTTTTTCGTAGCGTAAATCTTCTTGCTGCATCTGCTCATATTTTTTCATTAATCTATGAACGCGTGCTTCCATTTTTTCAGATTGTAAGTCTAATGATGTTACAATATTTCGCTCTCTACCTTTTTTTCCGGTTACCGCCCAATCTCCATATTTTTCAATAATTTCTTTGTTTGTGAGTCGTTCTTCTTGATCTTTTAATTGTACTTTTTCCATCATTTGACCAATTAATCCATCTGACAGAATTAATACCGGTGCTCTGTATTTAAAAGCAATATCAAAGGCATCTTCAACAAAATCTGCCATTTCTTGCACTGATGCCGGGGCAAGTACATATAATTTATAATCGCCATGACCTCCGCCTTTTACAGATTGGTAATAGTCGGCTTGCGAAGGTTGAATGGTTCCTAATCCGGGACCGCCACGAACTACATTTACAATAACAGCCGGTAACTCTGCTCCGGCCAAGTATGATATTCCCTCAAGTTTTAAAGAAATACCCGGGCTTGAAGAGGATGTCATTACTTTTTTCCCGGTGCTTGCTGCGCCATAAACCATATTTATTGCAGCAACTTCACTTTCGGCTTGCAGCACAACCATTCCCGTTCTTTTTTCGGGTTGTTCGCTCATTAAATATTCAATAACTTCCGATTGTGGCGTAATAGGATAACCAAAATAAGCGTCGGCTCCGGCTCTAATTGCTGCTTCTGCCAAGGCTTCGTTACCCTTCATTAATTTTAATTCTGACATTGACTTGTAGGTTTTAATGATTATGCTGAAACTTTAACTCTGTATACCGATATTGCTCTGTCAGGACAAACAATTCCGCAGTTGGTACAACCTGTACAAGCTTCAGGATTTTTCATATAGGCATAGTGGTAACCTTTTCTGTTAACTTTGGTTGTCATGCCAATTACGTCCTCCGGACAAACGGGTATACAAACCTCACAACCTTTACAGGTTTCGGTGTCAACAACTATTGCTCCTTTAACTTTTGCCATTTTAATAATTTTGTAGGTGATTGTTACTCTGTAATTTTATTATTCTCAAAGATATGGCAATTTTATTGTATAAAGTATGATAAATATCAATTTATGATAATTATCATTAATTTTAGGCTTAAATTTAAAGTATCACCAATTAAAAAATGCACCAGAAAGGTACATTTTTAGTAAGTATTTTATTAAAAAAATTTTAGTAAAGTTTTTTGTATTTTAAAGGATTTACTTCGTGCATTATATTGTAAATAGTTTCAAAAATATCTTCGGCATTAGGTTTAGAAAAATAATCACCATCTGTGCCATAAGCAGCTCTATGAGGTTTGGCAGTTAAGGTAATTGGCTTGCTGTCTAAGTAATTAAATGCATTTTGTTTTTCTAAAATTTCATTAAGTAAATAAGCGCTGGCACCTCCTGGAACATCTTCATCAACAATTAGCAGCCTGTTAGTTTTTTGTATGCTTTCCACAACATCATGGTTTATATCAAAAGGCAATAAACTTTGCGCATCAATAATTTCAATATCAATGTCAACCTCTCCTAATCGGGTTACCACATCTTCAACAATTTTTAAAGTTGAGCCATAAGAAACAACCGTAATGTCTGTACCTTTTTTTATGGTTTCAACAACGCCAATAGGGGTTCTAAATTCACCTAAATTAGTTGGAAGTTTTTCTTTTAGTCGATATCCGTTTAAATTTTCAACAATTAGTCCGGGTTCATCAGCTGCCAGCAACGTATTGTAAAAACCAGCAGCTTTGGTCATATTTCTTGGAACCAAAATATTCATCCCTCTCAATAAATGTACAATTGCTCCCATAGGTGAACCAGAGTGCCATATACCTTCCAGTCGATGCCCTCGAGTTCTCACAATTAGTGGCGCCTTTTGTTTTCCGGCAGTTCTGTAATGCAGGGTTGCTAAATCATCACTCATAATTTGCAAGCCATACAATAGGTAATCGAGGTATTGAATTTCGGCAATAGGACGCAACCCACGCATTGCCAGTCCAATTCCTTGTCCAATAATGGTTGCTTCCCTAATTCCACTATCGGCAACACGCAACAAGCCATATTTTTCTTGGAGGCCAACCAAACTTTGATTTACATCACCAATATTCCCTGCATCTTCTCCAAAAATAAATACTTTGTTGTTTTTTGCTAAAATGCAATCAAAATTATCTTTTACAATTATTCTTGCGTCAACCATTTCTGAATTATCACTGTACTCAGGAAGAATTTCAGATATTGATGTTGATTTTTGGATACTTTCACTATACAAGTGAGAGCTATATTTATTTTGTTCGGTTTTCAGATAGTTGTTAAGCCAGTTTTGCAAAAGTATTTTTTCGGAAGTATTTTCATTCCTAACATAAACAATTGCTTTTCTGGCCGATTCAAGTAAATCTTTTCTCAATGGATTTACAATAGAAGCTAAATCATTTTTTAATTTTAGGATAAATGCTTTGCTCGAACTCTTTTCTGATAATTTTTCAAGTAATCTAATTAGAACCTCTTGTTGCTTTAACACGGGTTCTAGAAAAGCATTCCAAGCATCTCTTTTGGCCTGTTGAACCTCTTTTTTAGCGTCTTTTTCAAGTTTTATAAGTTCTTCTTCGTTATCTATAAATTTAAGTGAGTTGTTATTAGTATCGATTAGTTCAAACTCTAAAATCCAATCGCGCATTTTGGCAATACAATCGTGTTGTTTTTCCCAAATAAGACGTTCTTTAGATTTATAACGCTCGTGAGAGCCCGAAGTGGAGTGTCCTTGTGGTTGTGTTAAGTCTTTTACATGAATTAATACCGGAACGTGTTCTTCACGTGCAATTTTAGAAGCTTTGGCGTAAACATCAATAAGTTCAGGGTATTTCCATCCCTTAACTACAAATATTTCATACCCATTATTATTTTCGTCTCTTTGAAATCCTTTTAAAATTTCTGAAATACTTTCTTTGGTTGTTTGAAATTTTGCCGGAACCGAAATTCCATAATCATCATCCCAAACACTAACTACCATTGGAACCTGCAATACACCGGCAGCATTAATAGCTTCAAAGAAAACACCTTCTGACGTGCTGGCGTTACCTATTGTTCCCCAGGAAACTTCATTTCCGTTATTTGAAAACTGCGGATTTTTAATTTCAGGAATTTGCCTAAAAAACTTTGAGGCTTGCGCTATTCCCAGCATACGCGGCATTTGCCCCGCAGTAGGTGAAATATCACTACTTGAATTGTATTGCTTTGTTAAATTTTTAAAATTTCCATTTTCATCAAGGCTGTGTGTTGCAAAATGCCCTCCCATTTGTCTTCCGCCAGACATTGGATCGGCTTCAATATTGGGATGCGCATACAAACCGGCAAAAAACTGCTGTGGTGTTAGTTCACCAATGGCCATCATAAAGGTTTGATCTCGGTAGTATCCGGATCTGAAATCACCTTTCTTAAAAGCTTTTGCCATTGCAAGTTGCGGTACCTCTTTACCATCACCAAAAATTCCAAATTTTGCTTTACCTGTTAAAACTTCACGTCTTCCTAATAAACTACATTCCCTGCTAATTACTGCTATTTTGTAATCGTTTAAAACCTCATTTCTGAAATCATTAAACGATAATTGTTCTTTTGTTGATGAAGAAGATTTTACGTGCATTTATTCGATTTTTTTAGTTTTGCAAAGATACAATTTTTATACGATATTTAAAATGAGCTTTGATAATGTGTAAAATATGTAAAATATTTGTGAATAGTTGTGTTTTTTTGAAAAATATTTAAAAAATTGTAAGTTTTAAAGTTGTGTTTGGAGAAATTTAATAAAAACCTCTTCTAATAAAATTGTAAATTCTTTTAGGTTTCACAACTAA
>CAYFFC010000040.1:0-12710 GCA_964342295.1 uncultured Lutibacter sp. | reverse complement strand
AAGGTTTTACTTTTTGTACTATATGCAGGTGTAATTTTATATGTAAAACTTTTTCTTAATAGGGTTTTATTTGATAACGCGAGACCTAATATAGCACCGTCATAATAATTGTAACGCAAAATTGGTGTGTAAAAAAGCTGATTGTAGTAGGGGTTTTCAATGTCTTTTAAAAATTTAATTTGTACCGGTTTGTTAAAAATACTACCATTAACATTCTTCCAATTATTTCGTAAATTATATTCGGGTAATAGTGATTCATAGTTAAGCGATAGTTGATCATAGCCATTTTTTGGGATGGTTATTTTAGTGATAGAATCAATGCCTGTGAGCCAAGTTTTAAATTTAATTTGCCCGTTATTCATACCATATAACTGAATAGGGGCCGTAAATTTTCGTTTGTTTTTTATGCCAACTATTAACGAATCCGGTTTGTGTTGAATATTTTTTATTTTATAGTCAATTTTTTTTAATGTTGTTAAATAATCACGTTTAAACCAGCTCAAATCTTTACTGGTTTTAAAATAGTTTAAAAATGACTTGCTACTAATTAAATTACCGCTGTTTTTTGTTGAAAAATTTTGAATAGCTTCCGTAACCGTTTTCTTACTAAGGTAGGCTTCAAGATACTGTAAACCCAATCCAGCTTTGTATTTGTTAACTATTTTTTGATTGAAATTAGAGAGTGAATCGGCTCGTGTTGTGAGTGCCTGGTCTAAATTTTTACGAGCCGCAAATTGATAAACAAACGGGTATTTATCATTAAAATTTATCTTAGCCAGATTAAAATTTCTAATTCCCCAAAGTTTGGATATATTTCCTATAGCTTTAACTTCAGGATAAAATGTTTCCACATATTTTAGCATTAAATATGTTTGTAAGCCATCGGCAAGCCAAGCATCTTCACGCTTGTTAAAAACCAATATATTGTCTATATACTTTTTGGTTAATATTTTAAATAATTTTATATCCCATTCAAAAATGTCACTAAAAGGGGCTAAAAAGGAGGGGAGTTGGTTTAAACCATAAACCGGATTTTTATCGTAGTCAGTTTTATCAATCAGTAATTTTGAGAATGGAAATTTGCCTAAATACTGTTGAATAAAGTATAACTCCCTATTAACAATATCCGTTTTTATTGCTGAATTTAATTTTGTTGAATTTAAATTAGTAATAATTTTTACCGGACTCGAATTTATTTCTATAAAGCTGTTTTGTTGCGAAATATTTAAGGGAATATCCAATTGCTTATAACCCTTTAATAAATATTCCGTTACATTATTCTTATTCTTTTCAGATACTACAATGTCACTGTTTAAATAGTAATTGTTTGGAACTTTTATGTTTATACTATAGTTGGTGAAATCCATATACAAATCATCCAAATCTAAATTATTGTAAGTAATCCATTTATTTTCAAAAACAGCAGGGATTAAATACCAGTATTTAAGGTTGAAACCCGTAAGGTTAAAACCGTAATTTGTAAACCGGTCTTTTGGAATTTTAACAGTATATGTGGCAACTATGGTAACAGAATCTTTTGGGTGCAAGGGCTTACTAAGATTAACTTTTAAAATATCAGGATTGTCCTCTGTGATTTTCCAAGTGGCAATATCATAATTGACCGAGATACTTTTTATAAAGGAATGTCCCCTGTTTTTTTCATTAGTAAAATGAAATGCTTTTGAATACCCTTCAACAAAACGTTTAGCCAAGGGTGTTTTTTTATCTTTATAAGCGTTTGACCAATTATGGAAATAAATCGAGTTTAGAGTTGTATTCGATTTGTTGTAAAAAACTGTTGTTTGCTGAATGTTAAGTTCTTTTGTTTCGGTATTTAAAGAAGCATTTATAGCAATATTATTTGTTTGGGAATAAAAATTATTACCACAAATAATTATAAAAATGAATACAATAAATACGTTTTTTTTCAAAAGGGTTTACATTAAAAATTAGGGCTTAAGCTGTATTTTTTATAAAAGGCATCTATCACTTTTAAAACTTCTTCTTCTGTATCAACAATTGAAATTAAATCGAGGTCGCCATTACTAATGTTTCCCTCTTCCAACAGCGTTGATTTAATCCAATCAATTAATCCGGACCAAAATTTTCTACCTACCAAAACAATAGGGAATTTTCCTATTTTACGTGTTTGAATAAGGGTTATAGCTTCAAAAAGTTCATCCATAGTTCCAAAACCGCCGGGCATTACCACAAACCCTTGTGAATATTTTACAAACATTACTTTTCTAACAAAAAAATAGTCAAAATCCAATAGCTTGTCAGAGTCAATATACGGATTGTCTTTTTGCTCAAATGGTAATTCAATATTTAACCCAACGGAGGTACCTTTGCCACGTTTTGCACCTTTATTGCCCGCTTCCATAATTCCGGGACCACCACCGGTTACTATTCCATAACCATTTCTGGTAAGGGTGTAGGCTATATTTTCGGCTAAATCATAATAACGTTCACCTTCTTTAGTTCTGGCAGATCCAAATATACTAACACAAGGGCCAATTTTGCTCAATCGCTCAAAACCTTCAACAAATTCAGCCATTATTTTAAATATAGCCCAGGAATCGTTAGTTTTAATTTCATTCCAAGTTTTTTGTTTAAATTTTTCTCGAATTTTTCTGTCTTCGTTTGATGTCATAAAATTTTATTTTAAAAAAGAAAATAGCAGTTTTAGCATTGACTAATTTAGTTCTTTTTTTAAGAATTTTGCTGTATGGCTTTTTTTGTGATTAACAATTGCTTCCGGAGTACCAACACAAACTATTTCACCACCTTTTTTTCCACCTTCAGGACCAATGTCAATAATGTAATCTGCAAGTTTAATTACATCTAAATTATGCTCAATTATTACAACCGTATTGCCTTTATTTGTTAATGTATTTAGTACCTGCATTAAAACACGAATATCTTCAAAATGTAACCCTGTTGTAGGTTCATCTAAAATATAAAAAGTATTCCCCGTATCTCTTTTTGAGAGTTCTGCAGCTAATTTTATTCGTTGTGCCTCACCGCCTGATAGTGTTGTGGATTGTTGACCCAGTGTAATATAACTTAAGCCAACATCATTTATTGTTTTGAGTTTACGGTAAATTTTTGGAATGTGCTCAAAAAATAATACAGCCTCTTCAATGGTCATGTTCAAAACATCGGAAATTGATTTTCCTTTGTATCTGATTTCAAGTGTTTCACGGTTAAAGCGTTTTCCTTGACAGGTTTCACACTCTACATGTACATCAGGTAAAAAGTTCATTTCAATAATTCGAACACCACCGCCCTGACAAGTTTCGCACCTACCACCTTTAACGTTAAATGAAAACCTGCCCGGTTTATACCCTCTAATACTGGCTTCAGTGGTTTTAGAAAATAAACTGCGTATTTCGCTAAAAACACCGGTATATGTTGCCGGATTAGATCTTGGTGTGCGACCAATAGGTGATTGATCTATGGCAATTACTTTGTCTATATATTGTAACCCATTAATGGATTGATAAGGCATTGGTTTTTTCACACCTTGGTAAATGTGACTATTTAAAATGGGGTACAGCGTTTCGTTAATTAGCGTTGACTTCCCGCTACCGGATACTCCTGAAACACAAATTAGCTTTCCTAAAGGAAATTCAACTGAAATATTTTTTAAATTGTTTCCGGTAGCACCTTTTAAAACAATTTTGTTACCATTTCCTTTTCTTCTTTTTACAGGGGTTTCAATTTGTTTTGTGCCATTTAAATAATCGGCAGTTAGTGTTTGGTGTTGTTTTAATTCAGAAAAACTTCCTTCGCTCACAATTTCACCTCCATGAATACCTGCTCCCGGTCCAATATCTAAAACAAAATCGGCGTGCTCTATCATATCTTTATCATGTTCAACTACAATAACAGAATTACCAACATCCCTTAAATTTAACAACGATTTAATTAATTTCTGATTGTCTCGTTGGTGCAATCCAATACTTGGTTCATCTAAAATATATAAAACACCTACTAATTGTGAACCTATTTGAGTTGCTAACCTTATACGTTGCGCTTCGCCCCCCGAAAGCGATTTAGAGCTTCGGTTTAGTGTTAAATAATTTAAACCAACATCTAACAAAAATTGGATACGGGTTCTAATTTCTTTCAGTATTTCAGAGGCAATTTTTAGTTGCTTTTCATTGAGTTTCGATTCAATTTTATCAAACCAGTTGGCAAGTTCATTAATATCAAGCTGTGCTAATTCAGAAATATTTTGGTTATTTATTTTAAAATGTAGCGCTTCTTTTTTAAGCCTGTTTCCTTGGCAGCTTTCGCAATCAATCTCATCCATAAAACCTTTAGCCCATCTTTTAATTGAAGAAGAGTCACTTAATTTATATTGGCTTTCAATAAAATTTACAATGCCTTCAAAATCAATTTCATAGTTTCGGGTAATTCCTAAGGTTTTGGAGACTACGTCAAATTTTTCATTGCCACCATATAAAATAATTTCAAGAGCTTCTTTTGGAATTTTAGTTATAGCTTCATTTAACTGAAATTTATAACGTTCTGCAATAAGCTGTAGCTGTTTAAAAATCCATGTATTTTTTTGCTCACCTATGGGCACAATACCTCCGGATTTTATAGAAACGGATTTGCTGGGGATTATTTTGCTGAGGTTTACTTTATTAATTTTTCCTAATCCATTACACGTTGGGCAGGCTCCTTTTGGAGAATTGAATGAGAAGGTATTTGGTTCTGGGTTAGGATAGGAAATTCCTGTTTCGGGACACATTAAATCCCTACTAAAATAGCGAGGCTTATTGGTTTCATGTTCAAGAATCATTAAAATGTTATCTCCTGAATATAGAGCTGTTGTAATTGATTCTTCCAGTCTTTTCTCAGAGGAATTAGTAACCTGTAACCTGTCAACTACAATTTCAATATCGTGCGTTTTGTAACGATCTAAACGCATTCCTTTTTCTAAATCAATTATTTTTCCATCAACTCTTACTTTAACAAAACCCTGTTTGCCAATTTGCTCAAACAACTCTCTGTAATGCCCTTTTCTTGATCTGATAACCGGAGCTAGTACAACAATCTTTTTTTGATCAAATTCGTTTAGAATAAGTTCTTTAATTTGATCATTACTGTAGCTCACCATTTTTTTATTGGTGTTGTATGAAAATGCTTCGGATGCCCTAGCATAAAGCAATCTCAAAAAATCGTAAATTTCTGTAACAGTTCCAACTGTTGAACGCGGACTTTTATTGGTTGTTTTTTGCTCAATAGAAATTACCGGCGACAAGCCTTCAATTTTATCAACATCCGGGCGTTCTAACCCGCCTAAAAATTGCCTTGCGTACGCCGAAAATGTTTCAATATATCTGCGTTGTCCTTCAGCATAAATGGTGTCAAAAGCCAAAGACGATTTTCCGCTTCCACTTAAACCGGTAATAACTACCAGTTTTTCTCGTGGAATGCGTACATCTATATTTTTTAAATTATGTACACGTGCACCTAAAACTTCTATGTATTCTTCGTTTTTAACCATTTGAAATAAGGAAAGTTGCAAAGTTAAAAAAATGATGTCATAAAATTTAGGTTAGGCTACATGTTTATTTTGAAAATTACTATATTGCGTTAAAATAATAGGTCAGTGAAATGGATTGATTCTTTACGTCATTTTTTTGAAAAGCACGGTTTTGCCGTGTCGTCCAGATTTGCAGACAGGTTGGGTATGCGCGCATCAAATGTCCGTTTATTCTTTATCTATATTTCTTTTGTTACATTAGGGTTTTCTTTTGGAATTTATTTGACGTTGGCATTTTTATTGCGCCTTAAAGATTTAATTTATACCAAAAGAAGTTCGGTTTTTGATTTATAATTTATGGTATTTAAAAGAAAATTATACATTTCCGTAGTATTATTTGTTACCGTAATTGCTTTTGGAGTAAGTGGTTACATGTATATCTCGGGCGATAATTTTATTGATTCTTTATACATGACCGTTATTACCATGACAACGGTTGGTTTTGGTGAAATTCACCCTCTAAATGACAGTGAAAAGTTATTTACAATACTGTTAATCTTAATTAGTATTGTTGTTTATGGATATTCTGTAACAGCATTGACAGAATATCTTGCAAATGGAAACATTCTTCAACTATTAAAACATAGAAAGGTGCAACAAAAAATTCAAAAATTAAAAAACCATACCGTAGTTTGTGGTTATGGCAGAAATGGTAAACAAGCAGTTGTTAAATTGAAAAACTTTAAAATGCCTTGTGTTGTAATTGAAAGAGATAAAGAACTGCTCGACGAAATGGAGCGTGAAAATATTTTATATATTGAAGGTGATGCTACTGATGATGAAGCCCTAAATAAAGCAGCTTTAGAAAATGCTAAAAGCTTAATTACCGCATTACCATCTGATGCAGATAATTTATTTGTAGTACTTTCTGCAAGGCAAATGAATAAAGACATGACTATTATAAGCAGAGCATCTACAGAATCTTCATATAAAAAATTGATAATTGCCGGTGCTAATAATATTATAATGCCCGATAAAATAGGAGGTATGCATATGGCAAGTTTGGTGGTAACACCTGATTTGGTAGAATTTGTAGAGCGTTTAACCATTTTAGAAGAAGGTTCAACCAATTTAGAAGAAATACCTATTAACGATTTGCCTTCTGAGTTTTTAAATAAAACCATTTTAGATTTGGACCTTAGAAAAAGTACAGGTTGCACTGTAATTGGATTTAAAACTTCGGATAATGAGTACGTTATAAACCCGGAGGCAACCACCAAACTAACACCCGATTCTAATTTAATTGTTTTAGGGAAACCAGATCAAATTCAAAAACTAACAAAAATTTTATAACCTTAAATTTCAGTCGTTATAGCTAAAGAACTTTTAAGTTTACTGTTAAAAATTTGTACTAAGCTCATTTTTTTGCCATATTGCGACCACTTTAAAAAATTTACCTTAAAATTATGAATAAAAAACTTCTTTCGCTGCTGCTATTGGTAGTGCCGTTTTTAACAAATGCTCAAGAAAAAGGATTTGATGAAAAAATTAACGACTGGTTCGAACCAATAACTGCAAAATGGGAAGGAATAGTTTTTTGGATTGTACCCGGAACCGGAATACCACTGGTGGTAATTTTGTTGGTTCTGGGAGCAATATTTTTTACATTTTATTTCAAGTTTATAAATATCAGAAAATTTCCATTGGCTATTAATGTAGTACGAGGTCATTATGATGAAGTTGAAGGCCACGGGGTTGAAAAATCCGATTTAAATATTGTAGAAGGTGATATACTCAAAACTATTAGAGATGAGAGTAAAGAAGGTGAAGTCAGTCATTTCCAAGCCTTGGCAACAGCCGTTTCAGGTACAGTAGGACTTGGTAATATAGCCGGTGTAGCTTTGGCAATTGCCATTGGTGGGCCCGGTGCTACTTTTTGGATGGTTGTCTGTGGCTTGCTAAGCATGTCAACTAAATTTGTTGAATGTACTTTGGGAGTAAAATACAGAGATGTTGGGGCCGATGGAACTGTTTACGGTGGACCAATGTACTACCTTTCTAAAGGCTTAACAGAAAAGGGGTTTAAAGGTTTGGGTAAAGGATTGGCGGTATTGTTTGCAATTTTATGCGTAGGGGCTTCTTTTGGTGGCGGTAATGCTGTGCAATCTAATCAAGCAGCAGAACAACTTGCTGCTATGATGGGAATTCAAGGAGGAAATACCGGAACTATTATAGGTATTATATTAGCTATAATTGTAGGCTTTGTTATTATAGGAGGAATAAAAAGGATAGCTTCTGTTACCGAAAAAATTGTGCCTTTCATGGCGGTAATTTATATAGTGGCTTGTTTAATCGTGATTTTCGCCAATTTCAGTTATATAGATGACGCTTTTGGTATGATAGTTACTGAAGCATTTAGTCCAAGGGCAGGTTTGGGTGGTTTTTTTGGTGTTTTAATTACCGGATTTAGGCGTGCTGTATTTTCAAACGAAGCCGGAGCCGGATCAGCGGCAATTGCACACTCTGCAGTAAAAACCAAATACCCGGCAAGTGAAGGTGTTGTGGCATTATTAGAGCCATTTATTGATACTGTGGTTATTTGTACAATGACCGCCTTGGTAATTATATTTTATAACAGTGGAGGTATTTTTGAATATGGAGGTGATGGCTCGGGTAATGTGTTAATTAATGGCCAAGCAATTGGAGGGGTTAATTTAACATCTATGGCATTTGAATCTGTTATTCCTTGGTTTCCATACGTATTAACTATAGCGGTGGTTCTATTTGCTATTTCAACAATGATAAGTTGGTCATATTACGGGTTACAATCTTGGAAATTTTTATTCGGAAGAAGTAAAGTAGCAGATATGACATACAAGCTATTGTTTGTAACATTTATAGTTATTGGTGCAGCTGCTTCAATGCAAGCGGTTTTTGATTTTTCTGATGCTATGATTTTAGCCTTGGTGTTTCCAAATATGATTGGCTTGCTATTCTTATTCCCTATGGTTAGAGATGAATTTAAAAAGTATATAAAAGCAATTAAACAGGTAGCTAAATAATAAAACAAATATGAACTTTTTTAAATCTCATTTCAATTACAGTAAACGTGAGCGAAATGGGATTTTCTTTTTGGTAATTATCATTATAGGTTTGCAACTTATTTATTTTTTTGTTGATTTTTCCTCTGATGAAAAAGTTGATATAAACCAATCAACTATAATAGCTTTTCAAAAAGAATTTGACTCGTTAAATCAGATTGTTTCAAAAAAGAATACCACCCAAAAATTTCAATTTAACCCTAATTATTTAACTGATTTTAGGGCTTATCAATTAGGAATGAGTGTTGATGAAATTGATAAGCTAATTGCTTATAGAAGTACCGGAAAGTATATTAACTCGGTAAAAGAATTTCAAAATGTGACCGGTGTAAACGATAGTTTGTTAAATATAATTGCCCCTTTATTTAAATTTCCAAAATGGGTTAATAAAAACAAACCAAGTATAAAATTACCTGAATCTGTAAACATTGTTATTCAAGACATAAATTCGGTTAGTGGTAATGATTTTATAAAAATTGGCGTGCATCCAAAAATTGCTACTCGAATTATAAAATACAGGGAAAAGTTAAATGGATTTTCATACAACTATCAATTATACGAAGTATGGGGGCTTTCTAAAAATATTGCCGATAAAATTTTGCAGCACTATAAAGTGTTGGAGCAGCCTAAAATAGAGAAGTTGAATATTAATGAAGCATCATTTAAAGAAGTGCTGCGTATCGTTTATTTAGATTATGAGCTCACTAAAAAAATATTTAACTATAAAGATGAGGTTGCCGAAATACAAAATATTGAAGAATTGAAAAAAATAGAGGGTTTTCCATTAGATAAGTTTGATAGAATAGCCTTATATTTGGACGCTAAATAAATATTTTAAATTGTAATTAGCTTGTTATGAATAGTAGCTATTTCACAGAAGAACATAAGGCATTCCGTAAAAGTTTTCAAGATTTTTTGCAGAAAGAAGTCATTCCAAATATTGATACCTGGGAAGAGGTCGGATTTATTGATAAATCTATTTTTAAGAAATTTGGCGAGATGGGGTATTTTGGATTAAATTATCCTGAAGAAAATGGCGGATTGAATCTTGATTTATTTTATACCGTAATATTTTTAGAGGAACTTCAAAAAATTAATTCAGGCGGATTTGCAGCTGCTATGTGGGCTCATACTTATTTGGCAATGACACATCTTGCCAAAGAAGGAAGTGATTTTATTAAAAATGAATATTTAACACCAAGTATAAACGGTGAAAAGGTAGGGTGTCTCTGCGTAACGGAACCCTTTGGAGGATCGGACGTTGCAAGCCTTAGAACAACAGCAATTAAAAATGGTGATAAGTACATAATTAACGGCTCTAAAACATTTATTACCAATGGTGTATATTCTGACTATTTAGTGGTAGCAGCAAAAACTACCCCTGAAGCGTCACATAGAGGAATAAGTATTTTTGTGTTAGATAGAGAAATGGCCGGAATTTCAGCAACCGACCTAAAGAAATTGGGCTGGAAGGCCTCTGATACTGCTGAAATAGCTTTTGATAATGTAGTAGTTCCATCAAAAAACATGTTGGGTGAAGAAGGTAAGGGTTTCTCTTATATTATGCAGCATTTCGCTTTAGAAAGAGTTGTTATGAGTATTAACGCACATGCTAGAGCAGAGTACGCGTTAGATTACACCTTAAAATATATGTCGGAAAGACAAACGTTTGGTAAAAAATTAAATCAATATCAGGCATTGAGGCATAAGGTTGCAGAAATGGCAAGTGAAATAGAAATGTGCAAGGCATTTAATTACGCAATTGTAAATAGTTTAGATAAAGGTAAGTATGTTGTAAAAGAAGCAAGTATGTCTAAACTAACAGCTACCAAATTGGCCGATAAGGTAATTTATAATTGTTTGCAACTGTTAGGAGGTTATGGGTATATGGAAGATTATCCGCTGGCCAGATTGTTTAGAGATAGCAGACTAGGGCCAATTGGTGGAGGAACTTCAGAGATTCTGAAGGAGATAATCGCAAAAATTATTATTGATAACAAACATTACAAACCTGCAACCGATTAGTTTTTTAAGTATAAATCAAAATAAAAATGAATAATTACAATTTTAATAAAATTTGTAATATATTTGCAGTCCAAAAAATTAAAAGAAACAGTTTTGAAAGGAGGTGCTAAATTATGTTAATTATACCAGTTAAAGACGGAGAAAATATTGATAGAGCGTTAAAACGTTATAAAAGAAAATTTGACCGAACTAAAACAATGAAAAATTTACGTAACCGTAAACAATTCACTAAGCCGTCTGTGTCAAAACGCGCACAACATATTAAAGCTAAATATGTACAAAGATTAAGAACTGCTGAAGAGCAAGGATAATTTTTTACTACCAAATTATAAGTACCGTTAGAAATTGTAATTTACTATTTGTAAATTTGTTTTCTAACGGTTTTTTTATGCCTATAAATTCATTTTTAGAATATCTCTCATTCGAAAAAAAGTATTCGAAAAATACCATTGTTGCATATAAGAACGATTTAGTAGGGTTTCAGAAATTTTGTGATTCAGAGTATGGAAGTACTGATTTGAAACAGGTAAATTATGCTCAAATTAGAAACTGGATAGTTTACCTTGTTAATTTAGGTGTTTCTAACAGGTCTGTAAACCGCAAAATATCGTCTTTAAAATCGTTTTACAAATTTTTACTAAAGACAGGTGTAGTGCAATTAGATCCTTTATCAAAACACAATGCGCTTAAAGTTCAAAAGCAAGTTCAAGTACCTTTTTCAAAAAAAGAAATGTTTGAGGTTTTAAATGCTCAAGTTGATAACCAAAACTTTGAGGAAGTTAGAAATAAATTAATAGTGGAATTATTGTACTCAACCGGAATGCGGAGAAATGAATTAATTCATGTTAAAGTTGATGATATTAATTTTTTTAATGAAACAGTTAGGGTGTTAGGCAAAAGAAATAAAGAACGCTACATTCCATTGCTTAAAACTGTACTTGTTTCATTAACTAATTATTTAAATTTAAGAAGCAAAATTAATACAAAAGAGTCTTATTTGTTACTCACCAAAAAAGGAAAAAAATTGTATAATACACTTGTTTATCGTGTAATAAATAATTATTTTAGTACTGTGTCATCAAAAGCAAAAAAAAGTCCTCATGTTATTCGACACTCATTTGCAACACACCTGTTAAATGAGGGTGCAAATTTAAATGCGGTTAAGGAATTACTTGGGCATTCCAGCTTAGCATCTACACAGGTTTATACCCACAGTAGTTTGGGTAAGATAAAAGAAGTTTATAACCAAGCTCACCCAAGGAGCAAAAAAAACTAATTTAATATGAAAGTATTTGTTCAGTCTGTTAATTTTAATGCAGACCAAAGTCTCGTAGATTTTATTGAAAAGAAGTTAAACGGATTAGAAAAATTTCACGACAGAATTGTTTCTGCTGAAGTGTTTTTAAAAGTGCAGCTTACTAGCCAAAAAGAGAATAAATTAGTTGATGTAAAAATCAATGTTCCTGGCAACGAAGTAGTTGTTAAAAAGCAGTCAAAAACCTTTGAAGAAGGCGTAATGTTGGCTGTTGATTCTTTGAAGCGAACACTTACTAAAAAGAAAGAAAAAATTAGAGCTAAATAAATTACAAAAAATAATAAGAAAAGTTTTGCTAAAAAAATAAAACTTTAATACATTTGCAGTCCGTTAGAAATAGCGGGCTTCTTTTGTGGAGTAAATTGCCGATATAGCTCAGCTGGCTAGAGCAGCTGATTTGTAATCAGCAGGTCGTGGGTTCGAGTCCCTCTATCGGCTCAAAAAAGTTCAGAATTAAATTTTTTATAAAGATTTAATTTTTTTATAAAGATCTTTGAAAATTATGGTGAGATACTCAAGTGGCCAACGAGGGCAGACTGTAAATCTGCTGCGCAAGCTTCGGAGGTTCGAATCCTCCTCTCACCACAAATGTTTATAATATTATAGACTAAAATGCGGATTTGAAAAATATTGCGGGAGTAGCTCAGTTGGTAGAGCTTCAGCCTTCCAAGCTGACTGTCGCCGGTTCGAGCCCGGTCTCCCGCTCTTTTAAAAGCCGGTGTAGCTCAGGGGTAGAGCGTTTCCTTGGTAAGGAAGAGGTCACGGGTTC
>CAYFFC010000039.1:18066-20067 GCA_964342295.1 uncultured Lutibacter sp. | reverse complement strand
TAGGAATTGCTGCTGTGCAGCACCGTTCTTAAAACTTCGCGTCACTGCGTTCCTGGATTTCGAAGCTTTCAAGAACTATGCTGGCTAAAAAGATTTTTTTAAGGTTTACATTTTAATAGAACGCCACTAAAAATTGCATAGGCCGTTATTGTATTTAAACATTCGCTTTTAATTCCCCTCTTGAGAGGGGTTAGGGGTGTGTTTAGGATTGAAATGAAGCCTGTATGCCGTAAGAAAGCAATCTCATAAATACTGCTCGATACTATTTTCTTCGAAAATCACTCGAAGTCACATTGCAATATTAATTCTCAATACTAACGCCCTTTTCGCTATTCGCTAACTCTCGTTCGCTTTTTACAATTGAAAGGTGAAAATTCACTTGTGCTTTTTAAATTTTCCCAAGTGAAAAATAAAAATGTTCAAGGACAAATAAAATTTTCACTTGAGAAAATTTTACTTTGCCTTGGTTTATTTAATTATTTCAAAATAATAAATATTATCGGTATTGTTATATCTAAAAGTGTTTAAAAATCCTGTTATTTCAGAAGTAAAAAGTAAGCCAAACTCATCAAATTCCGAATTTAATTTATCAACTTTAACAGGTAATTGCCACTTGCCCTTTTTACACACTATTTTATATAGGTTAAAACTTGATTTTGATGCATAATGAATTTCATCAATTTTAAATTTTCCTTGTTTCCTATTTGCATTTATATGAGAAATTTCTGCTTCTCCAAAATCATAAGAGAAATAAATAGTATTTTCATCAAAAAAATAAGGATTTACAATGGTAAAACCGGGTTGTGCGATAAAAATTATTTGGTTTTTAACCCATTCACCGTTACTAGTTTTTGTCAGTTTTAAGATATGAGGTACTCCCTTTTCGTTACTAACAACAAGTAATTCATCTCCATTTTTAGAAATTGCCGGATCTGTATACTTAAATTCTTTATTACAAAATATTAGTTGTTTACTTTTCGAAATTTTAAAATCTAATAATTTTGCTTTATAAATCGCAAAATTATTAAAACCATTACTACTAATTTTTTTATTTGTACCGGTAAAGTAAATATCATCATTGTACAAGGCAACAGCGCCTAATTGCACTTTTGAGGTGTTTTTAATTTTAACAGGTGGTGATTTTAAATCGGAATAAAAAAGTGTAGTTTTTTCATTTTTTTCGGTTGAAGCATAAAGTAATCCGTTTTTATAAAACTTTGGAAATACATTATTCTTAGAGTTAACAGCTATATAAGTTTCGTATATTTTAATAGAGTCATTTGCCTCTATAAGTAATTCATTTTGAGCTTGAATTGTTGAAAACGAAACTACAAATACTGTAATTATCAATTTTATTTTCATAGTAATTTAATTGTCAACCTATTTAATCCAGTTGTTCTGTTAACTTTTTAAATATTTTTTTCGGGTTTTTATTTTGGTACAAAACTGCATAAACAGCGTCTATAATTGGAGTCTTTGCCTTATTTTTTTCATTTAACAAATACGCACTTTTTGCCGCATAATACCCTTCGGCAACCATACTCATTTCCATCATAGCACTTTTTACAGTATAACCTTTTCCTATCATGTTTCCAAACATGCGATTTCTACTAAAAATAGAATAGCCGGTAACCAATAAATCGCCTAAATACGCTGAGTTGTTAATATTGCGTTTCATTTTATGCACTTTTTTTATAAAACGCTTCATTTCTCGAATAGAATTTGACATTAATACCGATTGAAAATTATCGCCATACCCCAAACCATGTGCAATACCTGCAGCAATAGCGTAGATATTTTTTAACATCGCCGCATATTCTGTTCCAATAATATCATCTGATATTTTTGTTTTTATATAATGACTGCTAATATAATTGCTTAAAAGTTGAGCTTTTTTAGTGTCTTGGCAAGCTATGGTAAGGTATGACAAGCGTTCCATAGCTACCTCTTCGGCATGACAAGGGCCTGTAATAACACCAATATTTTCGAGGGGAATGTGGT
>CAYFFC010000039.1:0-17966 GCA_964342295.1 uncultured Lutibacter sp. | reverse complement strand
CATAACATTTTTACAATGGCTGTTGCCCAACTTCCTCCTCCAAAAACCGCTATTTTAGGTGTGTTTTTCATAAAGTGTTTCTTTTAAGTTTCAAATGTAATTAAAACTGTATGATTGACCATTTTAAAAAGGCAAAAGTATCCTTTTTATACTACCCAGATATGAGGTTCCAAATAGGTTTAAGTGAATAAGCAATGGGTATAAATTATAAATATCCTTTCTTTTTGCAAATCCAGGTTCTAGCGGATAAATTTCTTGGTAGGTATTGTAAAACTTCTCTGAAAAACCTCCAAACAAGGTACTCATGGATAAATCTACTTCGCGATGGCCATAATAAACCGCCGGGTCAATAAAAACAGCCTGCCGGTTTTTATTGCACATAAAATTACCACTCCATAAGTCGCCATGCAACGCAGCAGGTTTTTCTGTTGGAAAAATCTCAGATAAATTTTTAAACAAACGCTCAAATTTTAGGGCAATATCAACCGGTAGTATTCCTTTGTCTTTAGCAATTTGTAATTGAGGCTGTAAGCGGTTTTCAATAAAAAATTGCGAAAAATTGGTACAAAAAGTGTTTTTTTGAGGTAAACTCCCCATATAGTTTGTATGCGACAATCCAAATTTAACATTTTTACCGCTGTGCAGTTTAGCTAATTGTTGCGCCAAATTTTCCCAAAAACTGGTGGTTCTGTCACCTTCATCAATCCAATTCAAAACTAAAAAAATAGCTTCGCGTAGCTTACCACTAAAAATAATTGAAGGTGTTTGTACCTTGTGTTGTTTTAAAAACTCAATTCCTTTTACCTCCTCTCTAAAACCATTTTTAAATACATCAATTGTATTTATTTTTACAAAAAATGCTGTATTAGAAAATGATAATTTGTAAGTAGTGTTTATAGAACCGCCCCCAACCAGTTGCCATAAACCGAAACCTTCTATGCTTAATTTTTTATTAAGTTCCTTTTCAATATAATGTTTAACCTCAGCATTCATAATTTAAAATTACCAAATAATTCGCTAAATTTAAATTATAAAACTCAACAATTACTTTTGTATTTTTATACTTTTAACTTTTTATAGCAAATCTCATTTTGAGCGCACTTAAACGATTTTTTAAGGATACCATCATTTACGGAATTGCAGCCGTTTTACCCCGTGTGATAAACTTTTTATTAGTACGGGTGCATACCGATGCTTTACCCGCAAAAAATTATGCCGAAAACACTAATTTTTATGTTTGGGCAGCGCTATTTGCCGTACTACTTACCTTTGGTTTTGAAACTGCTTTTTTTAGATTTTACAACAACGAAAAACAAAAAAATGCCTTAGTATCAACCGCTTTTTTAAGTGTTGCCGCGTTGGTAGTTATTTTTTGTTTGACAGGCTATGTTTATTTCGATTTTTTCGCTCAATTGTTCGATTTTACTGCTAATCCGGTACAGCTAAAATTATTTTTAGCAATAATGGCCTTAGATACTTTAGCAGTAATTCCGTTTGCCTATTTAAGAGCAGCGGGGAAACCTGTAAAATACACCACAGTAAAACTTATAAATGTAGGTATTATAGTACTTATTAATTTGGCGTTTTTAAAATTTATTCCGGAAGCCCTTCAACAAGAAAAACAATTACCAACTATACTTAACACTGTATTCAACAGTACTGCCATTGTTAATTTTATATTTATTGCCAATTGTGTTGGAAGCGCAGTTTCATTTTTACTGGTACTTCCCTATTTAGTACGTTTTAAATTTTATTTTGATGTTGCCTTATTTAAAAAAATGCTCTCCTACAGTTGGCCAATAGCGGTAGCAGGAGTTGCATATGTAATAAATGAAAATTTAGATAAAATATTAATAGGCAAACTTATTGATAAAAATGCTATGGGAATTTATGCTGCTTGTTACAAACTGGCCATTTTTATGAATTTATACATTATGGCCTTTCGGTTAGGGGCTGAACCTTTCTTTTTTAACCAGGTCAAACACAAAGATGCTAAGATTATTTATGCGCGTATTTTAAATTATTTTGTAATTGTTGGCGCATTAGTATTTGTAGGAATTGTGGTTTTTATTGATGTATTAAAACAACTGTTTATCAACCAACAATATTGGGAAGCTATTATAATTGTACCTGTTATATTATTAGCAAATTTGCTGCTGGGTATTTATCATAATTTGGCCATTTGGTACAAATTAACCGATAAAACCAGGTATGCAATGCTTTTTTCAATTACCGGTGCCCTAATTACTGTTGTGGTAAATATTGTTTTTATACCTGTGATAGGATATATGGCTTCTGCCTGGGCAACTTTAGCTGCTTATGGTACTATGATGATCCTCTCGTATTTTATTGGAAGAAAATATTATAAAGTACCTTATAATATTAAAAAAGCAGGAAGTTATTTGCTGGCAGCTATTGTAATTTCGTATGTATCATTTCAGCATTTTAGAGAAAATTACAGTATTTCCATTACCTTGGTAATTTTGTTTGGGGTGCTTATTTTTTGGAACGAAAAAAAGGAACTAAAAAATATTTTAAAACGATAGCAGGTGAAAAAAAGAATTTATTTAGTTACGTTCTTAAGCCTATTTACACTTCTTGTATTTGGGCAACATGCTTCTGAAAAAAAATCAACTGCCTCCGAAAATGTTTCAATTTTAAAAAAGGAATTTGTAATTCCAAACCTCAACACTATATCTCATAAAATATGGGTGTATGTACCCCCTAATTATTACCAAACTTCAAAAAAATATCCGGTAATTTATATGCACGACGCTCAAAATTTATTTGATAATACAACCTCTTTTATCGGCGAATGGGGAGTTGATGAAAGTTTAAACGCATTTTTTAAAAACACCGGAAAAGGATTTATTGTTGTTGGTATAGCACATGGAGGGGAAGAACGTATCAACGAATATACGCCTTGGCCGCATAAAAAGTATGGGGGTGGTAAAGGTAAATTATATGTGAATTTTTTAGTGAATACTTTAAAGCCATATATTGATGCACATTATCGTACTAAAAAACAAGCCAAACATACCGCTATTATCGGGAGCTCATTAGGTGGATTGCTGTCGTATTACGGAGGGTTGCAATACCCAACTATTTTTGGGAAAATTGGTGCTTTATCACCATCCTTTTGGTTTGCCGATGAAGTTTTTGATTTTACCAAAACTCATGGGAATACTAAAAAAGTAAGGTTATACCTACTTGCAGGTGAAAAAGAAGGAGCTGATATGGTTGCCGATACAAAAAAAATTACTCAACTATTGCAAGCTACCGGATTTCCTTCAAAAAACATAAAAACCAACATACATCCACAAGGCGAACACAACGAGCAATTTTGGAAAAGTGAATTTTTAAATGTGGTAAGTTGGTTGTATAACATCAATTAAATTAAAGAATAAAACTTATGAAATCTTTTAAAAACCCGGTTGTAGTAACACAACAAGTACAAGCAACGCCTGAAGAAGTTTGGGCTGCCCTTACCGATTTGGACCAAATGCATGGTTGGTATTTTGATAACATTCCCGAATTTAAACCTATAAAGGGTTTTAAAACCCAATTTCCGGTACAATCCGGCGATAAAATATTTACACACTTATGGGAAATTACTGAAGCCATCCCAACTAAAAAAATTTCGTATACTTGGAGTTTTAAAGAGTACAGCGGTGAAGGCGGTGTAATTTTTGAAATAAGCAAACTAAACAATAAAACATTAGTTTCTTTAACCAACTATGTAACCAAACCATTCCCCGATAATATTGTGGAATTTACAAGAGAAAGTTGTGTAGGAGGTTGGAAATACTTCATCAATCAAAAATTAAAAGAATATTTAGAAAATAAATAAACCTGATTACCATAAAATGAAAGTTCAAATAATTAACAAATCTAATCACCCATTACCAAATTATGAAACTATAGCTTCAGCCGGAATGGATGTACGAGCCAACCTAACTACGCCCATTACTTTAAAACCTTTAGAGCGCGCCATAATTAAAACCGGGTTATTTATTGCTTTACCTGTTGGATACGAGGCACAGGTTAGGCCTAGAAGCGGGTTGGCAGCAAAAAAGGGCATTACTGTTTTAAATACCCCGGGTACTATAGACGCCGATTACAGAGGAGAAATTGGAGTTATTTTGGTAAACTTATCAAATGAAGATTTTATTATTAATGATGGCGAACGTATTGCACAACTAATTATTGCAAAACACGAACGCGCCTTGTGGGAAGAAGTTGAAATTTTAAGTGAAACCCAACGGGGTACCGGTGGTTTTGGAAGTACAGGAGTTTAAAGGCTTGCTAATATTTTTAAATCTAACAAATTAAAGACTAAATTCAATAAATACTGCTTTGTTTTTTTGTAACGATAAACAATGTTCAAAAACAATAGGGATACCTTTAAAATCGGCTTCAATTAAATAATGACTCCCTTTAAAATATGAAGCTATTACTATTGCTTTTAATTTTGACTCTTTAACCAACCTAATTTGATTTGGATACGCTAAAATGGTTTTGTTCGTATTGATTTTAGAATCGACTAGCTTTAGTGGAATTTCATTTATATCATTAAAAAATGAGGCAACATAGCTGTTTTTAGGGTGATTATAAATTTTTTCCGGTGTATTTTTAGCTACCACTTTACCGTTTTTAATTACTAAAATTTCATCGGCAAAAGAAAGCGCATCTGTAGTGTCATGGGTAGCTACAATGCACAAAATATTTTTCGATTTTAAATGCCTGAACAATTTTCGGCGAAGTTTATTTTTTCTAAAATTATCAATGTGGCTAAAGGGCTCATCTAACAACAAAACTTCGGGTTCTTTAGCTAGTACTTTAGCAATAGCAACCCGCTGTTTTTGTCCGCCACTTAAATTTTTGACCTTAACTTTAGCAAAATTGGTCATATCCACCACTTCAAGCAATTCATCAATGCGTTTTTGCTTGTTAGGATCTAAAGCCGACAGGTTTTTACCTACATTTTCTTCAACTGTTATAAAAGGCATTAAATCAAAATCTTGCGGAAGATATTTCATAAAATCTTCGCCGGGAATTAAGTAAAAATTTGGACCTAATAATTTATTATCGTTCCAAAACACAGCGCCTTTTTCAATATGCAGTAATCCGTAAATAATTTCTAATAAGGTACTTTTACCACAACCACTTTCGCCAACAATAGCAATATAATTACCTTTATTTGCAGTAAAACTAATGTTATGCAACACTTCTTTTGAAGTGTAACCAAAAGATATGTTTTTTACCTCAAGCATAAAAAAAGTCTAAAACAAACCAAGAAATAATTGGGTACTACAATTACTTAACTGGATATGAATCCAAATAAAATTATTGTTTATAACAAATTAAGCCTCCGAATTATTGATGGCTTCTTTTATTTTAGATTCCAATTCTTCGGCTAATTCAGGGTTATCTTTAATAAGTCCTTTTACAGCATCACGTCCCTGCCCTAGTTTGGTATCGGCGTAACTGAACCAAGAACCGCTTTTTTTAACAATTCCGAATTCTACACCTAAATCTAAAATTTCCCCAACTTTTGAAATTCCCTCACCGTACATAATATCAAATTCGGCAGTTTGAAAAGGAGGTGCCACTTTGTTTTTTACAACTTTTACCTTGGTACTGTTACCGATAACTTTATCACCATCTTTAATTTGGGTTCTTCGTCTTATATCTAATCGAACAGAAGCGTAAAATTTAAGTGCATTACCACCGGTAGTGGTTTCCGGGTTTCCAAACATTACTCCTATTTTTTCACGTAATTGGTTAATAAAAATTACTGTACAATTGGTTTTATGAATGGTTCCGGTAAGTTTTCGTAAGGCTTGCGACATTAAACGAGCATGCAAGCCCATTTTTGAGTCGCCCATTTCACCTTCAATTTCACTTTTTGGTGTTAAGGCGGCAACAGAGTCTACCACCACAATATCAATGGCTCCGGAACTAATTAAATTATCGGCAATTTCAAGAGCTTGTTCGCCGTGATCTGGTTGTGAGATGATTAAATTATCAACATCAATTCCTAGTTTTTCAGCATAAAAACGGTCAAAAGCGTGTTCGGCATCAATAAAAGCGGCAATTCCACCGGCTTTTTGGGCTTCAGCAATAGCATGCAATGTTAAGGTTGTTTTACCTGAAGATTCAGGTCCGTATATTTCAATAACTCGCCCACGTGGATAACCTCCAACGCCCAACGCTAAATCCAGCCCTAAAGAACCTGTTGATATTGCATCTACATCTGCAACCGCTACATCACCCATTTTCATAACGGTACCTTTACCATAGGCTTTATCAAGTTTATCTAAGGTTAATTGTAAGGCTTTTAATTTTGCTGCTTTTTCTTTATCTGCTGCCATAATACGCTTTAATGTTTAGTAAAATTAGTGTTGCTAAAATATAAAAAACTATTGAGTATAATTAGAACAATTTAAAATTATATCAACAGATTTAATGAATTTTATAACTTGTATTTTAAAAAAAAGTTGTGAATTTTAATAACTACTAAAAGTTACTTTTTAACCAACGTATTGGTACCAAAACAACTGTAATTTTTGTTAGGGAAGGAAACATCAAAAATAGTTTCAATTTCAGTATCGGAAATCTTTTTTATGGTAAATCTGGCTTTACCTCCAGAAACAAAATTTTCAATTGTTTCTGTTTCAAAAACCAGTGTATTATTGGTAGATTTTTCTTTATTAAGTATATATTGATTTACATAACCTTCTATATTAAACTGTCTGTAAATTACTTGTTTTCTATGCGCATCAAAACTTATAAATCCTTTATCAATATGGTGTTCACCCTTTGGTTTGTTTGGTGTAGGTTTAAAATGAGACTCGTGTTTTACTTCTATATATTTTTTATCCATTATAAATTGATAAGAAGCGGTTATTGTAGAATTTTCGTTCCCAAATCCGGTTCCCTTTCCTTGCCATTCACCAATTAAAAATTGTAGTTTTTCAAATGAATTTTGTTGTGAAAACCCATATAAACCACTTAATAAAACTAGTAGTATTACTATTTTTTTCATTCTAATTAAGTTTTAATCATTGCTATGTGAGGTATGCCATCTTCTAAATATTCGCTCCCTATTTTTTTAAAACCATGGCTTTCATAAAAAAATTTTAAATAGGTTTGTGCTGAAATTTTAATTACCAGCGTATTAAATTCACTTTGAATTTTTTGAACAGCCTCTTTTAAAATTTCATGTCCATAACCAAAAGAGCGCTCTTGTTTTAAAACGGCAACTCTACCTAAACTTGCTTCTGTAAAATAATCGCCCGGTCTAAAAATACGTGTATAAGCTACCAATTTATTTTTTTTATAACCTAAAACATGTAGTGCTTTTTTATCTTTACCATCAATATCTTGATAAACACAATTTTGTTCAACCACAAAAATTTCAGAACGCAATTGCATCAAATCATACAATTCATTAGTGGTTAATTTATGAAAAGGTTTTGTAGTAAAATTTACCATATTAGTCTTGTATAATTAATTCTTTAATATCATCGCGTTTATACTCTGGTTGAAGATTACAATGATGAATATGAAATTTTGTAAGTAAAACTTTTTCAACTTTTTCGCAAACTAAATCAAATTCAGAAAGTTTGATATTTTCTTTAAATTCAATATGGGCTTCAAAATGACAATCGTGATCATTTAATTGCCAAATATGCACGTGATGAATGTTTCTAATTTCTTTAATTTTTAAAACCTCATTTACAACTTCATTAATTTTTATATGGTCGGGTGCAAACAACATTAAAATTTTTACACTACTTACCAAAACACCCCAACTTATAAATATTAAATAAACAGAAATTAGTAAAGTTAAAATAGCATCAACCCAATACACTTGGTAATATTTCATTAACAACCCACCAATTAACACTGCTACAGAAGTTAACATATCTGTTAATAAATGTAAATAAGCGGTTTTCATATTTAAATTATGTTTGGCATCTTTTCTTAATAATAACACACTAAATCCATTAGCCACAATACCTAAAATAGCGAGCCAAATAACCAAAGTACTTTCAATAATTTGTGGGTTGTTGATGCGTTCTACCGCCTCAAAACCTAAAAAAACAGCTATCACAACCAATGATGCCGCATTTATAAAAGCCGCAATAATTTCGGCACGTTTATAACCAAAAGTATATTCGAGTGTTTGTTGTTTTTTATGCGAAAGTAAATTAGCTGCATAACTAATTATTAATGAAACAACATCAGAAAAATTATGAACAGCATCAGAAATTAACGATAAACTCCCGGATATGAATCCACCTATTAACTGGGCTATAGTAATAAGTATGTTTAAAAATATGGAAATTAAAAGGTTTTTACCCGTTAAGACTTGATGATTGTGTGTATGTGTGCCTCCCATGTTTATTAAATATGAAGCAATTAAATTTTAGTTAACAATTTTTTAAAGGAATTTTTTCTACACGATTTTGATGGCGACCTCCTTCAAACTCAGTTGTTAAAAACAGTTCAACAAAACCTAATGCTTGTTGTAATGATACAAAACGTGCCGGAATACTTAACACATTAGCATTATTATGTTGACGTGCCAAGGTAACCAACTCATTATTCCAACATAGTGCAGCTCTTATTCCTTGATGTTTATTAGCTGTAATTTGAGCTCCGTTACCACTTCCACAAATAATAATTCCTAGCGTTGCTTTTCCAGACTCTATAGCAGAAGCAACCGGATGAATACTGTCAGGATAATCCATACTATTAGTAGTATCGGTTCCAAAATTTATAACTTCAATTCCTTTATCTTCCAATAATTTAATAATTTCAAATTTATAATCGGTACCTGCGTGATCATTACCTATAGCTACTGTCATATTAAAATCTTTTAAATTTAGAGTACAAAAGTACAAATTCACGTTTATTAACAAGTAAAAATACCATTGTTAATATTATTTTTTAATATGTTGATTGTTAATGTATTTACATTAATTTAACAATGTGAATAAATTATAATTAAAAAATGAAAAGTTTTTTTTAATAATTAAAAATAAATTATTAATAGAAAAAGTATAACCTGAAAAACAAATTTTTTTATTGAATTTTAAAAATAACTTTTAAACATAATTAAACATAGTTACTAACAATTTAGGTTCACTTTTTTATTCATAAAACCTGTAATTTAAGTTTATTCACAGATTGTTTATAACCTATATATTTATATTGATTTTTAAGTAATTGAATTTTTAATAATATGTTAGTAAGTTTTAAAAATTGAATTATCAAAATATAAAGTTATTTTTTTATACCTGTTATTAACACACTATAATAACAACTAATATTTTTTTAAAATTTTAAAAATATATTTTATTATAATAACATATGTTAATAACTCAAAAAGTTAAAAGATTATAATTTTATGGAAAGCTTAAGGACACCGGATGGAATGGTAGCAGCTTCAATGGTATCTTCTGATGAAAACGAATTGTTAATACCTTTTACAGTAACGTATATTCCTATAAGAAATATAATTAAAAATAAGATTATTATTTTATATAACCGTTTCATTGTTAAGTTGTTCTGTAAATAATAGACGAGACAATTTAACAGTTGTTACAGTTTTATTAAGAAAATTTTAACTTTTTGCTAATTTACAATAAAACGAAGTGCTTTAGGTATTAGTTGAACATAAAAATTTCCGGTACCAACTATTTCTCCGTCAGCCTGAATATAGGTTGTGTTGTTATCTAAATTTTTAATGCGTAATTGAGAAGTTTTATAGGTTTTTACAAACTTTTGGTTAGTTATTTTACCGTTAAATAAATGCACTAAATTTTTTAGAATTGTAAGTAAGTTCAGTTTTTCAACCAAGCTTATATCAAATAACCCATCAGTAGGATTTGGATTTTTAGTTAATTGCATACCACCACCTGAAAACTTACATAATCCAATTAATAACATTATTGTTTTAGTTGTAATAAAAGTGTTGTTAAAAGAAATTTGAAGTTTACTTTTTTTATAACCTGCTAAACTCACTAAAGCACCGGTTAAATAAGCTAAAAAACCTAAGTGCTTAAATTTATGAACCTTATTAACAACATAACCATCAAACCCTACACCTGCTAAATTGTTAAAATAAATATTTTTTGTAGTATTTTCTATATACAATTTACCTAGATCTTGCTCAATGGTTTTATTAGCTTTTATAGTTAAAATAGCTTTGTTAATATTTTTAGAAATACTATAAGTTTTAACCCAATCATTTCCCGTACCAATAGGAATAATTCCAATTTTTATTTTTGAAATAGTTATTGGTTGTTCATTTAAAATTCCGTTTACAATATTATGAAGAGTACCATCACCACCCACGCAAATAAAGTTTGTAAACCCTTTTTCAATTCCCATTTTAACTAATTGCACAGAATGTTTATTAAAGGTTGTAAAATGGTGTTCAAATTTAAAATCCTGAATTTTTAATTGGTTATAAATACGCGGCCATTTTTTTTTAGCAGCTCCATTTCCTGAAGTAGGATTTACAATAACAAACCAACTATTTATCATATTTTTTAGTTTAAAACCTGCGCAAAATACAAATTGTTAATTACATAACCATTTTATAACTTTTTAACCTGTATTTATTTGTACTTTTGATTATAAGTAAATAAGTAGTTGATGACTAAAAAGAAAAAATTATATAAAAAAAAGGGAAATGTAATTAAGGATTTAACCCGTAAAATTTTACAATTATTAAATCAAACTCCTGATAAATCATATAATTACAAACAGATTAGCGCAAAATTAAAAATAAGTGATGCTAATGGTAGAAATCAAATAATTCAAAAACTAGAAGCTTTAAAAGTACAGAAAAAGGTTGAAGAAATTGACCGTGGTAAGTTTAAAGTAGTTCCTTTATCGCGTTACTATATTGGAACTATTGATGCTACAAATACAGGTAATGCTTATTTTATTTCTGATGAACTTGACCATGATGTGTATATCCCTAACCGTAATTTAAATACAGCATTACATAAAGACTTAGTAAAAATATATCTCTATAGCCGTAAAAGAAGCAGTAGAGAAGAAGGCGATGTTGTTGAAATTGTTAAGCGGGCAAAAAATGAATTTGTTGGTGTATTGCAACTCAGTAAAAATTTTGGTTTTGTAATACCGGATGATCCAAAAATGTATGCCGATATTTTTATACCTAAAAGTAAATTAAGAGATGCTGAGCACGGTGTTAAAGTATTAGCAAAAATTACCGATTGGCCTGAAAACTCTAAAAATCCGTTTGGTAAAATTAAAGAAGTTTTAGGAAAACCGGGTGACCATGATACTGAAATTCACTCTATTTTATTAGAATATGGCTTACCTTATAAATTTCCGGAAAAAATTGAGGCTGAAGCGGCTACCATACCAATTGAAATTAGTAAAAAAGAAATTGAAAAAAGGAAAGATTTAAGAGGAGTTACTACATTCACTATAGATCCAAAAGATGCAAAGGATTTTGATGATGCATTGTCTTTTAAAATATTAGAAAACGGTAATTTCGAAATTGGAATTCATATAGCTGATGTATCACATTATATGAAAGAAAATACCTTGCTTGATCAAGAAGCTTATAATAGAGCAACTTCTGTTTATCTGGTAGATAGGGTTGTACCAATGTTACCGGAAGTATTATCTAACGGAGTGTGTTCTTTACGTCCTAATGAAGAGAAGTTAACATTTTCTGCTATTTTTGAAATGAATGAAAAGGCACAAATTATCAAACAGTGGTTTGGCAGAACAATAACCTATTCGAATAAACGATTTTCTTATGATGAAGCTCAGGAACTCATAGAAAATAATAGTGATAAAAATGAATTTAAACAACTAAAAGACAACGATTTAAATTGTAAAATATCTAAAGAAACCTCTTTAAATAATAAGGAAGATACCGTTGATACAACGATTGTTTCAGCAATATTAATTTTAAATAAACTAGCCAAAAAACTTCGTAAAAAAAGGTTACAACAAGGCGCTATAACTTTTGATAAAGTAGAAGTAAAATTTAATTTAGATACCCATGCAGAACCAATTGGCGTGTATTTTAAAGAAGCGAAAGATGCAAATAAACTTATTGAAGAATTTATGTTGTTGGCTAATAAAAAAGTTGCCACTTTTATAGGAAGTAATAAAGGAGTACCATCAAAAAAAACATTCGTTTATAGAATTCATGACGAACCCAATTTTGACAAACTCAATGCACTGCAATCTATTGTAAGTAAGTTTGGTTATACCAATAAAATTGAAACACATTCTAAAAAAGCTACTTCTAATTCATTGAATAAATTATTAAAAGACGTTCACGGTACCGGTGAATCAAACTTGATTGAAACACTGGCAGTTAGATCAATGAGTAAAGCCGAATATTCTACACAAAATATAGGGCATTATGGATTGGCATTTGATTACTATTCACATTTTACATCTCCTATAAGAAGGTATCCTGATGTAATGACTCATAGATTGTTTCAACATTATTTAGATGGAGGAAAATCACCTAATGCACAAGATTATGAAGAAAAATGCAAGCACGCTTCTGATAGGGAACAACTGGCATCAAATGCAGAGCGAGACTCTATAAAGTACATGCAAGTGAAATATATGGAAAGTCATAAAGATCAAGAGTTTGAGGGGGTTATATCGGGTGTTACAGAATGGGGAATCTATGTTGAAATTCTTGAAAACAAATGTGAAGGGATGTGTCGTATTCGTGAAATAAGAGATGATTATTATATTTTTGATGAAAAGCAATACGCCTTGGTTGGGCAATCAACTAAAAATTTATACCAATTAGGTGACCATGTTTTAATAAAAGTAAAACATACCGATTTAGAGCGTAAACATTTAGATTTTACCTTGTTAGAAAAATTAGAAAAAAATTAAGTGTAAAGGCACAATTATTATTAATTTACATAGTTGTAATATACAAACCACAAAAAATAAAGTTATGAGTTATTATTTTAATAAAACCATTCGCAATAAAACTTTTAATGAAGTTATTGATATGGTTACAACCGAACTAAAAAAAGAAGGGTTCGGAGTTTTAACCGAAATTGATGTTAAGCAAACCTTAAAAAAGAAAATTGATGTAGATTTTAAAAAGTATACCATATTAGGAGCTTGTAATCCGCATTACGCACATAAAGCATTGCAAAGTGAGGATAAAATAGGAGTATTTTTACCTTGTAATGTTGTTGTTGAAGAACACGAAAACGGAAGTGTTGAAGTTGCAGCAGTTGACCCTATTGCTTCAATGATGGCAGTTAAAAATGATGCATTAGGTGATATAGCAAACGAAATTCAAAATAAGCTGAAACGCGTTATTCAGCAATTAAATTAATTTAAAAACTATTTTATATGAAAAAACTAGCATTTTTAATTGCTTTAATATGTATTTCAGCTATCGCGCAGGAGCCGATTGAAAAAAAATTAGGCGATTTTAACAAATTAAAAGTTTTTAACGGTTTAACTGTTACTTTAAAAAAAGCAGTAAAACCTAAAATTGTAATTACGGGTTCACAATCAGAGGATGTATCGGTAAAAAATTCCGATGGCGTATTAAAAATAAGACTTAAATTTCCTGAAAGATTTACTGCTGATGATGTAAGCATAACATTACATTATACCAATCAGCTTGATGTAATCGATGCAAATGAAGGCGGTAAAATTATATCTGAAGAAACCGTAAAGCAGCAACATTTAGAGGTAAAGGCACAAGAAGGTGCAAAGGTGATTTTACCTGTAGATACAAAACATTTAGTTGTGAAAACGGTTTCAGGTGGTATTATAAAATTAAATGGAGTTTCTAAAAATCAAACAGTTGAAGCTACTACCGGAGCTATATACAATGGGTATAATTTACAAAGTGAACAAACTGTTGTTACTGCTGCTTCAGGTGCTAAGGCAGAGGTTAAAGTTAGTGAAGTTTTAGATGCTAAAGTTCGTTTTGGCGGTACTATTCATTACAAAGGAACACCTGAAGTTTTAAAAACAAAAAAAATAATTGGAGGTGTTATTAAAGCTCAAAACTAACAACTAATGTGTTGCATTTTTTAAGTAGATATATTTAGAATAAAGCTTGTTTATAAAAGTTAAGGCAGGTTTTATTTTAATTACTATCTTTGTAGCATAAAAATTATAAACAATGAATGCACTTTATATTTTTTTAGGAATTGTAGGGCCTTGGCAATGGATTATTATTGGTTTGGCTATTTTGCTGTTATTTGGTGGGAAAAAACTACCTGAACTTATGAAAGGCCTTGGAGGAGGTATTAAAGAATTTAAAAAAGCTTCCAAAGAAGATGCCGATGATGAGCAAAAAAAAGTTGAAGATAAAAAGTAGTTTTTAAACAATTTTTAATAAAAAAAAACCGGCTTTTATGGCCGGTTTTTTTTGTTGCATTGATTTTGATTGGTTGTTACTTCTTTAGATCGTTTTTATTTACTTTAGAAGATTCATGTATTTTATTTGCTGCTACCAAACTAGATACCATATCGTTAAGCATAGAGCTGGCTGCATTTGGGTTATTTGGCAATAAAATTAGATTTGAATTGGTATCAGACCCAATACTTTGAAGCGTATCATAATGTTGCGTAATCACTATAAGTGCCGAAGCTTCTTGACTATTGATACCGGCTTTGTTTAAGGTATCTACACTTTCTTCCAAACCTCGCGCAATTTCTCTGCGCTGATCGGCAATACCTTTACCTTGCAATCGCTTACTCTCGGCTTCTGCCTTAGCGCGTTCAACAATTAAAATACGTTGTGCATCCCCTTCGTGTTGTGCTGCTATTTTTTCGCGTTCAGCAGCATTAATTCGGTTCATAGCTTCCTTTACTTTAGGATCCGGGTCAATATCTGTAACCAGCGCTTTAACAATATCGTATCCATAAGCCAACATAGCTTCTTTAAGTTCTCTTTGTATAGCTTGAGCAATATCATCCTTCTTTTCAAAAACATCATCTAATATCATTTTAGGAACCTCAGCTCGTACCGTATCAAAAATAAAGGAGGTTATTTGCTCTTGCGGATTTTGAAGTTTATAGAAAGCCTCATAAACTTTTTCACGAAGTATTTGAAACTGAACGGAAATTTTTAAGTGTACAAACACATCATCTTGTGTTTTGGTTTCAACAATAACATCCAATTGTTGAATACGTAAACTTACACGGCCTGCAACTCTGTCAATAACAGGAATTTTTAAGTTTAAACCTGCACCGCGTATGCTTTGGTATTTTCCAAAACGTTCTATTACGGCATTGGTTTGTTGTTTAACAATAAAAAGACCAGATAAAATAAGGACAAGAACTATAAATCCAATAATATAAGCTGTTAGCATTTTTTTAAAAATTTTAAGTTAAAAAATAGAATAAAATAAAGGTACAATGTTTTGTTTTAAACAAAAACAAATTGTAACTATTTGTACTTAAAATTGTTAAAATGTTACAGTTTATAAATTTGCAATAGCATGTTTTAACCTGCTAAGTGTATCCTTTTTACCGATAAGTTCTGCTAAATCAAATAAATGTGGCCCTTTTAAAGCACCTACTAAACTTAATCGAAAAGGCTGCATCACTTTTCCAAAACCAATTTCATTTGAAGTAATCCAATCTTTTACAATAGTTTCAATAGTTTGTGAATTGAAATTTTCAATGGATTCAAGTATGGTTATAAGTTGTACCATTAATTCCGGAGTAGTTTCTTTCCATTGCTTTTTCACCGCCTTTGGATCAAATGAAGTAGGAGCGACAAAAAAGAAATTGCTTAACTCCCAAAAATCTGTTACAAAAGTAGCTCGTTCTTTTATTAATGAAATTACTTTTGTTAAGAAATGGATATTAAATTGCTCATCAGGTAACGGAATATTTAGCTTTTCACTTAAAATTGGGACAAACATTTCAGCCAATTCTGTATCAGGTTTTTGTTGTAAATAGTGTTGATTAAACCACTTGGTTTTATCAGGGTCAAAACGAGCTCCGGATTTGTTTACACGACTTAAATCAAAGGCGTCTATTAATTCTTCTAGCGAAAATAACTCTTGTTCCGTTCCCGGGTTCCAACCTAATAAAGCTAAAAAATTCACAACAGCTTCAGGAAAATATCCATCCTCTCTATAACCTCTGGAAACTTCATTGGTTTCAGCATTTTTATAAGCCAAAGGAAACACAGGAAAACCAAGTTTATCTCCATCGCGTTTACTTAATTTTCCTTTACCAACAGGTTTTAAAATAAGTGGAAGGTGTGCAAATTGTGGGGTTTTCCATTCAAATGCTTCATACAAAGCAATATGCAAAGGTAAAGAAGGTAACCATTCTTCACCGCGAATTACATGACTTATTTGCATTAAGTGATCATCTACTATATTTGCCAAATGATACGTTGGCATCCCATCACTTTTAAACAATATTTTATCATCCAATAATTCTTTTTTAAACGATACATTTCCTCTAATAATATCTTTAGCCGAAATAGTATCATCTAATTGAGTATTTTCAGGTTCGTGCATTTTAAAACGCACTACAAAGTTTTCTCCGTTGTCAATGCGTTTTTTAACCTCTTCAGCAGATAACGCTATTGAATTTGTAAGTTTTGCCCTGTTATGCCAATTGTAAATAAAAGTTTTTCCGTTGGCTTCGTTATTTTTTCTATGTTCATTTAATTCATCAGCAGTATCAAAACAATAGTATGCTTTTCCTTTAGCAATTAATTCATCGGCATATTTTTTATAAAGTTTTTTACGTTCCGATTGCCGGTAGGGTCCATATTTTTCGTTTTTACCAGGGCCTTCATCACAGGGAATGTTACACCAGTTCAAGGTATCTATAATGTATTGTTCAGCATTGGCTACATATCGGGTTTGATCGGTATCTTCAATCCGTAAAACAAAAGTTCCATTATTTTTTTTTGCAAACAAGTAATTAAATAAAGCAGTTCTAACGCCACCAATATGTAGGGGACCGGTAGGACTTGGAGCAAAGCGCACTCTAACATGTGTCATTTTCAACTAATTTAAAAATGCAAAGATATAGGTTCACAATGAATAAGTTTAAGTTTTACAAAAAAAGGTTGCTTTAAAAAAGCAACCCTAAAATCAGCCCAATAAATGATTTTAAACCCTTTGATTGAAATCAAAGAATGTGTTAATGTGAGGAATTAAAAGATAAGTATATATAAAGTAATGGTTTTCATAATTTCTAGTTAGTAAGACGTATTTCTTAATTTTAATATTGTAAATGTACTTAATATGTTTGCTGCAATACTTAGGTATTTCCACTTATTCAATAGGGGAAAATCCCCCTTTTACTTCAATAGAAATAAATTGTAACTTTAACAGGTTAAAAATTTAAATACATAGTTATTATGAATTCAAACTTACCAAAAGGGCTTATTTCGCCTGAAGAAGCGAGAGAATTAAATCAGGAATTTATTAAAACTCGTTCTAAAGAGTTAAATAAAATTGTTGAAAGAATCTCAAAAAAGCCTAAAAAGAAAGATGCACTTTCATCGTGGTTTTCTTTAGAAGAATTAAAAAAATATATTGCTTATGTTGAAGAAGAAGGAACTAAAAAAGGAAAAAAAATAAGTGGATTGAGAGTATATTTTGGAGCTTATAGTAAAAAAGAAACGGATTTAAAAAAGCAGAATTTAAGTACTGTATTTTTTGTACCAACAGAATTAAAAGTGGGGTCTTTACAAAAAGATGGAATTACTGGTGATGAAGGTATTGCTGATATTAATGATATCGATGGGTTGAATAATGGATCTACTGGACATCCTCCAGCTGCTGAATATCCACAAGAGCAATAAAACTTTATGAATTTTTTTACGTATCCAACTATTTATTTTATCACTATTGTTGTGATGTTATTTTATTATAAAAAATATAGGGATAATTTGAAGTTGAAATTATTCCTATATTTTT
>CAYFFC010000038.1:0-20985 GCA_964342295.1 uncultured Lutibacter sp. | reverse complement strand
TGTTAAAATACCATATTCAAACCTCAGGGAGAAGTTTGCATGCGCAGGAAATAGATTTTAATGATATTAGAACCACGTTGCAAGCTTTGTATGCCATTTACGATAATTGCAATAGTTTACATACCAACGCTTATGACGAGGCCATTACCACACCAACCGAAGAAAGCGTTAGAAGAGCTATGGCCATTCAATTAATCATAAATAAGGAATTGGGATTAGCTAAAAATGAAAACCCTATTCAAGGTGCCTTTATTATTGAAGAACTGACAGATTTAGTTGAGGAAGCTGTTTATGCTGAGTTTGACCGACTTACTGAACGGGGTGGTGTTTTAGGAGCTATGGAAACTATGTATCAGCGCGGTAAAATTCAGGAAGAAAGTTTGTATTATGAAACCTTAAAACACAATGGTTCATTTCCTATAATTGGTGTAAATACTTTTTTAAGCAGTAAAGGCTCTCCAACGGTATTACCACAAGAAGTAATAAGGGCAACCGAAGTAGAAAAAAAACATCAAATAAAGGTAATAGAAAACCTACATAAGGGGAATCAATCAAAATCTGAAGAACAACTTTCACTGTTAAAAGAAAAAGCGATCCAAAACAAAAATATATTTGAACAACTCATGGAAGCTTGTAAAGTTTGCTCTTTAGGGCAAATTACCAATGCATTGTTTGAAGTTGGCGGACAGTATCGACGAAATATGTAAAATATTTTATTGCAATATGCATCTTTTATTGATTTTTTATGTCTACTAAGTGAATTTAAATTAAAACAATATGAAGAATACAAATCAATGTACCTGTTCTTGTGAACCTTGTAAAGATGGAAATTGCGTAAATTGTACCTGTGAGCATTGTAATTGCAACAATTGTAACTGCTGACATGACTACAAATCAAGTATGGCACAACTATGCAAATGAGTTAAAACAATTTATCATCAGCAAAGTAAAAAATACAGCTATTGCTGATGATATTTTGCAAGATACCTTTGTGAAAATTCACACTAAGTTTCATACACTAAATGATATAAAAAAAATAAAACCTTGGATTTTTGCGATTGCAAGAAATGAGGTTTATAATTATTTTAAAAGTCAAAAAAAGAGCGAGTTTACATCCTATTTAGAAACTGAAAATGAGATTGAGCAAAAAAAGCACACAGAAAAAGATTGTTTAAGAGCTATAGTTTCTAATTTGCCAAAAAAATACCGAAACCCTATTTATTATTCGGATATTAAAGGAATGAAACACAGTGAAATTTCAGCACTTTTAAATATTCCACTACCAACTGTAAAATCGCAAATACAACGTGCTAGAAAACAAATTGTACAAGGGTTTATTGCTTGTTGTGGGTTAACCACAAACGCGAAAGGCAAATTAATCGGTAAAATAAAAGAAAAAGAAAATTGTAAAGTATGCTCTTAAAGCAAGGAGCTTACATAAAGCTTATGGGCCTTTTTAAAAAGCCTTAACTCTCTACGCAACATTCTAACAAAATCGCTACCATTAATTTTGCTACGTTCTAACTTCAAACAATCCTGGTAAAGCCTATCAATAAAATATCTTAAAGACCGGGCGTGTTTGAGTTTTACATGCGGATTATCCTGTACCTCGGTTTCAGCAATTTTCGGTGCCAGTCTAAAGGCATTCATTACCAAATTATCAGCATAATTATCTGTTTTCTTACCTGAACGATACATAGAAATCACATCTTTATCATCCGTAATATAGGCAGCCACTTGTCTTGACAATTTAAAAATTTCAAGTGCCTTTTGATAAAGGTATAACTGACTTAAATTAGGTTTAGATGATGAAAACATATTAAAAACTCTTTATACAAAATTACTTAGTAAACACCCAATTATCATTTAATTTTTAAAGAAAAAGAACTATTTTTCTTTAATTTTTATATATTTATATTAAATAAATTAAATTATGAAATTAGACGACTTAAACCGTAAAATCTTACAATGTTTACAAGAAAATGCGAGGCAATCCAACACAGACATATCAAAAAAAGTTGGAATAAGTTCACCGGCTGTTTCTGAACGTATTAAAAAGATGGAAGATCTTGGTGTAATAGAAGGCTATTATGCCAAAGTATCTCATTTAGAAACAGGTTACCAACTTAGAGCTATTATAACCTTGCGAGCCTTTATGGGCAGATTAAAACCATTTATTGCTAGAGTTGATACGTTTAAAGAAGTTATTAATTGCTACAGAATAACGGGTAACGAGAATATTATTATGGAAGTTGTTTTAAACAACCAACAACATCTTGAAACTTTTATTGACCAATTAATAACTTTTGGAGAAACCAAAACACATATAATACTTTCTAATGTGGTAGAAAATAATCCTATATCAATTATTAAAAATAAATCCTAATTTGTTGGCACATTCATGTGATTACCCAAAAATACACCATTTAAAAACAACTTGTTGGTACCATACCAAGTTCCCCTAAAATTCGGGTTGTCAGCAAATAAAATAACACGACCCTTGCCCAATTTACTTACCAATATAGAAGCCGATTTTTTAATTGACTCAAGATTTTTATCAGAAATAAATCCATCAACATGTGGGTTATTTGTATATTTTGCAACTGTTGCATAGGCATTGTTGCTTGGCTTTAAAAATACCCTATTATTTTTATAAATCGGTACATTATTCCTGTGATAACCAAATCCCAATGGATGTGTTACATCTAAATCTGCTTTTAAAATAACCCCTCCCAATTTTTCTCTTCCTATATTTTCAGAAGCATCAACAAAGGGTTTGCGCATTACATTATGATTATTTTTAATTTTGTCAACCACTAATTGTTCATTTACAATTTTAGCTTCAACAACCCATTTTGATGCATTTGCAATAGTAATTAAGGTATTACCTTGCCTTACCCAATTTTTGATTTTTAACTTTTTAACCGAATCCAATTGTTTGTAATTCCCTGAAACCATTACAAGTGTGTTGTAAACATTTAAATTAGCACTGTTAAAATTTCGAAGTTGTAGTTTTGTTACCGGCATTTGAACTTTAGTATCAAATAAATGCCACACTTCTCCAGCTTCATAAGAACTTACTCCATTACCTATAAGTAAAGCTACTTTCGGCTTTTGTAACGCCTTAAAATTTCTGCTACCCAAATCAATTCCCCTGGTGCTAAATCCAGATGCTACTGAATACACCGGAACTTTAAATTTTTGTTGTGCTTTTCTAATTATATCAAAAACTTTATCAGAATTCATTTGCTGCCTGCTTACCGGTACCAACACACTTCCGTAATTAAAATTCTTAATGCCTGAAGAATTTGTTTTTATTGAAAAGGGTTTAAACGCAGCGGCAACTTTTATTTTATTTGCTTGCAAATAATAAACCAAGCCGGGTGCATTATAATCATCCCAATCAATTATATAGGCATACGATGATTTTTTTATGGGCTCTACTGTAACCAGTTCATTTGTTGAAGAAATCTCTGTACCTAATTTTAGCGATTTCATTCCCTTATAGGACATATTATAGGCATTCGCCAAACTCCATGCCGATGCATCATAGTAAACAGAATCTCTATATTCTTTATACGTTTCAAACATAGTTTGCACCATTTTTTGCTGTTTTTGCCTTAATGGAACCTGAAATTTTTCTCCACTTTTAAACACTTTAATTTTATGCAATAACAACAAGTCAATAAAAGCTTTGTTTCTGTTTTTATCGAATTTATCACCAAATTGATACCCCTCATAGCCCGAATTAGGAAGCTTATTTACAACCAATTTAAAAAACTTTTGTTGGTATTTTCTTAGATAAGCCTTGTTATTAACAGCCGCTTTTAAGGTTGCTAAACTTGAAATAAATTGATTTCTAATTGTAAAAGGAAATGTAATTTTTCCAAAAGGCGTATTTTGAACATGCCCTCTAGAGCTGGCTTGTTCAAAAAGTAATGCCAAGGCACCTTGTAAATCGGGATAAGATGAGCCATAACCCGGGTATGTTCCATCAAAAGCCTCTTTAGTAAAATAAAACGAGCCTAAAGAATCTAAGGCTTTCACAAAATAAGGGGCAAATAAATTATTTAAATCCTCATAATTTTCTTTAGGTATAATTGGGTCTTTAGAACCAATTGCTTTCATAGGCTCAAAAAAATACGTGCTGTTTGTTCCCATTTCATGAAAATCGGTTACCACATTCGGATACCAGTTATGATACCATTTAAGTTTACCTTTACTTTCGGGATGCACAGCAGGCAACCAGTCTCTATTTAAATCGAACCAATAATGATTGGTCCGTCCTCTTGGCCAAGCCTCATTATGTTCAGCATCAATATTATCGGCAACCAAGTTGTAGCTTTTAAACTGGTTAACCCTTTGGGTGTGACGATCTCTACCATCAGGATTGATTGCCGGGTCTATAAAAACAACCGCATTATGTAAATAATTAAGAACCTCTGAATTGTTAGAAGCAGCCAACGTATATGCCATTAACAAGGCAGCTTCTGCACTAGAGGGTTCATTGCCATGTACGTTGTAACCCAATTGAACAAATATGGGTACTTCGTTATAATTAGTAACACTTTTGTTTGGGTTTGTAAAATCAAGATGCTGTTGCTTAATTATTTCTAAATTATTTAGATTTTCTTTTGCTGTTACGGTTAACATCACTAATTTTCTGTTTTCGTGTGTTTTTCCATAAACAGTTATAGTAACCCTTTCAGATGCCTTTGCCAGCATTTCAAAATAGGCAACAATCTGGTCATGACGAGTGTGCTGACTTCCAATAGCATAACCCAAAAAGGCTTCAGGAGAAGGAATAGACGTATTAAATGGAGCTAGGTTTTTAAGAAAATACTCCTGACCAATTACTTCTTTAGAAATAAATAGAAAAACAAATAGCAGTACATAAAAAAATTTAGTTGATTTCATTAGGTTTAATTTAGTAGGTAATCAAAGTGTTATGGTACATTTTTTTAATATCACTAAACTATGCATAAACTTTAACAAAAAAAAATCCGGCAAAAGCCGGATTTTTCAAACTAATTAACAACTTAAAAATTATTTTTCATAGGCATCCTCATGAACAAAGGCTACTGCCCTACCCGATGGATCGTTCATGTTTTTAAAGGCTTCATCCCACTCTAGCGCTATTTTGGTGCTGCACGCTACAGATGCTTCTTGTGGTACACTTAACGCAGCAGTATCTGAAGGGAAATGTTCAGCAAAAATTGAGCGGTAATAAAATTCTTCTTTATTGGTTGGGGTTTGAATTGGAAATTTATAGTTAGCGTTTGCCAATTGTTCATCGGTTATTTTATCTTCAACAATTTCCTTTAAGGTATCAATCCAACTGTACCCAACTCCGTCAGAAAATTGTTCTTTTTGTCGCCAAGCCACGCTTTCGGGTAAATATTTTTCAAATGCTTTTCGAATTACCCATTTTTCCATACGCTCACCATTTATCATTTTATCTTGGGGGTTAATGCGCATTGCCACATCCATAAACTCCTTATCTAAAAATGGCACACGACCTTCAATTCCCCAAGCCGCCAAACTTTTGTTAGCTCTTAGGCAATCGTACATATGTAGTTTGCTTAGTTTACGCACCGTTTCTTCGTGAAACTCTTCAGAGTTCGGTGCTTTGTGAAAATACAAGTACCCTCCAAACAATTCGTCAGCCCCTTCACCCGAAAGTACCATTTTAATTCCCATAGATTTAATTACACGCGCCATTAAATACATAGGTGTTGAAGCGCGTATGGTTGTAATATCATAGGTTTCAAGATTGTAAATTACATCTTTAATAGCATCTAACCCTTCTTGTATGGTAAATTTAATTTCATGATGTACCGTTCCAATATGGTCGGCAACTTTTTGAGCAGCAGCCAAATCAGGAGAACCTTCTAACCCTACTGAAAAAGAATGTAGTTGTGGCCACCAAGCTGCTTGGGTATCATCACTCTCAACACGCTTAGATGCATATTTTTTAGCCAGAGCCGAGGTAACCGAAGAATCCAATCCACCCGAAAGCAACACACCATAGGGAACATCGGACATTAACTGGCGATGAACAGCTGCTTCCAAAGCATCGTGCAATGCATCAATACTTGTTTGGTTTTCCTTTACTGCTTTGTACTCCATCCAATCTCTGCTGTACCATTTTGTTAATTCACCAGTACTACTATGCAAATAATGTCCCGGGGGAAATAACTCAATTTTAGTACACACCCCTTCCAAGGCCTTAAGCTCTGAAGCTACATAAAAAGTACCGTTTTGATCCCAACCCATATACAATGGAATGATTCCCATATGATCACGTGCAATAAAATATTCGTCTTTATCAACATCGTACAGCGCAAAGCCAAAAATACCGTTCATTTCATCAATAAAATGAGGACCCTTTTCTTTATAAAGTGCCAAGATAATTTCGCAATCCGACTCGGTTTGAAAATTGTAGGTTCCTTCAAATTGTTTTCTTAAATCACGATGGTTGTATATTTCGCCATTAGCAGCCAATACCAACTTTTTATCTTCACTAAATAAAGGTTGTTTCCCGGAAGCCGGATCAACAATAGCCAATCGCTCATGCGCTAAAATGGCTTTTTCATCAGCATAAATTCCACTCCAATCCGGACCACGATGACGCACCTTTTTAGACATTTCTAATAATTGGGGTCTTAATACCTCAGCTTTTTCTTTTAGGTCAAATGCACAAACTATTCCACACATAATGTTACTTTTCTAATAATTATAGTGCAAATGTGCATTAATACTGTTCAATTGAAAATATTTGTCGTTGTTTTAGTTATATTTATAAACGTATTAAGTTATTTTATATTTAATATGTAAGTAAAAAGTGCGTTTAAATTAATTGTATTTAAAATTTACAATTGCAGGAAATTTCACTATCCATTCGTTCAGCAATGGTTAATCAATTTTATGTTTTTACAATCATTCTTTTACACATATAAAAATTATATCACGCTTTGCAATACAAGTCTAACAAGTTGAATCAATTAAACAATACTGAACGTTCTTAACTATTCTAAATTCCTCTATTATTAATTTTGATACCAATATGCTTCATTCTCAAAAAAATTAGTTTCGTAGCCACTATACAACTCATAAACACCTTGAAAATATAGGTAGTTGAAATCTGTATGGAAAATTTTTTGATATGCTTTAATCCATTTTTTATTTAATCTTATCTTATCAATTGATTTTTTAAAAAATAAATTGACACCTGAAAAGTTTTCATATTGATACACATGAATTAACTCATGAGCCAAAACCTCCTGCCTGGTAATGCTTTTTTCTTCTGAAATAATTATTGTGTTTGAATATGTAGCTCCGAAAATGCTAAAATCATAGCTTTTGGTTTTTATCTTATTTGTGATAAATATAAATGAACCTGTTTTAACAGTTTCATTTAAACTTAACTTTCCTTGGGTAAATGCATAAGCGGTAGTACTTAATGCAAAGGGCATAATTCTATAACTTATTTTAAATTTATTACGGGTATAAAAATTAATCCTGTTAAAACCAATATTTATATGCCATTGCTCTAGAAACTTTCTGTTTGCAGCCGCATTCTCAATAATTGATATTCCAGCAGCATTTATAAGTTTAGATGGCCATACATAAGTATAGTTTTTTGTACTGCTAAATTTAGATACTAACTTTTTACTTTGAAACAATAAAAAACCTCCTGCAGCCCCTTGACTAAAGCCTTTTAAAAAAACCTTACCAAGTTTTTCATTAGGTTTTTTATTTAGTACTGCCCCAAAAACACCTATAACTCCTCCAAATCCAATGTTGTACATACTTGCTTCTAAATTATTTTTAAATTGACCCATTGTTTAGTTCATAGTAAAAAATGCAATTGTATTTAAAATTATAAATTTTAATACTGATTTTTTCAAAATACAAGTCTCTTATAATTTATATGCAAATAATTCTTAAATACATCAATTAAATTAATTATTTACTATTGAATACTCTTTTGTCTCAAAATCATAAAATATCTCGGTATCTCCATTTATATTTTCTTCGATGTTTAACACTTGTAAACTTTCGGGATAAAGAGGAGATATTTCTTTAATAGTAAATCTAAACCCCATAATATTTTTAATAGGTATTATTTTTATGCCAACTGTTTTATACTCTTTAACAGCCATGTAAACCGTTTTTGGCGATTTAGAATTACCACCTTCAAAGCTACTGGGATAAGAAATTAACTCATCATAACTATTTGTTTTATAATCTATGATTTCAAATTCATAAGATTCATTTAGATTATTAGTATCAAAATAGATTGTTAATTCCATCATAAAATCATCATACGCTGATAATTCTACAAAGTCATCTTCTTTATTACATGAAATACAAAGCAAGAAGCAAAACATAAAACATGGAAGTTTAAAAATTTTCATAATTACATTGGATTTAAACAGGGGATTTTTTTGCATATAAAACCATTTCCTGCAAAACAGAAGTTTCCATTTTTAATCTAAATAAAGTGGTGTTATTAGCAATTTTTGAATTCATTTTTTGCAATTTTTTTTATAAATATAAATCTATTTCATGTTAAATCTAAAAAAAAAACATTTAGCAAAATATTTATTTATTTTTTAAGAAATTGATAATTCAAATCTATACATAAAAACTGTGCTCTTAGTGCCTTTATGTGACCTCATACGTTGAACTTCAAAACAACAGATTGCTTTGTTGCTAACGCTCCTGCAATGACGGTAAATTCATCGTCATTAACCATTTAATAAAGTAAACTATTCAATTGATTTTTTGTAACTTTAAAGTTTACTAACTTTTTTTTAAAATGAAAAAAACAGCCATTCTTCTTATTTGTATACATTTCACACTGATTTGTTGTAAAGAAAAAGTAACAGAAAAAATTGCAATAAACACTATTGAGAATCAACAACAAAAATTTAAGGTAGAAACGGTGGTTCCCGATTTAGAAATACCCTGGGGAATGGTGTTTTTACCAGATGGTGCAATGTTGGTAACTGAAAGAAAAGGGGAATTGATTCATTTTAAAGATGGTATTAAAACGCTTGTTAAAAATGTTCCTGAAGTTTATTTTGAAGGGCAAGGCGGATTGTTAGATATTACCTTGCATCCAAATTATGAGGTAAACGGTTGGATTTATTTTTCGTTTTCATCAAATATTGAGAACGTTGGCAAAGGTGGTAACACAACTATTATGAGAGCCAAACTCAACAATTTTGAGTTGACAGATAAAGAAATTTTGTACAAAGCTACACCCAACACAACCCGAAGTGTACACTTTGGATCACGCATTGAGTTTGACAATGCTGGGTTTTTAAATTTTTCGGTTGGAGATAGGGGAAATCGCGATGTGAATCCGCAGGATCTAACCAGAGATGGTGGTAAAATATATCGACTATATGATGATGGTAAAATACCAACAGATAATCCTTTTTATAATGTGAAAAATGCTAAAAAAGCTGTGTATTCTTATGGTCATAGAAATCCCCAAGGAATGGCAAGACACCCTGAAACGGGTGAAATTTGGGTTCATGAACACGGTCCAAAAGGAGGCGATGAAATTAACATCATAAAAGCGGGAAAAAACTATGGGTGGCCAGTAATTTCCTATGGAATAAATTATGACGGCACTAAATTTACCTATAAAACTGCTCAAAAAGGTATGGAGCAGCCTTTTCATTACTGGACACCTTCCATTGCTCCTAGTGGTATGGCCTTTGTAACAAGTAGTAGGTATCCAAATTGGAAAGGAAATATTTTGGTGGGCTCGCTAAAATTTCAGTATTTAAATCGCGTAATATTAGCAAACAATAGCGTGCAAAAAGAAGAAAAACTACTGGAAGGTATTGGTAGGGTTCGTTGTGTAAAACAGGGACCCGATGGATATATTTATGTTGCTGTTGAGCACAAAGGAATTGTTAAAATTGTTCCTGAAAATTAAAAGAGGCTGTCTTAAAAGATTTGAAAAACGTCATTCTGAATTTATTTCAGAATCTCATCATATTGATAATCTATCACTATAAGAACCTGTATCAAGCCTGCCTGTCAGCAGACAGGTTCAGGTTGACGAAAATTTTACTTTTTAGACAGCCTTTTACTACTAAATTAGTAGCTAAGTCTTATTTTTTAGTTGAAAATAATTTTGGTTTAAAGGTAAACATTACCCAGGTCCAAGAATTGTTTTCATTACTGTCTCCACCACCTTTTACAATTTCCATTGATTCTGTTGCGTACATTTTAGAATACCCTACATCTAATTTCATATTATCAGCAATTTTATAACTTGCCGTAAAGTCGATTTCTGTACCCAATTTACGTTCCATTTTGGTTGTACCATCATAAATATCTCCGGCTGCTGAGAATAGATGTGGAATTAATTTGGCTGAAAATTTATCTTTTTTATATGCCAATACTGCATTTATATCTACCAATCCGGCTGTACCCGAAGGACTTCCTGCATAAAAATAATCCATCCAACCGTTAAACTTATGGTTTGTACCATATAGCGGAACAAAGTTTTTAACATCAGTACCGGTATCGTCCATATCTTTACCCGATAAGTATTCGGCACCAACACCTAAGATATAATTTGAGGTTATTTTATATTTAACATTACCCGTAAAATAGGATGCAGATACTTTATTACCTTTTAAATTACCTGTTTGTAAATAGGTAGCAAAATCACTAATAAAATTTCCTTTATTTACAGTTAATCTACCTCCAAAAGTTTGTGAGTATTGAACTTCGTTTACTAGTGCAACATTTTCATATTCTACACCATTGTTTAAAAATAGCAAGCTAACACCTATACCGTTATTTTTTCTGTGATAATAGGCATATTGAAATGCTTTATAACCCGCAATATTGCTGTAAAGATAATCTACCCCCGATTCGTTATCGGCATTATAAGCAAATCCAAAATCAAAAAAGCTCTTTTCGTCAACTTTGTATTTTAACAAGGCTGCATCATGACTTCTTGCTTGTTGGGTCCACCCCACGTCACCAAAAATCCTGTGATCATCGTAAATAATTTCTTGACGCCCCAGTTTTAATGATAAGTTTTCATTAAAAATGGCCTCACCCCAAACTTCATGAAATTTGGTTGATTTGTCATCATAGGCTAATGTAAAAACATCGCCCCAAACTCTAACATTTTGAAGGGTAACCCCTACTCTTAATTTTTCATTTTCAAAGTTAAAATTAAGTCGAGAACGTTGAGATATAAAACTAGCTCCATTTACATCGGTGTCAAGTAAAGTACCGTAACCGTGTTTGTTTTCGAATCTCGGCCTTATTTCTGCCGATAAATCGAACTGCTGCGCTGTAAGTGTTCCAACTGTAAAAACAGCAAAAAACAATAAGGTAATTTTTTTCATTATTTTAAATTTGATTAATTTTTAATTATTTAAAGACCTTTTTATCTTTATTAGTACTAAAGTAATTCCATATCAGTTGTTATTTACTGATATTTGTCATCTTACCAATATTTTTTTGAAGGTTGAAAACTGTTGTGGAGTTTAGATTAAACCTAAAAGTTTATAACTTGTTAAAAATTTATTTGCAATACACGGACAGGAAATCTATTGAGTAGAGCTCTCTTTTAAAAGGTAGCTTCGGTGTACACCACTGTCTGCCCAACAGGCAGGTAGAGAATGAAGTTTTTTGGTAATACAAAAATATCTAAAGATAACCTCACTTCTCCTTTATGTCTAAAAACAACTCCTTATAATACTATCCTACCTTTTTGAAATTATTTAGACAATTAACAAATAGCTATTAAAAAAAGCCTTAATTTTTAGTCAACAATTTTAACTAACGTGTTTTTTTTAATCAAAAAAGAATCCGTTTGTTCAATGTCCCAATATTTTTCTTGCAAATTATTTACACCTCTTACTTTAATTACTATTGTAAGGGTATCAACTTTTCTGCTCAACACTATTTTATCAATGGTGTTTTTTACAGCACCTTCACTGGGTAATTGCGGACATTTATTAAGTTTTAAATCCATTAACATATTATTCCCAAACCAACTCCTAAGGAATTCAATTTGTGTGGTTTCACATTCGTCTTTAATATTTAACTTGCTTAGCAATAAACATTTTAAATTATTTTTTGAATTACTATTACAGGAATTTCCATAAGCAAATAAGTAATATTGTAACAATGCCTTCTCAGCATTATCAAGTGTTGACAAATATTGTTGGTTTACATTATCTATATTGATTATTACCTCCTCGTAATTCTTTTTAACAGTATTACAAGCCAACAACAAAAAGCATAACAATAAAAAAACCCATTTCATCATTAAGACTGGTGTTTAATTTTTTCATACAACAGCACTAACGATTTTAACAGTTCAACCGGTGTTGTTAATATTTGATAATGGTTTTGTCCGAACATTTGAGGCAAATAATATTTTGCCTGTGCCTCAATGGCCAAGGCGTAAGAGTTAATGTTTCGCTCATTTAACTCTCGTAAGGCTTGCTTTACATCATTAATTCCATATTTACCTTCATACCTGTCGTAATCGTTAGGTTTCCCATCAGATATAAGAATTACCCACTTATTTTTTGAGTCGCGTTTATCCAACAATGCACCGGAGTGCCGTAAGGCTGCTCCAATACGTGTATAACCACTTGGTTCTACCGCTCCAACTTTAAGTTTAGCTTTATTCCAATCTTCGTCAAAATCTTTAATTGTTATATAGCTGGAGTGGTTTCTGGTTTTTGAGTAAAAACAGTCTATTGAAAAATCGATATGAAACTCGTTTAAAATTTCACCAAATAAAATAGACACCTGCTTTTCAACATCAATAACACGGTTACCTGCAGCATAGCTGTCACTTGATAAACTAATATCTAATAATAGTAAAATAGATAAATCCTTTTCTTTTTTTCTTTTTGATAAATAAATTTTTTCAGAAGGTGTATGCCCTGAAGTTACATCAACAAATAAATCGGTAATAGCATCAATATCAAACTCTTCCCCTTGTGTTTGCCTACGTTGTTGTTGGTATTTATTGTTAACTGTGGTTAGCATTTTACGTAACCCCATTAAGGTTCCATTGTTTTTTGAAAGTGTTTTTTTATAATAATCTATATTGGTTTTTACCAGCGATTTAGGATAAACCTTACAAAAATTTTCTTTATAGTTTCGCTTTGAAAAATCCCATTCATCATATTTAACATGATACCCGGTTTCATCAATCTCTGCACTTTCTGAAATGGTTGTATTTTCAATAAAATCGGCTTGATACACGGAATGCGCAGTATCATCAACGCGCACCGTATATTTCATTGTTAACTCTTCAAGGGCATTCTCGTGATCTGCCAGCTCATCATCGCCATCAAAATCTTTCCAATTTCCACCAAATTCATCGGCAGTTTCCACTTTTTCAAATTGATGTTGCAACACTGCATCTTCTTGCTGTTTTTCATCAACTTGGACAGAAATAATTTCTTCAACCGCTTTTGTTTTAATAATGGTATTAGGTTTTTCTTCTTGAGCCGTTTTAACCTTATCATTAATGTTTTTAAGTTGGTTTTGATTGGTTTCTTCAGGTGAATTTGTCATCCATTTTCCATAAACAAAAGTGTAATCAGCTTTAGATGCATCGCTTTCTTTCGATTTATAAAATTGTACAAACGTTTTATGGTAATTTTTAGTCGTCGGAAATTGCTCGAACAACTCTTTTAACACAACACATGATGTTTCTTTGGCCTTTTCTCTGGATATTTCAAGTTCATGCTCCTCATTATCCAACCAATTTAGATTTAAATTTTTTTGAACCGATAAATATAAAATTCTGAATAGGTAAAACGATACATTTTTATTTGATGATGCAAACTCTGAATACTTATGTGGAAGAAAAAAATTATTGTTCTTATACCCACCTTCTCGTTCAGCATCAAAAATTTCAATTGTCTGCCCGGTAACTGCCCTAGCAAAAATGGTTAACCTTGGCTTTAAATCGTTCAAATAAACCACATTTGCTGAACGCTCCTCACTTCTCTTTTTTCTTTTTTTAAAGTAGTTGGCTAATTTGGCAAATATGTATTCATCCGGTTCAAACATTGTTTTTTGATATCAGGTATTTGGTATTTGTATTAGATTTTGATACTAATTACTTTAGCACTAAAACGTTAAATCATTAAATTACATAAATCTTTTAAAGCTTCAATAACCTCAACATCATCAGTTAAGGGTTCAACTATGGCAACTTCAACCGCTAATCTTTTAGGCAAACCGGTGTGAATTAATTTAGCTGCATCAACTAATAAACGTGTTGATACGGTTTCGGCCAGTCCTAACTCGGTTAAATTTCTAATTTTTGTAGCAATAGTTACCAATTTTTTAGCAATGTTGGGGTCAATACCGGTTTCATTAACTAAAATTTCTGCCTCAATTTTAGGCTCGGGATACGCAAATGAAACTGCAACAAATCGCTGGCGCGTTGAAGGTTTTAATTCTTTAAATCCCTTTTGATACCCGGGGTTGAATGAGGCAACCAACATAAAATTTTTATGAGCCTTTACGGTTTCACCCAGCTTATCTATAAAAAGTTCTCTCCTATGGTCAGTAAGTGAATGTATTGCTACAATAACATCGGGCCTAGCTTCAGCAATTTCATCTAAATAAATTATAGCGCCTTCTTTAATAGCCGTTGTTAAGGGGCCATCGAGCCAAACCGTCTCGGCTCCCTTAATTATATAACGACCAATTAAATCGGTTGAAGAGGTTTCTTCATGACAGCTGATGGTAATTAATTTCGAATTTAACTCATGAGCCATAAATTCAACAAATCTAGACTTACCTGTCCCTGTTGGACCCTTTAATAAAAAAGGAATTTTATTGGTATAGGATTGTTTAAAAACATCAATTTCTTTGTTAATTGCCTTGTAATAAGGTTTTGTAATACTCATACTATTCATTTTTAATTTATTTGAAAACCAGAGTCTCCCACTAATTTAGGTTTACACCTTAAAGCTAGCAATTAATGTTCAACTCTGGAAATCAATCAAAAGTTTAGAAGTAAATATTTGTTTGAACAAAAAACGACCTGCCCCATAATTGCATATCGGTACTGTGTGCTTGCCCCAATTCATTTACTGTTTCAATATCTTCTATATCAAATGCATTTTTTACACCAACCGAAGTTTTAAGTGTATTGTTTAAAAATGTTTTTGATAGTGTTGTATCTAAATTGTTAAAGGTTCTTCTTGAAGTTTTTACCAAATTATTAGTATCGGTATCCAAATAAAATCCGGTTCTTTTTCCTGTAAACTTATAAAATACATTCAAATTCAATCCTGTTTTTTTACATAGGTAATTAACATTTGATGTAATTTCCGGTGTGTATAAAAACTCATTTGTGTCAAATGTTTCGTTAAATTCGTTATAACGACCAATAATTGATATTCCAGAATTTAACGTTAAATACTCTGAAGCATTCAGGATAATATCAAGTTTGCCTCCTACGGATTTAAATTTATCAATATTTATATAATTTCTACTAAAATTTTCCATTTCACTTAATGAAATTAAATTAGAAATATCATTATAAAAAACAGAAGGTTCTATTAGTAAAGAGCTTCCATTTTTCAAATAAGTTGTTACACTATATACCAAGTTAAAACTATGTGATTTTTCAACATTTAAACTCTCATTCCCGGAAATTATATAGGTTAACGGCCCTGCACTTATTTGAAAATCTAAATACAGCTCTTTAATTGATGGAGCTCTAAAACCACGTGCATATGAAAACCTTAAAACAGTATTGTTGTTAAATTTAACTTTTGAATTTAATGCCGGTGAAAATAAACTTCCGTAAGCCGAATTGTAGGTATATCTTGCACCCGGTTGAACTTCAATTTTATTACTTAACTTATAGTTTAAACTTCCAAAAAAAGCTGTTGTATTAATAGATTGGCTTCCGCTTAATATTCTGCCTCCATCTGAAGTTTCTGAGATAAATTCGGTTCCTAAGGCATAATTTATTTTTTTAGTACTATTGTTATTACCTATTTGTGCCTTAACATTGGTAAAATTATAGGTAACAATATTATCATTTTTGGTATCCAATAAGTTTAATTGGCTGGTTTGTGTATCCGGATTATAATCAAAAGTATCGTGGTACCGTTGATAATCTAAATATGCAGCATACACATCCAAATAATAATTTTTTGATAGCGCACCTTGTAAACTAAGTGAATTGTCTTTACGGGTAGTGTAATAATTTTTATCTAAAATATTTCCACGTCTGTCCGGCTCTCCAATAGACACTAATTTTTCACGTGAATATCTGTTGTTAAACCTTACATTAAGTTGGTTAATTTTACGGCTAATCATAAAATCGGTAAAAACTTGATTACGTTCTTCCCAGTTTAAATTTCTTGGAGATTTGTTAGTGCTCAATCCGTTAAAACCGTAGTACCCTCCATTAAATCTAATGGTATTCTTACCAAATTTATATCCGAAATCTCCGTTTAAATTAGTGGCATTAATTGATTCAAAATAGGTAGCAATTGAACCTTCAACAATATCGTTATAACTTTTTTTAGTAATTAAATTTATGATACCTCCCATAGCATCGGTACCGTAAAAAACGGATACAGGACCTTCAATAATTTCAACTTTCTCGATAGCATTTAGGTTGATTTGATTTAAATCTATTACCCCATTTAACCTACCAACAACGGGTACCCCATCAATTAGTATTTTAATATTTTCTTTTGAAATGCCCTGGATATCAATACTAGTGCCAAATACAGAATTTTGACTGAGGTTGATATTTAATTCTTGCTGAAGCAATTCTCTTAAATTATTGGCAGCTTTCTGCTGAATAACTTCAGTATCAATAACCTTAACTTTGTATACCGCATTTTTTTCAGATTGTGGTGCGTATTGCCCTGTAATAACAACTTCTTTTAAATTGTTTACGCCAACGGTATCAATTTTTTGAGCAAAAACCGACTTTATCGCCAACAGTAAAGCTACTGCAGCAATGATATTTTTAAACATGATTGATTTATTTTTATTTAAAGAAAAGATCAGGAGCAAAATGTTGAATGTAAGGCCTAAAATGTCACATTGAGCGTAATCGAAATATCTAGTTTTTAATGTTGCTAGCTATTTTCAACGATTGATTTCTCGACTACGCTCGAAGTGACATCCTAAAATCTTTTCAATGAACTCTTTATTAAATATTAGTAAATATCATTTGTAGTGTTATACATATTAAATTTACCGGTAGCATTTTCTACCCAATCACCCTTAATAACTTTTTTAAGTTCAAGTGATTTGTCGTCGTAAATTAATATACCACTTTCTTTACCCATAAATACCGATATCCAAACTTCATCACCACCTTTATTATACTCCATATGTACCATTCTGCCATCAACACCTTCCGGCATAGTTATGGTTTTTTTGTGCTCAAAAGAATCCGTATCAAATACATCTACCGATGAATGTAATGCAGGATCAGGATTTAAAGTTCTGTCAACCCATAAGTGTTTCGATTTTGGATGTGACTTTACAAACAAAGCACCACCACCTGCACCAGGAGCTTGAATTTCTTTAACAACAGTCCATTGTCCTTCACCCGGATCGGTTTTTATAAATGAAATTTTATTTTCACCCAAGTGTGATGTTACCCAAAGTTTACCTAACTTATTGTTAATATTTGTTCCTCTTCCCGGATGTGGTTTGATTCCGGTTTCAATAATTTTTACCAATTTTTTATTTGGCACATCAATAACAACTATTTTATTACTTGCATTTGCAGCAACTAAAAAGTAATGCCCGGACTCGTCCCAACCACCATCATGTAAAAATCTTGCTGATGGAATTTGAGTCGATTGTGGTTCTCTTGGATTCGTGTAATCAACCAACCAAACCATACCTGTTTCTTTTACATTAACTACCCAAAGCGGATCGGTATGCGATGCCACAATTGAAGCTACACGTGCTTCTTCTACAAATTCTTTTTCACCATCACAAGCCGGTCCTGAAGTTTTTGTAACACTTAAAGGCTCTAAGGTTTGTGCATCAAAAATTACAAAATGACTTGGATTGTAGCCACCTGCAATTAAATATTTATCATAAAAATCTCCTTTTTGTCCTTTGTATTTACTAACTTCAACAGAGCGCGCGTCAAATGAAGCTCTTACCTCTGCAACAATTTGTGGTGTTTCTGAGTACGTATCAATCATGGTTATTCTACCATCTCTACCAATAGAGTAAAAATACCTACCCGAAGCAGATGTGCGTAAAATATGAACTGCAAAACCTGTTTTTAAAACTGCTAATTCTTCTTTAGTATCACCATCAATAATTGCAACTTTACCGGCATCGCGCATAATAACTCCAAAAAAGTTATCAATGTTTCTATTGTGCTGAGGTTTTGTAGGTCTGTCTGCCACCGGTACTAAAACTTTCCAAGTTTCGGTTATATGTGACATTTCAAATGGAGGAGTTTCCGGAGGGTCTACTTGTAAAAAACGTATCATCAAGTCTATTTCTTCTTCAGTCATGATTCCTTTCCATTCCGGCATTCCTCCAGGGGTGCCATTTTCAATAAAGGCTCTTAAACCGACCTCACCTAATACTTTGGTTGCCGCATATTTACCATCACCATCTGGCAATAATGATGGTCCGGTTGCGCCTTTACGAGTTGAACCGTGACATCCGGCACATTTATCGAAATAAATTGCGCTTCCTTCTTCCATTTCAGCTTGTGAAATCTGAATGGCTGTTTGGTCTGCTGTTTGAGTTTCAGGTTTTTTTTCTGAGTCCTTACAGCTAATCATAGCAATTGAAACAACAACTGCTACTAACATGGTAATTATTACTTTTTTCATTATTTGTTAAGTTTGCATTATTTTGATTTCTGGTTTTAAGTAACCAGAGCAGTCAGACTACAACAATTAATAGTATGGAATAAATTACAACCTACTGCCCTGGAAATCAATCTAAAAAAAACTACAGAAAAATTATTTTTTAAATTACTTACATTATGATTTTACTTCTAAAGCCTCATCAGTTGGCGTACCGTGTTTATAAAAATCAAACACATACATTAAAACTCCTATTGCAAAAATTGTTGCACATAGAATTAAAACAACAAAATGAATGCTAATTTCGTTTTGAACTTGCATAAAGTCCATTCCAAATTTTCTTTCTAAATATACTTGTGCTACACCAGCTACACCAAAAGCTACGGTCATACCAACCATACCAATATTTGATAGCCAGTATGCCATTCTTCCACGTGCAGAATCGTACAATTTTCTACCGGTCATATTAGGTAAGCTATAACTTATAATTGAAAGAACAATCATTCCATAGGCTCCCCAAAACGCCAGGTGTCCGTGCATAGCAGTTACCAAGGTTCCGTGTGTGTACAAATTTGTTTGAGGTAGTGTATGTGCAAAACCTAATAATCCTGCACCTACAAATGATATTATTGCTGCCCCCAATGTCCAATATAAGGCTAATTTATTTGGATGTCTTTTTTCACCTTTTCTATACATATTTACGGCAAACAATGCCATTGCTAAAAAGGCTAAAGGTTCTAAAGCCGAAAATATACCACCAACTATTAACCAAATTTTATTAACACCTATATAATAATAATGATGCCCTGTACCTAATACACCTGAAAGGAAGGTAAGTCCCACAATAACATACAGCCACTTTTCAATAACTTCTCTATCAACACCTGTTAATTTTATTAATAAGAAAGATAAAATACCTCCCATAATTAACTCCCAAACTCCTTCAACCCAAAGGTGAACAACCCACCAACGAAAAAAAGAATCTAATGTTTGGCTATCAAAAGGCAACATTCCCGGCAAATACAATAAAGCTGCGAATAATAAGCCCATAGAAAGTACCAAGGCAGTTGTTGTTTTGCGTTTACCTTTGAATAAGGTAACTAAAATGAGTCCTAAAAACAGTAATACATTTACAACCACCAAATAATCTAAAGGGCGTGGTATTTCCAAAAACTTTCTGCCTTCCCAATAATTAAAATGGTAACCTACTACTGCTATTACTCCTACTACAGCTAAACTAATTAATTGTACATAAGCAAGTTTTACGCTTACCAGCTCTCTTTGTGTTTCTTCGGGAATAATATAATAGGCCGCTCCCATAAAACCGGAAAGCAACCACACCACTAATAAATTGGTATGAACTGCTCTTGCAGTGTTAAAAGGAACAAATTCATGCAAATTATCAAAACCTATACGGGCAAAACCCATTACAAACCCGTATACAATTTGTAACACCAACAATAACATAGACAAGGCAAAAAACCAATATGCTACTTTTTGTGATTTATATTTCATAATACTTTTAGTTTAGTTATTAATTTTATTTTTTGCCAATGGCGATACAATACGGTCGAACCCGTTTAAGTCAATTTCACCAATCCATTTAAAAAAGGCTACCATATCTTCAGCCTCATTTTGAGTCATACCGTAGGCCACCATTTTTCTTCCATTTGGTTGCCATGGAGACTCAGACATTAGTATGCTTTTAAGTACCTCTTCACCATTGCCTTCATACTTCATATTTAACCTGTCAATAACTTTGGTTAATTCAGGTGCATAATAAGCACCTTCACCTAAAATGGTATGACAACCCATACAATTATTGGATTCCCAAATTTCTTTACCCCTAACTACTGATTCTGTTAGGTTTTCCTGATTAGTTTGATCATTTCCTTCTGATAGAGAAAAAATAGTTAGCCCAATAAAAATTAGAAACGTAACTAAAGTACCTCCTAAAAAGAACGTTCTCGCTTGTTTTTTAGATAACATGTGTAACGTATTTTGAATTATAGTTTAATTATTAAAAGACCTTTTTATCTTTTATCAAGCTAAAATATACTTTAACAAGCGATTAAAAGCTGATATTTATCACTTGTTGCTGTTTTTTTTTAAGAAATTTTTAAAAAACTTA
>CAYFFC010000037.1:18987-21312 GCA_964342295.1 uncultured Lutibacter sp. | reverse complement strand
ATGGCACTTTTGCCATCTTTATACAATTCGTCAATAATTTCTGTATTGGTGTATACATATCTTTTATTAAGTTCTTTTTCAGAAATGCTAAAAGTTTTAATCATTTCCATAAAAATATCTACAAAATGTCGATACGATTTTTTTGAAATTAAGGCTAATTCTCTTTCCGTCTTATTTGGGAATGCCAGTTGTAAATTGTTAAATACAGCTTTTCTACGATATTTTATAATATAGTATATTAGGTAAAAGAGCAAATCTGATAAGCCGTATAAAACAGGAAATGGCAGTATGGAAATTAGCCATAGTATAGGGTAGGTAATAATAAAAATTAACAATTTCATATGGGTAGCAAATATCGTATTAAATTTTTAAAATAATTTTATATAATTAAATATTCAGAATTTAGTTACAACATAATTTTATAATTTCGTCTTTTGTAAAAAAATATTAAAAATGAATATCGACAAAATTTTATTGTTAATTATAATTGCAAATGTAATTGTTTCTATTAAAGGATTTAGTGACCGTGTTTTTTTTGACAAATTTAAGTTCCAAATTGGTGCAATAAAGCGCGGAGAATCTATTAGAATGTTAACATCTGCATTTTTGCATGTAGATTATTTGCATTTACTATTAAATATGTATGTGTTATACATTTTTGCACCTATTATAATTGTAAAGCTGGGTATTGTAAAATTTTTGATAGTATACTTTGGTAGTTTATTTGCAGGAAATGCCTTAACGTTAAAGTACCATGCAAATGAATTGTATTACAGTGCCGTAGGTGCTTCAGGGGCTGTTGCCGGAATTATTTATGCCGCAATATTGTTACATCCGAATATGAGCCTTATGTTGTTTCCATTACCAATACCAATACCGGGATATATTTTTGGGGTTGGTTACCTGCTATATTCAATTTATGGAATGAAAAAACAATTGGGTAATGTTGGTCATTCCGCTCATCTAGGTGGGGCCATTGGTGGTTATATATTAATGTTAGCTGTGTACCCTAATATACTTTCTTATAGTTTAACAACTGTAATATTATTAGGAATACCAATTGTATTAGTACTTTTATTCAGAAAAAAATTATGATAAAAAAAACCAAGTATTTAAACCTGGTTTTTAAGTTGAGCGAGAGACCGGGCTCGAACCGGCGACAGTCAGCTTGGAAGGCTGAAGCTCTACCAACTGAGCTACTCTCGCAATCAGTGGCAAATATACAATGCTTTTAGTTTATAGCAAATCATTTCTACCAAAAAATTAATATTTCTTTTCAAATTTTTCAGGTAATTAAAAATTGTAATTATTTATTAAATTAGTTGATTGAAAAGAGTTAAAGTAAATTTATTATTTAGACTTTAACTCCATTTCAAACTTTTAGGATTGACGGTTTTACTAATTGTATAAATGGTTGAAATAAAAAAAATTAAAGCAGATGAAGCCTATCCGATAAGAAAAGAGGTTTTGAGAAAAAATATCCCGCTTCCATACAAATTTGAAGGCGATTTAAATGATGCTACCTTTCATTTAGGAGCTTTTTACAATAATAAATTGATTGCTGTTTCTACATTTATGCAAGTTGAAAATAAGAATTTTACCGGAAAACAATACCAATTAAGAGGTATGGCAACGTCGGCGAATTATCAAGGGATAGGTGTTGGAAAATTAATGATGTTAAAGGCTTTTGAAATTTTAGCTAAATTAAATTCTGACATTTTATGGTGTAATGCGCGTATTGTAGCAGTACCATTTTATGAAAAATTAGGACTAATTAAATTTGGTAAAGAATTTACAATAGATTTTGTAGGGAAACATTTTGTGATGTATAAAAAACTTAAAGCCTGATAAATAATCTATGTCTCGTATAATTTTTATAATAGTAATACCCTTTTTTTTGATATCAATGCAAGGCCAAACTAAATTTTCTGCAAATGCTTTAACAGGTAAAGGAAGCCTTACTTTAAAAGGCGATGAAATTAAATTACAGCCAGAGGTGTATAGCGCTTTTAATCAAATGCAAAAAGCAGCCTTAAGAGAGGGAATTAATATTAAAATAGTATCCGGTTACCGTAGTTATGAGCGTCAATTAGAAATTTGGAATAAAAAATATAAGTTTTATACAGGTAAAGGTTTTTCACCAAAAGAAGCCGTATTTAAAATTATTGAATATTCTACATTACCAGGAAGTTCTAGGCATCATTGGGGTACAGATATTGATATTATTGATGGGAATGTAACCCCACCTGATGATGTGCTGTTGGAAAAACATTTTTTAAGAAATGGGGTATATGCGCACCTAAAAAAATGGATGGATAAAAATGC
>CAYFFC010000037.1:0-18887 GCA_964342295.1 uncultured Lutibacter sp. | reverse complement strand
TTGTAACAGTTTTATTTCTCTTAGTATGTTTAAATGTACAAAGTAATAACCATTTTGAAACATTTTTCAGCATAAATAGAGAAATTACCAAATCTGAAATTGATACTTCTAAAGTAAACGCTTTTATTGAAAAAGGAGACTATTTCCTAAAAATTCACAATAGAGATTCATCGTTCAGGTATTACAATTTAGCATTAAATCTATCACAAAAATCAAATTCCGAATTGCATTTAGCAAAATCGTTTTATAAACTAGGGGTCTTCTACGAAAAAGGAATGGAGTATGATGCTGCCATAACCAACTACAAAGAAAGTTCTAATTTATATGAAAAGCTTGATAGTAGTAATCAAAAAGCCAAAATATACAATTTTATTGGTTTTAATTATGTAAACCTTCATGCCGAAGATAAAGCCATAGAGTATTTTTATAAATCCCTAGAGGCATATAGAAAGACAGATAACAATGAAGGGCTTGCCATGAATTATACTGATATTGGTAATTTGTATTATATGCATGAAAACTACGATTTGGCTAAAAAATATTTTCAGGATGCCTTGGCAATATACACCAAAATAAATAGTAAATCAGGTATAGCAATTACTTATACCAATATTGGAAATGCTATTGTTGACGGTGGCGATTGCGAGGTTGGTTTGGAATATTACGAAAAATCGCTGGCTATTCAAGAAGAACTCGGTGACTTAAATGGTTTGGCAACAAATTACAATAATATAGGTGATAGCTATATTGGGCTTAAAGAATTTGATAAGGCTGTGCTTTATTTTAATAAGGCATTAGAAATTGCAAATCAAATTGAGGATGACGGACTTTTAGCAATCTTATATTTAAATATGGCCGATGCAAATTCCAAAAGAGAAAAGTGGCAAAAAGCCATTAAAAATGCAAAAGTTAGTTTAGATTATGCCAATAAAATAAAGCACTTAGATTATGAAGTTGAAAACTATCTGATTTTATCAAATTCGTACGATAAAATAGGTAATAAACCTTTAGCTCTTAAATACTTAAAAGATTATACTTTAATTAAAGATAGTTTAAATACAAAAGATAATTCTAAAAAAGTGCAGTTGTTTAACACGTTAAATCAGTTAGAGAAATCGGAATCTACAATTAGTGATTTAAAAACTAAAAACGAAATTGCTAGAATAAAAAGTGCAAATGAAAAGAAAATAATTTATGCTCTAATAATTGGTTTAGCAGTATTTGGCTTTCTTATTGTTTTGGCCAATCATCAGCATACCGAAAAAACAAAAGCATTTAAGTGGTTGGAATTCAAGAATTTTCAAATTAACAAAATGAATGACGAAATTAGGGAGCACAGTACTAATTTAAAACAATTGGTTTCTACTAAAGATAAATTTTTCTCAATTATTGCGCATGATTTAAAAAATCCGTTTAATTCAATAAAAGGGTTTACAGAACTTATGATTGAAAATAATGATTCTTATAGTAAAGAAAAACGGTTGAAGTTTTTAAAAGTTGTAAAAGATTCATCAACCAAGGCGTCAAATTTATTGAATAATTTACTTATTTGGGCAAATACACAATCATGTAGTTTAAAATATTTTCCTAAAAAAACCGATTTAAATCTGTTAATTTCTGAAGTTATTTCTTTTTTAGAAATTCAGGCAATTAATAAGGATATAAACATTATAAACAATATTAATAAGCCTGTTTTTGTTCTTGCAGACGAAAATATGCTAAACACCATTTTAAGAAATTTAATTTCAAATGCCATTAAATTTACAGAACCTCAGGGGGCTGTTGAAATTTTTTCTGATATAAAAGATGGTTTTCTGAAAATTACTATTAAAGATAATGGCGTTGGAATGTCACCTGAAACCATAAAAAATTTGTTTAACATAAACGAAAAAATTTCACATCCGGGTACTGCAAATGAACAAGGTTCTGGACTAGGATTAATATTATGTAAAGATTTTGTCGAAAAACATGGCGGAACACTATCTGTGAAAAGCGAAATAAATGTAGGCAGTGAGTTTACATTTACCTTGCCCTTATTTAACAGTTAAAAATCAATAGTTCCGTAAACCGATTTTATAAATTTTCCTTCCAAGAATTTAACAGGATTTAAATTACTTTGCAAAATCACCCCGCTTGGGTTAGTTTCGAGCAAATATTTCGCCGCTTGAGCTAACGGTGCTGCAGTAGTAGTTTGAATTGCTTTTAGTAAATGGTTTCCTACTATTTGTGGTTCTATTGTTTTTGCAATTTCTATGCTTCGCAATTTGCCACTCAAATCGTTACCCTCTACACCGGCATATAAAATAATTTGGTCATCCTCAATATAAGGAATAGTTGACTCCATTCTTTTTTGTAAAAAAAGTATAGCATTTTGAGTATTGCCTAAATTAGATAGCTGTTGTTGAATCCATTTATAATGACCCGGGTATCGCAATGTTTTGTAATCAAGAGATTCAATTAATCCACTTAAGGAATCTGGCAGGTCTGCTGCACCACCCGAAGTTAAATCTTCTTCATAGGTAATACCATTAATAATAATTTTAGCCCTTTCTGATAGCGCCGGTAAAGAAACCTTTTTAAAATTTCTTATAGCAAAGGTATCTTTTATATATTCTGTTGCTACACCTACCGAACTCCAAGTAAACCCGTAATAATGTGGAGCAACGGCATGTTTTGTTAGCGCACCTACTCTAAGTTTTAAAGAGTTGACCTTGTCAACACTATAATCATTACAAAATTTTTTAAACAAGCCGTTTCCTAAAACATTAATGTATCCCGGAGCTAAACCTGTTTGTAAAATAAATCCAGTTTGGGCATTTTTTACAAACTCAATTATTTTATTGGTCTCCGAAACATATTCTGTTAAGTTTGCGTAATGTAATTTGAAATCTAAAGCAAACTTTGCAACTCTTGGAGCAAATCTTCCGGGCAAACAATCTAAAATTATTGACCCTTCATAAAATAGTTCTTCCATTTCATTTGTTATTCCATCTTCCGGGAGCAAAAATCCTTTTACAATTACTTTTTTGGTGGTTCCTTTTTTTATCCAGTTCGCAACTTTTATAGCTTTTGATAATGTTCTGTTTCCAATAAATATACTGGGGCTAATTTCACTCCATTCGGCTAATAGTAAGCCTACGGCACGAGCAATGCCTCCTGCTCCTGCAATAATAATGTTGTAGTGCTTTTTCATAATAATAAAGATACGATTTTTTATAACGTATTGTAAATTAAATCCTCTAAACAAAAAAGTCTTTTATTAAGGTAAATTTAAGGTTGCAGTGCAACAAAACGGATTAAAATTAATAGTTGCCAATTCATTTTTCTTACAATGCTAATTTAGTATCTTCGTATATTATTAAAAATGCCAACAAACAATTTACATACTCCCATATCTTATTTAAAGGGCGTTGGTCCAAATAGAGCCGATTTATTAAAAATAGAATTAGGTATTCACAGTTTTGGAGATTTATTAAATTTTTTCCCCAATAGGTATATTGACAGGACACAGTTTTATAAAATAAACCAACTACAACAAAACACAGCCGAAGTTCAAATTGTAGGGAAAATAACTGCTATAAAAACTGTTCAACAAAAAAGAGGAAGCAGGTTGGTTGCAACATTCAAGGATGATACCGGAATTATGGAATTGATTTGGTTTAGAGGTACAAAATGGATTAAAAACGCATTAAAAACGAATATTCCTTATGTAATTTTTGGGAAGACAAATTATTTTAATGGTCTATTTTCAATGCCACATCCAGAAATGGAACAGGTAGTAGATTATAAAAAGAATTTAATAACAGCAATGCAACCTGTGTATCCTTCTACAGAAAAACTTACAAATAAAGGAGTTTCAAACAGGGTGGTTTCTAAAATTATACAACATTTATTTGACGAATTTAATGGTAATTTTAAAGAAACGCTTTCACAGGCTATTTTAAATAAATATAAACTAATTAGTAAAAAAGAAGCACTGTTAAATATTCATTTTCCTAAAAATCAGGAATTGTTGGCTCAAGCTCAAAAACGTTTAAAATTCGAAGAATTATTTTTTATTCAACTCCAGTTAATTCGTAAAAAACAAATAAGAAAATCTAAAATAAAAGGCTATAATTTTAGTAAAGTTGGTAACTTTTTCAATGAATTTTACAAAAGCCATTTGCCCTTTGAACTAACCAATGCACAAAAAAAAGTTTTAAAAGAAATAAGAAAAGATTTAGGTTCAAATGCACAGATGAATAGGTTGCTGCAAGGTGATGTTGGATCTGGTAAAACCATTGTAGCCTTACTTACAATTTTAATTGCCTTAGATAATGGATTCCAAGCTGCTCTAATGGCTCCAACCGAAATTTTGGCAACCCAACACTTTAATTCAATTAAAGCGATTTTAAAAGAAATGCCTGTAAATATTATGTTGCTTACAGGCTCGGTTAAAGCAAGAGACCGAAAGATTATTCATAAACAATTAGAAACCGGGGAATTGCAAATTTTAATTGGAACTCATGCGCTTATTGAAGACAAAGTTATTTTTAAAAATTTAGGTATTGCTATTATTGATGAACAACACCGTTTTGGTGTAGCACAACGATCTAAAATGTGGAGAAAAAACAACTTGCCACCACATATTTTAGTTATGACAGCAACTCCTATACCAAGAACGTTGGCTATGAGTGTTTATGGAGATTTGGATATTTCTGTAATTGATGAACTACCCCCGGGTAGGAAAGAAATTAAAACTGCACATAGATATGATGCTAACCGACTTTCGGTGTTTAAATTTTTAAAAGAAGAAATTGCAAAAGGTAGGCAGGTATATATTGTGTATCCGTTAATTAACGAATCTGAAGCTATGGATTATAAAGATTTAATGGATGGATACGAAAGTATAACTCGTGAATTTCCAAAACCTAACTACCAAATAAGTATTGTTCATGGAAAAATGAAAGCCGATGATAAGGAATATGAAATGCAACGCTTTTTAAATGGAGAAACCCAAATAATGGTAGCAACTACAGTTATTGAAGTTGGGGTAAATATCCCTAATGCAAGTGTTATGGTAATAGAAAGTGCTGAAAGGTTTGGCTTATCTCAATTGCATCAATTACGTGGTAGAGTGGGGCGTGGAGCAGATCAGAGTTATTGTATATTAATGACAAGCTTTAAATTATCTGATGACGCCAAAACAAGGTTGCAAACAATGGTTGAAACTAGTGATGGTTTTAAAATAGCAGAAGTCGATTTAAAGCTACGTGGGCCGGGAAACTTAATGGGAACTCAACAAAGTGGAGTGTTGAATTTAAAGATTGCGGATATTGTAAAAGATAGCAATATTCTAAGAGAAGCCCGATTAACGGCAATCGACCTACTTTCAAAAGATCCTACGTTGGAAAATCCTGAAAATAGGTTTGTAAAAGAGACTTATCAGGAAATTAGTAAGAACAGCACTATCTGGTCTAATATAAGTTAAGCAGCCCATAACTGGTGTTAATAGTTGTTAAATGATTTGATAAAGCGCTTATAATTTAGTAAATTAGAAGTCAACTCCGCTATACTAACTTTAAATCATTTATAATTATGAAAAAACTTTTTATTATTAGCGCGGTAGTTATAATTAGTTTGACAGCTGTTGCTCAAGAAAAATTATTTTTAACTTTTGAGTTTATGAAAGTTGAAAATCACCAGGAAAGCGATTATTGGGATACTGAAAATTTTTGGGAAAAAATTCATCAGGAACGTGTAAATAACAAAGATATTATTGGTTGGGATTTATGGGTTTTAAAACCGGGAGGAGAAGATCAGGGCTTTCAGTATATGACTGTAACATTATTTGATAGTGCAGTAAAAATGTTTAATGGAGGTGAAAATATTATGGAAGCCGCAAAAAAAGCATATCCTAATATGACCGAGGATGAAATTACTGTGAGATTTAATGAAGGGGAAAAAACTAGAAATTTATCAGTTCGGTTATTTTTAGAGCGTATTAAAAATACAACAGGAAATTTTGAATTGAAACCAGGAACCGTTGCGAGCATTGATTTTATGAAAGCAACTGATAACAATTATGAAGCCTATGAAAAAGCTGAAATAGATGTTTTTTATCCAATGCATCAAAAAATGGTAGATGCCGGTAATAAAGGAAGTTGGTCATTAGTTCGTGTATTGTCACCTTCGGGAAGTGATATTTATACATCGCATTTAACAGTTAATATGTACAACGATTTTGATCAATTTATTCAGCTTGGAGAACGTGGCAACGAAGTTCCTGTATCTGATGATGAGGCTAGGAAAATGCAAGAAGGTGTTAAAACCAGAGATATGAAATGGGTGTATTTGGCATCCCTATCCAAAAAGGTACGTTAACAAAAAAATCAAAATAGTATTAAAAGCAAGGAAAAACTATTTTCCTTGCTTTTAAATTACATTACATTCTTTCATCAATATAAGCCATAACTTCTTTTTCAAGAGCAATTGCCTTTTCGTAAATAAATGTAGCTTTTTTTAATATTTCTTCAGCAAACGACCTATCCTTTATATCTTTTGCATTAATTCTAACATTAAAATAAGCTCCAATTACAGCAGTTCGTGCACACAATGCACCTACACCGGCATCAGATAAAGAAGTTTGTAATCCGTCTTTAACCATAGCTTGCATAACTTCCATAGATTCATATGCTGTTTTCATAACCTCAAAAGGTATTTCGGTTGCATATTTGGTAGCATTTTCAATGGCATTTTTTCTAGCTTCCTTTTCTTCAATCGTGGTTTTAGGCATTCTAAAACCATCAATAATTTTATTAAATGCATTGGTATCCTCATCTACCAAAAATAGGAGTTTGTTTTTGTATGCTTGCCCCTTTTCTGCCCAATTGGAGTAAAATTCCCATTTATCATCCCAACCAGCTTTATGAGCCGACAAATTTGCAACCATAGTACCTAATGAAACGCCCAAAGCACCAACATAGGCCGAAATAGATCCTCCACCCGGAGCCATAGATTCTCCTGCAGTTTCCTCAGCAAAACCTGAAACCGACAAATCAACTAATTTTTTAGTATTGTCTTCTAATAAATATTCAATAATTTTTTCTCTTGGATTAAAAGGTTTTAAGTCGTCTAATCCCAACGATTTAATAGCTATTTTAATTTTCTCTTCTTCTGATATTCCAAGAGAACGTTGCTGTTTTCTTAAAAAATAATCTCCGGCATCTAACATGGCTTTCAATGGAATTAAGCCAATAAGCTCTGAACCGGTAACCCGTAAGCCGCGTTTAGCAGCTGCTTTCACCGTTTCGTCAAAAGCAATGTGCATTGAGGTAATACTAATATTGGTTAAATTATACGAAATTTGAGCTATTCCGTATTCTTCAATAAACCACCCAATCCCTTTAACCGCTTTTAATTTCCCGGGGATACGCACAGGTTCTCCGTTTTCATCCAAAACCTTTTTACCCGTTGCCGGATTTCCATCACGTTTAATTCTACCTGCTTCTCTAATATCAAACGCAATTGCATTGGCTCTTCGCGTTGAAGTTGTATTAAGGTTGATGTTATAGGCAATTAAAAAATCACGAGCAGAAATAGCGGTACAACCTGTTTTAGAAACGCTATCATTATATGTTGAAGGACCAAAATCGGGCTTCCATGCATCATCTGAAAGTTTGTCTTTTAACCCTTCATATTCACCAGACCTACAGTTGGCTAAGTTTTTTCGTTTTTCTTCTCTGGCAGCATTTTCATAAAAATAACCCGGTATTCCTAATTCTCTTCCAACACGCTCACCTAATTTATGGGCAAATTTAGCGGTTTCATCCAAGGTAATTCCCGAAATTGGAACTAGTGGGCAAACATCGGTTGCTCCAAATCTGGGGTGCTCGCCTGTATGTTTGCTCATATCAATTAATTCAGAGGCTTTCTTAATTAATTTAAAAGCAGCTTCAATAACATTTTCAGGTTCCCCAACAAATGTAATTACAGTTCTATTTGTTGCTTTACCGGGGTCAACATCTAATAATTTCACTCCATCAACAGTTTCAACAACTGCTGTAATTTCTTGTATTTTGGCAGTATCGCGACCTTCACTAATATTGGGTACGCACTCTATTAATTGTCTATTCATATTTTAAAATTTAAAGCTCAAATTTAGGTAGTTAAATCCGATATAAAAACTCATTTTAAAAATAATTATAAAGTTAAACTTTAATCGTTTTACAAATTAGTTTACTTTTGTTACTGCTTGAATTTTTATTCTGAATTTTACTACATATAACACTTATTTACATGGAATCTGCTGAAAAGAAAAAAGTATTAGTAACCGGTATGGCCGGATTTATTGGGTATCATTTAGCTAAACTGCTTGTTAAAGAAGATTTTAATGTTGTAGGGCTTGATAATATTAACGATTACTACGATCCAAATCTGAAATTGAAAAGGTTGAATAATTTGGGTTTTGATACAGATAAAATAGCCTATAATACAATCCTTAAGGTACATTCTTGTGCTTTTATTAAATTAGATTTAACAGATTTAGAAAATTTAAAAACACTGTTTAAAAAAGAAAAATTTGATTATGTGGTTAATTTGGCCGCACAGGCAGGTGTTCGATATTCATTAAAAAATCCACACTCGTATGTAGACAGTAACATTACCGGATTTTTAAATATTTTGGAATGTTGCCGTGCTTATCCGGTGGCTCACTTGGTTTTTGCTTCATCAAGCTCAGTTTATGGCTTAAGTGAAGAAATTCCGTTTCACGAAGATAATTGTACCGATCATCCTTTAGCCATGTATGCAGCTAGTAAAAAAGCGAATGAAATGATGGCACATTCTTATGCTAATTTATATAATATTCCTTGTACAGGCTTACGATTTTTTACAGTTTACGGTCCTTGGGGAAGACCGGATATGGCCTTACATATTTTCACCAAAGCAATGGTTGAAAATAAGGAGTTTGAAGTATTTAATCACGGAAATATGAGTAGAGATTTTACCTATGTTGACGATATTGTTGAAAGTATAAAAAGATTATTGCCTTTGCCTCCTGTGTCAAACTCCAATTTCAACCCCAAAAAGCCAAAAACATCAAAAAGTACAAAGCCCTATCAGCTTTTCAATATTGGGAATAATAGCCCTGTGGCATTAATGGATTTTGTACATGCCATTGAAAAAGTACTGAATAAGAAAGGAAAAATAGTTTTTAAACCTATGCAACCGGGAGATGTACAAACTACCTATGCAAACGTTGAAAGTTTGTTTAATTATATAAATTTTAAACCGAAAACCAAATTAGAAGATGGCGTTCGAGCATTTGTTAAAAAATATATAGAACTTAATTCCTAAAATAATATTAAAAAGACCTTAGTTTAACTCATTTTCAATAATTAATTTACCTTTTTGGTTAATGTAAAATTGTACTTGATAATTTTACCAATGTCATATTGGCATAATTTAAAATTTGGCAATACTTTTGCAGCACAGTAAAATGAGAAATTTTTTAATTAAAAATTATGAGTAAAAAGACCAAACCTAAAGAAGAAAAGGAAGTCAAAGACATAAAGGAGTCAACCAAGCAAAAAGCCCCGGAAATAAGTGTTGAAGAGCAATTAGCAAATGAATTAGCTCAGGAAAAAGAAAAATTTTTGCGTCTATTTGCCGAGTTTGAAAATTATAAAAAGCGCACATCAAGGGAACGTATTGAATTATTTAAAACTGCCAATGAAGAAGTAATGACAGTTTTATTACCGGTTTTAGATGATTTTGACCGTGGGTTATCTGAAATTAAAAAAGCAAAGGATAAGGAATTATTAAAAGGTATGGAATTAATTAACAATAAATTGCGTACTTCATTAACTCAAAAAGGACTCAGCCTCATGAAAGTTGAAAATGGTGAGGTATTTGATGTTGAAATTCACGAAGCAATTACTCAAATTCCGGCACCATCTGAAGACCTAAAAGGTAAGATTATTGATGTTGTTGAGCAGGGTTATAAGTTAGGCGACAAGATAATTCGATATCCGAAAGTTGTTGTTGGGCAATAAAATGAAATCATGAAACAAGATTATTACGAAATATTAGGTGTTTCAAAAAATGCTACACCTTCGGAAATAAAAAAAGCATACCGCAAAAAAGCAATTAAGTATCACCCTGATAAAAATCCGGGAGATAAAACAGCCGAAGAAAATTTTAAAAAAGCAGCAGAAGCTTATGAAGTTTTAAGCGATGAAAATAAAAAAGCTCGTTACGATCAGTATGGTCATGCGGCATTTGAAGGTGGCGCCGGAGGTTTTGGCGGTGGTGGTATGAATATGGAAGATATATTTAGCCAATTTGGTGATATTTTTGGTAGCGCATTCGGCGGTGGTGGCTTTGGTGGTTTTGGTGGCACACATGGGGGAAGAACACGTGTTAAAGGAAGTAATTTACGAATTAGAGTTAAACTAACTTTAGAAGAAATTGCCAATGGAGTTGAGAAAAAAGTAAAGGTTAAAAGAAAAGTTCAGGCAGCCGGTGTTACCTATAAAACATGTTCAACCTGTAAAGGCACAGGACAGGTAATGCGAGTTACGAATACTATTTTGGGAAGGATGCAAACCGCTTCTACTTGCCCTTCTTGTGGAGGAGCAGGTGAATCTTTAGATAAAAAACCTAAAAATGCCGATAACCAAGGACTGGAATTTAAAGAGGAAACCGTTTCAATTAAAATACCTGCCGGGGTAACTGAAGGTGTTCAGCTAAAAGTTAATGGCAAAGGAAATGCCGCACCGGGTAAAAATTCTATTGATGGTGATTTAATTGTAGTAATTGAAGAAAAACAGCATGAAACTTTAAAAAGAGAAGGTACTAATTTACACTTTGATTTGTATGTGAATTTTTCTGAAGCTGTTTTGGGTGCTTCGAAAAATATTGATACGGTTTCAGGAAAAGTTAAAATAAAAGTTGAACCCGGAACGCAATCGGGTAAAATATTACGTTTAAGAGGGAAGGGGTTGCCAAGTATTGACCACTATGGTAATGGCGATTTGTTAGTGCACGTTAATGTATGGACACCTCAAAGTTTAACTAAGGAACAAAAGCAGTTTTTCGAGAAAAACAGTACCGATGAAAATTTTGAACCAAATCCATCAAAATACGATAAATCATTTTTTGAGAAAGTAAAAGACATGTTTTCGTAAAAAAAATTTTTTTATTTTAAAAAATAATTTAAATTTGAAACGTTGTTAGCGACTAAAGCTAATAACACTTTTTCTTTTTCATAGCAATTTTCCCACTCAATCTTTTGAGTGGGTTTTTTTATAATTAATTGTGTAATTTTGTAACATTAAGTAGGCTGTCTTATCGCTACGCCTATGGCGTAGAGGAAAGTCCGGACACCACAGAGTACCATAGCGGATAACATCCGTCCGGCGCGAGTCGAGGACAAGTGCAACAGAAAGCAAGTACAGTTCGGCTGTAGTGAAATCAGGTAAACTCTATGGGGTGAAATGCCACGTATATTGAAATTTTAGAGTTACTCGCTCTATTTCAAGGGGTAGGCAGCTAAAGTTATAAAGTAATTTATAACACAGATAAATGATAAGAACTTTGTTTAGTACAGAATCCGGCTTATAGGCCTACTTAATTTATTGCAAAATCTTCAAAAAAACAGCAATTTTTAGCAATGTAATTTGTTGTATTCAAAAAAAATGCTATTTCAAATATATATTTTCAGAAAAATGAAATACGTATTGTTAATTTATTAATCAAAAGAAGCATTTTTTGTAACTTCGCAAGCATAAAATAACTTAATAAAATTATAAGAAATATGGCTTTTGATATTGATATGATTAAAGAGGTTTACAGTCGCATGACCAGTCGCGTTGACGCGGCAAAGAGCGTTGTTGGAAAACCTTTAACTTTAGCTGAAAAAATACTATACAACCACTTGTGGGATGGCAATGCAAAAACTGCTTTTGAAAGAGGTAAAGATTATGTTGATTTTGCACCCGATAGAATTGCTTGTCAGGATGCTACTGCGCAAATGGCTTTGTTGCAGTTTATGCAAGCAGGAAAAAGTAAAGTTGCTGTGCCAACTACGGTACATTGTGATCATTTGATTCAGGCAAAAATAGGTGCTGATAAAGATTTACAAAATGCCTTGAATACCAGTAGCGAAGTATTTAATTTTTTGGCGTCGGTATCAAATAAATACGGAATTGGGTTTTGGAAACCCGGAGCAGGAATCATTCATCAAGTTGTATTAGAAAATTATGCTTTTCCCGGAGGAATGATGATTGGAACCGATTCTCATACCGTAAATGCAGGCGGATTAGGGATGGTTGCTATTGGTGTTGGAGGAGCCGATGCGGTTGATGTAATGGCCGGAATGCCTTGGGAATTAAAGTTTCCAAAATTAATTGGAGTGAAACTAACCGGAAAACTTTCTGGATGGACTGCACCAAAAGATGTAATTTTAAAAGTTGCAGGAATTCTTACTGTGAAGGGAGGTACAGGTTGTATTGTTGAATATTTTGGTGAAGGTGCAAAATCGCTTTCAGCTACCGGAAAAGGTACTATTTGTAACATGGGTGCAGAAATAGGAGCAACCACATCTACATTTGGTTATGATGCATCTATGGAACGTTATTTAAGAGCAACAGGTAGGGATGAGGTTGCGGATGAGGCTAATAAAATTGCCTCGTATTTGACTGGTGATGAAGAGGTGTATGCAAATCCTGTAAAATATTTTGACCAAGTAATTGAAATTAATTTATCTGAATTAAAGCCACATTTAAATGGTCCATTTACTCCTGATTTAGCTACACCGGTGGGTGAAATGAATGAAAAAGCAACTAAAAATGATTGGCCATTAAAAGTTGATTGGGGATTGATAGGTTCTTGTACAAATTCATCTTATGAAGATTTATCAAGAGCTGCTTCTGTTGCAAAACAGGCAATTGACAAAAAATTAGTTTCAAAAGCAGAATTTGGTATAAATCCGGGTTCGGAACAAGTACGTTATACTGCCGAAAGAGATGGTTTATTAGATATTTTTGAAAATTTAGAGGCCAAAGTATTTACAAATGCCTGTGGGCCTTGTATTGGTCAATGGGATAGAGAAGGTGCCGATAAGCAAGAGAAAAATACAATTGTGCATTCATTCAACAGGAATTTTTCTAAAAGAGCCGATGGAAACCCAAATACACATGCTTTTGTAGCGTCGCCTGAAATGGTAGCGGCTGTTGCAATTTCCGGACGATTAGATTTTAATCCTATGACCGATACCTTAATTAATGAGGATGGCGAAAAAGTTATGTTTGATGAGCCTACAGGTTTCGAATTGCCACCAAAAGGGTTTGATGTAGATGACCCCGGTTACGTTGCCCCAATTACTGACGGATCTGGTGTTGAGGTTGTGGTGAAACCTGATTCTGAACGATTACAATTATTAAACCCATTTAAACCAATTGGCAATGAGGTTAAAGGGGCAAAACTGTTAATAAAAGCACATGGTAAATGTACTACCGACCACATTTCTATGGCAGGACCATGGTTACGTTTTAGAGGACATTTAGATAATATTTCAAATAACTGTTTAATTGGTGCCGTGAATGCTTTTAATATGGAAACTAATAAAGTTAAAAATCAATTAACCGGCGAATATGCTCCTGTACCTGATACAGCTAGGGCATATAAAGCTGCCAATGTATTTTCTGTGGTGATTGGAGATCATAATTATGGCGAAGGTTCTTCTCGTGAGCACGCGGCAATGGAACCACGTCATTTGGGTGTGGCTGCAGTAATTGTTAAGTCATTTGCACGCATCCATGAAACCAACCTAAAAAAGCAAGGAATGTTAGGCTTAACTTTTGCAAATGAAGCAGATTACGATTTGATTCAGGAAGATGATACGCTTAACTTTTTAGATTTAGATACATTTGCACCCGGGAAACAACTTTCTTTAGAGTTAGTGCATCCTGATGGGAGTTCTGATACTATAAAATTAAGCCATACCTATAATGAGGGGCAAATAGAATGGTTTAAAGAAGGTTCGGCTTTAAATTTAATTAAAAAGCAAAATAACTAAACATTAATTTAAATGCAATATTTTGTAGAGAGGCTTTTGGCCTCTCTTTTTTTTCGGCATTTCACGTAAACGATTTCGCAGAATATATTAGAACGCATTCGAATTTTTTGTAACTTTTACCTTTTAAAATTTACCTATGAAAATACTTCATATTACCGCAGAATGTTATCCTATTGCTAAAGTTGGCGGTCTGGCTGATGTTGTTGGAGCATTGCCAAAATATCAAAATAGTAATGGTAATTTATCACAGGTTATCATGCCTTTATATAACAATAGATTTACCAAAAAGTACAAATTTGATGTTGTTTATGCATCAAAATTAAATTTAGGAGAAAACCAACACGGTTTTAAAGTTTTAAAATTAAAAAGGAATAAATTTAATTTTGATATATTTTTTATTGATGTCCCTGATTTATTATATACTGATTATGTTTATTCTTTTGATGATACTGAACGTTTTTTAAGTTTTCAAATTGCAGCTTTAAATTGGATAAAAATTTGGGATAAAAAGCCAACGGTTATTCATTGCCATGACCACCATACCGGTTTGGTGCCATTTTTAATGTCACAGTCTTATCAATATATGGAATTAAAAAGCATTCCTACTGTTATTACTATTCATAACGCTCAATATCAAGGATGGTTTTCACATGATAAAGTTAATTTAATTCCTGAGTTTAATTTTGAAAATGTTGGCTTGCTGGATTGGAACGGTTGTATTAATCCGTTGGCTGCAGCTATAAAATGCGCATGGAAGGTTACCACTGTTTCTCCAGGCTATATGGAGGAACTTAAAAATGATGCCAATGGCTTAGAGCATTTATTAAAACATGAATCTAATAAATGTATTGGAATTCTAAATGGTATTGATACGGATGTTTGGAATCCAGAAACAGATGCATACTTGATTAAAAATTACAAAAAAAGCAGTGTTCAATCGGGTAGAAAAGCTAATAAAAAATGGCTATGCCATAAATTTAAGTTAGACATAAACAAACCCTTAGTTGCTTTTATTGGTAGATTGGTAGGAGAAAAAGGAGCAGAGTTATTTCCCGATGCCTTTAAAAAAGCACTTCAACAAAATAAAATTTCTATATTATTACTCGGATCAGGGCATACCCAAATTGAAAATGAATTAGATGATTTAAATAAAGCCGAATCCAGTTTTAATGCTTATATTGGGTATAATGAAAAATTAGCCCATATAATTTATGCCGGTGCAGATTTTTTATTAATGCCTTCAAGGGTTGAGCCCTGTGGTTTAAATCAAATGTATGCCCTTAGGTATGGCTGTATTCCTATAGTTAGAAGTACCGGAGGGCTAAAAGATACTGTGATTGATATTGAGGAAGAGGATGGGTTTGGTATCATTCATAATGAAGTATCTGTTAGGGCTATTTCAAATGCAATAAAAAGAGCAACAAAATTGTATGAAAACCAGCCGGAGTACAAGAGAATTAGAAAAAATATTATGAGCATAAATCATTCTTGGAGTGCTTCAGCAAAAAAATATATTCATGTTTACAAATCTTTAATTTAAAAATATCATGGCAGTAGGTAAAAAAGTTTTAGCAATAATTTTAGGGGGAGGACAAGGGTCAAGATTGGCACCTCTAACGCAGGCACGTTCTAAACCTGCGGTTCCAATAGCAGGTAAATATCGATTGGTTGATATACCAATTTCAAATTGTATAAATTCTGAAATTAAGCGAATGTTTGTGTTAACACAATTCAATTCGGCATCTCTGAATCGACACATTAAAAACACCTACCATTTTAGTTTTTTTAGTTCTGCTTTTGTAGATGTGTTGGCAGCCGAACAAACACCATCAAATAAAACTTGGTTTCAGGGTACAGCCGATGCAGTGCGCCAGAGCATGCATCATTTTTTAAGTCATGATTTTGAATATGCCTTAATATTATCAGGTGATCAATTGTATCAAATGGATTTTAACGAAATGGTAAGGGCGCATGTTAAAAATAAAGCAGCCATTTCTATCGCCACCATACCTGTAAATGCTAAGGATGCACCATCTTTTGGTATTTTAAAAGCTAATCAAAAAAATGTAATTACTTCATTTATTGAAAAACCTTCAACCGATTTATTGCCTGATTGGACATCTGATGTGGGTGATGCAATGAGAGCAGAAGGGAGAGATTATTTGGCTTCAATGGGAATTTATATTTTTAATCGTGATTTGTTGGTTGAACTTATGAATAATCCGGATACTATTGATTTTGGTAAGGAAATTATTCCACAGGCAATTGATAAACATAAAGTATTGAGTTATCAATATGAAGGGTATTGGACAGATATTGGGAATATCGATTCGTTTTTTGAAGCAAATTTAGGTTTGACAGATGAGATACCAAAATTTGATTTATACAGTAAATCTAAAAGAATTTATACCCGCGCCAGAATGCTTCCAACCACAAAAATATCGGGTACTATTTTAGATAGAACCGTTATTGCTGAAGGGTGTATAATTAATGCAGGAAAATTAGAACATTCGGTAATAGGCATTCGTTCAAGAATTGAAAAGGAATCTACTGTTATTAATACGTATATGATGGGTAGTGATTACTACCAGCCCTTAGAAGAATTGGAAAATAAAAACTCAATACCAATGGGAATAGGAAAACGGTGTTTTATAAAAAATGCCATACTTGATAAAAATTGTTGCATAGGTGATGATGTTAGGCTTAATGGTGGTAATCATTTACAAGATACAGATGAAGAGAGATATGCCATAAAAGATGGAATTATTGTTGTAAAAAAGGGTGCCGTTATTCCAAATGGATTTATTTTATAATATGACAAAAGTAGTTCCTTATAGCAAATTTACCCAGTTTGATATTGATTTGTTCAAAAGAGGAAAGCACTATAGACTTTATGAAAAATTTGGTGCTCATATTACTGAAGTTGAAGGAGTTAAAGGCACCTATTTTGCGGTATGGGCACCTAGTGCCAAACAGGTTTCTGTTATTGGAGATTTCAATTTTTGGGTTGATGTAGAGTTTAAATTAAATGTGAGATGGGACGCATCAGGTATTTGGGAAGGATTTATACCGGGAGTAGGAAAAGGAAATTTATACAAGTATAAAATTCATAATGGTAATAACAATGTTATAACTGAAAAGGCTGATCCTTATGCGCGCAGATGCGAGCATCCGCCTAAAACAGCTTCAGTAGTTTGGGACGACTCCTATAAATGGAATGATAGCAAATGGATGAAAAATCGAAAGAAGAAAAATGCATTAGATGCACCATTTTCGGTTTATGAAGTTCACTTGGGCTCTTGGAAAAAAAAGGTTGAAGAAAATAGGTCGTTATCTTATACTGAATTAGCCAATGAATTAGTTGATTATGTAAAAGATATGAATTTTACGCATGTAGAATTTATGCCAATTATGGAGTATCCTTATAATCCCTCTTGGGGATATCAAATTACAGGGTATTTTGCACCAACATCTCGTTTTGGGTATCCGGAAGAGTTTAAGTTTTTAGTTGATGAATTGCATAAGAATAATATTGGGGTAATTTTAGATTGGGTACCCTCACATTTTCCAAGTGATGACCATGGCTTAGGCTTCTTTGATGGTTCGCATTTGTACGAACATCCAAATAAAAATAAAGGCTATCACCCTGATTGGAAAAGTTTAATTTTTAATTACGAACGGAATGAAGTACGCTCCTTTTTGATTAGCAATGCAATATTTTGGTTAGATAAATACCATGCCGATGGCTTACGTGTTGATGCTGTCGCATCAATGCTTTTTCTTGACTATTCGAGAGAAGAAGGAGAATGGGAACCAAATAAGTTTGGTGGTAAAGAAAATTTAGAAGCTATATCATTTTTACAAGACTTAAATGTTGAGGTTTACAAGTCGTTCCCCGATGTACAAACCATTGCCGAAGAGTCAACTGCCTTTCCCGGAGTTTCAAAACCGGTTTTTATGGGCGGTTTAGGGTTTGGAATGAAATGGATGATGGGGTGGATGCATGATACCTTGCAATATTTTAGGAAAGATCCGGTATATAGAAAATATCATCAAAATGATATAACCTTCAGCTTAACGTATGCATTTTCAGAAAATTTTATGCTACCCTTATCACATGATGAAGTGGTATATGGTAAAAATTCAATTATAGGTAGGATGCCCGGTGATGAATGGCAACGTTTTGCCAATTTAAGATTGTTATACGGGTATATGTTTACGCATCCCGGGACAAAACTTTTGTTTATGGGAGGTGAGTTTGGACAATACAATGAGTGGAATTTTGAACAAAGTTTAGATTGGAATTTACTTGAATATGACAATCATAAAAATCTGAAAAAATATTTCAAAGCTCTTAACAGTTTTTATAAAAAAACACCGGCGTTATATCAAAAAGGGTTTGACAATAGTGGTTTTGAATGGATAAGTTATAATGATTCTAAAAATTCAGTAATTATTTATTTAAGAAAGGGTAAAAACGAAAAAAATAACGTAATTGTAATATGTAACTTTACGCCTTCAACATTTGATAATTACAAAATTGGAGTACCAACTTCGGGGACTTTAAAAGAAGTTTTTAACAGTGATGCTAAAAAATTTGGCGGCAGTGGAAAAATAAATTCACAATTAATTAAAGTTAAGAATGAAACCTGGGACAACAAACAATTTTCAGCTGAAATAATATTACCTCCATTGGGAATTAGTGTTTTTGAATTTAACAAATAATTTCAATGTAAATTTGATAATTAGCACAACAATATTTTTAAAAAAGCTTAATAATACTAAACAATTTTTAAAATTTATTTATCATTTTTGTTTGTAAATTTTA
>CAYFFC010000036.1:0-22909 GCA_964342295.1 uncultured Lutibacter sp. | reverse complement strand
CGGGATCTTATGAATTTAAAATTTTTGGTGAAGAATATCTTAAATACAAGCATTTTTTAGTTCCAAATTCGTTTTTATACGTAAAAATTTTTGGCAAGAAAGGGTTTAATAATGATGTACGTATCTCTTTTGTAAACATTAGGCTGCTACAGGATATTTTAGAAGAATTTTCCAAAAAAATAACTTTTAAATACAATATTGACAGCCTTAATAAGCTAACTATTGGCTCATTAAACGCTTTGCTAAAAAAATACAAAGGCACAAAAATTGTAAATTTCGAAGTGCTAGATTTGGAACATAAATACAAATTAACAATGCCTAGTAAAAGTTATAAAGTTGCCATATCCAATGAATTGATTGATGAACTCACTAAAGAACAAATTAATTTTAAGTTGAATTAATTTTAAGTTAATCTATGAAAAAGTTTGTAGGAACCCTTTTTTTACTTTCGGTACTAATTAGTTATGCTCAAAGCAATTCGTATTACATTCAAGCAGATTATTTTTATGGAAATATATTGGCACACAATCCCGATGCAAATGCTTTTTTGCAAGGGCATCCAACCGGAATTTTTATAAGTTTCAATAAAAGAAGTTTTGGTGAAGAAGATTGGCAAGAGCACTATAATTATCCCGATTTTGGTATTTCTGCAGGGTATCAGAATTACAATTCAGCTATTTTAGGTGAATTATATGCATTATACGGCCATTACAATTTTTATTTTTTTAAGCGCCAGGCTAAAAATCAGTTGCTATTTAGGGCAGGAATTGGGCTAGCCTTAGCTACAAATCCGTATGACAAAGAAACCAATAATAAAAATACTGCTTTCGGTTCAGCCTTAAACTCCAGCACCTACTTTAAGCTGTATTACCAACGTGAAAACATTATTAATAACATTGGTGTTAATGCCGGACTTACCTTTATACACGCATCAAATTCAAACATAAAATCCCCTAATTCTGGTGCTAATAGTTGGGGAGTAACCCTAGGAATGAATTACAATATTTCTGAATCACCCATACCTAATCAATTTAAGCCATCAAGTTTAAGTCGCTATTATAAAGAGCCCATTAAAATAAATTTGGCAATTAGAGGGGGCATCAATGAATCTGAAATTATAGGAAGCGGAGTAAAACCTTTTTTTGTTGCTTCAGTATATATAGATAAGCGTTTGAACAGAAAATCGGCCATACAATTTGGAGCCGATTTATATATTTCGCCAATATTGAGAGATTATTACAATTTGAATTTAACCATTCCGCTTACCAACCTTAAAGAAACAAATAGCTTTTCAAGAATTGGTATTTTTATTGGACATGAATTGTTTATAAATAAAGTATCTATTGAATCTCAATTGGGTTATTATGTAAAATATCCTTTTGAATATCAAGCCCAATACTATGAAACCCTTGGCCTAAAACGGTATTTTGGAAAAAAATGGTTTGCTGCAGTTAGGTTAAAAGCGCATGGGGCAAACGCTGAAACTGTTGAATTTGGATTTGGTATACGAATGTAATTAAATGAAGAAATTAATTTACATACTAGTATTATTATGTTGTGTTTTCATCCAAGCACAAAATGAATCACGATTTTCATCCATTGAGACAGATTTTTTTATAGGCAAACCCATTGAGCACGATAAAAAACTAAAAAATGCCATACAAGGTGCAGCAACCGGTTTTTTTATAAGTTGGAACAAAATTAATCCACAAAATTCATTATTTAACAACTTATATAATTTTCCCGAAAGGGGGTATACCTTTTTATATCAGAATTACAATTCAGATATTTTAGGTGAATCCTACGGCGTTTACAGGCACTTTAAATATAATTTAACCCCAAGTAAATTATTCAAACTAAAGTTAACAACCGCATTTGGATTAGGCTATGCAACAAAATCGTATGATCCCATAAATAACAATCAAAATTTTGCACACGGATCCAAATTATTAGTAACTGCCTTTTTAAAATTACAATATCAAAAGTTTTTAGAAAATAAAAATATCAATTTTAATACCGGGGTAAGTTTAATACACTTTTCTAATATCAGTTTTAAAAACCCCAATTTAGGATTAAATACTTTGGCTTTTAATTTGGGTTTAACCTATAAATTGAAAGCTGTTTCAATTCAGAAAAATACTGTTTTAAAAAATCATAAAATAACTCAACCTTTAAAATTAAATATTGTTTTAAGAGGCGGCTATAACGAATCATTAATAATTGGCAGTGGCTTATATCCGTTTTATACGGTCACCGTATATGGGAGTAAGAAGTTAAATAATTATTCAGTAATTACTAGCGGAATTGATTACTTTCATTCTTTATTTTTAAAAAATTACATTAAAAATATCAACTTAGAAGAAAATAAAAACATTAATGAAAATAATTTTGACAGAATGGGTGTTTTTATAGGGCACGAATTAACCCAAAATAATTTTGCATTTGTGTCACAACTAGGATATACCTTTTATTACCCATACCCTTATGTGAGCAGAATTTATGAACGATTTGGTTTTAAATACAATTTAAGTAAACATTGGTTTTCTGAAATTACCATGAAAGTAAATTTATTTAGAGCCGAAGGCTTAGAAATTGGAATGGGATACAGATTTTAATTTATGAAAAAACTAATTTATACCTTTTTAATAATTGTAGCGGTTAGCTGTAACAGTGAAAATGCCATTGATTGTTTTCAAACTGCAGGAACCATGATACAAGAAGAGTTTAACGTTGGTGATTTTGAAAAAATTTTGGTACATAAAAAAGTTGCCGTAATTTTAAAGCAAGGACCCAACTATAAGGTAGTTGTAGAAACCGGTGAAAACCTACTTCCTGAAATTGCTGTTGATGTTACCAACAACAAACTTACAATAAGAAACAACAACAATTGTAATTTTGTGAGAGCTTATGGCATTACCAAAGTATATGTAACCGCACCAAATATAACCGAGATACGAAATGCATCGGAGCAAACACTTTCTTCTGATGGTGTATTAACCTATCCGTCATTGTACATAGTTTCTGTTGGTGATAAAAGCAAATATTTGGCAGTTGGTGATATAGATTTACATGTTGAGAATGAGACTGTAAAAATTTGGAGCAACGGTGTAGCTAACTTATTTTTTAAGGGTAGCACCAATAATTTAGATATCAATTTTTCTAATGGTGATACCCGATTTGAAGGGCAAAACTTAATTGCAAAAAATGTTAATGTAACACAGGTTAGCTCTAATGATATGTTGGTATTTCCTACCGAGCGTTTAACAGGAAGCATTCATTCAACCGGTAGTGTAATATCTTATAACATCCCTCCCTTGGTTGATGTTGATGTACAAAGCCAAGGACAACTGATCTTTAAACAGTAAGTTCTTGAAAAAGACGTTCTAAGTTTTTGTTCTTTAAGGTTAAACTCAAAATTTTCAATCCGTTTTTATTTGCAAAATCAAATACATTTGGGCGCATATCAATTTCAGATTCAAAATGTAATATCCAGGTATTATCAAAAACATTTTGAGCCGATTTTAAGTTTTTTAGCTTTTTAAAAAATTGTTGTTCTACCTTAAAATCAAATTCCACCTCAATAAATTGTTCGTTGTTATTTTTAAAATCATCAAGCGGCTTATCGGCTACTATTGCTCCTTTATTAATTAAAATAACACGGTCGCAAACAGCCTCAACTTCTTGCATAATATGGGTTGAGAACAATACAATTTTATCTTTTCCTACTTGTTTAATTAAACTTCTTATTTCAACTAATTGATTGGGGTCTAAGCCGGTTGTTGGCTCATCTAAAATTAACACTTCAGGGTTATGTAACAACGCTGCCGCCAAACCCACTCGTTGCCGATACCCTTTTGATAACTGTTTTATTTTTTTATGACATTCTGATGTTAATCTTACCTTTTCAATAACTTTTAACACCTCCTCCTTTGGAATGTTATGAATCTCAGCATTAAAATTCAGGTATTCTTTAACATACATTTCTACATAAAGTGGATTGTTTTCAGGTAGATACCCTATGCAATTTTGAGCCTTAATTTTATGGGTTCTAATATCTAGCCCACTAATAGTAACTATCCCTTCAAAATCAGATATATAACCGGTTAGAATTTTCATGGTGGTAGATTTCCCGGCTCCATTTGGACCTAAAAACCCTACAATTTCACCTTTTTTTATAGAAAAACTAACGTTTTTCAATACCTGCTGCTTGCCATAAAATTTGTTAATTGTACTTACTTCAACTGCCATTTAAAAACTGTGTTTACACAAAAATACGGTATCTTACTTTAATTAAGCAAAAATAAACTATCTAGGGCATTTACATTACTTAACGTATAAAATTTCCAGTATGTGATTTTCAACGTTCCAACATTATAAAATGACAAATAATTTTAAAAATTATAAACATAAATTATATAACTAATTTTTAAATAACGCTTACCATTTTATACTTCTTTAAAGCCTTATTATAGTAAACGTTGTTTGCTTCATTTATTTTTTAGACCTTTGAAAAAAAATAAAATGGGTTGCTTTAGAGTTTTATTGTGTATCATTTTCCCTCCACTAGCTGTTTTGGATAAGGGTTGTGGCTCTATACTTATTGTGTTTATTTTAACTTGTTTAGGGTGGATACCCGGAGTAATAGCAGCTTTAATTATTAACAATAATCCAAACAACTAATGCAAAAGGTACGTTTGCAAGATCTTGGTTTAAAAGATTATAAAGAAACCTGGGATTATCAGGAACAGCTTTTTCAACAAATAATTGATTTAAAAGTTGAGAACAGGAAAAATAATACCTTACTAAAAACTCCTAATTATTTTTTGTTTGTTGAACATCCACACGTATATACTCTAGGGAAAAGCGGCGATTTAAGTAACTTACTCTTAAACGAGCAACAACTTGCACTTAAAGATGCTACATTTTATAAAATAAATCGCGGTGGAGACATTACCTATCATGGTCCCGGTCAAATTGTTGGCTATCCCATATTAGATTTAGATAATTTTTTTACTGACATCCATAAATACCTGCGTTTTTTAGAAGAAACCATTATAAGAACCTTGGCCGAATACGGTTTAAAAACAGAAAGAAGTAAAGGAGAAACCGGTGTTTGGCTTGATGTTGGCACTCCCTTTGCCCGAAAAATATGTGCATTAGGTGTTAGAACCAGCAGATGGGTTACCATGCACGGCTTTGCACTAAATGTAAATACCGATTTAGGTTATTTTGACAATATAATTCCTTGCGGTATCAAAGGAAAAGCAGTTACATCAATTGAAGCTGAGCTAAATAAAAAAGTTGCTTTGGAAGAAGTACAAACTAAAATTCTAAAGCATTTTAAAGAGTTGTTCCAGGTTGAGTTTATGGAAGAGTTTCCTGTGTTTTAACCTACTTTTAACAGGGGGTTATTCTTCCTCGTTAAAAAACACTTTATAAAACTTCATTTTTTTGGTTTCATCATAGCCTTTTTCCAAGTATTCAATAGAAGCATCCGGGGCATCAATATCCAATTTAATTTGAATATTCGTATCTAAAGTAATCTCCGTTTTTATTTTTTGTTTTTGCTTTTTTAATACAATATCCGATACCCCAAACTGATTTCTAATTAGCACATCATTTACATCCTCATACTGTTTTTTAAACTGGTCAAATTGTTCTTTTTGCGTTTCGTTTTCTTCAAATAATTCGTCTTTAAAATCGTGAATATTAAGCGTCTCATTTTCTTTGAAAAAATCGACAGTTTTTGCCAAAAATGAATTTTTCCCTAAAGCGCCCATATCTTCTTTTATAACCTCATCTGAAAATTCTCGGCACATTTCAATGTAATTTTGGGTATGCCTGTTACTATCATCGGCATATTTTACATTTAAAAAGTTTTTTATCCAATATTGTGCATCGTAATTATTGTTATCAACACTTAACACAACTTTTCCTTCGCTATCGGCGTAATTGATAATTAAACAGCCTTTATCTAACTTTTTAGTGCTGATTCCCTTTTGTACATACACATCAAAACTGTCGTTTTCCATATAAGTTTGAAAAAAATCAACTTTATTTTCAATTTTAAAAATTCCTATAGCATGCGTAATTATTTCCTTAAACTCTATGTCGTCAAACAGTGCAATAATTACATCACCGGTTTTTATTTGGGCCGAGTTTGACTGTTCAAATAAATGATTTACAATATGCTTGGAAATTTCCACAAATTGCTCATTATCATTAAACAATAAATTTGCATAATTATTAATTTCATTTAAATCGATGTTTGCATGGTGATTAAATCGATAACTTTCTGTTAAATTAGAGAAAGGTTTTAACAAAAAAGGCTTCATTAATTCATAACTCTCCTCGTCAAAAGTTATCGTCTTTTCAGAAAAAACATTGGTGGCACTATTAAATTTATTGCCTACTTTATGAATGATAAATTTTTGAATTGATGTACGCGTTCTTTTAATCATTTTTTACATTTTACAACGGTGGCAAATGTAAAATTTTAAATAGGATTAGCAGCAATTATAAATCTAATTTTAATTGATCGGGAAATAATTTAAACGATTTGCGGTGATACTTATTTATTCCATATTCTTGTATAGCCAAACGATGCAATTGTGTGGGATAACCTTTATTTTGTTTCCACTTATACTGAGGAAATTCAGCGTCAATTTTAAGCATATATGCATCGCGATACGTTTTTGCCAAAACAGATGCTGCCGCTATACTTTTATATTTTGAATCGCCTTTAACTACCGTTGTATGCGGAATAGATTTATATGGGTTAAACTTGTTACCATCTACTATAATATGCTGTGGCGTTATGCGCAATTTTTGGAGTGATAAATGCATTGCCAATAACGATGCTTGTAAAATATTTATTTCATCAATTTTAGCTTCGTGTACAAAAGCAACACCAAAAGCTAAGGCTTCTTTTTCAATTACGACTCTTAAAACATTCCTGTTTTTTTCAGACAGCTGTTTGGAATCATTTAGCAATTTATGGTTAAAATTTGGCGGCAATATAACCGCTGCCGCAACTACCGGACCCGCCAAACATCCTCTACCGGCTTCATCGATGCCCACTTCAATAGTGTGCTTTTTTAAATAGGATTGCAATGCCATTTTCAAAATTAATAATGTGCTAATCTAAAACAATTTACTTTTATTATTCTCGTTCATTTATTTTACCTTTGCCCCTTAAGCATTTGTTTAAAAAAGGAACATCCTTTATTGAGCGAAGATAAAATTTTAGTGTGTGAAAAAAATATTTTCAGTTGTATTTTTGGGTCTGTTTATTTTTTCTACCTACGCTCAGGTGGTTAGAAGAGATAAGCGAAACGATTTGTATTTAGATGACAGTACCACATTTAACCGTGAAGTAAAAGTTAAACTAGACGGCAAAACCAAATACACCGATTATAAGATAATTGATATGAACAATGATACCACCATTGTTGATACCACACTCACCATAAAAAAATATTACAAATTTAATTATTTAAGAAAAGACGATTTTGAATTATTGCCTTTTCACAATCAAGGTCAAACTTTTAACAAATTAGGGTATCGTTTTTTTAATAGCTCTATATTTCCTAAAATTGGGGTAAACGCCAAACAATACAATTACTACACTGTTAACGATATTAATTATTACGAAGTTCCAACTCCAACTTCTGAAATTATGTACAGAACCGGATTGGAACAAGGTCAGGTATTAGATGCTTTTTTAACGCTAAACACTTCTAAACAGTTAAATATTTCCATTGCTTACAAAGGGCTTCGTTCACTTGGTAAATACAGAAATACCTTGGCCAGTCATGGAAACTTTAGGACCTCAGTGAATTACCACTCTAAAAACAAACGTTATTATTTAAAAGGTCATTTTTCTTCATTTGATCTACTGAATAATGAAAATGGCGGACTTACAGCACAATCTGTAGTATATTTTGAAAATAACAACCCAAATTATATTGAAAGGGCCCGGTTAGATGTTAATTTTACAAATGCCGATAATATGTTTGAAGGCAAACGTTACTATGTGAACCAATCGTTTTCATTAATTAAAAAGAAAGCAGATGCCGTTCCTAAAAAACCTTCAAAATCGGTTTCTATCCCACAAAAAAAGACAAATTCCATATTAAAAGCTAAACTGCATACAAAAAAAGACAGTGTTAAAAATAATGTAGCAATTTTAAATAAAAAAGAAAAAGGTGATGCCACGGTAAAGCCTGTTAAAAAAGATTCCGTGTTGAATTTATCGACTAATAAAATAGCTAAAATTGATATAAAAATAGGTCATATTTTAGAATACGAAACCAAACACTACCGATACAACCAACAAGTACCAAGCTCACTGTTTGGAGATGCTATAGAAAACACCGTTAACGATCATACTTCTTATCAAAAATTCAACAATGAGTTATACGCACAATTAAGTAACCCCATTATAGGACAGCTAACTGCAAAAATTAATTATTTCAAATACAACTACCATTACAACAGTATTTTATATTTTAATAATGGTATTGTTTCAGATAACCTTAAAGGAGATATTATTGCGGCGGGAGCAACTTGGAAAACAACATACGGCCCTGTTTATTTAAATGCAGAAGCCTCCACTATAATTTCAGGAAACTTAACAGGCAACACTATTAAAGCTGAAGCAATGTTAAAAAAAGACAGCATTTTTGAGTTTAAAGGTTTTGCTGAAGTCACCTCAAAAACCCCTGATTTTAACAAAATGCTTTATCAAAGTAGTTATGTAAACTACAATTGGCAAAATAATTTTAAAAACGAATCTATTAAAGTTTTAGGGGCATCATTTTCGACAAAGTTAACCGGTACAGTTGAGGCCAGTTACAACTTAATAGATAATTACACATATTTTGATGAAAATTCGATTGCTGCACAGGACAACGGAAGTTTATCATACCTTAGATTAAAATACCAAAAGGAAATTAAGCTTGGAAAGTTTGCATTAGACAATACCATATTATATCAAAAGGTTACAGACGGAGCGTCTTTTTTTAGAGTTCCTGAAATTCTCACAAGAAACTCGTTTTACTTTTCGGATTATGTATTTAAAGGGAAACCATTGTACTTACAAACAGGAGTAACGTTTAAATACTTCACTGCATTTTATGCAAATGCCTACAACCCAGTTTTAAGTGAGTTTGTAATTCAAAACGATACAAAAATTGGGAATTTCCCCATTTTTGATTTTTTTGCAAATGCGCAAATACAAAGGACCCGATTGTACTTAAAAGTTGAAAATTTTACGGCTAGTTTTACAGGTCGTAATTATTATTCGGCTCCAAATTATCCGTATAGGGATTTAACCGTACGTTTTGGACTAGTTTGGAATTTCTTTATTTAGTAGCTGAAAGCTGTTTTATTTTTATACGAAAAGCTGCAAAAAGCAAGGTTGTAAACGGACTCATCCAATTAAAAATAGCATAGAAAAAATAGTCGACTACAGGCACTCCCAAAACACCGCTTTGATAAGCACCACAGGTATTCCATGGAACCAAAACTGAGGTAACAGTACCTGAATCTTCTAAAGTTCTACTCAAATTTTCAGGAGCAAGTCCTTTATCTTTAAATGCTTTTGCATACATTTTCCCAGGAACAACTATAGCTAAATATTGATCACTGGCAGTAACATTTAAAGCTAAACAACTAATAACAGTACTCGCAAACAAACCAAAAATAGAATCGAACATATTTAAAATGGCACTACTTATTTTTGATAGTGCACCAATAGCATCCATCACTCCTCCAAATACCATAGCGCAAATAATTAACCAAATCGTATCTAACATTCCTTTCATACCTCCCGAACTAAATAAATCATTCAATTCTACACTACTAGTTTCTACGGCAGTATCAACGGTTATGGCATTCATAAGCCCTTTGTAACCTGTAACAACAGTTAAAGAATCTGCCCCCGCTACAGACTTAACAATATGAGGTTGCGCAATAAGTGCAGCCAGAGCCCCCAACAATGTCCCAATTAATAAGGCAATTAATGGGGGTGTTTTTTTAACTATTAATGCTATTACAATTACAGGCACAACAAATAACCAAGGTGTTATGTTAAATGCCCCATCCATGGCACTTAGTTTATCTGAAATATCTGTTGTCCCTTCAGCACCCATGTTTAAACCAATAATAATAAACACTATAAGTGTTACCACAATAGTCGGCACCGTAGTAATGGTCATATATTTAATATGATCAAAAAGTTCTCCTCCGGCCATAGCCGGTGCTAAATTGGTAGTATCGGACAAAGGTGACATTTTATCTCCAAAATATGCTCCGGATAGTACAGCTCCTGCTGTCATCCCCAATGAAATTCCCAATGTTTCTCCTATACCAATAAGCGCAATTCCAACCGTTGCTGAAGTTGTCCAGGAACTACCCGTTGCAATAGAAATAATTGCACAGATTATTACAGATGCTGCCAAAAATATAGTAGGATTTAAAATTTGCAAGCCATAATAGATCATGGTAGGTATAATACCGCTTATTAACCAAGTTCCTGCTAAGGAGCCAACCATCAGTAAAATTAAAATGGCCCCTGTAGTTGATTGCACATTTTCAGCAACTTCCTGAATCATTCTTTTATACGACACTTTATTGGCAAAACCAACAACTGCCGCTACAGATGCTCCCAATAGAAGTACAAATTGGTTACTGCCGTTTAAAGCATTATCTCCATAAACAAAATACACATTAAAAAAAAGCATAAGTACCAATGCTATAACCGGTATTAATGCTTCCCAAATACTAAGTTCTTTATTTTTAATTATTTTTTGTTCTTCAAAATCAATTTCGGAAATATTATTGCTTTCTTGCATCTAGTGGGTTTTAATGTGTAATGATACATAATTTTAAAAGTATTTGCAAATAGATGATTGCATTGCTTTTTAAGTAAAAAAAAACACAAAATATTACTGTTAAAAAAGGGTTGAAACCTGAGCTTTTACTCCAGCTTCAACCCTTCAAAATTATATAGTCCGAAGTTTATTTATAACTAACAGGTTCCAATACCCCTACTTGCTTCATACATTTTCGCATAGCTCTATAAGTTCTTTCAATATCATTATCAAGTCCTATTGAAAAACGAATAATTCCGTCAGATAAGCCCATTTCTGCTTGTTCCTCTTCAGGTATTTCCGATGAAGTACTTGTTCCCGGTGCGCTAAATAAGGTTTTATAAAAACCTAAACTAACCGCTAAATAACCCAAATTATTGTGCTGCATGAGTTCCATAAGCTCATTGGCTTTTTCTAAACTACCCACATCAATTGTCATCATACCACCAAAACCATACTCTTCATTATACATGGTTTTAAACAACTCATGACCTTTATGGCTATTTAACCCGGGGTAAACAACTTTCAAACCATCCTTTTCAAACCGCTCTGCCAAATACAGTGCATTTTCACTGTGTTTTTTAATTCTAATATGCAAGGTTCTAAGATTTTTCAAAATACTTGCAGCTCTTAAACTGTCCATTACAGGCCCTAAGAGCATAGCTGCTCCATCGTTCACATTTCTTAAACTGTCAATAAATTCCTGACTTCCACATACAACACCTCCAACAGCATCATTAGTACCATTAATAAATTTTGTTAAACTGTGTACCGTTACATGTGCTCCCAATTTTTGGGGAGAAATCATTAAAGGAGAAAAAGTGTTGTCAACAACTAATATAATGTTGTGCTTATTCGCAATTTCAGCTAATTTGGGAAGATTTGCTATTTCCAACAACGGATTACTCACTGTTTCACAGTATATCATTTTTGTATTTTTTGTAATAGCTGCTTCAACTTTTTCAAGTGAAGTTATATCAACAAATGATGTTGAAATATTTAATTTTGGAGCAAAATTTTTCAAAAAAGCATAGGTTCCTCCATAAATTGTTCTACTGGAAACTAGATGATCTCCTGCACCACATACTTGAAGTAATACTGATGTTATGGCTCCCATACCTGAACCTGCAACATTAGCCGTTTCGGTAAATTCCATTGCCGCCAAAGCCTCACTTAAATATAAATTACTGGGACTTGAATGGCGCGAATACAAATAGCAGCCTTCTGCATGACCTTCAAAAGTATCGAGCATAGTTTTTGCATGTAAAAAAGTATAGGTTGCTGAATCTGAGATAGATGGATTTACCCCACCAAATTCACCAAAGTACTGTAAATCCTGAATATTGTTTGCCGGTTTGTTACTCATAATTATTGAAATTTCTTATAAAAATAAAACATTTCAATGTATTAAACTGATATATATTGAAATATTAGAACTATTTTCTATATTTTCTATATAATACAGTTTTTAAATCTTTAAATATTTTTAATTTTGGTTGTTCACAGTAAAAATTTCTAAATGATACCATTAGATTCAACAGATAAAAAAATATTGAGCCTGTTGCAGCAAAATTCAAAGGCTAATATTAAAGAAATTGCCCTAAAAGTAGGACTTACACAAACGCCTACTTACGAACGTATAAAGCGGCTCGAAAAAAAAGGATATATCAAAAATTATGTTGCTGTTTTAAATAAGGAACTTTTAGGCTTATCAGTAGAAGTTTTTTGTCAGGTTACTTTACTAGTACATTCTAAAGATTTAATTACCCGATTTGAAAAGGCCGTATTTAAAATGGATGAAGTAACCGAATGCTATCATGTTGCTGGAAATTACGATTATCTGTTAAAAGTAGTAGTTAAAAACATGAATGCTTATCAACTGTTTTTAAAAAATAAATTATCGGTTTTAGAATCTGTTGGAAATGTTCAAAGTACCTTTGTAATGACTTCTACTAAAGAGCATATAGCTTTAAAACTATAAGCGCATCATTGCTATTTGCCTATTCCCTAATTTTTGAATCGATAATAATGGTAACCGGGCCATCATTAAGTAGTCTTACCTTCATATCAGCTCCAAAAGTACCAGTGCCAATTTTTTTACCTAATTGATTTTCGAGTTGTAAGGTAAATTTTTGATATAACGGAATAGCTACTTCTGGTTTCGCAGCTTTAATGTAAGAAGGCCTATTTCCTTTTTTAGTGCTTGCATGCAATGTAAACTGACTTACAACAATTATATCACCGTCAACCGCTTTTACCGATTTGTTCATAACGCCTGCATCATCATTAAAAATTCGCAAGTTCACAATTTTTTTAACCAGCCAATTTAAATCTGCATCACTATCGGCAATTTCTATCCCCAACAAGATGAGTAGGCCATTAGACATGCTGCTTTTAACATCCCCATTAATAGTTACTGACGCTGCTGAAACTCTTTGAATTACTGCTCTCATATTTAAATTATCCAATAATAAAATTATTTGTATTTCACTTAACTAGCGCTGTCAACCGTAAATATCTACCCTATAACTTTCTTCTTCTCCTTCAATCATTTGCAAATAACTTTTGTATCTTGAAAACGCAATCTCTTCATTTGCCAGGGCTTCTTTTACAGCACATTTAGGTTCGTTAATATGCAAGCAATTATTAAATTTGCATGCCGATTTAAGTTTAAAAAACTCCGGAAAATAATCGGCAATTTCTTCTTTTTCAAAATCTACCACTCCAAACCCTTTAATGCCCGGAGTATCAATAATATACCCACCAAAACTCAAAGCAAACATTTCGGCAAAAGTAGTGGTATGCAACCCTTGTTTATGTTGTTTGGAAATTTCAGCAGTTTTTAAATTTAAAGAGGGTTCAATAGCATTGATAAGTGTTGATTTTCCTACTCCGGAATGCCCTGAAAACATAGTGGTTTTATCTTTCATTAAATTTTTAACCAACTCAATATTTTTACCTTGTGTTGCAGAAACATCAAGGCACATATATCCTATAGCAGTATAAATTTCTTTTAGTTCTTCTTTTTTTTCCAACTCCGCTTTCGCCAACATATCTATTTTATTAAAAACAATTACAACGGGTATGCTATAGGCTTCAGCAGTTGCTAAAAAACGGTCAATGAATCCTGTAAATGTGGGTGGATTGTCAATAGTCACCAATAAAAAAGCAATATCTATGTTTGAGGCAATGATATGTGTTTGCTTTGAAAGTTTTACCGATTTGCGGATGATGTAATTTTTTCTGTCGTAAATAGCATTAATAATTCCTGTTTCCTTTCCGGTTTCTAACATAAAATCTACGTAATCGCCAACAGCTACCGGATTGGTGCTTTTTATCCCTTTTATTCTAAATTTACCCTTTAACCGGCATTCAAACTTTTTGCCGTTATCGGCTGTTACACTATACCAGCTTCCTGTAGATTTTGTTACAACTCCTTTCACAAATAGTTCTGAAAATTTATAAGAATTTTATTTAATACAAATATAAGTTTTTATTATCTATCTTTGATTTTATTACCATTAACCTTAATTTTTTTAAAATGAAAAAAACATTACTTTTTGCAGTTTTCACCGTTATAGCTTTTGTTGATGTTATTGCACAATCATACGAATATAAAGTGATTACAAGTGTAGAGTCCATTGTTCCCATGGGGTTGGGACGCTCCAGAATCATTTCTTCTGATGAAAACAGAGATTATAAGGAATTTACTTCACTAAGAACTGAACAAAACAATAAACAAAATAAAAGCAAGCGCGCCGAAGCTAAAATTGACCAATTTGAGGAAACAAAACTCGTAAATTTTTATAGTGTTGCAGGAATTAATTTTAAAAACATAGCGTCAAATGATGCCTTGATAAGTTCTAAAATAAACACAATGATAAGTGAAGGTTGGGACTTAGCTTTTGTAACCAGCGGGGTTGAAAGTGATGCAGGAAAAGGTGATGGCAAGGGAATTTTTATTACCCGATTTATTTTTAAAAGACCAAGACAATAACACTTTTTTTAAAATAAAAACTGTTTGAAGCATCAATCTGTTGCTTCAAACAGTTTTTCTTTTAAGGTTATTATAATTTAACGTTTTGCTGAATTTTTATAGATTCAATATGAATGGCCCTAAAAATTTGTTGCACCAATTCTTTACTCAATCCACTTTTATCACCAATTGTTATCATATTTTCTAATATATCGGCCCAACGTGCGCTTTGCAAAATGGCTACATTTTCCTTTTGTTTAAGTTCCCCAATTTTTTCTGAAATTCCCATCCGGTCTTTTAACAATTCTATTAAACCGTTATCAATTAAATCCAGTTCCTTTCTATGAGCATTTAATTTTCTTAAAAATTCCTCTTTGTCACTACTTTTTTTACGAATTTTTAAATCGTGAGTAATTTGGTCTAATTGCTTAGGGGTTACCTGTTGTTTAGCGTCACTCCATGCATTATCAGGGTCAAAATGAGTTTCAATCATAAAACCATCATAATTTAAATCTAGTGCCGTTTGCGAAACATCAAAAATGGTATCTCTTCTTCCGCAAATGTGCGATGGATCTAGCAGTAATGGTAAATCAGGAAATTCTTTTTTCAATTCAATAGCAATATGCCATTTTGGTTTGTTTCGATAATGTAAAGTGTTATACGCCGAGAAACCTCTATGAATTACGCCCAATTGCGAAATACCCGCTTCTTTTATACGCTCTACAGCACCCAACCACAAAGGCAAGTCGGGATTTACCGGATTTTTAACTAACACCGGTTTATCCACACCCTTAAGAGCATCGGCAATTTCCTGTACTGCAAACGGGTTTACCGTTGTACGGGCTCCAATCCATAAAATATCAACATCGTATTTTAAAGCTTTTTCAACATGGAGAGCATTACCAACTTCAGTTGTTATTTTCATTCCGGTCTCTTCACGCACTTTTTGAAGCCATGGCAATCCTTTTTCACCTACCCCTTCAAAACCACCTGGGCGCGTTCTTGGTTTCCAAATTCCTGCCCTAAATACAGAAGTATCCGTATTTTTTAGTTGGTGAGCCGTTTTGAGCACCTGTTCTTCGGTTTCTGCACTACAAGGCCCGGCAATTACCAGTGGATGTTCCAATTTAAAGGCATCTAACCATTGTTTGTTCTCTTTATTTATTTCCATACCTACTAGTTCTAGTTTAGTTATTTTCTTTAATTCCGTTTAATATTGTTTTTATATAATTTGTGTTGTTCATAGTATCAAAAATTGCTTGGTCATTATTTGATTCCAGAAGCTGTTTAAAAGCAACTAAATTTTTAATATACTCATTTAAAGATTGGATGACATTTTCTTTATTATGCAGAAAAATAGGTGTCCATGTTTCCGCAGAGCTTTTGGCTAAACGCACTGTTGAAGAAAACCCTGTACTTGCCATATCAAAAATATATTGTTCATTTTGCTCTATTTCCAAAACAGTTTTACCCAACATAAATGAACTTACATGCGACAAATGTGAAACGTAGGCAATGTGGCGGTCATGTTCAACAGGATTCATCATTTTAATGCGCATATTTAATTTTTTAAACAAGCTCAAAGCCTTATCCAGCACCTTCCAATCACTTTTATCCGTTTCACAAAGAATAGTTACTTTTTCATCAAACAAATTTAACACCGCTGCTTCCGGACCTGAAAATTCAGTTCCTGCCAAGGGGTGTGCGGCTACAAAATTTTTACGTTTTGGATGATTTGCCAGTTCTTTGCAAATATTTTCTTTTACAGAGCCTACATCAAACACCAGTGCATCATCAGCAACCAAATCCAACACTTTTGAAGTAACTTTACCAATATCATCAACAGGTATGGCAATGATTACAACATTGGCATTTTTAATTTCAGAAAAATCAATTGACTTATCAATAATTCCTAATTCAAGTGCTTTTGAAACGTGATCTTCATTTTTATCAACTCCCAATATGGTTGCTTTAACGTGTTTTTTTAATTCCAACGCCAGCGACCCGCCTATTAACCCTAAACCAACTACAGCTATTTTTTCCATGGCTTATTTTTTGCTGTTTTTACTCTATTTAATATTTTTTTCATTTCACTTTCATCAATACATAATGAGGCTCTAACATAGCCTTTACCATTTGTTCCAAACACCGTTCCGGGAGCTAGAAAGAAATTAAGTTGATATAACAACTCATTTGAAAAAGATACGGCACTCAACCCCAGAGGTATTTTCCCCCATACAAATAATCCGCTACTCGATTTACTGTATGTGCATTGTATAGCATCAAATATTTCCCAAACCAATTTTCTGCGTGTTTCGTATATTTTATTTTGTTTTTCAATCCAGCTATTCGATAATTTCAGCGCTTCAACTGCTCCCTTTTGAATTCCTAAAAACATACCTGAATCCATATTGCTTTTTACCTTTAAAACTGTTTTCAACAGTTGTGATTTTCCTAAAAGCATTCCTACTCTCCAACCTGCCATATTAAATGTTTTGCTTATAGAATTTAATTCTAAGGCTACGTCCATAGCTCCCGCTACATTAAAAATACTCAACGGTTTTTTATTGAGTATAAAACTATACGGATTGTCATTTACAATTAAAATTTGATGCTTTTTTGCAAAAGCCACCAAGTTTTTAAAAAACTGTTCATTAGCTGATGCACCTGTTGGCATATGTGGATAATTTACCCACATTAATTTTACGTTTTTTAAGTCCTCTTTTTCCAAAGCATCAAAATTTGGCAACCAAGAATTCTGTTCACTTAAGTCATAATAAACAGGTTGCGCCTCAACTAACTCTGTAACCGCCGTATAAGTTGGGTAACCGGGATTGGGAATTAACACCTTATCTCCTTTGTTTAAAAATGCTAAAGAAATAAGCATAATTCCCTCTTTAGATCCCATTAACGGCAGTATTTGCGATGCGTAATTTAATGAAACTCCATATTTTTTTTCGTAAAACTCGCTTATCGCTTTCCTTAATTCGTCGATTCCCTGATAACTTTGGTATTGGTGGGTTCCTTTTAAAGTAACCGTATTTTTTATTGCCTGTATTACTTCAATAGGAGGCTCCAAATCGGGACTTCCAATAGCCATATTTATTACCGGTTTCCCTTGAGATTTTAAATTGGCTACTTCTCTTAACTTTTCTGAAAAGTAGTATTCTTTAACGGTATGTAATCTGTTAGCTTCTAGTATCATAGGTGGTTACTTTTTGTATATTCTCCTAACACGGTAATCATCTCAACTTTTTCTTTTACTCTCCTTATAGCATTGTAATAATCGGCATAACTTTTAAAAGTAAAATCAGCAAAAAAAGCATATTTCCATGGTGTTTCAATAACAGGAAGTGATTGTATTTTAGACAAGTTTAAATTGTGGTCTGCCAAAATACTCAATACCTCAGCCAAACTACCTGTTTGGTGCGACACAATAAATTTAATAGAAGCTTTATTTGCCGAAACACTACTTTTATTTTCAGAATTTGTTAAAATAAAAAAACGGGTCGCATTGTTTTTTATGGTTTGAATATCTGACGCCAAAATACTGAGCCCATAGGTTTTTGCAGCAATGTTACTTGCAATAGCTGCCACACCTTTTAACTGTTTCTCTTTAATTTTTTTGGCAGCCGTTGCCGTATCTCTATCTTCAATTAATTTAATATGAGGGTAGTCTTTAAAAAACTTATGGCATTGCAACAGTGCCATTGGATGTGAATATACTTCTTTAATATTCTCTATTTTTTGTCCCTCCAAAGCCATTAAATTATGGTGTATAGGCAAATAATATTCACCACAAATTGATAGTTTATAATCATCAACCAATGCGTAGTTTGGTAAAATTGCACCGGCTATTGAGTTTTCAATGGCCATAACCACAACTTCGGCTCTTTTATCATGTAATAGACCAGGCATTTCACTAAATGATAAACACTCAACCAATTCAATATTCTTTCCAAAATATTGTTCAGCTACAATATGGTGAAATGATCCCCTAATTCCTTGAATTGCTACTTTCATATTTTTAATTCAAAAAAAAAGCCTCGATTAATTTCGAGACTTCACATTTTATATTTTTAAAATAACACATACAAAGCCTCATCTTTTACTAAAAAAATAAAAGTAAAAATAAAAGCTGTTCCAAGTGTTAATTGTAATCATCCTGATTGTTTATGCTGACAAATCTATACAATAAATTTTAAAAAGCAATATTTTTTTAGAAAAATACTACACTCTTGTAACATCTGTATTTTATATATTTCAAAAATAGTTTTTTCATAAAAAACTTGTGCTTTATTATAAATTTGTAAAACTTGATACTAAAGTTATTAAACTTTAATTTTAACTACCTTTGTTGCTTAATTTTTTGCGATGAAAAAATTCATACCTCTTCAAATAGTATTAGTTGCAGTAATAACATTATCGTTTACAAATGTTTTTGCACAGTCAACAACAAATTATGCAATTGAATTTAGCAGTTATGCCGCTACAAAAAACACACTTCCTTTTTGGCTTACAGCCAATAAATTTGGCGTAGTGCCTAATAGTTCAAATGGTATTGTTAGTACTTCTGTATTTAAAGATTTTGATAAAGAATCTAACAAACCGTTTCTGTTTTCATACAAAGCCTCATTTTCAAGTGCTGTTGCTACGGATGGGCAAACTATTATAAACGAACTCTATGCCGGTTTTAAATACAAAAACCTACAGTTAATTGTAGGAAATAAGTACAACGAGGTTTTATGGGAAGGTTTATCTTCTTCCAATGGCAACATTTTACAGTCAACCAATGCACGTGCTTACCCGGGTATAGCGTTAAAATCAGCCAACTATTTCAAATTACCTTTTGCTAAAAGATGGTTAACAGTCTCATTTAGTTATGCCGATTATATTTTAAATGACACCCGATTTAACGGCACAGTGAATTTGCATTCAAAAAGTTTGTATTTCAAATCCGCTTTATCAAAAAAATTCAGCCTAATTACGGGCTTAGAGCACAATGTGCAATGGGGCGGTTCTTCGGAAGAATTTGGTAAACAACCCTCTAGTTTTAAAGATTATTTACGTGTTATATCAGGCAGTTCAGGGGGTGTTGATGCTTTGGAAGGCGACCAAATTAATGCATTGGGTAATACTATTGGAGGATATTTATTGCAATTAAATTATACCGGTGCCAAAACCAACTGGAACTTTTATCTTTCACATCCTTTTGAAGACCGATCAGGGCGAGAGTTTATGAATTGGTCTGATAATTTATACGGGGTGTTTATCGACTTTAAAAAAAATAAAGCTTTCATCAGTCATTTGGTTACAGAATTTACATATACCAAAAACATGAGTGGCGGTTCTCCACATGGCAGAACCCCAGATGGCGTAGCATTTGTTGCCAGTGGTCGTGATAATTACTTTAACAATGGTATTTACCAAAGTGGGTGGACCTATTTTGGAAATACCATAGGGTCACCTTATTTTACTACAAAACCTGTAGATGAAAATGGAATTACAAAAGGGGTGATTATTGGTGATAACAGATTTATGGCTTTTAATACCGGTTTTAAAGGATATATAAAAAATATTGCCTATGATGCCATGTTTAGTTATGTTACTTATTTCGGCTGGTTTGGAAAGGAATACAGCCCAAGACCAATACAATTCTCGGGAATTTTTAATGTGGTGTTACCAACTCATAAGCTTCCTTTTAAAATTGCTATAGGAACCGCTTTTGATACAGGAACGTACAGACCTGTGAATTTTGGTGGATATATTAAACTAATTAAAACAGGAGTGTTTTAGTATTAAAATAATAAGACATTCTTTATTTTTAGACAATTTTCATTTAAATAATTTTTAAGAAGAGTGGTTTCAATTACATTTGCAATAAACTGTAACAAATTAATATGTTTGCATTTTTAAAGAAAAACTTCCAACCCGTATTTCCAAAAGGATTTGTAGATTGCCATTGTCATATACTACCGGGCATTGATGATGGTGCAAAAAACTTAAAGGAAGCTATTGACCTGATCTTAAAATTGAAAGATACCGGAATTTCTAAATTTATTGCTACCCCACACGTTATGGAAGGGGTTTGGGAAAATAGCAGTAAAACTATTTTAAACAGTCATCAAACATTAATAGCCGGATTAAAAGAACATCATATTACCAATGTTGAAATTAGTGTTGCAGCTGAATATATGATTGATACTAATTTTATTAATCTTATAGAAAAAAAAGATATTCTACCTCTTGCCGGTAATTTTGTATTGGTTGAAATGTCTTATTTCAACATGCCGGTTTATATGTATGATGTGTTGTTTAAAATGCAACTTGCAGGTTACAAGCCTGTGTTAGCACACCCGGAGCGTTACAACTTTTTACATACTAATTACAATGAATATAAAAAGTTGAAAGATGCGGGGTGTTTGTTTCAACTCAATTTATTATCACTTTCTGATTACTACGGTAAAAAAACTAAAGAAATTGCAAGTAAACTCTTAAAAGACAACTTTATAGATTTAGTAGGCACCGATACGCATCACCAAAAACACCTTACTTATTTTGAAAATATAAACTTTAAAAAATATCAAAAAATTCTTGATCCTATACTTGAAAATAGTGTAGCCTTAACTACTACTTAATTTTTGCCACCATTTTTTAGAACCCGATTTATCGCCGTATCCATAACCATAGCCATAGCCATAGCCTTTTTCAAAATCGGCTTCATTTAATAAAACGGCCATATTAGGCAAACGTTTTTCATCGTACAACATTTTTGGAATCTCTAGTAAGCGCTTATCTAAATAATTAGCCCTTATTACATATATAAACAAGTCGGCTAAATTGCTTAACAACAAAGTGTCAGTTACCAAATTAACCGGTGCTGTATCAACAATAACATAATCATATTGCTGTTTTCCATAACTCATAATTTCTTCAAATCGGCCATTCATAAGCAATTCTGATGGATTTGGGGGAATTACACTAGAATGTATCATATCAAAACCAAATTGACTTACTTCATCAATAATTTCATGAACTTCAATATTTCTATTAATTAAAAAATCGGTCAATCCTATTCCTTCTTTTACATTAAGGTATTCTTTAATTTTAGGTTTTCTAATATCAGCACCAATTAACAATACTTTTTTTGACGACACTGCCAATACAGATGCCAAATTAATAGCTATAAACGTTTTTCCTTCAGCTGCAATGGTAGAAGTAATAAAAATTGTTTTTGAAGTAGCATCGTTCTGATTCAGCATAAAATTAATATTTGTTCTCAACAACCTGAATGCCTCTGCAATGCTACTCCGATCTTTTTCTGAAATAACCACTTTTTCCTGAACTGATGTTTTTGGTATTTCACCAATAAATGGCGCTTTAACCACACTCTTTACATCTTTTCTGGTGTGAATTTTATTATCTAACAAAAAGCGTACATACAATACACTAAACGGAATTATTAGTCCTAATAAAGCCGCCGCTAAGTATATAATTTGCTTTTTGGGTGCAACAGGAATATCACTACCATAGGCCTTATCTATTATTTTTGAATCGGGAACGGTTACAGCCAACGAAATTGCGTTCTCTTCTCTTTTCTGAAGCAAGTACAAGTACAGCGACTCAATTATTTGTTGTTCGCGTTGTATATCTCTAAACTCACGTTCTTGTTTTGGAACGCCGGTGATTTTTGAATTTAATAGTTTTTCTTGTTTTAGTACATCGTTTAATGAAATGGTTAAGGTTGCACTTAAATTCTTTAAACTAGTAACTATGCTTTGTTTTAATTTGCTAATTTGAGAGTTTAAATTTTGAATTACCGGATTTAACAAACTCGAACTTTGTAATAATCTATCTCGCTCTAAAATCAGTTCGTTGTAAGCAACCGTACTAGCGCCAATAGATTCATCAGCAAAACCTAAATTTGCCGGCAACAAGGCATCATTATTTGTAGTTAAATAATCGGTAACATAGGATGCCAACTTGAGTTGTGTATTTAAATCAATTATTTTTTTATCAATTTCCACACCACTTGTTAATATCAAATTAGCTTCGGAAG
>CAYFFC010000035.1:21954-24202 GCA_964342295.1 uncultured Lutibacter sp. | reverse complement strand
CAAATTTTATATATTTAGCTAAAATATACTACTATGTTAAAATACAAAGTTTCCAATTCTGTAAATTTACAAGCAATAAACACTAACGAATTTGTTGAGAATGCAGAAAAGAAATTAAAAAAATTGAGAAAAAAAATTAGTAAACTGCAAGAAGCTATGTACGCCGAAGGCAAATACGCCGTGCTCATTTGTTTGCAAGGTATGGATACTTCAGGGAAAGATAGTTTAATTAGAGAAGTTTTTAAAGATGTAAATGCCAGGGGAGTGGTAGTGCACAGTTTTAAAGTTCCCACAGAAAAAGAATTGAAACACAATTATTTGTGGAGACATTATATTGCATTGCCCGAAAGAGGAAAAATTGGCGTTTTTAACAGAACACATTATGAAAATGTGTTGGTTACGCGTGTACACCCTGAATATATTTTAGGCGAAAACATACCAACAGCAACTAATTTAGAAGCTATTAATGATGATTTTTACAACAAGAGGCTTGGTGAAATTAATAATTTTGAAAAAACCGTTGCAAACAATGGAACCATTATTTTGAAGTTTTTTTTAAACCTATCTAAAAAAGAACAAAAAAATCGCTTGTTAAGAAGATTGCGCCTAAAACATAAGAATTGGAAATTTTCACCGGGCGATTTAAAAGAACGTAAATTGTGGGATAAGTATCAGTTTTGTTATCAGGAATTGTTAAATAAAACCTCCACTGAGCAAGTACCTTGGTATATTGTTCCTGCTGATGACAAACCAACCGCACGTTATATTGTAGCCAAAACCATTGTAGAAACACTGGAAAATTACAACTTTAAAGCCCCTGAATTACCGTTAAAATATAAAAATGAAATTGAAAATTACAAAAATCAGCTTGAGAATGAATAGTTTAAAACTTTGTTAAAAATTAACAGAACTTAAAGAATTTCAAAAGCATATCGTAAATTTCAAATTGTATATTTACAATCAATTTTAAACAACTAAAAATCCCTATGGAATTAAACCTTAAAAAACCCATTGCATTTTTTGATTTAGAAACAACCGGTGTAAACATTGCCAAAGACAGAATTGTAGAAATTTCAATATTAAAAATTTATCCAAACGGAAATAGAGAGAGTAAAACCTGGTTGGTGAACCCCGAAATTGAAATCCCAAAGGAAGTGTCAGAAATTCATGGGATTACCAATGAAAAAGTGGTTAATGAACCAACTTTTAAACAATTGGCATCAAAAATAAGTAAAATGATTGAGGGTTGTGATTTATCAGGCTTTAATGCTAATAGGTTTGATATACCTTTATTGGCGGAAGAAATGTTACGGGCCGATGTAGATTTTGATATGAAAAATAGGGTATCAGTTGATGTGCAAGTAATTTTTCATAAAATGGAAGAGCGTACACTAAGTGCTGCGTATCAGTTTTATTGCGGGAAAGAACTAAAAAATGCGCATTCAGCAGAGGCTGATACTATGGCTACTTATGAAATTTTAAAAGCACAATTAGATAAGTATGATGCCCTGGAAAACGACATCAAATTCTTAAGCAATTATTCAACTTTTCATAAAAGAGCTGATTTTGCAGGCTTTGTGATGTTTGATGAAGAAGGTGATGAGATATTTTCATTTGGAAAGTACAAAGGGCATAAAGTAGTGGATGTATTAGAGAAAGATAAAGGATATTTTTCATGGATTCAAAATGCTGAATTTCCGTTGTACACAAAAAAAATATTAACAGCCATTAAACTTAGAAATTTTAATAATAAATTAAACTAAACTAAAACTAATATGTTGCTGAATTATGATGTAATGCCAGGTAATGCAAGAGTATGGGTATATCAAGCAAACAGGGAACTGACTAATGAGGAAATTGATTTGTCTAAACCAATAATTGAAAATTTTATACAAAATTGGAAAAGGCATGGTAAAGATTTGAAGGCTTCTTATACCATAAAATACAATACGTTTATAGTGCTGTTGGTTGATGTAGCATTTAACGAGGTGTCGGGCTGTGCAATAGATGCTTCTGTTAATTTACTTAAACAGCTGGGAAATAAATTTGCTGTTGATTTAACCAATAAATTAAATGTTTCATTTAAAGATGGTGACAATATTAATATTGTGAGTCTTGCTAACTTCAAAAAGTTTGCTGAGCAAGGGAAAATAACAAATAGCACAATTGTTTATAATAATTTAGTTGAAACAAAATTAGAGTTTGAGCAAAACTGGGAAGTTGAAGCCAATAATAGTTGGCACAAACG
>CAYFFC010000035.1:4301-21854 GCA_964342295.1 uncultured Lutibacter sp. | reverse complement strand
CTTGATATGCGGTTGAAAAATACGTATAGATTTCCTTGGAATATGACCTTGGGTGCTATAAGAGATCAAAATTTAATTAAAGAATTTGGTATACAAGTTGCCCAACATGCCAAAAGATTAGGAATTCATATAAATTTTGCACCTGTTGTTGATATTAATATAAACCCCAAAAACCCCATTATAGGAAACCGTTCTTTTGGAGAAAATAAATACAATGTTACAGAAAAAGCTCAGGCGTTTATAAAAGGTTTACAAAGTCAACATGTTATGGCAAGTGCAAAGCATTTTCCTGGTCATGGAGATACGGAAACCGACTCGCATAAATCGTTACCAATATTGAATTTTGATTATAACAGGTTAGACTCAATTGAGCTTTATCCGTATAAACAATTATTTAAAAGTAATTTAGCAAGTGTTATGATTGCACATTTAAGTGTAAAAGCACTTGAAAATAATACAGAACTGCCAACTTCGCTTTCGTATAATGTAGTAACTAAACTTTTAAAAGATAAACTAAAATTTAAAGGTTTAATTTTCACAGATGCGCTTAATATGAAGGGCGTTGCTAATTATGCAAATCCGGGAGAAGTTGATTTAAAAGCATTTTTGGCCGGGAATGATATGTTGCTGTTTTCAGAAAACGTGCCGGCAGCACATAAAAAAATTAAAAAGGCTATAGAGAAAAAAATTATTTCGGTAGAAAGGTTAAATCATTCTGTAAAAAAAATATTACGAGCTAAATATTGGGCAGGTTTAAATAATTTTCAGCTGATAAACAGTTTAGATATTGAAAGAGATTTAAATACTGTATATAATGAAGTGCTACATACCAAGCTGGTAAATAATTCGATTACTCTACTTAAAAATGAAGCCGAAATTTTCCCAATAAAACATCTTGCGAACAAAAAAATAGCTTATGTAAAATTAGGAGATGCAAAAAGTGATTATTTTGTTGAAATGCTAAAAAATTACACGAAAGTTGATGTTGTTACCAACAATGACTTAGGCAGCCTTAATGAAATGTTGAAGCAGTATGACCTAGTAATAATTGGTTACCATAAATCGAACGCACACCCTTGGAAAAGCTATAAGTTTAATAATGAAGAATTAGTAAAACTCCAGGAAATTGCTCGTCATAAAAAAGTTATTTTGGCTGTTTTTGCAAATCCATATAGCTTATTGCAGCTTAAAACTTTTCAAAATATTGAGAGTGTGCTGGTTGCCTATCAAAATAGTAAATTGGCGCAAAAAGCGGCAGCTCAAATGGTTTTTGGGGCTTTGGAAACCAAAGGCAAACTACCTGTTTCAATTAATAATGAATTTTTAGAAGGCCATGGAATATTATCAACATCACTTAAAAGATTATCGTACGGTATTCCAGAATCGGTGGGTATGAGTAGCCTAAAATTATCAAAAATTGATTCTGTTGCTAAAGAAATTATTAGAAAAAAAATGACACCCGGATTACAGGTTTTAGTTGCCAGAAAAGGTACTGTTGTGTATCAAAAAAGTTTTGGATATCACACCTATTCTAAAGTTAATAAAGTGAATAATCAGGATATATATGATGTGGCATCTTTAACTAAAATTTTAGCATCATTACCTTTAATTATGGAGCTCGAAGAAATGGGTAAAATTAGACTAAATAGCACATTGGGAAGTTTGGTACCTGAACTGAAAAATTCAAATAAGGATACATTAACAGTTAAAGAAGTACTTTCTCATAATGGGCGTTTAAAAGCTTGGATTCCTTTTTATAGAAATACACTTGACAGTGTAACTAATAAGCCTTTAGACAAATTTTACAGTAATAAAAGAAGTAGGAAATACTCAATTGAAGTAGCTAAAAATCTTTTTTTGATAAAAGATTATAAAGATTCTATTTTTAATCAAATAATTGCTGCCGAACAAAGGGAAAAAAATGGTTATAAATACAGTGATTTATCATTTTATATATTTCAAAAATTCATTGAAAAGTTTTATGGACACAATTTAGATTACCTGACGCAAGAGCATTTTTATAAATCGTTGGGCGCAAACTATACAACCTATTTACCCCTTCAAAAAGTGCCTATAAATACAATTGTACCAACTGAAATTGATGATTACTTTAGGTATGGTCAATTAAAGGGATATGTTCATGATATGGGAGCAGCAATGATGGGCGGCATTGCCGGACACGCCGGATTATTTTCTAATGCCAATGATGTAGCTAAAGTTATGCAACTATTTTTGCAAAAAGGCTACTATGGAGGAAAAAGGTACTTTAAACCGGAGACTATTCATAAATTTAATACGCGTTATTATGAAAATGACAGTATTAGAAAAGGGATTGGATTTGACAAACCTCAATTGTTAAAAAAAGAAGAAGCAACCTGTGGATGCGTTTCTCACAAAAGCTTTGGCCATAGCGGATTCACCGGAACATATACTTGGGCAGATCCGGAAACCGAGTTGGTATATGTATTTTTATCAAATAGAGTGTATCCAACTATGGAAAATAATGATTTGGTAACAAATAATATTAGAACAAAAGTGCAACAACTAATTCAGGATGCCATTATCGAGTAACGGGCTTGGTTTTAGTATAAATAATTCCCAATAAAACAGAACTCATCAAATAAATTAGCGCAATTTTACTATTGAAAAAAAAGTACACTACATAAGTTTGTACTATGTAAAACAATGGGAACAGTGTAGCAATTAATGCAAATCTATATGTATTTGTAAATATAATATCGTTAATTTTTGTTTTTAGAAATCTCCAAATAATTAAAGGTAATACACTGTTGATTTGTGTAATAAAGTGAAAAGGTTTAAATATATTGATAGGCTTTTTATAATTTATTGGAGTTGCGCTGCCTGTTGATAATTCTTTTAGAAGGGTATTGGCTTCAACCGGGTTTAAATAATTTACGCCGAATTGCTCTAATTTAGAAATAGTAGCGTCATAAGTATCAACAGTATCAACATGAAGCGTTAATTTTTTTAAAGCATTGCTTACTTCCCTTATAATTTCAGAAAAATTTTGGTTTGGTATGTTTGGGTTTATAAATTTATTTGCATCGATAGGATTACCGTAATAAATAGAAACACTGCTGGGAAAATTTAGGTGAAAATCAAAATTCAATCCTACAGGAACTATGGTAATATTTAATTGCGGATATTTTTTTAAGGTACCCAAAATTATACGTGCAAACCCTTTTTTTAATGGTAAAATTCTTCTGGTTAAGTGATGTTCACCTTCTGCAAAAATTTCAATGGCTTCACCTTTACCTAAAATCTCAATGCATTGGTCAAAAACTTCAAAGTTTTTTTCAATAGTATTTATCCCATCACGAAGTCTGTATACCGGAATCATATTTAATGATCGCATTATTTTTGCAGCTAATTTATTTTTAAACGCACTGGCCCTTGCTAAAAAATGTGTTTTTCGTGTATTTGTTGTTGGAATTAAAATTGCGTCTATAAGTCCGTTTTGATGATTACCAATAAAAACTACCGGCCCTTTGGATGGAATATTTTCTTTTCCGTAAACAGTGATTTTTTTTAATAAAAAAAACAAACATGTTTTAATATATAAACGCATAAAATAATACCAAATAGTTTTCAAAACATTATGATTTTGTTTGTTGTTTTCCCCAGTACCCGGCCAATACCAATCCTGAAAAAATATCCCAAATAGCCCAAAATGCAACTAAAAGTGCCATGCCTCCCAAACCGCTGAAAAAACTAAAAATTAACAACAGCCCTAATCCTGAATTTTGAATACCGGTTTCAATAGCAAGGGTTTTTTGATTTTTGTATGAAAGCCGCATTACTTTCGCAAAATAAAAACCGGTTAAAAGAGCCAAAACATTGTGTGCAATTACTAATATTAGTACATAATGCACATAATTAATAAAAATATCAAAATTATCATAAAAGGCAATAATTATGAAAAGCATAAAAATAAAAAGTGATACAGGTTTTAAAATTTTAGCAAGCTTTTGGGAAAGTTGAGGTTTGTTTTTTCTAACCCACATTCCTAAGATAAGCGGTACCCCTAATATTAAAGAAACCAGTTTTACCAACTCCAGCCAATCCAATTCAACTTTTTGTAGAATTTCGGCAGTAGGGGCGTATAAATTTCCCCAAAATTGTAAATTAAAGGGTGTCATAACTAATGAAACCAATGTGGCAAATGCGGTTAAGCTAACCGATAGTGCAGCATTTCCTTTAGCCATTTGAGTCATAAAATTAGAAATATTTCCACCGGGACAAGCCGCAACCATCATCATTCCAAGGGCAATACTTGGCATTGGATTAACTAATTTTATAAAAATAAAAGTTACCAGTGGTAACAAAAAAAACTGTGAAACAATGCCCGAAAGTAATATTTTTGGTTTCTGAAATAAACGTTTAAAATCGTTTTTTGTAATTCCCAAAGCCACTCCAAACATTATAATTGCTAAGGTAATATTTAGCACCCAAAGTCCTTCGGTATCAAAATTTATGGTTAGCGAATCTAGGTTTTCCTGCATGTTAGTTTTTAAAAGCGAATTCAACAATATTGGCACCCATTTTTAATGCTTTTTCACGTAACTCAAGCGGATTATTATGTATTTCTTCATCCTCCCAACCATCACTCAGGTCGGCTTCATAATCATAAAAGCAAACCAATCTGTTTTCGTAAAAAATACCGTATCCCATAGGCTTCTTATTGTTGTGTTCATGAATCTTTGGAACACCATTTTCAAAATTAAATGTTTGGTGAAATATGGGATGATTGTAAGGTATTGCTTGTAATTCCGTTGAAGGAAATACTTTTTTTAACGCTTCTCTAATATATAAATCCATTCCGTAATTATCTGAAATATGTAAAAAACCGCCTGAAATAAGGTAATTTCTTAAATTTTCTGCTTCAATTTCAGAAAAAATTACATTGCCATGACCAGTCATAAAAATAATTGGAAAATTAAATATATCAATGCTTCCAACTTCAACAGTTTCCGGTTCAGATATATTTGTATTAATATTTTTGTTGCAAAATGCTATTAGGTTTGGAACTGCAGTTGGGTTTGCATACCAATCACCACCGCCATTATATTTTAAAATGGCAACTTGTTGGCAAATAGCGATATTTTGAATTGCAGCACAAAAAAATACAAATAAGAGAAGATTTTTACTACTCCTTAATTTATATTCGAATTTTTGATATGAAAAAGATAATTTATTCATTTATAAACGCAACACTATGTGTAGCAACAATACCTGCAGTTTCTGTTCGCAGTCTGCTATCTCCCAAAGATACAGGAATAAAGTTTTGTTCCAAACTTTGCTCAATTTCTTTTGCTGAGAAATCACCCTCGGGTCCTATTAATATGGTAGTTTTCTTGTTGGCTTTTAAAACCGATTTTAGGCTTGTTTTTTTTCCGGATTCGCAATGAGCAATAAAAAGCTGGCCATTAAACCCCGATTTTATAAATGTTGAAAATTTTACAGGTTTATTAAGTGTTGGAAAATGAAATTTAAGAGATTGTTTTGCAGCTGATTGCAAAATTTTTTGCATTCGTTCAAGTTTTAACACCTTTCTTTCTGAATGGTCACAAATAATAGGCGTAATTTCATCTATGCCAATTTCAGTGGCTTTTTCAATAAACCATTCCATTCTGTCGTTAAGCTTAGTTGGCGCTATAGCTATATGCAAGTAATACTTATGCGACTTTCTTTTAATGCTGTTTTCAAGAATATTAACCAAACACTTTTTATCATTCGCTATTATAATTTTGGCTTTAAACAAGGCTCCCAGTCCATCGGTTATAAATAATTCATCACCCTCTTTTTTTCGTAAAACACGGACAATATGTCTACTTTCGGTTTTGTCAAAGGTAAATTGTTTGGTGGCAATTGTTATTTGTTGGTTGTAAAATAATTGCATTATAAATCTTTTCTGAATGTACAGCGTTTTTTAAATATAACTGGATCAAAATTTTTCCACAAGGCTGCAATGGCTTTATTATCTGCTAATTCGGGAGTTCGGATGCAATCTCTAATACCTTTATCTTTTAAAGAGTGGTAATACTCATTAAAAATGATTGCAGTTACCCCTTTATTCTGATAACTTGGCTGAACACCAATTAAATAAAAGATAACATCTTTAGTGTTTTTCTTGGCCTTTAATAAATGATAAAACCCTGTTGGAAATAATTTACCATTGGCTTTTTGCAATGCTTCTGAAAACGAAGGCATTACAATCCCGAAAGCAATTAAATTTTCATCTTTATCAACCACAAATTTAATGTACTCCGGATTTATAAAGCTGATGTACTTTTTCTTAAAATATTCTTTTTGAATATCGGAAATGGGAACAAATGATGATAATGAAGCGTAGCTATCATTAAATAAATCGAACATTTTGTTTACATAGGGGTAAATATCTTTTGTTTTTGTGAAATTTAAAGCTTTTAGCTGATATCGTTTTTTTAGCAAACTGCTAATTTTAACAAACATTTCCGGGTTTACATTACTAAACGGAAATTTATTTTCTAAATATTCCTTTTCTTTCATTAAACCATGTTTTTTGTAATGCTCTTTGTAATATGGATGGTTGTACCAAGTAATCATGGTACCTATATGGTCAAAACCCTCAGTTAAAACTCCAACTTTGTCTAAATTTGAAAAACCAACCGGTCCTTCCATAAATTCCAATTGTTGCTGTTTGCCAATTTCATCAACCTTTTTTAAAAGCATTTTTGAAACCTCAAAATCATCAATAAAATCGAACCAACCAAACCGCATTTTTTTTACCTTTTGCTCGTTGATTTCCAAATTGTTGGTAATAGCTGCAATTCTTCCCACAATTTCTCCGTTTTTTAAAGCAATAAAAAACCGAGCTTGTGCATGTTTAAATACCGGATTTTTAGTTTTGTCAAACGATTCAATTTCTTCTGAAATTAACGGAGGAACCCAATAAGGATTATTTTTGTAAAGTTTAAACGGAAATTTAACAAATTTCTTTAATTCTTTTTGTGAATGGAGTTCTTGTAAGGTTATCATACCGTTGATTTGTTAATTTTTCCTTTTAAAAAATCGAGAAAAAAATGAGCCTTTTTTTCTTCGTTTTCTTTTTTGTTTTAACGGGGCATCCGGTGCACTTTTATTAATTATTTCATCACTGTGCCTATCCAAGCGCCAAGATAATCCAACTGCACTGTATAAAAAAGAATAATTTTCAAAAAAGTTTGTTCGAATTGAGGCGTCTAACTGTAAATTTTTAGAATACAAATAAGCCACACCAGTTCCAAAATTAAATTTTGGCGTATCTGTTTTTTTAAAAATTCCTTGATTTTCAATGAAATAAGACCATTTATAGTTTAGCGCATAGGTCATAGTTAGTATATAACTGTAAAAATTATTTTCGGAAGTTATTTTATCAGCAATTAAATTGGTGAGTAAAACCAGCCTGTCAGAGAAATCGTTTTGTAATAAAATAGCACCTTTAAAGCTTACACTTTCTTCTTTAAATGCTTCACTTAAAAAATTTGTATTTACCCCGGCAAAAATTCCTACAGATGGAATTAATCTTTTTTTATCAAAAGCCATACGTTTTTTCCAGCTTCTAATTTCTTTTGATTTATCGGTATATTCTTGCTGATAAATTAAATATTTGGCCCCCAAGGTTAATTCGCTCAGCCCGCCAACATAATAATTTGTGCCAAACGGATTCTTAATTTCATCTCGTTGAATACTCATTTTGGCACTGAATTCCAATTTTTCTGAAAACTGGCCGTAACGAAAATACAATTCACCTCCAAGCCGGTTGGGTATTCCTAAGAAGGATGGGTTATTGCTGCTTCTATAAAAATATCCGGTTTCAAACTGATAAACATCAGTGCCAATGCTATAGGGACTTTCAGAGAATCCCGGACGTTTAGAATTTATAATTTCAGTATATTGCGCTAACATATTTTGAAACAAAAATGTTGCTAACAATAAAAAAATAGCTTTTTTCATAGAGTGGTTAATTGCTGTGTCAAATATAAGATTTTATATATTTAAACGTTTTAGTATTCTGCAAATTGTTATTTTTGAAAAATTATAAAAATGTATAGTAAATGGGGTTGTTAAAAACACTTGCTATTTTAATAATTGTGTATTATGCCTTTAAAATTATTGGCAGGTATGTTATGCCGTTATTTGTAAATAGAATGGTAAAAAATGTTGAAAAGAAGTTTAGGGAACAACAGCAGACAAAATATGAAACCCAAGGAACTGTTGGTGAAACAGTAATTGATAAAAAACCGTCAAATAATAAACAAAGTAATACCAATGTAGGCGATTATGTTGATTTTGAAGAAGTGAATGATTAAAGGTTATGAATAAGATTATCCGTAGTTTTTGGCCTTATGCCGTGACAATTGTACTATTTATAATTGTTTCATTATTTTATTTTTCACCGGTATTACAAGGGAAAAAAATTCAGCAAAGTGATATTACTCAATTTATAGGCTCATCAAAAGAAATTGCCGACTTTAGAAAAACGTATAATCAAGAACCTTATTGGACTAATGCCACCTTTGGAGGGATGCCGACATATGCAGTTAGTGCCTATTACTCTTATAATTACATTAAAAAAGTTGATCAATTAATTAGAATACTACCACATCCTGCAAATTACTTGTTCTTATATTTTCTTAGTTTTTTTATACTGCTAACAGTTTTAAAAGTTGAATGGAAACTTGCTGTTTTTGGAGCGCTGGGATTTGGATTATCTACCTATTTAATAATAATATTGGGGGTTGGACACAATGCAAAAGCACATGCCATTGCATATATGCCATTGGTATTATCGGGTATAATTTTGATGTTCGATAAAAAATATTTGTTAGGTTTTGTGCTTACTTTTTTGTCCATGGCGCTTGAAATAAATGCCAGTCATGTTCAAATGACCTATTACCTTATGTTTTTGGTGCTGATTTACGGGGTTTTTCAAATTTTGGAGTCATACCAAAATAAGGAAATGCCTCATTTTTCAAAAAGTATAGGATTATTAATTGCAGCTGTTGTTTTAGCATTAGGCGTAAATGCCACAAGTTTACTAGCCACACAAGAATATGCACAATCAAGTACACGAAGCAAAAGTGAATTAACTGTAAATCCTGATGGCTCACCAAAAGAAATTTCGACAGGATTATCAAAAGATTATATAACAGAGTACAGCTATGGAAAGGCAGAAACCTTTAATTTGTTTATACCCAGATTTATGGGGGGTACACGTTATGAATCTATAGAAAACAGCGAGGTTCAAAACTTCTTACAGCAAAGTGTAAACAATGGTTTAAACCCGTCAGATGCAAATTACGTATTACAGTTAACCTCTATGTACTGGGGTAACCAGCCTATAGTTGCGGCTCCGGCATATATTGGTGCAGTACTTATATTTTTATTTGTATTGGGAATATTTTTGGTTAACAACAAGTATAAAAAATGGCTGGTAACTGCAACTGTTTTTTCTATACTGTTGAGTTGGGGTAGAAACTTTTCGGGTTTAACCAATTTCTTTATTGATTATGTACCGTTATACAACAAATTTAGGGCGGTTTCATCTATACAAGTAATTGCAGAATTAGCTGTACCGTTATTGGGAATACTAGCATTGCAAAATTTCTTTTCTGAAAAAATTGAAAGCGCAAGCAAACTCAAAGCGCTAAAATTAACAACGTATATTGTTGGTGGTTTCGCGCTGTTGTTTGTTGTTTTGGGTACCGGCTTATTTTCGTTTGAAACACCATTCGATACTAAAATAAACGAGCAGCTTCCCGGTTATTTAGATGCGGTTGTTGCCGATAGAAAATCACTCTTTTTTAATGACAGCCTACGTACATTGTTATTTGTATTGTCGGTAATATTGATGTTGTTTTTGTATTTAAAACAAAAAGTAAACAAATCGGTTACAATTGTAATTCTAGGTTTCATGATGGTTTTAGACTTGCTTGTAGTGGATAAACGATATGTAAATGACGAAGCTTTTGTTGCGGCTAGAAAAGTTGAAAAACCATTTACGGCTTCGAAAGTTGATAAGGAAATATTGAACGATAAAAGTTATTTTAGAGTATTAAATCTTTCAAAAGATCCAATGACTGATGGTGCCACCAGTTATTTTCATAAGTCTATTGGAGGATATCATGCCGCAAAGCCTAGAAGATATCAGGAATTGTACGATTATCATATTTCTAAAGGAAATATGGAGGTACTTAATATGTTAAATACAAAATATTTTATTGGAACTTCTGAAAATGAAGAGAAGGGATATGAAATAAATGTAAATACCAATGGGAATGTATGGTTTGTACGTACTCTTAAAATGGTTTCAACCGCAAATGATGAAATTTTTGCACTAGATAGTGTAAATACAAAATTGGAAGCTGTGGTGAATACAAACCATTTTAATGATGAACTAGAACCAACTTATAAAACCGATTCAGCAGCTACGATTAAGTTAACTTCGTACAAGGCAAATGAGTTAAAATACGAATCCAATTCAGTAGAAAACCAATTTGCTGTGTTTTCTGAAATGTATTATAAAAATGGTTGGAATGCTTATATCGACGGTGTTTTGCAACCACATTACAGGGTGAATTATGTGTTGCGCGGAATGTTAATTCCTAAAGGAAAACATAACATTGTTTTTAAGTTTGAGCCTGAAGTAATTGCAAAAGGAGGCAAAATTACTTTAGTATCATATAGTTTATTTATTATTGTAGTTGGTGGATGGTTTTTTTATTCAAAGAAGCAAAAATTAAATAGAGTAACTTAATAACTTTAATACCCGCATAAAATTCTTTTTATTTCTAGATGAAACTTTAAGCGATTTGTTAATTGAAAGTTTTAATTCACCGGAATTGTTGTATTGTACAACGTGTTTAAGGTTTAGTAAAACAGACCTGTGAATTCTAAAAAAAGTACTGTGTTGTAATATGGATTCGATTTTTTTTAAATTGTTTGAAGTAACATATTTTTTGCCATCACTTGTAAAAAAGTTTGTGTAACTTCCTTCGGCTTCGCAATATACAATGGAGTCTATATCAACAATAATAAAATTTCCGGTACTTACCGGTAATGAAATCTTTTTGTTTTTATGCTCAATCTGATTTTTAAAGGCCATATACTTTTCTAAATCAAATGCCGTTTTTTTTGCTAAATAAGTGTCAATAACGTTTTTTAATAAAGCCGGCTCAATTGGTTTATTTAAATAATAAAAAGCAAAATAATCCATTGCTTTTTCTTTATAATCCATTAACCCGGTTGTAAAAATTACCTCAAAGGTTGCGTTATCGGTAAAATGATCTAATATTTCAAATCCGTTACCGTCTTGTAATTGTATATCTAAAAAAACCAATTGAGGTGTACAATTTGAAATTAACTGAATTGCGGCTTCGACAGAAGTAGCATGACCTATTACTTGAATGGTATCACCATACATAGAGTTGAGTAATGACCGCAGATTTTCAAAGGCAGCCGATTCATCTTCAATAATTACAGTTTGTATCATACAATGCTATTAAAAACTAATTAAAGGAATTTTTAACGTAACCTTTGTGCCGATTACTTCTTTAAATTCATTTTGTAAGGCTTCAATTATTACAAATTTATCTTTTTTTGCCGAATTTGCTATTAATTGTAGGCGCTCATTTATGTTTTTTAATGAAATTCCGGAAGTTATTTTGTCCGAATCTAATTTAGAATTAGTTAACCCAATACCGTTATCTATCAGTTCACATAGTATAAAATCGTTTTTATATATGCTGAAATTCATAGTAATAGCATTTTGTTTATTGCTTTTTGTAAAAGCATGTTTTAATGCATTTTCTATAATAGGCTGTAATAACATTGGAGGTACGTAAATCCGATTTAATTCGCTATAATTAATGCCGCCGTAATTTATTTGATAAGTTAGGTTATTAGTAAAGCGTAATTTTTGCAATTCAATATATAAAGAAGCCATATCAATTTCTTCTTTAAGTGTAATGAGATTTGATTTTGTGGAACGTAAAATAACATTAACCAGGGTGGCAAATTTAGATAAGCTATCTTTAACATTATCAAAATTACCTTTAGCTACCATATTTTCTAAATTAACAAGTAAATTATTAATGAAATGAGGGTTCATTTGTGCATTTAATGCCTGGTATTTTAAATTCGTCATTTTATCTTTTAACTCCTCTTCGCGTTTAATTTTTTGATTTCGTTTATAAAAAACAAATAGCAATATAAAGATACCAAGTATTGATGTTACACTCATAAACCACCAAGTTTTATAAAATGGAGGTGTTATAATAAAGGCAAAAACAGCAGGTTTTAAACTTTCAATTTTGTTTTTTGAAATAGCTTTAATTTCGAAAGTATAGGTGTTAGGGGGTAATGATGAATATCTGATAGTTTGATTGTTGGTCTCAATCCAATCTTCTTCCAATCCTTTTAAACGGTATTTAAAACTAACATTACCCAGGCTTTTAAATGAAATTCCCGAAAAATTGAATTGGATATTGTTAGCGTTGTAATTAAAAGTTTGATTGCTTTCTTTATTTATGAGCGTATTGTTGAGTAAAATATCATTTATATGAATTTTAGGCGCCAAAATATCATTTTTTTCTTCGGATAGGTCGATAATATTAAGTCCGTTAGATGTTGCTACAAAAACTTTAGGCAGGTTTATGCAAACACCCCTTACATCATTGCTATATAAGCCGTCGGATGTAGTGTAGCTTTTTAATAAAATAACCTTATTGGAATCTGTTAATTTAAAACTATTGAGTCCAAAATTTGTTGAAAGCCATATGGTTTCTTCTTTATCTATATATATAGCTTTAATATAGTTGCTTAACAGGCCGTTGTTTTTCGATATAGCGGTAAAGTTGCCATTTTTTAAAATTCCTAATCCTTGTGAGTTTGAACCAATTAAAAGTCCGTAGGGCGATTTTCTTAATGCGTAAATAATACTGTTATTAAACTTATTTCCTAAATCAAATTTTTTAATTCCTTTACTGTTTTTTAAATAAAGACCTGAGGTAGTTCCAATCCAAATACTGTCTTTTGAACCGTAGCTAATAGCTGTACTTCTTTTATTCCAAAGTTTTTGAGTTTTCCTATTTTTAATATTGATAGATGCCACACCACCTGCATTAGCAGTAATTAAAGTGTCGTTATCAATATCTAAAGCTTTAAAATTAACTAGGCGCGTATTATAAAAATCGGTATCATAAACACTTTTTATTTTCTGTAATTCATTGTTGTTTTTAACGCTATAAATATTATAATCGCTTAATACATATAATAAATCACCGTTCCTTTTAAATTGTCGTACCCGTTCCTCACTGCTTGCTAGGCTATAAAATTTGGTATCTTGAAGATTGTTGGGGTTAAATAAGTTTAATTCTCCTTTTTCATTGCCAACAAATATGGTATTGTTATGAAAAGCAACGGTATGCAAATCGTTTTTTTTAGCATCCCTAAATTGGAAGCCATCAATATGAATATTAGGAAAAAAGAAAAGGCCATTGGATTGACTTCCAATCCAAATATTTTTTTCTGAATCTAAAAAGGCGCGGGTTGTTTTATAATTATTTAAAATTTTAGTTGGATTTTTAAACCCCTTAGTTTTATCAAATATAAATGAACCTTCAACAACATTTGTTACCCAGTAATCTTTATTAATAGTATAAATTTTTGCCAAATACCTATTTTTCTTATTTTTAAAATAATTTGAAATATTTTGAATATCTTCGTTTGAATTGCGAAGCAAAAAACCTAAATTTTCTTTAATTTTATCAATAGACGAAGGAAGAAATTGATTTATATCAAACTTTTTCCAGTTAGAATTTTGTAGAATAGATTTTGTAATAATTTCTGGGTTTGAAATGTTTTTTTTTGAATACGTAAGAAGGTGAACATCATTATTCAAATCTTCAATAAAGAATGATCCATACAGACCTTTTTTATCGTTGCGTATATTTACAGATTGAATGTTTAAAGTAGTATCAAGAATTTTAATATTATTTATGTCTTGACTAAACCAAATTTGGCCTTTCGAATCTTCATAAATTGCCGTTATAAATGTATCAAAATACAAGTCTTTTAAAAAAGGTGTGTTACTACTGTTAAATATTTTTCCATTTTTAATATAATTAACAGTTCCATTAAAAGCGGCCAACCAAATCCGGTCTTGTGAGTCTTTGAAAAAATACAAAATCTCATTTCCACTTAACCCATTTGCAACGGAATAGTTTTTGAAATTTATGCCATCAAATTTACTAATTCCGTAATCGGTAGCAATCCATAAAAAACCTTGTTCATCTTCAATAATATCGTAAACTGTATTACTTGGTAGGCCATTGTTGGTTGTAAATTGTGTCAAACCAGGTATTTGCGAAAATGAAGCAGCCGATATTAATAAAGCAAAAAGTACTAAAAAAAAATTATTCATTTGAATAAGGCCTGTTCTATTGTAAATCAAATATAACGCTTATAAAATAAATATTGGCATTCACAAAAGAAAATATAGCACTTGTAAAGTACAGTTTTTATTAGTTAAACCAGGATTGTACATTTACACAACTTATACACAACTTATACACAACTTATACACAAATTAGGGGAAAATATATTGAAAAAGATAAAGTCAAAGGTGCATTTTTAATGCACTTTTTTTATTGATAAAATCTAATTTAATAGCTATATTGTTGGCTTGTTATTTATAATGATGTAATTCGCTAATGATTAGCAGTTTACCGATAAAAAGATATAGAAATACCCTCGACTTTTTAAATAAAGTACTACCAGCCCCGGCTACATTATTGGATTTGGGAGTTAGAAATCCTTTTACTGAATTGATGGAGCGACAGGGGTATACGGTTTATAACACTATAGGAGAAGATTTGGATTTAGAATATCAGTCCTTATCAAAATATAAAATAGATGCAATAGTCGCTTTTGAAATTTTAGAGCATTTGGTGAATCCGTTTACTTTATTAAAAAATATACAGGCTTCAAAATTAGTTTGTACCGTACCCTTGAATCTGTGGTTTGCAAAGGCTTATAGGAGTAAAACCGATATGAGAGATCGGCATTTTCATGAGTTTGAGGACTGGCAATTTGATTGGTTGCTTCAAAAATCGGGTTGGGAGATTAAATCGACTGAGAAATGGACAAGCCCGATTAATAAAATTGGTTTTAGACCAATACTAAGAACATTTACACCGAGGTACTACGCAGTTTATGCTGAAAAAAAGGAAGTATGCGAATAGGAATGATTTTAGATAAAACATTTCCTCCCGATCCCAGGGTTGAAAATGAAGCTATATCTTTGGTTAAAAATGGTTTTGAAGTTTATTTGTTTTGTTTGAGCTATGGTAACGAGCAAAAGGAGGAGATTTATAAAGGTATACATATCATTCGATTTTCTTCTAACAAATTAATATATAAACTATCGGCCTTAGCCTATACTGTGCCTTTTTACACATGGATTATGACTCCAAAAATTAGGTTGTTTATTAAAAAATACACCATAGAGAGTGTACATATTCATGATATTCAGATAGCAGAAAGTGTATTTAGGGCTAATAAACAGAAATTGCCAATTGTACTGGATTTACATGATAATATTCCTGAAATCATGAAGTTTTATCCTCATCTTCAAAAATTTCCGGGAAAGCAGTTAATCTCTCCAAAGAATTGGAAGAAAAAAGAAGAGTTATTTATTAGAAAAGCTACAAAAGTTTGTACAGTTTCTCAGGAATTTATTAATGAGGTGGTTAAAAGAACAAAAATAAATAGGGAGAAAATAACTTTAGTGCCAAATACTATTTTAAAATCTTTTTATACAGACTATTCATTTGATAACTCAATTTTGGAAAAATATAAAAATAAGTTTGTTATTTTATATTTAGGTGATACCGGTTTACGAAGAGGCTTGTTAACCGCTATTGATTCAGTTAGTTTATTGAAAAATGAGATTCCGGAATTAAAACTGGTAATTGTAGGCAAAAACACCACTGATAAGGTTTTAATTAATAGGATAAAAGAATTAAATATTTTAAAGTTTGTTGATTTGGAAGGCTGGCAAGATGTAGGTCTTTTCCCGTCTTATATTTTATCTAGTAAAGTCTGTATTTCTCCGTTATACAGAAATATTCAACATGATGTTGCCTATGCCAATAAACTTTTTCAATATATGAGCTTTGCAAAACCTGTGTTGGTAAGCAATGCTACCGCCCAAAAGAATTTGATTGAGAAAACCAATTCGGGGTTGGTGCATGTTGAGAAAGATGCTGCAGATTTTGCATCTAAAGTTTTGACATTGTATAGAGATGAAAATTTACGAAATAAGTTGGGTGAAAATGGAAAGCGGTTTGTTGAAGAAGAATTTCATTGGGAAATAACTTCAAAAAAATTAATTAATTTGTATAAATCGTTAAAAAATAATTAACTCTTAATTTGTTTTATATTGAAAAAAGCACTTATCATAACATATTATTGGCCTCCTGCCGGAGGTTCAGGAGTGCAGCGATGGTTAAAGTTTGTGAAATACCTCAGAGATTTTGATATTGAGCCGGTGGTTTTTATTCCTAAAAACCCCCATTATCCACTAACAGATACTACCTTAAAAATGGACATCCCAAAAAATATTGAAATTATTTCTTGTCCAATTTGGGAACCCAATGCTCTTTTTTCAATTTTCAATAAAAACAAAGGCGAAAGTGCCGGATTTTTAAATGCCAACCCATCTTTTTTTGGCAAAATTTTACAGTATATAAGAGCTAATTTTTTTATTCCGGATGCCCGGATGTTTTGGATAAAACCATCCGTAAAAGTGCTTTCAACCTATTTGAAAAATAATAAAATTGATTGTATAATTACAACCGGTCCTCCACATAGCGTACATTTAATAGGACTTAAGTTAAAACAGTTGCTCCATATAAAATGGTTGGCAGATTTTAGAGACCCATGGACAGAGATTGATTATTTTCACAAGTTACCGCTTTCTGCCCGGTCACTTAAAAAACATAAAAATCAAGAGTTTCAAGTCCTTAAAAATGCTGATGCTGTTCTTGTTGTGGGGGAATCCATGAAAACTCAATTTGAAAAAGTATCCAATAAAGTAGTTACTATTACTAACGGATATGATACTGTAATAAATAACCTTCCCGTTGCTCTAGCAACAAAATTTGAAATGGTACATATAGGTATGATGAATGCCGACAGGAATCCAGAGATATTTTGGAAAGTAATTTCAGAATTAATTGAAGATAATGTACAATTTGCAAGTGATTTTAAACTGAAGCTTATTGGAAAAGTAGATGCTACGGTTATTGAATTAATCTATCAATACCAATTAAGTTCCTATGTTGAAATTATTGATTATGTACCTCATTCTGAAGTAATTAATTTTCAAAAAAAGGCTCAGGTTTTATTAGTAATTGTTAATAAGGTACCAAGTGCAAAAGGCATTGTAACCGGAAAAATATTTGAGTATTTAATGGCGAAAAGACCTATTTTAGCAATTGCTCCGGTTGA
>CAYFFC010000035.1:0-4201 GCA_964342295.1 uncultured Lutibacter sp. | reverse complement strand
GAGGAAATGGAAATTCCGAAACCCGCTTATAATTTAAACATTCACAGTTTGAGTCACGGAGCTATGACGGGTCAAATGCTGGAAAAAATTGAAGAAGTTCTACAAAAAGAGCAACCGCAACTTGTGATTGTTTATGGCGATACAAACTCTACTTTAGCGGGTGCTTTGGCAGCAAAAAAATTACATATAAAAGTAGTGCATGTGGAAGCCGGATTGCGTTCGTATAATATGAATATGCCAGAAGAGATCAACAGAATTTTAACTGATAGAATTTCCGATTTACTTATTTGTCCAACCACCAACGCTATTGAAAATTTAAAAAAAGAGGGGTTTGCCAATTTTCCTTCCAAAATTGTCAATTCCGGTGATATTATGAAGGATGCGGTAAATTATTATAAGAAACAAGTTCATTTAAAATCGACAATAATTAAAGATTTAGAACTGATTAAAAATAACTTTGTTTTAGCCACAGTTCACAGGCAAGAAAATACCGATGAAAGATTAAAGCTAAAAGAAATTTTTGAAGCTTTGGATTGTATTCATTTTAAAAAACAAGTAATACTACCCTTACATCCACGAACCAAAAAACTGTTTGAGAAACACAACATTAAAAGCAATATAAAAATTATTGAGCCGGTAGGTTATTTTGATATGTTGCAGCTACTTGCAAATTGTAATTTGGTAATGACAGATAGCGGAGGTTTGCAAAAAGAGGCTTATTTTAATAAAAAACACTGCATAATAATTAGAGAGGAAACAGAATGGGTAGAGCTTGTAGCAAATAACTTTGCAATTATAACAGGTGCCCATAAAAATAACATCATAGCTGCATTTGAAAAATTTCAAAAATCAACAGTGAATTTTGAAAAGGAATTATATGGTAACAATGTTGGTGAAAAAATTTATCAAGAAATTATAAATATGTAATATGGGTATCGTTTTAAAACAATCATTTATAAATACCATAAGTCTTTTTTTAGGGTTTACAATTGGAGGTATTAATGTATTGTTTTTGTTTACGCATTTTTTGCACGAAGATTATTTTGGGTTAATTACCTTTTTATTATCTACTGCCAACATACTATTACCTTTAATGGTTTTTGGCATGCAACATACCATTATAAAGTTTTATTCATCGTATAAAACCAACAAGGAAAAAGATACATTTTTAATTGCTACGTTACTGCTACCCTTGATTGTTATAATTCCAACCGGAATTATAGGTGCATTATTTTATGATATAATTGCAAATTGGATTTCAACCGAAAATCAATTAATTAAAAAATACACTCACCTCATTTTTTGGACTGCTATATTTATGGGCTATTTTGAAGTTTTTTATGCATGGACAAAAGTTAAATTCAAATCGGTTTTTGGTAATTTTATAAAAGAGGTTTTTGCACGTGTTTGCACATCAATATTATTGGCGGCTGTTTATTTCAACCTTATTACCAATGAAGAATTTATTTATGCCATAGTAGTGGTATATGCATTAAGAGCGTTAATAATGAAATTATATGCTTTTTACATTTACCGACCAAAAATCACTATCGGAGTTCCTAAAAATATTTCTGAGTTATTATCTTTTTCAATGTATATCATTATTGCAGGCTCGGCTTCCGGTATCTTATTGGAAATAGATAAATTTATGATTCCACAAATTGAAAGAATTGCTGAAGTGGCCTACTATTCGGTTGGTATTTATATTGCCAGTGTAATTGCCATACCAACTAGAGCCATGCAACAAATTACCAGCCCTATTACGGCACAAGACATGAATAATAAAAATGTTGAAAATGTAGCACAATTATACAAACAAACATCAATTAACTTGTTGATAATTGGTGGGCTGTTATTTTTACTTATCAATGTAAATATTTACGATATGTATCAAATTATTAATAAACCCGAGTTTACAAAAGGCGTGCAAATTGTGTTTATTATATCAATAGCAAAACTTATGGAACTTGCTCTAGGAACTGCAAATGCAATTTTGGTAAATTCTCGATTTTATAAAATATTTTTTTACGTTTCAATTGCTATGGCAGTTTCAGTAATTGGGTTAAATCATTGGCTAATTTCAACTATAGGAATCAATGGTGCAGCCATTGCTACCTTAATTGTTGTTGTTTTTTATGGGTTTGTAAAAATTTGGTACATTCATAATAAATTAGAATTTCAACCTTTTACCTCTAATACACTTAAGTTATTATTTGTTGTAATGGTATTACTTATTGTGTTTTATTTACTAAATATTAATTTTAATCCATTTGTTAATATAGTATTTAAAAGTGTTTTAATTATTTTTTTGTATGTGATTGCAATTAATAAGTTTAAAATTTCTAACGATTTAAATGAGTTATTTAAAAAAACTATCAATTATAAATAGTTTTTCCAATTAAATTATATGATATATATACAACATGTTTTATTCGGAATTTTAATGTCCTATTTTGGGTTAATTTCTCCCGGGATGTTAAATATGACAGGTTTAAAAATAAGCATTAACCTTGGAAGAAAACAAGCGGTAAAATTTGCTCTGGGAGCCTCAATAGTGGTATTTATTCAGGCATTAATTGCTTTATTTTTTGCCGATTATTTTGTGAAAAATCCTACTATAATAAATGCCTTAAAATCAGTTGCAGTTGTTGTATTTTTTGTATTATCAATATTCTTTTTTCTGTTATCCCGTAAAAAAGTAGAAGCTAATGTTTCCTATAATAAATCAAAGTATTTTTTAAAAGGAATAGGGATGTCGGCTATCAACATGTTGGCAATTCCTTTTTATTTAGGAATAAGCATTTATCTGGCTTCATCAAAAAGAATATTTATTGAGCATCCTTTTATAATACTTTTTGTCATAGGAGCTTCTGTGGGGTCTTTTTTATTATTTTATACGTACATTTTTTTAGCAAAAATTATTATCAAAAAAGTAGCATTTATTGCATCCAACATAAATATAATTTTAAGTATACTATTTTTTGGATTGGGAATTTTAACACTAATTAAGTTAATGACCTAAATTTATTTTTATATTTACAACTATTAACTAGCGTGTAAAAATGATTGCAGCCATTACTAAAAATTTAGATAGAGGAATTCAGTTGTTAAATTGTATTTCAAATGAGACCTATAGCAACACCTCAGTTGCTCCATATTACTCAAGTATTGGAAGTCATATGCGACATATTTTAGATATTTTCGACTGTATTTTTGAGGGAATGGATACAAATAGTATTAATTTAATTAATCGTAGAAGGAATCTTGAAGTAGAAAAAAATACGAGTGATGGTATTTTATATTTTTCGGATATTATTGAAAAATTGCAGCGCATCAAGGTTGCCGATTATAATAAAATTGTTACAGTTACCGATGATTTAGGTATGGGAGTGGTTTCTGCAAATTACACATTGGCCTCTATTTTAATTCAGGCACACAGCCATGCAATTCATCATTTTGCCAGTGTAGGTTATGTTATTTCACAATTGGGAATAGATCTTCCTGATGATGACTTCGGTTTTAATCCAACCACCCCAAAATAACACAAATTCTTTTTTTTGAAAATAGATTTTACCTTTTGTTTATTAAATCATTCCGTTTACAAAGCCATTAGGTAAATATTTGGTTTCAATATACTTGCCGTTTAAATTAGCTCAAAATTTTTATTAAGGAATCAATTTATTTTGATTTTTTGCTATAAAAAGAATTAATATTATTAGTCCAATTTTATGAAAAAAATTAGTATGTTGCTAATTTTAATCTGTACTTCGTCCCTTTTTAGTCAGGTTAAAATAGGTAATAACCCCTCACAAATTAACAGTAATTCACTGTTAGAACTCGAAAGTTCCAATAAAGTTTTTGTTTTAACAAGAGTTGACACCAATGAGATGAATGGAATTGCACCTTTGCCCGGTGCATTGGTATACAATACAGATGTGAATTGCATCTTTTCATTTAACGGTGAAACATGGCTAAATTTATGTAATAGTGGTACTGATAGCCAAAGTTTATCTTTCAATAATCAAACAAATATTTTAACACTTGAAAATGGAGGTTCGGTAGACTTGTCCTCTTATATAAACACCGATGACCAAGCCTTAACTTTTAATACTACTACCAATGTATTGACTTTAGAAGATGGTGGCACGGTGGATTTGTCCAAATTTTTAGATGATACTGATACGGATGATCAAACCATCAC
>CAYFFC010000034.1:21326-24882 GCA_964342295.1 uncultured Lutibacter sp. | reverse complement strand
AGATCCTATTTTAAAGGAACTAAAAGCGACAGAAACCTCTAATTTACAGCAAATAAAAGTTGAGAGAAACAAAGCATTACCAAAAATAACTGCCGGTTACAACTATCAAGGGGTAAATGGCTCAAATTACACGGGTTTTTATGGTGGTATTTCTATTCCATTATGGAATAGTAAAAGTAAAATAAAAAAGGCGGTAGCTAATTATGAATATGGAAAATTTAATGCTAAAGTTGTAGAATCTACAGAATATACAAACTTCAAAAAATTATACAATCGATATGTGCTACTATTAAAAAAGTACAACGAGTATGAGAAAACGCTGAACTCCTTAAATGGTGAAAATTTATTATTTAAAGCCTATAAATTAGGCGAATTATCGTTTATGGATTATTATGTGGAATTACAGTTTTATCAAAAGGCAATAGATCAAAAACTACAAACAAAAAAAGAATTGTTCCAAATTAAAGCAACATTATTAAAACATCAATTATAACTCTCTTAAATTATGAAAATCTTAAAAATAATATTCCCAACACTCATTTTATCATTTTTATTAATAACATCTTGCAAAAAAGCTTCTCTAAAAAAAGACGCTGAAAAAAATACGATTGAAGCTCATGGACATTCTCATGATGCTAATGGCAATCACATTCAAGAAGATAAAATTGAACAAGAAGAATTTACAGTTCAAACTGATACAATGAACGTGAAAAAAAATACTGAAAAACATAGTCATAATAGTAGTTTGGATAGTAACACACATGAACACTAAAAAGTTGAAAAAATGAAATATCTAATAATAACACTTGCATTTATTGTAATGTCATGCACCGGTACACATGAAAAAACTCACGCACATAATCCGGATGGCAGTCATATAGATTCCAATTCAGAAATTCCAGTCATAAGTAAAACAATTTGGACAAAAGATTCCGAGTTGTTTGTCGAATTCCCTGCTCTTATAGTTAATAAAACAAGTCGATTTGCCGCACATTTTACCATGCTAAAAAATCATAAACCAGTAAGTGAAGGAACAGTTACTGTAAGCTTGATAAAAGATAACAAAGGAATTAGAAATAATGTTACTACGCCGTCATCACCAGGTATTTTTAGTCCGGTACTACAACCAAAAGAAGCCGGAATTTATCAGCTCATTTTTGAACTATCATCCTCTATTTATACTGATAAAATAGTAATTGAAGATATTAACGTGTTTTCAAGTGCTAATGAAGCTATTGAAAGATTAAAAACACAAGATGAAGAACAAGGAAACATTTCGTTTTTAAAAGAGCAAGCGTGGAAAATTGATTTTAAAACCGAGCCTGTTACAGAGAAAGTAATTTTCGATGTAATTAATACAGCAGGTGTTTGGAAACATGCTGTACAATCTGCTAAATTGTTAGCGGCTACATCTAATGGAATTATAAATTTTACTGATATAAATTTGACTGAAGGCACAAATGTTAAAAAAGGACAACTTTTATTAAATATAAGCAGTAAAGAGTTGGCATATAAAAACTTAAATACAGAAATAGCCAATGCAAAAGTGAATTATGAACATGCAAAAATGGAATACGAAAGAAAAAAAGAACTCTTTAAATCCAAGATTGTCCCTAAATCTGAATTTGAAAAAGTAGAACGTAACTATTTTATGTTGAGAAAAACCTACCAATCTCTTTCCAATAGTTTTTCAGTAAATGGAAAACAAATTAAAGCACCCTTTAATGGTTATATAAAATCAATTCACGCTTCAAATGGCGATTATGTTAATCAAGGTGATGAATTGATAGTATTAGGGACACACCTGTCTAAAGTTTTAGAAATGCAAATAAACCCTTCTTACAAACTAACAAAAAATAATGTACAAAACATTTGGTTTAAAAGCATTGATGGAAATTGGTTGAATTTGCATGAATTGGGAGGTTCTATTTTATCAATAGGAAAAGATATAAGCTATAAAAAACCATTTATTTCAGTATTTGCATCCGTAAATCAAAGTATTGATATGCCGGAAGGTAGCCTTACAGAAGTTCAGATCTTAAAAGGAAATGCCCTTAAAAATAAAGTAATTCCATCTACGGCTTTACTAGAAAATTATGGAAATTTCTCGGTAATAGTCCAAGTTTCAGGTGAAAACTTTGAAAGAAGGCCCGTAACAATTGGAAGGCAGAATGGCAACTATGTTGAAATTATTAAAGGTTTAAATGTAGGTGAAGTTGTTGTAATTACAGGCGCTTATCAGGTAAAAATGGCTTCAATGTCGGGTTCTACACCGGCACATGGCCACGAACATTAAAAAATACAACATGTTAAATAAAATATTATCAATATCGCTTCACAACAGACTACTAATATTATTGGGCGCAGTTGCATTAAGTTTATTGGGAGTATATTATGCTCGTACTATGAATGTTGATGTGTTTCCTGATCTTACTGCTCCAACAGTCACAATATTAACAGAAGCACATGGTATGGAGTCTGAAGAAGTTGAAAAATTAGTAACCTACCAATTGGAAACTGCATTAAATGGTTCGCCAAATGTTAGAAGAATACGATCCTCATCGGCTGCAGGTATTTCAATTGTATGGGTAGAGTTCGATTGGGGTACGGATATATACCGTGCCAGGCAAATTGTAAATGAACGTATTCCTATGGTACGTGAAAATTTACCTGAAGGTATTGGAGCACCTACTATGGCACCAATTTCATCTATAATGGGTGAAATAATGTTGTTAGGGGTAACTTCTGATACACTTTCGCCTATGGAATTGAGAACACTTTCAGATTGGACTATAAGACCTCGATTAAAAGCCATTGGCGGTATTGCCAATGTAGTGGTGATTGGAGGTGATTACAAACAATATCAGGTTTTCGCTAACCCTGAAAAAATGAAATATTTTGGTGTGAGTTTAAATGAACTGTTAAATCATGTAAAAGAAGCAAATGCAAATGCTCCCGGAGGAATTATCAATCAATATGGAAATCAATACATTATTAAAGGAAGTGGTAGGATTTATGCAATTGAGGATTTAAAGGAGGCGGTATTGAAACATGAAAACGGCAAAACTATTAAAATTAAAGATGTAGCTACTGTTAAAATAGGTGCTTCAGATAAAATTGGAGACGGGTCGTTAAACGCCGTTCCGGCTGTTATATTAACTATTTCTAAACAACCTGATGTTAATACTTTAAAACTGACAGAGCGTTTAGATGAAGCAATTGAGGAATTAAAAACTACTTTACCAAAGGGCATTGAAATAAAAAGCCACATTTTTAGACAATCTGATTTTATAGATGCTTCTATAAATAACCTAAATAAAACATTATTAGAAGGTGCATTTTTTGTGGTTCTAATATTATTTATTTTTTTAATGAATTGGAGAACTACTTTTATATCATTATTGGCAATTCCAATTTCGTTGTTAGTATCAATTATTGTTCTTAAAATGCTTGGTTATACAATTAACACTATGAGTTTGGGAGGTATGGCTATTGCCATTGGTGCCTTAGTAGATGATGCCATTATTGATGTTGAAAACGTATATAAGCGCTTACG
>CAYFFC010000034.1:15847-21226 GCA_964342295.1 uncultured Lutibacter sp. | reverse complement strand
GAATTTAATGAGGGATCCTTAGTAATAAGCGTAGTAGGTCCACCAGGAATGTCTTTAGAAGAAAGTACTAAAACAGGTACATTTGTTGAAAATATTTTACTCGAACTGCCAGAAGTAAATATTGTTACCAGGCGTACCGGAAGAGCAGAACTAGATGAACATGCACAAGGTGTAAATGCTGCAGAAATTGATGTGCCCTTTATTTTAAAAAATAAAAGTAAAGAAGCTTTTTTTGAAGAAGTTCGTTCAAAATTAAGTATTGTTCCGGGTGTAAATATAACTCTTGGGCAGCCCATTGCGCATCGTATTGATCATATGCTATCCGGAACACGAGCCAATATTGCTATTAAGATTTTTGGTTCAGATTTACAGCAATTATACGAAATTGGGAAAAGTATTGAACAAAATGTCAAAGAAATTAATGGACTGGCTGATGTAGCTGTTGAACAACAAATAGAAATTCCACAAATTAGAGTTAAGCCTAAACGTCAAATACTGGCTGCTTATGGAATGACAGTAGGCAACTTAATGCAACAATTAGACATTGCTTACGCAGGTGAAACAGCAGGTGAAATTTATGAAGGTCAAAAATATTTTGATTTGGTTGTCAGGTATGAAGAAGAGTTTAGAAATTCTATTGAAAGCATTCAAAATGCATTGATAAGCCTACCTAACGGAGGGCAAATTTCATTAAACAATTTAGCCGTTATAGAATCTGTTAGCAGCCCCAATACTATTAACCGTGAAAATGTTGAGCGTAAAATTGTTGTTGCTGCTAATGTTCAGGGAAGAGATTTACGAGGTGCCGTTTCAGAAATTAAAGAAACAATAACCAAAAACGTCTTATTACCGGAAGGTTACAGGGTACAATATGGTGGTCAATTTGAAAGTGAATCAAAAGCATCTCAACTTCTTTTATTTACAGCTATTATCGCTATTTGCGTTATTTTTATGCTACTATACTTTGAATTTAAAAATATAAAGTTATCTTTTGTTGTGCTAATTAATTTACCGCTTGCACTAATTGGTGGAATTTTAATTGTTTACTTTACATCCGGAATTATTAGTATAGCTGCAACCATTGGGTTTATTAGTCTTTTTGGCATTGCAACCCGAAACGGAATTTTACTGGTCTCCAGGTACGAAGATCTTAGATTTGAAGGAGTCCAAGGTTTTGAACTTATTATAAAAGGTGCTTTAGATAGAATGAATCCCATTTTAATGACAGCTTTTACTACCGGTCTTGCACTAATTCCTTTAGCTCTTAAAGGAGGTGAACCGGGAAGTGAAATTCAAAGCCCTATGGCAGTTGTTATTTTGGGTGGATTATTGTCTGCTACAATTTTAAATTTAGTTGTAATACCCTGCGTGTATAAATTATTAATGCAAAAAAAATAAAACCTTTTATTTTCTGAGCCCCTATTAATAGTACAATTTTAATAGGGGCTATTACAGTATTCTATTTTCCAACTATAACTAAATTAAGTAAGTAGCTATTTCCAAAAAGGTCTACAATAAAAGGAAAGTAATACAACTCTTTTCTATAACTGGCTTCTTTATTTCGGCTCAAATAAAGTTATTTTACACTTTTATTTTGATATCAAAAACCAACACTTTAAATTTTCCCATGATATTTTCTTAAAAACCATTCACTACCTAATGCGGCTATAATTATAAATAAAAGCCACTTAAAATCTATAAGTGAGGTACTTTTTAATGCTGCTTTTTGAATATTGTTAAACCTTTTATCACTGGTTAAATTGTTAATCAACTCATTAATTTGATTGGCAAAATAGGTTTTACCTAATGTTTTTTCCGATAAACTATATAATTCGAAATAATTACTTCTTGAGATTTGCTGCTCTGCTTCAAATGGAAGCACATTAACACTTCCGCTTAATTTAATATCTTGATTATCAACTGTAACAACATAATTATAATTCCCTTCTTTTAAATTTATAACTTCAGCTTCAAATCTATTTTCAGCTAAAGAAAATGGAATTTTTTGATTAATAGCTTTCTCTTTATTAAATATTGTGAGCCAAATATTGGCACGTGAATCAAAATTGTAATTATTATCCAAATAACTTGCCGAAAACAAAATAGGCTGATTTGCGTAATTTACTGTGTTAACAGATACCTTTAGCCTATTCAACTTTTTATTTGAAGATAAATATTGAACAATATCACTAATAAATTTATCAAACAAAATAAAGCTTCTGTGTTGTAAAAAACTTTCCAATCTCCATCGCCAAATATGCTCACCTAATAAAAGTGCCCCTTTTTGGTTGTTGAGTTCAAAGGTTGAAAGCATTGGTTGTTGGTATTCAATAAATTCATTTTTTTTAAACAATATGGTTTGATATGGTATATTGAAATTTACATTTCCAAATTGATTATCAAGAGGCGGAAATGAGTTGAAACCAATATCATTTACAATAAAATTGGAGTAGTTTAAATTTAAAAGTACACTATTTTTTTCCGAAGCATTAGTTTGCTTCATTGAAAATTTTGATTGCATATTATTTAAAAACTTCCAATCTGTACTTAAACCTGAAACCATTAAAAAATTGTTATTTTTTAGAATAGAAGGGAGTATTTTTTGAAAAGTTCCATCAGGTTGATATAAAATAAACAGGTTGTAATTTTTTAGTTCTCTATTAAAATCAGATGCTTTTGTAATAGTTATATGAAACCTTTTATTACTTTCAATTGCTCTTTTAAGAGCTCCTAAATCGGGGTGAATTATTGAAGTAAGAAGTAATATTTCGGCTCTTTCATCAATTATATCAATACTAAAATTCTTAGTATTATTATTTGTATTTCTTTCGTTTTTTAAAGGTTCAATAACAGCTTTGTAGTTTTGAAAACCACTTCTATTGGCCGGGAGAAAAAAAGAAACAATGGCTTCTTTTTTGATATTATCAAAGTCGAGTTGCTCACTATATACCTGTTTATTATTATGGGTTATCGTCAACTTTTTGGAAATAGGCTTTTCTCCATCGTAATTAACAAATATTTCAACCGGAAATTTATTAGATATAAAGGTTTGCTTATTTATATTTATGGTTTTAATAAATAGGTCTTCTTTTCTTGAAGTATCACCAACAATTACCGGGAAAATAGGATTTTTTAAAGTTAAATAGGGTATTGCATCTCCATAGTTTTGATTTCCATCTGTTACAATTACCATGGGTGAATAAGCATCAATTTTTGATAATTCAATAAGGGGTTGTGCCAAATTTGTTTGGTTTTCAGAAAAACTAAGTGAATCAAGCGGGTAAACATCATTTCCAAATTCGTAATACTGAATATTGAATTTATTATTGAGTACTTTGTTTTGTTTTAGTTTATCAACAATAGTTACAACTTCATATTCTTGATTATTATATTTTATAGATTTGGAATTATCTACTGCAACAAATAGGGTTGGTTTTATAATTTTAATTTGCTGTTTTTTAACAGACGGATTTATAATCAATAAAAAAACCGATAAAACACTTATAAACCTAAAAAAAGAAAGCCAATATTTTAATTGGCCTTTTTCTTTACTTTTAATGATGTATTGGAAACCAGCTAAAAATAAAGCAATAAAAACTGCTACTATTAGTAGTAAAATTGTTACTGTTCCCATACTAATTTAAGTTCTATGTAAGCATCCCACCATCAACACTCAATGTTTGTCCAGTAATATAAGAGCTCATATCTGATGCTAAAAACACACAGGCATTTGCAATATCTTCAGGTGTTCCTCCCCGCTTTAAAGGAATTGAATTTCTCCATTCTTTTACAGTGTCTTCAGGCAAACTTGCCGTCATTTCAGTTTCAATAAATCCGGGGGCAATTACATTACTTCTTATATTTCTAGAACCTAATTCCAAAGCCACCGACTTTGAAAATCCAATTATTCCGGCTTTTGAGGCCGCATAATTAGCCTGACCCGCATTGCCTTTTAACCCAACAACCGAACTCATATTTATAATAGAGCCTGCACGTTGCTTCATCATAGGTCTAATAACTGCTTTTGTTAAATTAAATACCGATTTTAAATTAACCTCAATAACCTTATCAAAATCTTCTTCAGAAATACGCATTAACAAGTTGTCTTTTGTAATTCCTGCATTGTTTACTAAAATATCAATAGTTCCAAATTCTTTTAATACATTGGATGCAAGTTCTTGAGCAGCATCAAATTTTGCTGCATTTGATTGGTAACCTTTTGCTTTTATGCCTAAAGAAATTAACTCATTTTCCAGTTCTTTGGCAGCTTCAACAGAAGCGCTATAAGTAAATGCTACATTCGCTCCTTGTTTTGCAAAAACTATTGCGATACCCTTACCTATTCCTCTTGTTGCTCCCGTTATTAAAGCTGTTTTATTTTCTAGTAGTTTCATTATTTCTAAAATTATTTTTTTATCTATTATTTATAAATCAAATATACACAATTGTACAAAAAAAAGCTCCCATAAGGAAGCTTTTAAACACCTTAAAAAATATTTTAAGCTAAAACTTCAGCCACCTTCTCTCCTATTTTTGCAGGTGATTCCACTACATGAATTCCATTTTCCTTTAAAATGGCCATTTTTGCTTGTGCAGTATCATCCTTACCTCCTACAATAGCTCCGGCGTGTCCCATAGTCCTTCCTTTAGGTGCTGTTTGCCCTGCAATAAAGCCAACAACCGGTTTTTTGTTACCAGTTTTCTTAACCCAACGCGCTGCCTCTGCTTCAAGCTGTCCACCAATTTCACCAATCATAACAATACAATCAGTTTCGTCATCATTCATTAATAACTCTACAGCGTCCTTTGTGGTTGTACCAATTATTGGATCACCACCAATTCCAATAGCTGTAGTTATACCATAGCCTTGTTTTACAACTTGATCTGCTGCTTCGTATGTTAACGTACCTGATTTTGATACTATCCCAACACGCCCCTTTTTAAAAATAAAACCAGGCATAATTCCAGCTTTTGCCTCTTCTGCAGTTATAACTCCAGGGCAATTTGGACCTACAAGTCGGCAATCAAAATTTTCAATATATGCCTTAACTTTAACCATATCGGCTACAGGAATTCCCTCAGTAATACAAATTATAACTTTTATGCCTGCAGCAGCAGCTTCCATAATTGCATCTGCGGCAAAAGCAGGAGGCACAAAAATTATTGAAGTATCTGCTTGAACCTTATCTACAGCATCTTGTACTGTATTAAAAACAGGTTTATCTAAATGTATTTGACCTCCTTTTCCCGGAGTAACTCCACCAACAACATTGGTGCCGTAATCAATCATTTGAGAAGCATGAAATGTACCTTCACCTCCAGTAAAACCTTGAACTATAATATTGGAATTTTTATTTACTAAAACACTCATTTCAGTTT
>CAYFFC010000034.1:0-15747 GCA_964342295.1 uncultured Lutibacter sp. | reverse complement strand
CCTTTTTTAATAGTAGTTTTAGAAGAAACCCCTCTATCAATTGTACACAAAGCACCAATATCAACATTATCTTCTATAAGCACTCCGCCTCCTGAAATCAATTTATCATAACCTTCTTTTCGTTTTTTATAATAAAATGCATCGGCGCCAATTATAGTTCCGGAGTGAATAGTTACATTATTTCCAATGCTACAATTACCATAAATTGTTACGTTTGGATGAATGATACAATTCGATCCAATAATTACTTGAGCTCCAATAAAAACATTGGGCTGAATAACGGTATTTTCACCAATAACCACATCGTCAGCTATAGATTTATCAGCTGGTTTGTACGGGTTAAAATGCTTAGTTAGTTTGTTAAAATCTCTAAACGGGTCTTTAGATATTAAAAGCGCTTTTCCTTGTGGACATTTTACCTTTTTATTAATTAAAATAATGGTAGCCTTTGAATTCAACGCCTTTTCATAGTATTTTGGGTGGTCAACAAAAACTATGTCACCATCCTCCACTACGTGAATTTCGTTCATTCCAAGAACGGGAAAATTTGAGGGACCTACAAAGGTAGCATCAATCAATTCCGCAATTTCTTGTAATTTAAATTTTTTAGGAAATTTCATTAGCAGAACTTATATCATTCTTTAACTCGCTCTAAATACGCTCCTTTTGAAGTGTCTACTTTTATTTTATCTCCTTCATTTATAAATAAAGGAACATTTATGCTTGCTCCGGTTTCAACAGTAGCCGGCTTGGTTGCATTTGTTGCGGTGTTACCCTTTACACCCGGTTCGGTATGTGTTACTTCAAGAATTACACTTGCAGGCATTTCAACAGATAACGGCATATTATCTTCTGTATTTATAATTAAGGTAACAATTTCCCCTTCTTTTAACAACTCGGGTGCATCAAGTGCCGTTTTTTGTAAAGTAATTTGATTATAATCTTGCGTATTCATAAAATTAAATGAATCACCATCGGCATATAAATATTGAAATTTTTGTGTTTCAACCCTTATATCTTCAATTTTTCTGCCAGCCGGGAATGTGTTCTCTAGTACTTTACCTGTTGATAAACTCTTTAATTTAGTTCTCACAAAAGCAGGTCCTTTACCTGGTTTCACGTGTAAAAATTCAACAATTTTAAAAATATCGTTGTTGTGCTTTATACATAATCCATTTCTTATATCTGATGTTGTTGCCATTTGTTTTACTATTAGTTATTGATTTAATGAACTAATTTAGGAATTAATTTTTTAAATCTTATTTTATTTTTTTGCTTAACTTCCTGTGTAACCTTTCATTATACCTCTTTGAGAGTTTTTAATGAAAAGAATAATTTGATCTCTTTCTTTAGTTGCCTCCATTTCTGCCTCAATCTTTTCCAATGCCTGAGTAGTATTGTAATTTTTTTGATAAAGAATTCTAAAAATGTTTTGAATTTCCCTTATTTTTTCTGTGGTAAACCCTCTTCTACGTAAACCAATTGAATTGATACCAATAAATGATAATGGTTCTTTACCTGCTTTTGTATACGGCGGAACATCTTTTCTAACCAGTGCTCCTCCAGAAACCATTGCATGGGATCCTATATGAATAAATTGATGTACCGCTACCAAGCCACTTAAAATTGCATAATCACCAACATTTACATGACCAGCAATAACAGAACCATTTGCCAAAATACAGTTATTTCCTATGATGCAATCATGCGCAATATGAGATGTTGCCATGATAAGACAATTATTTCCAATTTGTGTTTTACCTAAGGCCTTGGTTCCACGATTTACGGTAACACATTCTCTAATAGTTGTGTTATCGCCAATAACAGCCAAAGAATCTTCACCATCAAATTTTAGATCCTGTGGAATTGCAGAAATAACAGCTCCCGGGAAAATACGGCAATTTTTTCCAATTCGTGCCCCCTCCATAATGGTTACATTTGAACCAATCCAGGTACCCGAACCAATAGTTACGTTATTGTGAATTGTTGTAAAAGGTTCAACTACCGCGTTAGTTGCAATTTTTGCCCCGGGGTGGATGTATGCTAAAGGTTGATTCATTATTTTCTAGTTTTTTTTCGCTATTTGCGCCATTAATTCTGCTTCAACTACTAATTTCCCGTTGGCATATCCATACGATTGCATATGGCAAATTCCTCTTCTAATAGGCGAAACCAACTCTGCTTTAAATATCAAAGTATCTCCAGGCAATACCTTTTGTTTAAATTTAACATTATCCATCTTCATAAAATATGTTAAGTAATTTTCCGGATCAGGAACGCTGCTTAATACCAAAACACCACCGCATTGTGCCATAGCTTCAACTTGTAGTACACCGGGCATTACAGGGGCTCCGGGAAAGTGTCCCACAAAAAATGTTTCATTCATTGTAACATTTTTCATACCCACAACATGTTTTTCAGATAGTTCTAGTATTCTGTCTATTAATAAAAAAGGTGGTCGGTGCGGAAGAATATTCATAATTTGGTGAATATCCATTAAGGGTTCTTTATCTAAATCGAACTTTGGAACATTATTCCTTTTTTCTTTTTTAATTATTTTTTGAAGTTTTTTAGCGAAAACAGTATTCACTAAATGTCCAGGTTTATTTGCTATAACTTTACCTCTAATTCTTGTGCCTACTAAAGCCAAATCGCCTATTACATCTAATAATTTATGTCTTGCAGCCTCGTTAGCCCAACGTAACGTTAAATTATCTAGAATTCCATTTGGTTTTACGGTAAGCGAATCTTTTCTAAAGGCCTTTTTCAATTTTTCCATTGTTTCATCAGAAATTTCTTTATCTACATAAACAATGGCATTATTTAAGTCGCCACCCTGAATTAAATTATTGTCTAACAACATTTCAAGCTCATGTAAAAAGCTAAAAGTTCTAGCATCAGCTATTTCCGATTTAAATTCGGCCAAAGAATTTAATGTTGCATTTTGAGTACCCAATACTTTAGTGCCAAAATCGACCATAGTTGTAATTTGGTAGGTATCGCTTGGCATTAAAATTATTTCACTACCTGTATCTACATCTTTGTAAGTAATAATATCTTTTACAACGTACTCTTCCCTATCGGCTTCCTGCTCTGCAATTCCAGCTTTTTCAAGAGCTTCAATAAAATGTTTTGAAGAGCCATCCATTATTGGCGGCTCAGCAGCGTTAATTTCAATAATAATATTATCAATATCAAGTGCTACAACTGCTGCTAATACATGTTCAGAAGTATTTACAAAAACACCTCTTTTTTCAAGGTTTGTACCTCTTTGGGTATTAACCACATATTCTGCGCTTGCCTCAATTATTGGCTCACCTTCTAAATCAATTCTAACAAAAGCGTATCCATGATTTATTGGAGCAGGCTTAAAAGTCATTGTAACTTTGTTCCCTGTATGAAGTCCAACCCCTGAGAGTGTAACTTCTTTTTGAATAGTTTTTTGTTTTGTGCTCATTCTTTTCCCTTTAAAGATTTTAATTCTTTTTTTAGTGCTTCAATAGTAGCAACCAATTTTGGTAGTTTTCTAAAATATACATACGATTTATTAAAATCAGAATACCCAATGGCAGGTGTTCCTTGTATGGTTTCATTATCTTTTACATTTTTTGCTATGCCCGATTGTGCTTGAATTTTTACATTATTACCAATAGTAATATGACCAACAATGCCTACTTGTCCTCCAATCATACAATTCTTGCCTATTTTTGTTGAACCGGCAATACCTGTTTGTGCAGCAATTACTGTATTTTCATCAATTTCAACATTGTGTGCAACCTGAATTTGATTATCTAATTTTACTCCTTTTCTAATTATTGTTGAACCTAGAGTTGCTCGATCTATGGTTGAAGCAGCTCCTATATCAACATTATCTTCAATAATTACATTTCCTATTTGCGGAATTTTGCTGAATTCACCATCTCCATTTGGTGCAAAACCAAAACCATCAGCACCAATAACCACGCCTGCATGAATAGTACAATTTGCCCCAATTAATGAGTCTGAACAAATTTTAGAACCCGCATAAATTATAGTATTGTTTCCAATTTTAACATTTTCACCAATAAATACATTTGGATAAATTTTAACATTATCACCAATAACAACATTTTCACTTATATAAGCAAATGAACCAAGGTAAACGTTAGAGCCTACTTCAGCCGTTTCATTAATAAAAACATTTGCTTCAATCCCCGACTTGTTTAACTTAACTTGATTGTAAAACTCTAATAATTTTGAAAACGCTTTATAGGCATCATCAACTTTAATTAGTGTAATCCCTATAGGTTTTTCAGGAATAAAATCGTTATTTACAATGGCTATAGAGGCTCTTGTGGAATAAATATAATTGGTATATTTTGGATTTGAAAGAAAGGTTAATGAACCTTGTTCTCCTTCTTCAATTTTAGAAAGTTTATGCACTTCAACTTGCCCGTCACCTTCAATCTCACCTTCTAAAATTTCCGCTATTTGGTTTGCTTTAAATTTCATAATACGATTGCAAAAATAACAAAAAAGTTAAACTCTACCTATTCTTAGGATAGCATAAATAGTACTTGTAAACAGGATTTGAAAGTGCCTGAATATTTAAGTGGTCTGAAGCGTCGCTTAAATCTTTAATAACACCATTTTTATAACTTATTTGTATGTTATTTTTTTGGGTATCATACGCTTGATTTACAACTTTACCGCTATAAATAAAATATGGTAATTCGGCAGCACTTAAATTAAAATTTCGCTTAACTTTTTGTTTAACCAATTCTATTTGCTGATTTGTAAACGGTTTATTTTGAAGTTCTATTTTTGGTAATTTACGGTTAATCAAACTTTTACATAAATAAGACAACACCCTATCATTACAACTAATCCATTCTTTAATTGAAAAAAGCACATCATAATCATCTAATTTCGCAAACTCCTTTAATAGAACATCATCCAATTTTTTGGTATTTATTTTTGTGTTTAAAAAATTGGCGAATGATTGGCCGGCAGTTAATTTTTTACCGGAAAGGGATAATTCCTTGGCACGCTGCAAAATTTTTTCAAGCAACTTTTCGGCCACAACACCCGTTTTATGCAAATATACTTGCCAATACATTAAGCGCCGTGCAACAATAAATTTTTCAACAGAATAAATCCCTTTTTCTTCAATTACAAGTTGGTCGTTTCTTACATCTAACATTGCTATAATACGGTCTGTATTGATATTTCCTTCAGGCACACCTGTATAAAAGCTATCGCGTTTTAAATAATCGAGCCTGTCCATATCTAACTGGCTTGATATAAGTTGAAATAAAAACTTTCTGTGATATTCTCCCTTAAATATTTGTATTGCCAATGTTAGTTTTTCCTCAAATTCATCATTAAGCATTTCCATAAACTTTAAAGAGATTTCCTCGTGATGAATACCTGAAACAAGGCTATGTTCCAATGCATGTGAAAAAGGTCCGTGACCTATGTCATGCAACAATATAGCAACGCAAACGGCGGTTTCTTCATCTTTTGAAATTTCAATTCCTTTCAAACGTAATATGCGTACTGCCTTTTGCATTAAATGCACACATCCAATGGCGTGATGAAAGCGCGTATGCTGCGCTCCCGGATACACTAAATGCGATAAACCCATTTGAGAAATCCGTCGTAACCTTTGAAAATATTTATGTTCAATTAAATCAAAAATTAATGTACTTGGAATGGTAATAAATCCGTAAATTGGATCGTTTAATAATTTCAACTTGGCTGGCAGTTTTTCAATCAAAACAATTATATTTAAAATACCTAGCTACAAAGATAACATAATGAGTGATATAAATATTTTATGGGTTGATGATGAAATTGATATTTTGAAACCGCATATATTATTTTTAGAAAAAAAAGGATATCATGTTGCTACTTGTAACAATGGTGCCGATGCCGTAGACTTTTGCAAAAACACTTTTTTCGATATCATTTTTTTAGACGAAAATATGCCCGGCTTAAGTGGTTTGGAAACCTTAACTAAAATTAAAGAATTTCAACCTGCAACACCCGTGGTAATGATTACCAAAAGTGAAGAAGAATATTTAATGGAAGAAGCTATTGGAAACAAAATAGCTGATTATTTAATAAAACCTGTAAACCCACATCAAATATTATTAAGCCTTAAAAAGAATTTAGAAATTTCACGCTTAATCTCTGAAAAAACAACCGCAAACTATCAACAAGAATTTAGAAATATTGCACTGGAATTGCATACAACAAATTCTTTTGAAGAATGGATTTTAATGTATAAAAAACTGATTTATTGGGAATTAGAACTTGAAAACATAAATGATACAGGAATGCTTGAGATTTTGGAAAGCCAAAAGAAAGAAGCCAATTCACTTTTTTTTAAATACATAAAAAACAACTATCAAAATTGGCTGTTTTCTGAATATAAGCCTATTTTATCACACACACTTTTTAAGCAGGTAATTTTACCGGAAGTTAAAAAATCAAAAGGTACCCTATTAATTGTAATTGATAACCTTCGATTTGATCAATATAAAATAATTGAAAAATCTATTTCCGAACATTATAAAAAACTGCAAGAAAAAGCATATTTCAGCATTCTCCCAACAGCTACACAATATGCCCGTAATGCGCTATTTTCAGGCTTAATGCCATCGGAAATGGAACAACAATACCCTGAATATTGGAAAAATGACACCGATGAAGGAGGTAAAAACCTACACGAAGAATCTTTTTTAATTGAACAACTTAAAAGATTAAAAACCGATTTAAAACTTGGTTTTCATAAAATTACCAATTTAAAAACCGGACAGGCACTTGCTGATAATTTTATGACTGTTAAAAAAAATGACCTGACAGTGATTGTATATAATTTTGTTGATATGCTTTCACATTCAAAAACCGAAATGGAAGTTATTAAAGAATTGGCAAATGATGACAGAGCCTATAGGTCGTTAACCAATAGTTGGTTTCTAAATTCACCTCTGCTAAAAATTATTCAGAAAGCCCAACAATTAGGCTTAAAGTTAATTTTAACAACCGATCACGGAACCATTAATGTCAAAGCTCCATCAAAAGTAATTGGCGACAAAAACATAAGTTCAAATTTAAGATACAAAACCGGTAAAAGTTTAACATATAATAATAAAGAGGTGTACGCTGTAAATAGCCCTAAAGAAATTCTTTTACCTTCAATAAATATTAGCAGTTCTTATATTTTTGCTAAGGAAGATTTCTTTTTTGCCTATCCAAACAATTACAATCATTTTGTAAAATATTATAAAAACACATACCAACATGGTGGAATTTCGTTAGAGGAAATGATAATTCCTTGTGCTATATTTGTACCAAAATAATTTTAAATGCTATTTTGATATTTATATGAAAAAAAATTACACGCTAAATGAACTTCCAAAAATTGCCAAAGAGATTATTTTAGAGTCCAAGTATAAGGTGCTTCTTTTTCATGGAAAAATGGGAGTGGGTAAAACTACTTTAATTAAAGAAATTGTTAAGCAATTAGGTGTAAATGACAATGTTAGCTCTCCTACCTTTTCACTGGTAAACGAATATCATTCACTGAATAATGAAATAATTTATCATTTTGACTTTTACAGAATTGAAGAAGAAGAAGAGGCAATGGATATTGGAATTGAAGAATATTTTTACAGTGGCAACTGGTGTTTAGTTGAATGGCCTAATAAAGTTGAAAATTTAGTACCTTTAAAGTGCGTTAATGTTTTTATAACAACAAACAGTAAAAATCAAAGAACCATAGAACTTGTAAATAATGAGTAAAAAAATGTCTTCACCCTTTAGTAAGCAAGAATTACTGCCTCAAGAAGAATGCTTAGAAGTTGATAAGAAAAAAGGTGCTTTTGTAATTGGTATCCCTAAAGAAACAAGTTATCAAGAAAAAAGAGTATGCTTAACTCCAGATGCAGTTGCAGCATTAACAGCCCAAGGGCTAAGATTTGTAATTGAAACAGGAGCAGGAGAAGGTGCAAATTATTCTGACAACGAGTTTTCTGAAGCTGGGGCAAAAATTTCTTATGATGTTAAAGAGGCTTTTGGATGCGAAGTAGTTTTAAAGGTAGAACCTCCATCATTAGATGAAATTAAACTTATAAATCCACAAAGCATCTTATTCTCTGCACTGCAATTAAAAACACAAAACAAAAAATATTTTGAAGCTTTAGCTGGCAAACGTATAACTGCCATTGCTTTTGACTTTATAAAAGATGAACAAGGAGTATATTCTATAGTAAAATCGTTGAGTGAAATTGCAGGAACAGCCTCCATTTTAGTTGCTTCTGAAATTATGAGTAACGACAATGAAGGGAACGGCTTATTGTTAGGTAATATAAATGGGGTACCCCCAAGTGAAGTTGTTATATTAGGCGCTGGTACAGTAGGCGAATTTGCGGCGAGATCAGCATTGGGATTAGGAGCTAGTGTTAAAGTGTTTGATAATTCTTTAACAAAATTAAGAACTCTACAACAAAATTTGAATTTTCCGGTTTATACATCAACTTTACAACCTAAAACTTTACAAAAGGCATTAATGCGTTGTGATGCTGCAATTGGCGCTGTAAGAGGAAAATCTAGAGCCCCTATTTTAGCCACTGAAGATATGGTAAAACAAATGAAAGAAGGTGCAGTAATAGTTGATGTAAGTATTGACAGGGGTGGATGCTTTGAAACATCAGAAGTAACATCACACAAAAAACCTACTTTTAGAAAACACGGTGTTATACATTACTGTGTTCCTAACATCCCCTCAAGATATTCTAGAACTGCTTCTGTATCAATAAGCAACATTTTTACACCTTACCTATTGTCAATTGCAAATGAAGGCGGATTTGAAAATGCGGCACGATTTGACAAAAGTTTACAAAAAGGTATGTATTTTTACCACGGTATTTTAACCAACAAAACTGTTGCTGATTGGTTTAATTTACCATTTAGAGATATTAATTTACTGTTTTTATAATTTATGACGTTTAAACAACGATTGCCCTATTATTTATTTGGATTACTGTTAGGAGTTATTGTAGTAGTTTTTGTTTTTGATAAAAAAGAAACTTCTTTTGATTATGGCCCCAATGCCAGAGTTTTGAAAAACATAAAATCTAAAAAACGCTTGTATTCAAACAAAGTATTGTATGCAATTGAATTGAATAAAATTGATACCGCATCAATTTCATTAATATTAAATTCTGGAAATGCCGATTTGTGGAATAAAATTAAGTTTGATACCTGTACTCAATACAATATTAATGGTGTTAAGCAGCTTAAGCATATTACCCTAACAGTAAATAATTGTAATACAACAGCAATTATTGAAAAGGTTAGTTTTAAGCAGAATTAGTTTGGTAATAATGCTCTTCAATTTTTTTAATGCTTTTGATAGATTTTTTCAACCAATCTAGGTATTTTTCATCTTTTTCTGATTCCGACAATTGCCAGTTAACATCTGATTTTCGCAATTTTTCATTTAAATTATGAAGAATTATGGCTGCTGCTACCGAAATGTTTAAACTTTCAGTAAATCCAACCATTGGAATTTTTAGAAAACTATCGGCATTTTCCATAACATCTTTTGAAAGCCCTTCTTTTTCAACGCCAAAAAAGAAAGCCGATTTTTGAGAGATATCAAACTCTTGTAACAAACAAGAATCATTATGAGGCGTAGTGGCAACTATTTGATATCCTTTGGAACGTAAATTTTCAATACAATGCAAAGTATTATTGATATCCTTTTTATTATAAAGTGAAAAGTCGAGCCATTTTTGTGCCCCTTTAGCCACCCTGTTTGACGCGTAAAATTTATACTTATTTTCAATTACATGCACATCCTGTACGCCAAAAATATCGCAACTTCTAACAACTGCGCTTGCATTATGTGGCTGATAAATATCTTCTATAGCCACCGTAAAATGCCTTGTTCTATTTTCCAAAACCGACTTAAAAAGTGCTCTGCGTTTTTCAGTCACAAACTGTTCCAAATAATTGATATACTTATAATCTAGCATAGAAATTATAATTTGTTCAAATATAAACTTTACTTTTGATACTATTATGCTATTAAACCATGAAACATATAGTTGTACTTACTGGTGCCGGAATTAGTGCTGAGAGTGGTGTAAAAACATTTAGAGATGCCGGTGGATTATGGGAAGGATATGATATTATGGAAGTTGCTTCACCTAGTGGATGGCAAAAAAACAAGAGGTTGGTTCTTGATTTTTATAACCAGCGTAGGGCACAATTGAAACATGTTCAACCTAATATGGCACACAAATGTTTGGTAAAATTAGAGCAATATTTTAAGGTTAGCGTTATAACTCAAAATGTGGATGATTTACACGAACGTGCCGGAAGTTCAAATATAGTACATCTTCATGGTGAATTGTTAAAAGTTAGGAGTGAAATTTATCCGGAATTGGTGTATAACTGGAGTAAAAATTTGTATATAGGCGATGTTTGTAAAAACAATACGCAGTTACGGCCTCATATTGTATGGTTTGGAGAGGAAGTCCCAATGTTAGAAAAGGCGATAAAAATTACGGCTTCGGCAGATATTTTAATAATTATAGGAACATCAATGCAAGTATATCCTGCCGCTAACTTAATTAATTTTGTGAGCAATACTATTCCTATTTATTTTATAGATCCAAATCCTACTATTTCTAAACATAAAAATAATAATTTAACTGTTATAGCAGAAAAAGCAAGCACCGGAATGCAAAAAGTTGTTAACGAATTAGTTGATACACTTTGTTAAAAAGCTCTCCTTTTGAAATATTTCCACCCATTTCGATAAGCTTAAAAATTTCAACATTTCTTTCTTCTGAATATTTTTTTACAGCTTTAAAATATTCAACGGAAGTATGTAATGGATTATTTAAAAACCAGTTAAAATCATTTTGATTTAAAAAGTTTTTGGAAATATGGTTAAGTTTAATATAAATTCTAATAATTTCTTTTTTGTTGCATTTAAACAAATTTATGTGCTTTTCAGATATGTGTTCTATAAATTTTGTTTTGTTTAAAACGTCTTCCCAAACAGTATCACTAAAAATATTTAATTCCTCCGAGGCCATTTCTGGCTTATGCAATTTAATGTTTTCCCACTCTTTTACATCAATTTGTTGGATAGCCAAAAACTGGGCAAACTCCTTATGCAACTCTAAAAATTGTTCTTTTGATAATTGTCTATATTTCATAAGTTATTAAAATATATTTCTTTAATTGATGTTAAAAATAGTTCTATTTCTTGTAAAAAAAATCAACTGTTAATTTATCACCTTGGGAATCTTTATAAATTGGAATGTTCAATATTTGAAAGTTTATACTATTAAATATCAATAAAAAAACCGCCCGAAAAGGGCGGTTCAAATATATTAAATTTAATTATTAGAAAATATAACGCAATCCAAATTGCATTTGCCATCTTGAGATTAAATCGGAGCTATACCCAAAGGTATTTTGTAAATTTCCATCAAATGAATAGGTTGGCGTACCGGTACCATCAACAGTTACACCAATAGGCTGTACCGAATTTGGTTGTTGTACCAGTCCCCAATCAGAACTAATTAAGTTTCCAACATTTAAAATATCAATACTAAACTCAATAGCATTGTCATCAGATAATTTTAAATTTTGAAGAACTTTTAAATCCCATTTTCCTCTCCAAGGAGAAAGTGCTCCATAACGTTCTGCATATTGTCCTCTTCTACCACTTAAATAGCTGTCTTGCTCGATATAATCGTTAAAGGCTTGAGCTTGACCCGGTGCAGCAAATTGCATTTGATTAATTTCTGAACTAGTTGGAATATAAATTAAATCATTAACAAATGATCCATCTCCATTTATATCACCTCCGTAAGTATAAGAAAATCTTCCACCTTGAGCATATTCAAAGAAAGTTGAAACAGTAGTTCCCCACTTATCATTATTTCCATACCTCCAATTTTTAGATATAATACCAATAATTCTGTGTGTATCACCATATTTTGAGTAACCTAAAACATCATCATTAACATTATTTAATGCTGGGTTAAAAGCAAAAGCATCACCAGTTATTTCAGCTTCAATTGAATTAACATCTTTTGAATTTAAATAGTTATATGCTAAACTTGTATATAAACCATTATCAAAAGTTTTTTGTGCTTTAATTGTTCCATTAAATATGCGGCCTTTATCAGTATTTGTCATAACATATGCGTTGGCATTACCCAAAAATGACGTTGCATGGTCTCCAGGAGCATAAACAGCTCTATTATCAACTCCGTTCAAAGTACCTGTTGGATTACCTAATCCCCAATTTTGTACATGTACACCATTAATATCTTTAGTATAAGACAAGTCAGTTGAAAGTACTAATCCATTTTCAAAACGCTTATCAAAACCTAAACTAGTTCTCCACACTTGAGGAAATTGAAACTCCGGGTCAACAACTTGGTAAAAGAATACACTCACACCACTAACTTGGTTTCCTATCCATACAAAAGGTAAACGACCGGTAAATAATCCTGTACCACCTCGCAATTGCATAGTTTTATCACCTTTTATATCCCAGTTAAATCCTGCTCTTGGTGATATTAAAAATTTATTACTTGGCATTTGTGTAGAATCAAAAACAAATGGTTCACCATTATCAGGGTTTATGTATTCGATACCCGGCACAAACCATTCTGAGTTTTCAGTATCAATAAATTTTTGAGCTAATTCTGATGTATTGAAAAATAATGGTTTGTCAAATCTAATTCCATAAGAGAGTTTAAAGTTTTCTGAAACATTCCACTCATCCTGCATATAAAATGCCAATTGACCAAAGTTCATTTCAGCAAGGTTCCATCCGTTATCAACTCCGTCTCCAAGTGCGTTTTTAGTTTCAAAAGTATTAATTGCCGCAGCTAAAGCACCAGCATAATTATTTGCGTCAAAATCATTAATATCAACACTTCCAAAAATATCAAAACCATAACCTGTAAGGTTAAATGAATTTTCGAATGAAAACTTCTCATAAGAAAAACCTAATGTATAGGTATGGTTTTCGGTTTGGATATTCATATTATTTGTAACCTGAAATACTTTTTGATCTAATTTATTATTGATTGAAAAAGGTTCATGGCCTGCAATAATATATGGAGAACCATCTTTTGTAATATTTATAACCGGTGCAGGTGTAGAAAATGGGTCTCTTGAATCATTAAATACGGTATAACCAATTTGTAGTTTATTAGTTACATTATCCGCCAAGGTTGAATTTAATTCTAATAAACCTGAATTTATAATATTGTTAATTGTGTACCCAGAGTTTTCGAATTGAAGCGTATTATAGTCCGGGCCTCTTCTGTTAATAGCTGTAGGATGTGCCGGTTTATCTTTAGAAGCATCTAAAAAGTTATAAATCAATGCTAAACGGTTTTTTTCGTTTATGTTCCAATCTAACTTAACAATTCCTTTTGTAGATCCTGCATCATGAGTAAAATTTTCATAACTTCCAGGGTCGTAACCAATAGCTCTTAAACCATCTTGTACCATTTGTAAATCAGATTCCAATACTCTAGATTCATTGATAGCACCTGTTCCGGTATTTGGAAACCAGTTTTGCCCTAAATCGGTTCTTTGGTCTTTTTCAAAGTTCGCAAAAACAAATAATTTATTTTCAATAATTGGTGCTCCAACACTAAATCCGTATTGAGTTTGTTCTAATTTAGGCACAAATATTTTTTCGCCTTTAACCTTACCTCCTGTCAAATCTTGGTTTCTAAAAAAACCATACACGGTTCCGGTAACATCATTGGTACCACTTTTAGTAACCGCATTTACGGATGCACCTGTAAAACCTGATAAGGTAACATCGTAAGGTGCCGTAGCAACAGAAATTTGTTCAATAGCATCTAAAGATATTGGTTGAGAATCGGTTTGACCTCCGGGTGTTGCCGCATCCAATCCAAATGGGTTGTTAAAAATAGAACCGTCTAAAGTAAAATTGTTAAACTGGTCATTTCTACCACCAAATGAACCGCCTGAAGCCGATGGGTCTAAACGGTAAAAATCAGATGCTGATCTAGAAATAGTTGGTAAGTTTTTTAATTCTCTACTACCAACACTTGTTTCAGCTCCTGTACGGTCATTGTTAAATGTAGAATTTTTTCCACTAGTAATAACAACTTCTGTAAGTTGTTCACTTTCACCAACCATTTTAATATTTACATCAAAGGTTTTACCTAAATCTAAATAAACGTCGGTGTATTCAACCGTTTTAAATCCGATATAACTAATTGAAATGGTATAGGGCCCTCCTACCCTTAAGTTTGGTATAGAAAAACGGCCACTTTCAAGTGTCATAGCGCCGGAAACCGTACCGGTTGGTAAATGAGTAACTACTACATTGGCTCCAAATAAACCTACTGAGGCATCATCTGTAACCATACCTTGTATTTTTGATGTGGTAACCTGAGCAAAAGAGGTTACTACCGCTAAAAACACAAGTAGTAATGAAAAAGTTATTTGTTTTTTCATAAAAAATGTTTGTTTAAAAATTTGAGTTTTGTTTATAAAGGCAAAAATAATAAAAAAGCCCACTCTGAGAGTGGGCTTTTTTAATGTTTATTAACTGTTTACTGTTAATAATTAGTTGTTTTCGGCAACAATTTCAATTGGCAATTCAACAATTACTTCTCTATGAAGTCTAATTGTAGTTTTGTATTTTCCTAATCTTTTAATATTACCACCTTCAACTTTAATATACTTTTTGTCTATTTCCTGACCCTCCTTAGCTAAAGCATCAGCAACATTACCATTATTTACAGAACCAAATAACTTAGTTCCATCAGCAGTTTTAGCTGCAATTTTAATTTCCATTTCTTTAATTGCATCAGCAACTTTTGTAGCGTCCTTTATTAGTTTTTCTTCTTTAAACGCACGTTGCTTCAAAGTTTCGGCCAATACTTTTTTTGCTGATGTAGTTGCTAAAATTGCAATACCTTGAGGAATCAAAAAATTACGTCCATAACCGTTTTTAACAGTTACAATATCGTCTTTAAAACCTAAGTTTTCTACGTCTTGTTTTAATATAATTTCCATAATTGCTCCCTCTTTTATTTTAACATATCACCAACATACGGCATTAACGCCAAATGACGGGCTCTTTTAATTGCCACAGATACTTTACGTTGATACTTTAATGAAGTTCCGGTTAAACGACGTGGCAATATTTTACCTTGCTCATTTACCAAATACATTAAGAAATCAGCATCTTTATAATCAATATACTTGATTCCGTTCTTTTTAAAACGACAGTATTTTTTAACTTGTTTTGTATCAATATCTAACGGAGTTAGGTAACGAACATCACCTTGTTTTCCTCCTTTTGCTTGTTGTTCAATAGACATAACTTGTTATTTTTTTGATGCTTTTACTCTTTCTTTTCTTTTTTCTGCCCAAGCTGCAGCGTGTTTGTCTAACTTAACGGTTAAATAACGCATAACGCTGTCATCTCTTCTAAATTCAAGTTCAAATGGAGCAACTACTTCTCCGGCTACTTTGTATTCAAATAAGTGATAAAACCCACTTTTTTTGTTTTGGATTGTATAAGCTAATTTTTTTAAGCCCCAATCTTCTTTCCAAATCATTTCGGCACCTTTAGAAACAAGATAGTCTTCAAACTTCTTTACTGTTTCCTTTACCTGAGTATCAGATAAAACGGGATTCAAAATGAAAACAGTTTCGTAATGATTCATA
>CAYFFC010000033.1:14029-25992 GCA_964342295.1 uncultured Lutibacter sp. | reverse complement strand
TCAGTGATGTTATTATCTATAAACGATGCTTCATTCGAGCTAAATCCGCGCTCATATCTTATATCAATACCAAGTTTTCCCAGCTCAATTCCGGCGCCAATATTCAATCCCACAGAAAAATCGTTTTTAACATTTTCAAATTTAAGTCCTTTCAAATCGTTATCTAAAATATACTGAAAAGCCGGACCTGCAAAAACATTAATTGGGCCAAATAATTTAATGCCTAATAATACAGGGACATCTAATTTAGAAAGTTTGTAATCTTCTAATTGAGAGTTTAGTTCATATTCACTAGTGGTTTTAGTATAAACTAATTCTGGTCTTATATACAATTCTCCTAAATCCAGTTTTCCGTAAAATCCAATATTAAAGCCTGATTTACCAGCTCCTTTATTATCAATTAAATTGGTTTGGGTATCGCTTATGATTTCGGTGAGTTTACCGTTTGAATTATAGCTTAAACCTGCTTTTATACCAAAAGCACTTTGAGCATTAGTAAAATATACAACTGCAAACATAGCAATTGTACTAAGAACGAGTCTATTTTTCATAAAATGATTAATTTAAAGTTTCAATAAATGTAAAACGAAAATGTTTCTCTGTTATTTTCTTGAAATAACTTTTTCTGCTGCTACAACAATTGAAGCGGCATTTAAACCGTATTTTTCCATTAATTGTGAAGGAGTTCCAGATTCACCAAAGCTGTCATTTACAGCAACAAATTCTTGTGGAGTAGGATAGTTTTCTGCCAGAGTTCTTGCAACACTTTCCCCTAGACCTCCTAAAATGTTATGTTCTTCTGCTGTAACTATACAGCCTGTTTTTTTGACAGAATTTAAAATTGCCTCTGTATCTAGCGGTTTAATAGTATGAATATTTATTACTTCTCCTGAAATTCCCTTTTCCTCTAATTTCTCAGATGCTTGCAATGCTTCCCAAACTAAATGTCCTGTTGCAACGATGGTAACATCAGTACCTTCGGTTAATTGAATTGCTTTACCAATTTCAAATTTTTCATTTTCAGGAGTAAATACGGGAACTGCAGGTCTTCCAAATCTTAAATAAACCGGACCAACATGGTCGGCAATAGCCAATGTAGCTGCTTTTGTTTGGTTGTAATCGCACGTGTTAATAACAGTCATTCCCGGCAGCATTTTCATCAAACCAATATCCTCTAAAATTTGGTGGGTTGCACCATCTTCACCTAACGTTAATCCTGCATGTGAAGCACAAATTTTTACATTTTTACCTGAATAGGCGATAGATTGACGAATTTGATCGTAAACCCTTCCGGTAGAGAAATTTGCAAAAGTTCCTGTAAACGGAATTTTACCGCCAATTGTTAAACCGGCAGCAATGCCCATCATATTTGCCTCAGCAATTCCAACCTGAAAAAAGCGATCAGGGTGATTTTCAATAAACTTATCCATCTTTAGTGACCCTACCAAATCAGCACAAAGCGCAACAACATTCGGGTTTTTATCACCTAATTCTGCCAAACCGGCACCAAAACCCGATCGGGTATCTTTCTTTTCAGTAAATGTGTATTTTTTCATTTTTTATTTATTAAAAATCGCGTCAAAAATAATGATTATAAACGATTGACCATTACATTTTTAGTAATTCTTCATATAATTTTTGAACAGGTAGCCCCATAACGTTAAAATAACTTCCTTCAATTTTGGTAACGCCTATATATCCAATCCATTCTTGAATACCATACGCACCGGCTTTGTCGAATGGTTTATAAGTGTCAACATAAAAATTAATTTCTTCATCACTCAATTTTTTAAAATGAACGGTTGTTTCATCAAAAAAAAGTTTTTCTTCTTGCAATGTTTTTATACAGACTGAAGTGATAACCTCATGACTAGTATTTGAAAGTTGCTTTAACATTTCCACTGCTTGCTGGTGGTTTTTTGGTTTTTCCAAAGGCTTATTGTTAAGCCAAACTATGGTGTCTGCGGTTATTAAAATATCAGAGGGTTTTAGTTGGTTTTCAAATGCAGATACTTTTAGTTTAGCCAAATAATTTGTTATTTCTTCTTTTTTTAAAGCACTTGGATAAATTTCATATACCGATTTCACCTCTATTTTAAATTCAAGACCTAATTTTTTTAAAAGTTCTTGCCTTCTGGGTGATCCTGAAGCTAAAATTATGGTGTTATTTTTAAATTTTTTAGTGAGCATATTTAATTATATAAAATTATTAAAAGAAGCGAATTGCACCCAAAAAACATAATTAGCTTTAAATAAAGGCTCATTCTACGTAACTTTTGTAATGATTTTTGTTTGGTAATTTTTATTGAAAAGTACAATAATGGAAGCACCGAAAAAAACAACAAATACAAACTAATTAACTTATAATTTGAAGCAAAAACAACAACTGCAAATAGTAATAATGCCACGGTGATACTACAAATTACAGCAATTAAATACAAAGTTCTTTTATTACCTAACAAAATGGGTAATGTTTTAATATTTAATGTATAATCTCCGTTTATATCAATTATATCTTTAAGTATTTCTCTTGCTAAATTTATGAGAAAAGCAAACAACCCTAAGCCAATTATTATATTTCTAACTAGGGCATAATTTTGTGAATAGTTATTATGTTTAACATCAATAAGAAATGGTAAAAAAATACTAAAACTAATTAATAAAGCAATACTCAGATTACCTATAAATGGAATTGATTTTAATTTTTTTGAATAATAATATAATAATAAAGAAGCACCCAGAAAATAAAATACATAGGTTGGTTTATTTAAATGAAATGAAATAAATATACCCAGTAAAATTCCAAGCGTATTTAAAATTTTATAAAACTGTTTTGCCGTTTCTATACTAATTTTTTTAGACACAACTACTTCTGTTGGTTTGTTTATCAGGTCTGCCTTCAAATCAATTACATCATTTATCACGTAACCTGCCGCCATAATAAACGTAACTGAAAAGATGTAGATTATAGAATGCAAAAGAGATAGGGTAGTGGTGATATTAAAACTAGTAAATACAACATACTTAATCAGTAATTGCAAATAAATAAGAAGCAGTATATTTTTCCATCGAAATAAATTTAAAACTGCCACCTTCATTAGTTATTTAGTTGAAATTCTTTTTAATTCGAGCTAAATTAATTTTACTTTCTCTATTCTTAATAGTTTCTCTTTTATCGTAAATTTTCTTTCCCTTACAAAGTGCAATTTCGAGTTTGGCCCATCCTTTTTCAGTTAAAAATAGTTTTAACGGAACAATAGTAAGTCCTACATTTTGAACTTCTTTTTTTAACTTTTTTAATTCGCGCTTGTTTAATAGTAATTTACGCTCACTTTTAGGTTTGTGATTGTACGAATTTCCATAAGCATACTCTTCAATAAACATATTGATTACAAACAGTTCACCACGCTCATTAAATTCGCAAAAACTCTCTGTTATACGTGCTTTACTTGCTCTAATCGATTTAATTTCTGTCCCTGTTAATTGAATTCCGGCAATGTATTTATCAATAATTTCGTATTCAAAACGGGCCTTTTTATTTAGTATGTTTATTTTCTTTTGCATGAGGTGCAAAGGTACTATAAAATATAAATTATTATGTTATAGAATTACGCCTGATTAAAGAATTTAGATTTATGAATTAAAAATAATCAATTTTAAGAAGAGTATCTGTTACAATATTGTCGGTTATAGTGATGATATACAAATTTGAAAAATTGGTTTCATCCATTTCATGATATTTAGCATATCCTAAAATTTTATTTACAAATTGTGGCGTTGTATTGCTATGACCAACAACTAGTACTGTTTTACCCTTTGTGTCTTTTATAAAATCATCATTAAATAAATCTCTTGGATTGTAATTTGAAATTTCTAATTTGTTTGTTTTTGCAGTTGGTAAGGCGGTTTGTATAGTTCGATTATAATTTGTGCTGTACACCTCATCAAAGAAGATGTTTTGAAAAACTTGACTCCAGTAGGTGGCTCTATTTAAGCCTATTTGAGTTAATTGTGGGTTTTTGTCAGCCTTATTTGTAATTTCTTTTTCAGCATGACGGATAAAGTAATACATTGTCGTTTCTTTTTCTTGAGCAGAAGAATTAAAACTACAACATAAAAGTAGGAGGGTAAAACTGATTTTTTTCATTTATGGATGTTTTCAGAAATTAGAAGTCGAATATAACTAATTAAATAGAGAACAAAATAGCGTACATTTTATTTTTTAATATAATTTTCAAGAGGTTCAATAAAGTAATCTATAGAATTTAGTGAGTGATTTGGATCAATAAGGTTTAAAATTTTATTTATAAATTTTCCAAATATTGAAAGTGTATCTAATTCTTCATTTTTTCCAATAACGCTGGATATAGTTTCATCTCTATTTCCAAATTTATAACCTCCTTTTACAATCATAATTTCGTTTAACAAATATTGCATTGCTACATTACCTAGCTGGTCTAAAGAAATTGCTATTTTTAAACCAAATTCGCCAATTCCGGTAATGGATTTTGTGATTAATTTATACATAAAACCATATACAAAACCAATTGGAATAGTCAAAATAAACAAAATAACTGAAATAAAAAGTAAGGCTATTCCAGTTAACGGACTCACTTTTCGCGTTCTTTTTTGATAGGTACATTTAATTGTCATAGAAAATAGCTATTGTGTTTTAAAATTTTCTTTTTTCAAAGTTTGAACTCTACTTTCAAAAAGTCTGTCTGTTACAGGAAGAAAAACTTTTTCAAATAATTCCATAAACTCCTTGGGATGTTTTGCTACCCTTTGTGTTTTTAAATCGAAATATACAAACCCACACCACAAAACAGTTTTAAGCTGACTTTTATTTTCATTCCACATTCGGATTTCAACAGTCATATCCCGTTCAGAAAGGCGAATAATCTTAGAGTCGATGGCAACTTTTTCTGATAAAAATGCAGGCTTCAAATAGGCTATTTGATTGCTGGCAGTAACCCAACTTTGTTGGTGTTTTTTCATTAGCGCATGTATGTCAAAATTGTAAGCCTCTAGTACTTGGTCTTCTCTAGCATTAATCATATAATTTATATAACTTCCATTATTTAAATGGTTGAAGGGATCGCAATCTTGAAACCGAATTTTTGCCTTGCTCTCTAATAGTTTTGGTAAATTCTCCATGTTTAATAAAATAAAAAAAAGCACCTGCCTAACAGGTGCTTATAAAAATATTAAAAATAGTGTTTAAACCAAACTATTTACATTTCTAAATACTATTTTGTCATCAAAAGCATCTAATAATATATTGCTGCTTGATGTAATTTTACCGGAAAGTAACTCTTTTGAGAGTTCATTTAAAACCTCTTTTTGAATAACCCTTTTCACTGGTCTGGCTCCAAATTGAGGGTCGTAGCCTTTTTCAGCAAGGGCTTCAATAACATCTTTAGTAAAATCTATGGCTATATTTTTATCTTTTAACATAGCTGCCAAATTATTTAATTGTAGTTTTACTATTTGATGAATTTCCTTCTTATTTAATGGTGTAAACATTATTATTTCATCAATTCTATTCAAAAATTCAGGTCTTACTGTTTGACGTAATAATCCAAGTACTTCTACTTTTGTGGCTTCGGTTAAAATATCACGCTTGGTCATATCAATATCCTCAAATTTTTCCTGTATAATATGTGCCCCCATATTTGAGGTCATTATAATTATGGTATTTCTAAAATCAGCTACACGACCTTTATTATCAGTCAATCTCCCTTCATCCAATACCTGTAACAAAATATTAAAAGTATCGGGATGCGCTTTTTCAATTTCATCAAGTAAAATTACTGAATAAGGTTTGCGCCTAACAGCTTCTGTTAACTGACCACCTTCATCATAGCCCACATAACCAGGAGGAGCACCAACTAATCTGCTAACTGCATGTCTTTCCTGATATTCACTCATATCAATTCGAGTCATAGAGTTTTCGTCATCAAACAAATATTCGGCTAACGCTTTTGCCAATTCGGTTTTACCAACACCTGTTGTTCCTAAAAATAAAAACGTGCCTATAGGTTTTTTCTCGTCTTGCAAGCCTGCCCTTGAACGTCTTACCGCATCAGATACTGCTTGTATAGCTTCCACTTGGCCTATAACTCGTTTATGGAGTTCTTTTTCTAAATGAAGCAGTTTTTCACGTTCGCTTTGCAACATTTTAGCTACTGGAATTCCTGTCCATTTAGCAACAACTTCGGCAATATCATCGCGGGTAACTTCTTCTTTTATCAAGGCAGATTCTTGATTCTCGGCTAACTCCTTTTGATATTTTTCCAACTTTTGCTGTTCTTCTTTTATTTTTCCATAACGTAATTCTGCGACAGTACCGTAATCTCCTTCGCGTTCTGCTCGCTCTGCTTCAAGTTTAAAATTTTCAATGGCAAGTTTAGCCGATTGAACTTGATCTACCAACTGTTTTTCATTGGTCCATTTTGCATTTATTTCATTGCGTTCCTCTTTTAAATTAGCAACTTCTTTTTTTAATTTTGCTAATTTTTTTTCGTCTTTTTCACGTTTAATAGCTTCAATTTCAATTTCCAACTGCATAATTTTTCGATCCAAAACATCCAATTCTTCCGGTTTTGAATTGATTTCCATCCGTAATTTAGCGGCTGATTCATCCATTAAATCAATGGCCTTATCAGGTAAAAACCTATTGGAAATATAGCGAGTTGATAATTCAACAGCAGCAATTATGGCGTCATCTTTTATTTGTACTTTATGATGGTTCTCATATTTTTCTTTAATTCCCCTTAAAATTGAGATGGCACTTTCCATATCAGGTTCATCAACAAATACCCTTTGAAACCGTCTTTCAAGGGCTTTATCTTTCTCAAAATATTTCTGATATTCATCAAGGGTAGTAGCGCCAACGGCTCTGAGTTCTCCTCGTGCCAAGGCTGGTTTTAAAATATTTGCAGCATCCATTGCACCTTGTCCGCCACCGGCACCTACTAAAGTGTGAATTTCATCAATAAATAACACAATGTTTCCTTCAGATGAAGTTACCTCTTTTACCACCGATTTTAGTCGCTCTTCAAATTCGCCCTTAAACTTAGCACCTGCAATAAGTGCACCCATATCTAATGAATAAATTTGCTTATCCTTTAAATTTTCAGGAACATCACCTTTTACAATTCGGTGTGCCAACCCTTCGGCAATTGCAGTTTTACCCGTACCGGGTTCACCTACCAACATTGGGTTGTTTTTTGTTCTACGTGATAAAATTTGCAAAATGCGTCTAATTTCTTCATCACGTCCAATAACAGGGTCCAATTTTCCGTCTTTGGCTAACTGATTTAAATGGCGCGCATATTTGTTGAGCGCGTTATACGTATCTTCTGCACTTTGTGAAGTTACTTTCCCTCCTTTGCGTAGTTCAATAATAGCAAGGGTTACATCTTTTTTTGTTATTCCTTGATCTTTCAGTAATTGAGAAGTCGTGTCTTTTGTTTCCAATAATGCCAAAAGTAAATGCTCTATAGAAACATATTCATCTTTCAAAGCTTTGGCTTCATTCAATGCATTGTTCAACATTTTTGATGCATTTCTTGAAAGTATTACATCTCCACCAGATACTTTTGCGTAACTTTCAATAGTTTTATCAACTAAATCTTTTACAAGCTCCAATTTAATTCCGAGTTTATTAAAAATAAAAGGAGTTACATTTTCATCAACTTCAAAAATTCCTTTTAAAATGTGTGAATTTTCAATTTGTTGGTGCTCAGCGTTTTGAGCTATTTGTTGAGCCTGTTGAATGGCTTCTTGTGATTTTATGGTAAATTTGTTAAAATTCATAACGTTTCATTTTTTTGTTTCTATATTTGAGCGAACAAACAGCATTCCAATTAAAAATATTGTAAAAAACAAGTCAATTTGTCTTGTTATTTAAACTTTTAGCAGTCATTTTGACAAAATATGTACCACTATGCAATGGATTGATTTTAAAACAGAGAAGCAGCTCAATGAGGTAATTGAAACTTCTTATCAAAAATCGGTATTAGTTTTTAAACATAGCACGCGATGTGGAATTAGCAGGTTTGTTTTAAAATCGTTTAAAAGAGAAACGGTTAATTTTGAAATGTTAAACTGTTATTTGTTGGATATTCTAAAACATAGAGAGTTATCGACAATTTTGGCGCATAAGTTTAATGTTGTTCATCAATCCCCTCAGCTTCTAATCATTAAAAATGGAACTTGCATAAATTCAGCATCACATGAAAGTATAGAAGCTGAAATGATTAAAAATTTAGATTAAATTATTAAACCTATTTTTTGTTAAGATTTGGTAGCATCCTACTAAGTGTGTAAATAAAAATGTAACATAGGTCTTAAAAAAAATGTCCGACTTTTTGTTGCAAGTCCAGTATTGCAGGTAGGATTTTTCCGGTACATTTTCCAAATCCTATTTTTACAGAACCATTTCCGCAATAACCTCTCAATATAACGGTATCATTATCATTAAAAAAAGTTCTTGTAGTACCATCCTTAAGCGTAATAGGTTCCTTTCCGGCCCAGGTTAACTCTAGCATAGAGCCTGTACTGTTTCTTAATTCACCAGAAATTGTACCACTACCCATTAAATCACCTGCACGCACATTACAACCATTTACTGTGTGGTGCGCAAGTTGTTGTGCCATAGACCAATACAAATTTTTAAAATTGGTTTCGGACAATAATTCTTCATCTCCATTTTCGGTTTTTATATAGGCTTTTAATTTTATATCGAAGGTATTATTAGCATTTTCTTGTTGAAGATATGGCAAGGGTTTTGGTTGTTGTTTAGGGCCTTTGCATCTAAACGGTTCCAGCGCATCCATAGTAACTATCCAAGGTGAAATAGAAGATGCAAAGTTTTTACCTAAAAAAGGTCCCAAAGGAACATATTCCCATTTTTGAATGTCTCTCGCGCTCCAGTCGTTTAACAGTACCATTCCAAAGATATATTCTTCGGCTTCATTAACAGAAATTGGTTCACCTAAATGATTAGCTGCCGTTGTAATAAATGCCATTTCCAATTCCATATCAACCAATTTTGATGGGCCAAATGATGGCTCAGATGCTCCTTTTGGCATGAATTGCCCATAAGGTCTATGAATTGGTGTTCCCGATACTACAACTGATGATGACCTGCCATGGTAGCCTACAGGTATATGCAGCCAATTTGGCATTAAGGCATTTTCTTCGCCTCTAAACATTTTACCTACATTAGTAGCATGCTCTTTACTGGAATAAAAATCAGTAAAATCTCCCACATCTACAGGCAACAACATCTCAACTTCATTTACGTCAAATATTATAATTTCGCGATGTTTTTGGTTATTTTTTAATGTGGAATTATTTTCATCAAATACATCGGCAATTCTATTTCTAACCAATCGCCAAGTTTTTCTTCCGTCAGCAATAAAGTCGTTTAAAGAATCTTGCATAAATATGTCGTCAGTCAGGGGTATACCATCAAAATAACCTAATTGATGAAAGGCTCCCAAGTCAATAACATATTCACCAATTCTGGTACCAATAGTTATGATATCATCTTTGGTAATAAAAACACCAAACGGAATATTTTGAATGGGAAAATCGCTGTTCTTTCCAACGGGTAACCACGATTTTCGATCTTGATTATTGGCAGTTATTTGCATATATATTAATTATATTATTCTGTTATTAAATTATATTACCAAATATATAAGTTTATTGTTAATTGCAAAATTTAAATTACTACTTTTGCTTGTATTTTAACATTTAAAAATCATTAAAAAATGCAACGTGACCAGTTAATTTTCGATTTAATTGAAGACGAAAAAGAGAGACAGTTAAAAGGCTTAGAGTTAATTGCTTCAGAAAATTTTGTAAGTGACCAGGTAATGGAAGCCATGGGTTCTGTATTAACTAACAAATATGCTGAGGGGTATCCTAACAAACGTTATTATGGTGGTTGTGAAATTGTGGATATTGTTGAGCAAATTGCCATTGACAGGGCTAAAGAATTATTTGGAGCTGAATATGTAAATGTACAACCTCACTCGGGGTCACAAGCCAATGCAGCGGTATATCATGCCGTGTTAAACCCCGGAGATAAAATTCTTGGATTTGATTTATCTCATGGAGGACATTTAACACATGGTTCACCGGTTAATTTTTCAGGAAAACTGTATAAAACATCATTTTATGGTGTAGAAAAGGAAACCGGAGTGTTAAATTACAGTAAAATAAGGGAAACTGCACTTGCTGAAAAGCCACAATTAATAATAGCCGGAGCTTCTGCTTATTCTAGGGATATTGATTTTAAAAAGTTTAGAGAAATTGCCGATGAAGTGGGAGCATTGTTAATGGCCGATATTTCGCATCCAGCCGGATTAATTGCAAAAGGAATTTTAAATGACCCAATTCCACATTGTCATATTGTTACTACTACAACTCATAAAACATTACGTGGGCCAAGAGGTGGCATAATTTTAATTGGAAAAGACTTTGAAAATCCGTTTGGTTTAACATTAAAAAGTGGCAAACTTAAAAAAATGTCAACCTTAATTAATGCTTCAGTTTTTCCTGGAAATCAAGGTGGACCCTTGGAGCACGTAATTGCCGCTAAAGCTGTTGCTTTTGGAGAAGCTTTAACCGATAATTTTTTACACTATCAAGTTCAAGTTAAGAAAAATGCAGCTGCTATGGCGCAGGCTTTTGTTAACAAGGGTTATGAAATAATTTCGGGCGGAACAGATAATCACTGTATGTTAATTGATTTACGCAACAAAAACATCAGCGGTAAAGAAGCAGAAAATGCCTTGGTAAAAGCAGATATTACTGTAAATAAAAATATGGTTCCGTTTGATGATAAATCGCCTTTTGTTACCTCAGGTATTCGAGTTGGTACAGCCGCAGTTACAACAAGAGGTTTGGTTGAAAAAGATATGAAATATATTGTTGAAATGATGGATGAAGTTATTACAAATTTTGAAAACGAATCTGTATTAGAAGCTATTGCAGAAAAGGTTAATGCTATGATGAAGGATTTACCTTTGTTTAAATGGTAATCTTTTAGTGATATCAAAATAAAAAAGAGGCAGTTTAAATTTAAACTACCTCTTTTTTTCTATTTTAAATTAATTAGCTCTATTCACAGTGATTTGAGCGATGTTTACAATAACTTTAGTCGCTAATTCTAACGATTCAGCAGCAATATATTCATAGCGTCCATGAAAATTGTGACCTCCGGCAAAAATATTAGGACACGGTAAACCTTTATACGATAATTGAGAACCATCTGTACCGCCTCTAATTGCTTTAATTATGGGCTTTATATTAAGCTGTTTCATAGCTTCTTCAGCAATATCAACAATATGCATTACAGGTTCTATTTTTTCACGCATATTATAGTATTGGTCTTTTATTTCTACTTGTACTAAATTTGATCCTAATTTTTTATTAAGATCATCAGCTGTTTTTTGAAATACGGCTTTTCTGTCTTCAAACACGGTTTTATCGTGATCTCGAATTATATATTCTAACTCGGTTTTTTCAACTTCCCCTTTCATATTGTGAAGGTGATAAAAACCTTCATACCCTTCTGTTTCTTGCGGAATTTCATTTTTTGGCAATGCATTGATAAATTCACTTGCAATAAGCATAGAATTTATCATTTTTCCTTTTGCATAGCCGGGGTGTACTATTTTTCCGTTAACCATTACTTTTGCGCCTGCAGCATTGAAATTTTCATATTCCAATTCACCTACGGTGCTTCCGTCCATAGTATATGCCCAATCTGCTCCAAATTTTTCAACATCAAATTTATGGGCTCCTTTACCAACTTCTTCATCGGGCGTAAAGCAAATTCTAATTTTACCGTGTTTAATTTCAGGATGCTGAATTAAATACTCCATGGCCGAAACTATTTCGGCAATACCTGCCTTGTCATCAGCACCAAGTAGGGTAGTACC
>CAYFFC010000033.1:5359-13929 GCA_964342295.1 uncultured Lutibacter sp. | reverse complement strand
TTGTAATTCTTCCACTAAAACTTTAGCTAAATTCCATTGTTTGTCGGTGCTTGGAAATTCGGGATTGTTGGGATCAGATTGTGTGTCTATTGTAACGTATTTTACAAATCTATCTATTATATGTTGCATTTTATTTTTATTTAAGTTTCAAAAGTACACATTCAGGTCTCTTTAAACAATCTTAAGTATAAAAAATTATAAAAATTCGAGACTGTCAATAATTACCAATGATTCACAAATTCTCTCTTCAATATTTTTTTCTCCGTAAATATCGGTAACAGCACTAAAATAGGTTGATTCTGAAACCTTAATTAGGAGGCTGAACTGATGAAAGGTAAATCCGTTTTTAGTTCCCTTAGTCAAAAACCAATAAGATGGTTTAGCCTTAGAGGTAATTTTACCTGATTTTATTTTTACAAGTTGTTTGTTTGCAATAACCGAATCGGTTTTAGTTATAAATATGGGTGTAAAATCTAACTTACCTTTATTAAATGAAGTATTTAAAATAAAAGTTTTTGTCAACTGTTTTGTGGTATCTGCTGTATATATTTCAGATTGATTTTTATCATAGTACAATTCTGTTTTCCAATGTGTTGGAATATCAATCTTAAAGTTTTTGTTAAAATCTATTAATTGTTGTGTGTTTTCTAATTTATTTAAATTGCAGTTAAACTCCTGCTGTACTGTTTGAATTTTTGAACAACTTAATATCCATACACTCATTGCAACTAAAATTACAGCTTTTTTCATCAATCGGTGTATTCATCAAAATTAACAACCATTTTTGCAATTACTTCATTACCGGCAAGCCAAGCCAAATTTTCATTTACAAACCGTATGGTGTAAAAAGGTTCACCGCTAATTTTTTTCCAGCTTTTTCCGGTGTTTGAAGAATAGAAAATTCCATTTGTAGATACTGCCACAATTTTTTTTCCTCTACCATTAGGAACAAATTGAATACAACTTATATAATTTGGCGGACTATTAGCAGCGATGGGACTCCACGTTTCACCACCATTTATTGTGATGGCTTTATTCACTGATTTGTTGTGTTTTTTTGTATAATCACCACCAGCTATAACACCAATTTTATCATTATAAAAATCGACAGTATAAATTCCGGTTGTTGCAGTCCCTTCAATTATAGGGCTATTAAAAACTTTCCAAGTTTTTCCCATATCAGATGTAAAAAATACGCGCGACTTTTTACCACCGGTAACCAACCACGCACTTGACCCAATTACACTTATATTGGTGTTACTGGCTGCAAAAGCTGCTTCACCTTTTTCAGTTTCAGGTAATTTATTGCACGGAATTTTATTCCATGAACTACCACCGTTTCTCGTAATTATTACAGATAAACACTCCCCGGTGGGATCGCCCATAGCAATCCCGTTTCGTTCATCAAAAAATTTCATGGTGTTATAAAATACATGCTCATGCATTTCTTTATAAACTAGTGTATGCTTATTATTTGTATATTTAAATAACAAAGCCGGATTACCAACACTTAACGCAAATAAATTAGTACCACTTGAGGAAATTGCTCTAAAATGAGGTGCTATTGAATTGTACTTAACCTTATGTAAAGTAGTTGTTCCGGTAGTGCTTAAAAATCCAATAGTTCCGTTTGAAGTAGCAAACGCAAGTAGGCTGTCATTCAAAACTTCAATTGCTCTAATGGATTCATTTGGAAAACTAAATTTCTTTAAACTGTAGGTTGGGTTGGGTTGTTGACTTTGACTTTTTACAGTACATATTATTACTACAGTCAGAAATAAAATTAACCTAATTTTCATTATTCTTTTTAGAAAAAGTAAAGATACTTAAAATTAACTTCAAAAAAAATGACTTGAAAATCAAGCCATTTTTTTTGTTAATATTGTTTTTTAAACTTTTTCACCAATTCATCAGGTAATTTTTTATCAATATACATATTGCCTTCTGTTAATGAGAACGGCTTTTCAGGGACAAATTTATTTAATAATACAGCATCTTTTTTAGTTGTTGCCGTTTTACCAGTACCTGTAATTTGAGCAATAGCCGTAGCTAAAAGAGGCTCGGTTATTTCACCTAAAACTCCAAAATTATTTAAACTTTCATTAACTTCAATTGTAGGGTCAAAACCATCTTTATCATTTTCACCTAGTTTATTGACTGTTTCTAAAACAATAGGTTGCATTGCCCAAGTATGATTAGGATTTGCATTTTCTCTACCAAAATTTTCAGAATCGTAAAGGGTAATTGAACCTGTGTATTTACCTGATGTTTTTGTACCTATAGTAACCACATTAATATAAGGATTAAGTCCGTTTATAATTAATTCACTTGCCGAAGCCGAACTACCTGTAGTTAACACATAAACATTTGTTAAATTAAGGCTGTTAATGCTTTCTTGCAAAACCACTTCGTCATTTTGGTTGTGTTTTACAATTTCATTTAAAAATCTATTTTCAATCCAAGTAGGTTGGTTGGTTTCATACCACTCCTGAATTTCATCATTCCAACGTTCTTTTGCAAACAATTCATCATAAAATTGTCCGGTAATCATACTCGCCAAATAGGTAGAAGTTCTTACTGAACCACCGCTGTTATACCTTAAATCTAAAATCAACTCAGTAGCACCATCAGCAATAAACTGAGCAAAGGCAGCATTGAGTTGTTGATCAAAGCTACTGGTAAATCCATTGTACATTAAATATGCAATTTTTGTACCTTCAATATCTAACGTTTTTGCAATATAAACAGGGTTTTCTTGGTACTCTACGCTGGTTAATTCTACCGATTTTCCATTAGAAACAGGATTTCCTCCATTTAAATCGGCAAAATTCATGGTATAGGTGTCGTTATCAAAAAGAAGCGATCTGTAATTTCCAATTGTAAGTTGCTGGCCATTAATAGCATCAAAAATATAACCTCTTTGTACGTCTTTAGTTGAAGCATCAGAATCAGGCATAATATAACGAACATAACCAAATATATCATTGTTACTGCCACTTTCGTACATTAATCTAAAATCTACCCCATTACTTTTACTAATTCCTTGAAACGATTGTTCTAATGCTATATAATCATCAACAATCCAAGACCATTTATCAACATTTTGCCTATTATAAATCAAACTTTCAAAAAAATCTTCTGGATCGGATTTTGAGTTTAATAAGTTAAAATATGCTTCACTGTCATCAGTTTTGGTATTCGCAAGGTTTGGTACATTATCTTTCCATAAATAATAATAGTTTAATCCTTTCCAAATAAAATCTTGAATCTCAACTTTAGAAAAATCTACAGTAGTACTTTGAGGTGTGTCCCTTATTACAGGTGAATCTTCTTTGTTATTGCAACTAGCTAATAATAAAGCAATTAGTAAGGTTGCGAAAAAACTAATTGGGTTAATTTTTTTCATATTTTTAGAGTTATTTTGTATAAAATTGCTGCAAGATAAAATATTTTATTACAAAAACTAAGCCATTGTGTTACAAAAATGTATCTTGTTCGTCATAATTATGAAAACGACTTAAAAAAGTTGAGTAACCATAACTTAAAAATGAAACAAACGGAATTTTTAAATACCGTGTTACCTTTAAAAGATAAAGTATTTAGATTAGCTAAACGGCTTTTAGTTTCGAGTGAAGAGGCAGAAGATGCTACGCAAGAATTATTTTTAAAGTTATGGAAAAACAAAACTAAATTAAGTGAGTATAGAAGTGTTGAAGCTTTTGCTATGACAATGACAAAGAATTATTGTTTTGACCGATTAAAATCTAAACAAGCCGGTAATTTATCATTAGTACATAGTAATTATAAAGAAAGCGGTACTTCATTACAAAAAAGAGTAGAACTGAATGACAGTGTAAGTAAAGTTCATCAATTAATTGAAAACTTACCAGAGCAGCAAAAGTTAATTATACAGCTTAGAGATATTGAACAGTATGAATTTGATGAAATAGCCGAAATGCTAAACTTAAAACCTACTGCAATAAGAGTTTCATTATCACGAGCTAGAAAAACAATAAGAGAACAATTAATAAAACAACATAATTATGGAGTTAGCTAACATAGAAAAGTTGTTAAAAAAATACCTAAATGCGGAAACTACCTTAGCCGAAGAAGAAATTTTAGCAAATTATTTTACAGGCACCACCGTAGCACCACATTTACAAGAATATCAAGCGTTATTCGGGTATTTTAAATCCAGTAAAAAAGAGCACTACACAAAAACCATCCATTTAAAAAGTCGAAAGTTGAGATGGCAATGGTTATCAATTGCGGCGATGCTTGTTTTATTGGTAAGCGTTTATACCGGTTATCAAAAAAACCAACAGGTAAAGGCTGAAAAAGTATTTAATGAAACTCAAATGGCATTAGGTATGCTTTCAGCAAATTTAAACAAAGGAACTGTTGCAATTTCACAATTACAAGAGTTTGAAACAACAAAAAGCAAAATTTTTAAACAACCTAAATGAAACAAAAAATGAAAAATTTATTTTTACTTATAGCACTGGCAGTATTTCCATTAACCCACTATGCACAAAATTCAATTTTTGATAAGTTTGAAGATATGGATGATGTTACAACCGTTGTTGTAACTAAAGAAGCCTTTAAAATGTTAGGCAAGTTTAAGGGTAGCAGCCCTGAAGCCAAGGAGTATGTTGAAATGGTTCAAAACTTAGAATCATTAAAAGTTTTTACAACCGAAATCCCTGAAATTGCAAACCAAATGAATCAGGTAGTTTCAAAATACCTAAAATCTACGAAACTTACCGAGTTAATGCGCGTAAAGGATAAAGATGCAAATGTTAAAATTTACGTAAGGCAAGGCAAAGATGAAGATCATGTAAGCGAATTATTAATGTTTGTAAACAATTTAAAGAATAGTGCTAATCAAGAAGCAGTTATTTTGTCGCTAACAGGAAGCATTGATTTGAATAAAATTTCTGAAATCACCGAAGCTCATATTCCGGAAAGTGGTAAACATCTTAAAAAACAATAGTATGAATGCCTTATTTAAAATTAGCGCCCTAATTCTTTTTGTAGCTCTCTACTTGGTGTCTTGCGACTCAAGTCAAAGTTTGCAACAATATTATGTAGATAGTAAAGAAAACAACGAATTTATTTCAATTGATTTACCTGCAAGTATTATTCAGTTAAAAGATACCGAGGTGTCAGATGATATAAAAAGTACCTTGGAAACTATTAAAAAGGTGAATTTTTTAGCCTTACAATTAAATGATAGCAACAAAGATTTGTTTGTAGTTGAAAAAGCTAAGGTTCTACAAATTTTGAAAAACCCAAAATACAAGCAACTTATACGTGCAAATATGGGGCAAGGAAATGTAAGTGTTAATTATTTAGGTGAAGAAGATGCCATTGACGAAGTAGTGGTATTTGGAGCTGATAATAGCAAAGGATTTGCAGTAGTGCGCGTAATAGGTGAAAATATGAATCCGGCTGCAATTATGAAGCTTACACAAGAAATACAATTAGATGATAATGCACCGCAGTTAAAACAACTGGAAGGTATATTTAAAAATATTTCAAAATAGCTATAAATATAGAAGAAGCTAGAGTGCCTCTTTATTACAAAGCAACAAATTTTCACTAACTCAAGTTTTAGCTTTGTTAAAGTGGCACTTTTTTTGATGGGTTTTTAACTATGCATTAACTAATTGCAACGTTTAAAATAGTATTTTTGAACTTTATTATTCAAAAAATTCAAATTGTAAATGAAACAATTTCTTGTAATAGTCCTGTTTTTAGTTTCAACACTCAGCTTCACTCAAAATAAATTATATAGAGCAGAACGTGAAAAAGTAAATAACTTAGTGCACACTAAATTAAAAGTTGCATTTAATTTCGAAAAAAGCCAACTCAATGGTGAAGCCTGGATTACCTTAACACCGCATTTTTACCCTACAAATAAAGTAACTTTAGATGCCAAGTGGTTTAAAATTCACAATGTAAAAGTTAATAACATTAAAAGCGAATATAATTACAGCGATAATGAATTAACCATTGAGCTAAACAAATTTTACAAGAAGGGAGAACAATATACCGTTTACATTAATTATACTGCCAAGCCTGAAGAGGTGGTTATTGAGGGAAGCAAGTCAATAAAAGCGGCAAAAGGCTTGTATTTTATAGACCCTAAAAATGAAGACCCTAAAAAACCAACTCAAATTTGGACTCAAGGAGAAACCGAAGCAAGCAGTTGTTGGTTTCCTACTATAGATAGCCCTAACCAAAAAACATCTCAAGAAATTTACATAACCGTACCTAATAAATTCCTAACCTTATCAAATGGTAAATTGGTCTCTAAAACCAATAATAGTAACGGTACAAGAACCGATTACTGGAAAATGGATCAAAAACACGCGCCATATTTGTTTTTTATGGGAGTAGGCGAATTTAGTGTGGTGCAAGATTCATGGAATGGAATTGATGTAGATTACTATGTTGAAAAAGAGTATGAACCTTTTGCAAAGGAAATATTTGGGAATACTCCTGAAATGTTGACCTATTTTTCAAATATTACCGGTATTCCTTATCCGTGGGATAAATACAGCCAAATTGCGGTTAGAGACTATGTAAGCGGAGCTATGGAAAATACCACTGCAGTTGTTCATGGTGAGGGAATTCAACAAAAAAAAGGGCAACTGATTGATGAGAATAAATGGGAGGGCACTATAGCGCATGAATTATTTCATCATTGGTTTGGAAATTTGGTAACCACCGAAAGTTGGTCGAATTTAACATTAAATGAATCTTTTGCAACTTATAGTACGTATTTATGGTTTTATCATAAATATGGAAAAGATAGGGCCGATGCTCAAATGTATCAGGATAGGCAAGCATATTTCCAAAGTAAAAGTCAGCATAAAGATTTGGTAAGATTTTTTTACGAGGACAAGGAAGATATGTTTGATCAGGTAAGTTACCAAAAAGGAAGTGCCATTTTACATATGCTTCGAAATTTAATTGGTGATGATGCTTTTTTTGAAGGCATAAAACAATATTTAAAAAAACACCAATACGGCACTGCCGAAGTACATGATTTGCGATTAACTTTTGAGGAAGTAACAGGTAAAGATCTCAACTGGTTTTTTAATCAATGGTTCTATAATAAAGGGCATATTGTTGCAAATATTACGTACGATTACAATACTATCAGTAAAACAGTAACAATAAATATCAATCAGCCAATTCAAGTATTTAAGTTTCCATTGACAATTGATATATATGAGACTTCCGGTAAAACCAGACATAAAGTTTGGATTAATGGCAAGGAAAATTCATTTACATTTCCGTTTAACAAACTGCCAAAACTTATAAATGTAAATGCAGATTATGTGCTGTTAGCTGAAATTAACGATAAAAAAACATTGCAAGACTATATTTATCAATACAACCATGCAGGACATTATTTGGATAGAAGATTTGCTGTAGAAGAAGTTGCTAAAAGACAACAAACCAACCGTGAGGCATTTAACTTGCTAATAAAAGCGCTGGATGACCCCTATTATGAAATTAGAACACTGGCCTTGGAAAAATTGGATTTGTTTCAGAAATACAATAAAAAAGATGCGATAACAAAAATTTCAAGAATTGCGCAAAGCGATAAAAAAACATTGGTACGCGCAGCAGCCATAGAGGTTTTAGGAAAGCTGGTTGACCCTGTATACAAACCCATATTTGAAAAAGGATTACAAGAAAAATCCTATGCAATTATAGCAAAATCACTTATTGGGATCTACCAAATAGATAAGGCACGTGCTTTAGAAGAATTGAATGAGCTATCGGAAGAATTTAAAAGTGATATTGCAGAAACAGTTACCAATATTTATATAAATGAAAAGGATAAGTCCAAATTAGCTTTTATAGCCAAAAACGTTTTACACGGCATGTTTTTAACTGAAAATCCAAAAATTCAACAAATTTATGGTGAAGCTTATAAATGGATAGAAATTAGCGACAATAAAGAAGCAATACAAAACCTTACAGATAGTTTTGTTGAACTAGGAACGGCATATAAACAATTCAATTTTGATAAAATGGCTGTAAATATGCTCAATCAAATAGTTTATAAGCAATTGGCTACGGATAATAGCAACAAAGATGAACTTATTTTAATTGTAAAGACCGGGATTTCTAAACTAATTGATTAAAGTTAAGGCAAATAATTTTTAAAAGTTCCGTCCTTATAAAAAACTACAATGCGTTCAATTTCTTTTTCAGAAATATTGGATAGGTCAGTATCCTGTACAAATTGTTGGTTTTTAGTTGATTCACCTGTTTGTTCAAAAAGGGTAGGAGTCTGAGTATATTCTTCCATTTTTTTTGGAAATGTACCATCTCCATTTAATAACCAGTATAATCCTACATCCGGAAAAGATTTTAAAATTTTCAAAACAAAGTCTAAACTAGGTTTATTCCTTCCTGATAGGATATGAGAAATACTCGAACGCTGCACCGATACTTTATCTGCAAATTCTGCTGCAGATAATTCGTGATAATTCATTAATATTTTAAGCCTTTTCGCAAATTCCTCTACGTTTACCATTGTAAACAAA
>CAYFFC010000033.1:0-5259 GCA_964342295.1 uncultured Lutibacter sp. | reverse complement strand
CATTAATATTTTAAGCCTTTTCGCAAATTCCTCTACGTTTACCATTGTAAACAAATTTTATAATTACAAATGTAACATGTAAATTTTAATATTCCTAATATATACAAATAGTTTATAAAATTATAGATAATATTGTTAAATAAAAAGTTTAAATAAAAATCATAAATATTTGTTATGTAACTATTTGTGTAATATTAATAAATTTTTCTTATAGGGGTTTATGTAGTTGTAAATAATTTAAGGTAGCTATAAAGTTACTTTGTTTACAAATGTATAAACATAATAAAAATAAATTGTTTACAAATGTAAACCAACGATTATTTACATTTGTAAAATGAAAGCATTAGAAATAAAATATTTAGAAAGCTGGTATTCTAAAAACTTTGAAAAAAGAATAGGTGGTAGAAGGATTTTAGTAAGTGATATTGAGCCGTTAATTTTAAAATTACCTACTATTTTTAAAAAAGAAATTATTGGTAACTCTGAGAACGGATTACCTATTTATAAAATTTCTATAGGAAGCGGGCCAAAAAAAGTGCTTGCTTGGTCTCAAATGCATGGTAATGAAAGTACCGGAACAAAAGCTTTGTTTGATTTATTTAACTTTTTTCAGTCTGAAGAAACAGTATTGCGACCAATAATATCAAAAATACTTACAAATTGCACCATGCAATTCATTACAATTTTAAATCCGGATGGTGCAGTTAATTTCACTAGAGAAAATGCAAATGGTATCGATTTAAATCGTGATGCGGTAAATAGAAGTGCTGTTGAGAGTACTATTTTACGTAATGAGCTAGATTTATTTAAACCGAACTTTTGTTTCAATTTACATGACCAACGTAATATTTTTAATGTGCAGGGTATGTCTAATCCCGCAACAATTTCTTTTTTGGCGCCTTCTGAAGATGCTGAGCGTACTGTAACTAAAGGAAGAAAGGAAACAATGAGTGTTATTGTGGCTATGAACAAGTTGTTGCAACAGCTCATACCTAACCATATTGGTCGTTATACCGATGAATTTTATCCTTCTGCAACCGGTGATAATTTTCAAAAATTAGGGTATAATACTATTTTAATAGAAGCAGGTCATTATAAAAATGACTATGACAGAGATGTGGTTAGAAAATTCAATTGTTTTGCGCTAATTAAAGGATTGTATTTTATTGCAACAACAAATTCCTTTTCAAATTACAAGCCATATTTTGATATTCCTAATAACGACAAAAAGTTTTTAGATATTATATACAAAAACGTAATAGATGAAAATAAAACTACAGTAGATGTGGGAATTCAAATAAAATACGAGCTGAAAAACAATAAGTTAACCCGGGTTAAACTTATTGAGAATGTTGGAGATTTATCTAATTTTCACTCTTATAATTGTATAAATGCAGAATATTTGAACATTAACGAACTTAAATTGTGAAATTCGTAAATATTATATGTGATTCTCATTTTTTTTTAATAAATTTGTACATTATTTTTTTATTTTTAATAAAATCACATTATGAAAAAATTTGTGCTCGATGAAATTGATCATCAAATATTAGATATACTTATTGAAAACGCCAGAACTCCGTTTACAGATATTGCCAAAAAGTTGGTAGTATCAGCAGGTACTATTCATGTTAGAGTGAAAAAGATGGAGGATGAAGGAATTATAAAAGGTTCAACCCTTACATTGGATTATGAAAAAATGGGCTATTCATTTATTTCACATGTTGGAATTTATTTAGATAAAACCTCAAAAACCAAACAGGTTGTTCAAGATCTTCAGAAGATTCCTAATATTACCATTGCATATATTACTGCGGGTAAATATAATATATTTTGTAAAATAAGGGCTCGCGATACAACTCATGCTAAAGAGATAATTTTTGAAATTGACGATATTGATGGGGTTTCCAGAACAGAAACTATGATATCTTTAGAGGAGAGTATTAACGATAAAAAACGATTAATGCACTCTATTTTTAGAGAGATATAATTACAATATTTTTTTTACCAAAAACACCCTGTTTTTTTTAAGATAGGGTGTTTTTATTTTTATGAATATTAGTACATTTGAAATTCTTTAATTATTATCAATGACTACTAACATTAATAAAATTGTTTTCAATAGCAAACAATACAGTGATAAACAATTAATAGAACTGTATAAAGCAATTTTAAAACCTCGTTTAATTGAGGAAAAAATGCTTATTTTATTGCGGCAGGGCAAAATATCTAAATGGTTTTCAGGGATTGGTCAAGAAGCCATAGCTGCTGGAGTAGTGCAAGCTCTAGATTTTGATGAATATGTATTGCCAATGCATCGAAATTTAGGAATTTTTACAGGTCGTAATATTCCGCTCCATAAACTTTTTTCTCAATGGCAGGGTAAAAAAGGGGGGTTTACAAAGGGCAGAGATCGCTCTTTTCATTTTGGAACACAAAAGTATAAAATTGTGGGAATGATTTCTCATCTAGGTCCGCAATTAGGTGTTGCAAACGGAATAGCTTTAGCAGATTTATTGAGAAATAAAAAAAAGGTTACAACTGTTTTTACCGGTGATGGTGCCACCAGTGAAGGGGATTTTCACGAGGCTCTAAACGTAGCTTCCGTTTGGAATTTACCCGTACTTTTTTGTGTAGAAAGTAATGGATATGGATTATCCACGCCATCTTCAGAACAATTTAAGTGTGAACATATTGCTGATAAAGGTATTGGTTACGGTATGGAGAGCCATATTATTGATGGAAATAATATTTTAGAGGTACATACAAAAGTTTCAGAAATTGCAGCCAGTATTCGTAAAAATCCAAGACCTGTTTTGGTAGAATTTAAAACGTTTCGAATGCGTGGTCATGAAGAAGCCAGTGGTAATAAGTATGTGCCTAAAGAATTGCTTGAACATTGGGCAATGAAAGATCCGGTTGAAAATTTTCATGCGTTTTTGAAGGAAAAAAATGTCCTTTCTGAAGAAATGGATGTATTGATTAAAGAAAAAATTGTACTGGAAATTAATGAGCATTTAAAAATTGCTTTTGCTGAAGAAGAAGTTACCTCGACAGAAGAACAGGAATTAGCTGATGTTTACAAACATGTAAATTATATTGAAAAACCACCATCAAAAGCGTTTTCAAACATTCGTTTGGTTGATGCAATTTCAAAAGGGCTTGAGCAAAGTTTAGAACAATTTTCGGAATTGGTAATTATGGGGCAGGATATTGCGGCATATGGAGGTGTTTTTAAAGTTACGGAAGGGTTTTTAGATAAATTTGGAGCAGAACGCATTAGAAACACACCCATTTGTGAATCTAGTATCATAGAAACTGCTTTTGGATTATCGGTTAATGGATATAAATCGGTAGTTGAATTGCAATTTTCAGATTTTATTACTTCCGGTTTTAATCCGGTTATTAATTTGTTGGCAAAATCTTTTTACAGATGGAACCAACATGCTGATATTGTTTTACGAATGCCATGCGGTGCCGGTATAGGAGCAGGTCCATTTCACAGTCAAACTAACGAAGCTTGGTTTACAAAAACGCCGGGGTTAAAGGTTGTTTACCCAGCTTTTCCTTATGACGCTAAGGGGTTATTAGCTACAGCTATTGAAGATTCCAACCCGGTTTTGTTTTTTGAACACAAAGCGCTGTACAGATCCGTATATCAAGATGTTCCAAACAATTATTATACCATCCCATTTGGCAAGGCTGTTAAGGTTCATTCGGGTAATGACATTAGCATAATAACCTATGGAGCAGGGGTGCACTGGGCCTTGGAAGTGGTTGAAAAACAACGTTTTTCGGTTGATATTATCGATTTAAGGACGTTACAGCCTCTTGACACAGCCACTATTTATGAATCGGTTAAAAGAACCGGAAAAGTATTACTGCTTCAGGAAGATACGTTGTTTGGTGGCATTGCATCAGATTTGTATGCACTTATTTCAGAAAATTGTTTTGAGCATTTAGATGCTCCAATTAAAAGATTAGGCAGTATTGAAACTCCAATACCATTTGCTAAAAATTTAGAGAATTTGTATTTACCTAAAAACAAATTGCATAAGGCAATTACCGATTTATTAAAGCACTAAAATTTAAGTGGTTAAACTGATTTAAATCATAAAAATCCAAAATCTTAAATTTTAACTTTAGCATAAATAAACTTATTTATGCTACTAAAAGAAGAAATAGCCTTTTACAAAGTATGTTTTGATTCTATGCAAATGGGAATTTTGGTTTGTGATGCTAATCAAAATATTGTTTTGTGCAATACACCACTGGAAGAAATTTTTGGTTATACGAACAAGGAAATTTTAGAAATAAATGCCTCAGTTTTTTTTGAAGATTCTAATATTTTCAGTCAATTTATATCATTACCGGAAGGAGATGACCACCATCAGCCCATAGAAATTTACGGAGTTAAAAAAGATGGTTCAAAGGTTTTTTTAGAAGTAACTTTTGGAAATGTTTGGTATCAAAACACCTTATATTATAAGGCTATAATTTCTGATATTAGTGAGCGAAAAGAGAAAGAACAACAAATAACAGGACAAAATTCTATATTAAAAAAAGAAATTGATGATAGAAGTAAAGAACTTCATGATGTTATAGAACAACTTAAGGTTTCGTTACTTAAAGAGAAAGAAATCAATCATTTAAAAACAAAATTTATAACAATGGCATCTCACGAGTTTAAAACCCCGTTGAGTGCATTGTTAACTTCAACAGAATTAATTATTAAGTATTCCGACTTAAACTTGTACAAAAACAGGGATGAACATGTTGCAAAAGTTAAATCGGTTATTGACCATTTAAACAAAATGTTAGATGGATTTTTAACACTTGAAAATATTGAAGCCGGAAATATTACACCTAATTTTTCAAATTTCGATTGTAACAGCCTTATTAATGAAATTAAAAACCACGCTCAGTCATTTTTAAAAAACAAACAATCGCTTCAAATAAATAATAATATCAGTGAAACTATATGTCAGGATGCACATATATTAAATATTATTATAACCAACTTGTTGTATAACGCAATTAAATATTCTGAAGAGGATGGTCAAATTGTTATTTCTTGCAATCAAAATAAATCGAACCTCTATTTTAGTATTGAAGATCAGGGCATAGGCATACCAAAAAATGAACAAAATTTAATTTTTAAACGCTTTTTTAGAGCTAAAAATGCCATGTATTATCCCGGAACCGGTATTGGGCTTAATATTGTTAAGGGTTATGTAAATAGTTTAAATGGATCAATTT
>CAYFFC010000032.1:0-27182 GCA_964342295.1 uncultured Lutibacter sp. | reverse complement strand
GAGTTTTTAGTTATAAGTTCTTAATTCTAAATAGACTCCGGCCTATGCAATTTTTAGTTGCGTTCTATTAAAATGTAAGCGATGGCTGTAGCAGCATCCAAAGAGTGCCACGGTCTGGATGCGGTGGATAATACATTTTAAATTAGAAAAGCATAAAAATAGCATCAGCCTAGATTTTTTTGATTCTTTTTTTATCAATGGAAAAAAGAATAATAACAAGTAGAGCAGTAGTTTGCCACAGTTTTTTCAAAACTTCGCAGCAATGACGAGAGAACAATAGGATCAATCCTTTTTTAATCTACCAACTCAATAAATAAGCCATTTTCGGTATTGTTAACCTTGGCAAGGTTGTTCTTTGTGAGCTCTTTAATGGCTTTGTCCCATTTTTTATTACTTAGGCCCGACTCTTGTTTTAGGTCAGCCAATAACAGTTCTTCAGCTTTTTTTAAGATTTCCAAAATACCTTTTGCCTCATCGCTTATTGCTAATGGCTTCTTTTCAGGTTTCATTTGAGGAAAAAACAGGACTTCCTGGATAGAGTTGTTGTTGGTCATAAACATTACCAAACGGTCGATACCTATACCAATTCCTGAAGTTGGAGGCATTCCATATTCCAATGCTCTAATAAAATCTTGGTCAATAAACATAGCTTCGTCATCACCCTTTGCTGATAATTTTAACTGCTCTTCAAAGCGCTCGCGCTGGTCAATTGGGTCGTTTAGTTCAGAATACGCATTGGCTAGTTCCTTACCGTTAACCATAAGCTCAAAACGCTCAGTTAGTGCCGGATTGGTTCGGTGTTCTTTGGTTAGCGGACTCATTTCTTTTGGATAATCTGTAATAAAAGTTGGCTGTATATAGTGGTGTTCACATTTTTCACCAAACAATTCATCAATTAATTTACCAACACCCATTGTATCATCAACTTCAATATCCAATTTCAAACATACCTCTCTAAGTTGCGTTTCGTTCATTCCGGCAACATCATAACCTGTATGTGTTTTTATAGCTTCTAAAATAGGCACCCGTGGGTAAGGAGCTTTAAAACTAACCTTGTTTTCTCCTATTTGAACTTCAGTAGAACCGTTTGAATCTAAAGCTACTTTTTCTAACAATTGTTCGGTCATGTTCATCATCCAATTGTAGTCTTTATAGGCAACATACAATTCCATTACTGTAAATTCAGGGTTATGCGTTCTGTCCATTCCTTCATTTCTAAAGTCTTTGGCAAATTCATAAACGGCATCAAACCCTCCAACAATTAAACGTTTTAAATACAATTCGTTGGCAATTCTCAAATACAACGGAATGTCTAAAGCATTGTGATGTGTTGAAAATGGTCTGGCCGCCGCCCCCCCGGGAATGGGTTGTAAAATTGGCGTTTCAACTTCTAAATAACCACGCTCGTTAAAAAACTCGCGAATTGAATTGGTAATTTTTGTTCTTTTTATAAAAGTATCTTTAACGTGGTCATTAACAATTAAATCTACATAACGCTGACGATACCGCTGTTCTGCATCAGAAAAGGCATCGTGTACTTTACCATCGGCATCCGTTTTTACAACGGGCAAAGGCCGTAAACTTTTTGATAAAACGGAGAGTTCTCTAACATTTACAGAAATTTCGCCAACTTTAGTTTTAAAAACTTCACCTTTAATACCTATAATATCACCCATATCCAATAATTTTTTGAACACGGTATTGTACATAGTAGTATCATCACCTGTAGAAATATCATCACGGTTAATGTATATTTGCATACGGCCGCTGGCATCTTTTAATTCAGCAAAAGAAGCTTTTCCCATAATTCTACGGCTCATCATTCTACCCGCTAAAATTACTTCTTTACCCTTAAAATTATCAAAATCGCTAATTATTTCCTTTACCGTAGCAGTTGTTTTAAATTCGTTTGCCGGATATGGGTTGATGCCTAATTCACGTAATTTTTGTAAAGATTCTCTTCTAACTAGTTCTAGTGCTGATAATTGCATTATGCCTTGATTTAATTTTACCTGTTTAATTTAGGTTCGCAAAGATACAATCAATTCATAAAATAAATATAATTTAGAAAGAAAAAGTACAAAACCGTAAGTATTAAATAAAAATGTATATATTTGCGTGTTGCATTTAGTGTAACAAAGTTGTGTTGTTATGACGTTTTTAACGTCAGGTTATTAAAACCAATGGAAAGCTTCCCGAAAAACCGGGACGCTTTTTTTATTTTATACCTACTCTAAATAGTTTAAAACGTAAAGAACAAGGCCTTGTATTCCCAAAACTTATAAATATACAAACCCGTAAATACAGTAGCCGCTATAAACTTAAGAAAAGCCGATGTTAAAAATCCAATAAATGAGCCAAAGGCAGCTTTTAAAGCTTTGCCTGAATCTTTACTATCATTAAGCATCTCACCAATGTATGCACCTGCAAACGGACCTATAAGTATTCCAAAAGGGCCTAAAAATATGAGTCCGATAATCAATCCAACCATAGTTCCTATAACACCGTAGCGACTCCCTCCAAATTTTTTAGTTCCCATGGCCGGTATAAAATAGTCTATAATCCAAATTAATAAAGCAATGGCAAGTGTAATTCCCAAAAATGTCCAATTTAAAGGTATAACAGATGTTAAATGCAGTAAAAGTAAACCAACCCAACTTGTGAGTGGGCCGGGCAATACAGGTAAAAATGATCCAATTATACCTAAAAGCGCTACTAAAAATCCGATAATCAATAAAAATAAGTCCATACGCTAAGTTATGATTTACCGCGTATATGTAAAACATTTATCAAAAAATAATTTTAAAATTAACAACTAAAAAATTAGTTTAAACTAAATATTTAGTTATATTTGTTTTATAGAACTAAAACTTTAGTTGATAACATGGAAAAACAACTTACAAAGGCCGAAGAACAAATAATGCAGATTTTATGGGAGTTAAAAATTGCAAGTGTAAAAGAAATTATCGAAAAATTGCCGGATCCAAAACCTGCTTACAACACGGTATCAACCATTATTAGAATATTAGAAACAAAACAGTTTGTTAGCCATAAGGCTAAAGGGAGAGGGTATGTTTATTTTCCTTTAGTAAAAAAAGAAGTTTATAGCAGCCATAGTTTACAAAAAATAGTTGATGGGTATTTTGAAGGCTCATTTAAAAGCATGTTGTCATTTTTTGTAAAAAAGAATAAAGTTGATATTCATGAACTAGATGATATTTTAGAATTAATTAATAAAAAAAATGCAGAAAAATGATTAATTATGTAATTCAAGTAATGCTATTTCAAGCGTTGTTTTTAATGGTTTACGATTTGTTTTTACAAAAAGAAACCTTTTTTAAGTGGAACCGATTTTATTTATTGGTAACACCTTTATTGTCGTACGGTTTACCACTTGTAAAAATATCCGGATTAACTAAGGTTGTTTCTCAAGAATATATAGTGCAATTGCCAACAGTATTGTTAAATCCGCAAAGTGTTATTGATAAAGCTGCGCCAAGTATAATAGCTTTCAACTATATCAATTTCATTTTTTACGCCGGTATTGTAGTGGTATTGTTATTGTTTATTTGGAGATTGTATAGCATTATAAAACTTGTTTATAAAAATAAAGTAATTAAAAAAGGCAATTTTAAGTTGGTATTGCTTACAAATAAACAGTTGGCATTTTCTTTTTTTAACTACATTTTTATACATACGACTTTAGTAGCCAAAAAAGACCTGAAAATTATTCGGCATGAATTGGTTCATGTTAAGGAATTACACTCGTTGGATTTATTGTATTTTGAAATTCAAAAAGTTGTGATGTGGTTTAACCCGTTAGTTTATATTTTTCAAAAACGGATAACCTTATTACACGAATATATTTCTGATGCCAAGGCAATTAAAAATTCATCTAAAGAAACGTATTTTAATCAGTTATTAGCGCATACTTTTAGGGTAGAAAATATTTCATTCATTAATCAATTTTTTAAACATTCATTAATCAAAAAACGAATCGTTATGATCACAAAAAACAAATCAAAAAAAGTAAAAAAATTTAAGTATTTATTAATTGTACCTTTATTGGTTGGAATGCTGGTATATACTTCTTGTGCCGATGATACAAAAGGTTATATTGAAATTATTGAACAAGCTACAAAGGAACAGGACAATGAGAATTTAGAAATTTTTGAGGGAAGTATTGGTAAAATTGTTCTTGGAGACAGCTATGAAGGCAAAGTAGTTCCTTATGAAGCTATGACAGAAAAAGAAAAAAAATTATTTGATGAATTGAACAGAAATAAAAGAGCTGTTGATTTACCTGTCCAAGTTATTATTAATAAGGAAGGAGAGCGGGTAATATTTATAAAGAAAATTTCAAAAGGTAAAACAAAGTTAGAGGCTGAATTTTATGAAGATGGAACTGTTCCCTTTGCCAGTGTTGAAACTGTTCCTGTTTTTCCGGGATGTGAGGGTAGTAATGATGTGTTGAAAAAATGCCTTCAGGAAAAAATTACCGAGCATGTGAGTACTAATTTTAATGCGAATTTAGCAAATAGTTTAGGCTTAACGCCAGGAATAAAGCGCATTTTTGTCATGTTTAAAATTGATAAGGATGGATATATAACTGAAGTTAAAGCTAGAGCTCCACATATAAAATTACAAGAAGAAGCTATTAGGGTAATTAAAAGTTTGCCAAAAATGATACCGGGAAGACAGGATGGAAAAGCTGTAGGAGTGAATTACAGTTTACCTATTGCGTTTAAAGTTGAATAAAAAATTGCTGCAACCTGACTGCCGTTATGCAGGCAGGTTGCAGCAATTTTATATGTACGTTGTTAGCTACTGCCTTTATTTTAATCTTTGTTCAATACCCATTCTTTGATGTAAAATACGAATGATTTCGATTTGCTCTAATTTATTATTTATCTTATAAAAGATAAAATGAGATTTTACTTTAGTTCTTAAATACCCTTTTCTTACATAACTAAAATCTCTTGTGAATCTTGGATTTTTGCAGATATAATCAATTTCTTCGAAAATCAAATTTATATATCTATCAGCTTGTTCAATCGACCAAGTTTCAAACGTGTAATTCCAAATTTTAGTTAAATCATTTTCCGCCTCGTTACTGATTTTAAATTTCATCTATTTTGAAGCGTTTTTATGCATGGTCTTTAAGAATTGATTTTTATCAAAATTTTCAACAAATCCTGATTCTTCACCTTTTTTTAATTCCTTTATCAATTCCTTTTTTTTATTTTCCTCTTGTTCAAACAATCTGAGAGCTGACCTCACTACTTCGCTTGCAGAAGAAAATCGTCCGCTACTTATTTGCTCGTTTATGAAATTATTGAAATAATCTCCTAAAAGTATTGATGTGTTTTTCGCCATTTCAAAATCTTTTTTTCAAAGATACCAAGTTTTGGTATTTTTTGCAAATATTGTCTGAAAAGGTTGTTGCCAACTGTTTACTAAAAATACCTTACACTACCTTACCGATTTTGTAATACATTACTCTTAGAAATTTAGCAGTAATCAAACCTATACCTAAACAATTACAACCACCTTTTTTAGTATTGTTGCCTAACAGAAAATGTTGTATTTTCACTTGTTGAAATACAATACAATGTTAAAACAATTTTTTACTGCTGTTTGTTGCATCCTTTTTGTGGCGTCCTGTAACTATTTTGATTCGTTTTCTAAAAGAGAAACCATTCAAAAAGTAGATACCATTGTTGATTTTAACAGTGTTGATGCTTTTCCGTTATTTCCTAATTGCAGTGATATTCCGTCAAGAGAAAAACAGCAAATATGTTTTCAGATGGAAATGTCGCAACATATTTATGCTGCCTTAAAAACCTTCAGATTACATACTTCCGAAAAACTAAATGATACCATTTTAGTAAAGTTGCAAGTTAGCGCTGCGGGGAAAACTACCTTATCCGGTGTTATAATTGCTCCTAATGTTAAACAGCTTATTCCGGAATTTGATAGTATAGTAACAATTGGCTTAGAAAAATTGCCGACTTTACAACCCGCTATTAAAAGGGCAATGCCTGTTACTACCGAATTTACATTGCCAATAGTTTTAAAGAATTAAGTTAGGGAACTTATTAAATTACGGAGGGCGAATAATTTTTTTTAATTAAATCCTGTTCAAATGATTCCTTTTTGTACAAACGTACTCGAGTTCTCTTGAATGATAGTTACCTTATAATAATAACAGATTTTTACTCATTTAGCAATTGCCATAAACTATCTTTTAGCTCAGTAAGTCCCTGCTGTGCTATGGAAGATATAAACACCGACTTAACATCTTTAGGCAATTCTTTTTTAATTTCTTCTTTGAGCTCAGCATCTAACATATCAGACTTTGATATGGCCAACAACCTACTTTTATCCAATAGTTCAGGATTGTGTTTTTTTAGTTCGTTTACTAATATTTGATATTCTTTTTTAATATCATCAGAGTCTGCCGGAATTAAAAATAACAAAGTTGAATTTCGTTCAATATGCCTTAAAAAACGGTGACCCAAGCCTTTTCCTTCAGCTGCCCCTTCAATAATTCCAGGGATATCAGCAACTACAAAAGTTTGAAAATCGCGATAATTAACGATGCCTAAGTTTGGTTTGAGGGTTGTAAATGCATAATCGGCAATTTTTGGTTTAGCTGCTGTTATAACTGATAGGAGCGTAGATTTACCCGCATTTGGAAATCCAACCAAGCCAACATCAGCCAATACTTTAAGTTCTAGTTGATACCATCCTTCTTTACCCTCAATACCGGGTTGGGCGTATCTCGGTGTTTGATTGGTAGCCGATTTAAAATGCCAATTACCACGTCCCCCCATGCCGCCTTCCAACAAAATTTGCTGCGGGTTGTTTGGAGTAATTTCAAACAAAATTTCTTGAGTATCCCCATCTCTTATAACGGTTCCCATAGGAACATCAATAAAAATATCGGCACCATCCTTTCCTGTACTGCGCTGTTTACCGCCATCACCACCATGTTCAGCTTTAAAATGTTTTTTAAATTTTAAGGAATAGAGTGTCCATAAATTTTTATTACCTCTCACAATAACATGGCCTCCTCTTCCTCCGTCACCACCATCAGGGCCACCTTTGGCAATATATTTTTCTCTGTGTAAATGTGCTGATCCGCGACCTCCTTTCCCGGAAGATGCAAAAATTTTAATATAATCAACAAAATTTCCTTCAGTCATAATCAGCGGTTAAAAGTTAACGCAGTAATAAATTGAAAAACTACAATTTATCAAAGATACCGGTAAGGCGTTCAGTTATTTCAGAAATTGCACCCACACCATTAATGCCAAAATATTTGTTTTGTGTTTGATAGTATTCCTTTAATATCTCCGTTTTTGAATGGTATTCATTAAAACGAATACGAATTTTTTGTTCGTTTTGGTCATCGGGTCTTCCACTGTCTTTACCTCTACCAATCAAGCGCGATATAAGCAACTCTTCCGGAACTTCCAAAGCAACCATACCATTAACAATTTCACCTTTTTCCTCTAAAAACAAATCCAGTGCTTTTGCTTGGGCAACGGTTCTTGGAAAACCATCAAAAATATACCCGTTGCAGTTAGGAGTTTTGTTTACCTCGGTTTTAAGCATATCAATGGTTACATCATCCGGGACTAAATTACCGTCATCCATATATGATTTTGCCAACATACCCAGCTTGGTATTATTTTTTATATGATGCCTGAAAATTTCGCCTGTTGATAAATGAATAAGATTGTATTTTTCTTTTAAAAGTTCGGCTTGTGTACCTTTTCCTGCACCCGGAGGACCAAATAAAACAACATTTTTCATTGAAGGGTTTGTAGTAAGCTGGTAAATACTGCCTAAATTTCTACCCAAACCATCATAATCCAACCCATAACCTACAATAAACTTATCGGGAATAGAAACCCCAATATAATCTATATGTAATTCTTTTTTAAATACATCTGGTTTAAAAAATAAGGTCGCAATTTTTAGTTGTTTTACATTTTTATTTTTAAAGATTTCATAAATCTCTTGAAGTGTGTTTCCGGTGTCAATAATATCCTCTAATATTACTACAGTTTTTCCTTCAAGGTTTTCTTCCAAACCAACCAATTGTTTTACCTTACCGGTTGAATTGGTACCATTATAAGAAGCTAGTTTTACAAATGAAACTGAGCAGTTGCCTTTGTATTTACGAATAAAATCGGCGACAAACATAAACGAGCCATTCAAAATCCCGATAAAAACAGGCGTTTCATCTTTGCAATCGTCATAAATTTCATTTGCCATATGTGTAATGGCATTGGCAATTTTATCTTCAGAAAGATAGGTTTTAAAATACTTATCGTGTAATTTAATGATGCTCATTTTTTTAGCCTTTGGTGCAAATTTAACATTCTAAAAATAATAGATTTTTAATTTGCAGTTTGAAATACAAAAACCGTTTTGACCTCTCAAAACGGTTTTTGTACTATTTTTTGTACTTCTTTATTTTTTCTTTTTATCCAGTTTTTTAATGGTGTCGTACATTATTGGCGATGCTATAAACAGCGATGAGTAGGTACCCACAACCACACCTACAATTAATGCAAACATAAATCCTTTAATGGAGTCACCACCAAATAAGAAAATAGCCATTAAAACTACCAATGTGGTTAATGAGGTATTAATGGTTCTTCCTAAGGTACTGCTTAAAGCTTTATCTACAGTTTTAGAAAATTTCCAAGATGTGTGTAAGCCTGCAAATTCCCTAATTCTGTCAAAAATAACCACCGTATCATTTAAAGAATATCCAACAACGGTTAAAATTGCTGCAATAAACGATTGTCCGATTTCCATATCAAATGGTAATATTTTATGGAAAACTGAGAAAATTGAGAGTACTATTAATACATCATGGAATACTGCTGATACAGCACCTAAGCTGTATTGCCATTTTCTGAATCGGAATAAAATGTATAAGAAAACAACTAATAAAGAACCTAAAATAGCCCAACCTGCAGCTGTTTTAATATCATCGGCAATAGTTGGTTCTACTTTAACCTGACGCATAATTCCCGCAGTTTTAACTCCGTCATAACCGGGTTTAAATACTTCCAATGGCAAGCCTTCAGGTAGATAACTGTTTAATCCTTTAAACAATAATTCTTGCATTTCATCGTCAACGGTATTTCCTTTATCATCAATTCTGTATTTGGTGGTAATTTTAAGTTGACTGGCTTCACCATAGGTTTTAACTTCAGGTGCGCTTACAAAAACTTCTTTTAACGTTGCAGCAACATCGGTAGGATTGGTAACTTTATCAAACTTAACAACATAAGTTCTACCACCCACAAAATCTACACCATAATTTAACCCGTTTGTTACCAATGAGCCCACACCACCAATAATAATTAATGCCGATACCACATATGAAATTTTACGCTTTCTTAAAAATTCAACATCAATGTTTTTAAACCAGTTTTTGGTTATATTGGTATTGAATGTGAAAAGTTTACCTTTATTAGCATACCAATCTATTAACAATCTGGTAATAAAAATAGCCGTAAAAAGTGAAGTTCCAATACCAACCATTAAGGTATAGGCAAATCCTTTAACCGGGCCTGTACCAAATACGTACAAAATGATACCGGTTAACATAGTGGTAATGTTAGCATCAATAATTGCAGATAAAGCTCCTTTAAAACTAAATCCGTGGCTTATTGCTGCTTTTAAAGCTTTTCCTTTATTGAGTTCTTCCTTAACTCTTTCAAAAATAATTACATTGGCATCAACCGACATACCTATGGTTAAGATAATACCTGCAATTCCGGGTAAGGTAAGTACTGCACCAAATGCAGTTAAAATTCCGAATATGAATAAAATATTAACGGCGAGTGCAACATCGGCAAAAGCTCCAGCCTTACCATAATACAATATCATCCACAGTAAAACTAACACCAACGCAAGGGCAAATGATTGTAAACTGCTGTTAATTGCCTTTTGACCAAGTGATGGCCCCACAACATCTGATTGAATAATATGTGCTGCTGCCGGAAGTTTACCTGCCTTTAAAACATTGGCAATATCTTGTGCTTCTTCAACTGTCATATCTCCACCCGATATTGAGGTTCTTCCGTTTGTAATAGGAGTATTTACGGAAGGAGCAGTATAAACATAATCATCTAACACAACTGCAACAAATTTTCCAACATTTTCAGTGGTCATTTTACCCCATAAACGGGTACCTGTTGCGTTCATGGTCATACTAACTTCAGGTTTTCCGGTTTGTCCGTATTCCTGACTTGCATCAATTATTACATCACCTTCAATAGGTGCGGTATCTTCTCTGTTGGATTTAATTGCGTAAAGGTTAATTAATTCAACCTCTTCATTGGTTGTAGACAATGTAGCTGTAAATGGTTTTGCATCCCATAAAAATTTCACATATTTCATGTCACCTGTTAGCAGTGCTCTAACATCACTCTTTGCTAAATAGGAATTAACTTTGGCTGTATCAGCTACTTTTGCATTACCAATAACCGATGAAATTTGGTTTTGTGATTGAGGAATGTTTGGTGAAAATACGGTGAACAAATTGTTTGTTTGTTGCGTGGCAACTGAATCTGAAACTTCACCAAGTAAATCTTCTAAACTTTCTTTTGCATCTTCAGTAGTTTTCTCAGGAGTTTTGGTTTTTAATGAATTTTCAATTACGCCGTTTGCCTGAAAAAAGAAATTTCCAACTTCTTGGTTAGAGTACACCTCCCAAAATTGCAATTCTGCAGTACTTTGTAATAATTTTTTTACACGGTCAATATCTTTTGCTCCGGGAAGTTCAATTAAAATTCTACCCGATTTACCTATTCTTTGAATGTTTGGTTGTGTAACACCAAACTTATCAATACGGCTGCGTAATACCTCAAATGCAGTATTTACCGAGCCCGTAACTTCGGCTTCAATAATAGGTTTAACTTCTTCATTGGTTAGTTTAAAGTTAATTTTTTCGCGCAACGATTTGTTGCCAAAAATACTTGGGTCACTTAACTTTACCTCTCCGGCACTTAGTTTTTCAAATTCTTTAAAAAATAAATTTAAATAAGTATCATCACTGCTTTTTTGAGCTTCAGTGGCTTTTGCCAATGCTTCGTTAAATACAGGATTTTTAGATTCGTTTGATAAGCCAAACAAAATATCTCTAACAGAAACCTGCAATATAGCATCAATACCACCTTTTAGGTCTAGTCCTAAATTCAGTTCTTTGTCTTTAATGTCGTTATAACTAAATTTGGCAAATCCTAAATCAATAACCGGTTTATTGGCAACAGAGTCTAAATATACTCTTTCTAATCGTGCTATCTCCTTTCCGTCATCTGTTTTAGATTCGGCATAAACTTTAGCGTCATTTTCAACCCCATTTGTAAACCAGGTAAATGATAACTGATATAAACTTACTATTCCAAAAAGAATTGCGAATAACTTAATAAGCCCTTTGTTTTGCATGCTAATTTATTTTAAAATAAAAATCAATTGTAATAAACGTGCAAATATATAATTTCAATCAGGAACTAACAATTCTTTTTAACTTTTTGTATACATTAATACAGCGTTTTAATTAAAACCAATCAGAATTAATTAATTTATATATTTGTTTCACCAAAAAATAATATAATGAAACATTTAACAGATATTGAAATTGCTCAAAATAATAAGTTAACTCATATTAAAAATATAGCTTCAAAGTTAGCTATTGCTGAAGATGATTTGGAACTTTTTGGCAAATACAAAGCAAAATTGCCATTGCGCTTAATTAATGAAGAGAAAATTAAAAAAAACAACTTAATTTTAGTTACTGCGATTACGCCAACACCTGCCGGTGAAGGTAAAACAACAGTATCTATTGGTTTAACCGAAGGCTTGAATAAAATTGGAAAGCAGGCTACTGTTGTTTTGAGAGAGCCATCATTAGGTCCGGTTTTTGGAATTAAAGGAGGTGCTGCCGGTGGAGGATATTCACAAGTGGTACCTATGGAAGATATTAATTTGCATTTTACAGGCGATTTTAATGCTGTTGAAAAAGCTAACAATTTGCTGTCGGCTTTGATAGATAATAACCTGCAAAGCCGTACTAATAATTTAAATATTGACCCAAGAACCATTTTATGGAAACGTGTTATTGATATGAATGACCGTTCTTTGCGAAAAATCACTATCGGTTTAGGAGGAACAGCCAACGGTATTCCAAGGGAAGACGGCTTTAATATCACCCCTGCTTCTGAGGTGATGGCCATACTTTGTATGGCAACCGATTTTGAGGACTTAAAGAAACGCCTGGGAGATATTTTTATAGGATTTACATTTGATAAAAAACCTATTTTTGCGCGCGATTTAAAGGCTGAAAATGCCATGGCAATACTTTTAAAATATGCATTAAAGCCTAACTTAGTTCAAACATTGGAAGAAAATCCGGCAATAATTCACGGGGGGCCTTTTGCAAATATTGCACAGGGTACCAATACCATTATTGCCACAAAAATGGGACTTTCTTTATCAAATTATGTGATCACCGAGGCTGGTTTTGGTGCCGATTTGGGTGCTGAGAAGTTTTTAAATATTAAGTGTGTTGCAGCCGGGTTAAACCCTAAAGCAGTGGTGTTGGTTGCAACAATTAGAGCTTTGCGTCATCACGGAGGCGCTTCAAAAGATTTGTATAATACACCTAATTTAGAGTTTGTTAAAAATGGTTTTTGCAATTTAGAAAAACATATTGAAAATATTAGAAAATTTGGTATTGAGCCGGTGGTAGCTATAAATGCGTTTAAAGGAGATTCTTATGAAGAAATAGATTTTATTATTGAAAAATGTGCTGAAATAAATGTTCAGGCTGTTGTGTCGGAAGGATGGGCAAAGGGTGGTAGTGGAACCAAAAAACTAGCTGAGGCAGTTGTTGATGTGGTAGAAAATACAACATCTCAGTTTTCTCCAATTTACAATTGGGATATGCCGGTAAAAGAAAAAATTGAAAAAATTGCGAAGGAAATTTATGGAGCAGATGGAGTAGATTTTGATAAAAAAGCAAAATTAAATTTGAAGCGTATTGAACGCTTAGGATTTAATGATTTTGCCATTTGTATGGCCAAAACCCAAAAATCATTTTCAGACAATGAGCAGCTTGTTGGAAGGCCCGAAAACTTTATTGTAACTGTTCGTGAAATTGAAATAGCTGCAGGGGCAAAATTCATAATACCTATTCTAGGTCAAATGATGCGAATGCCAGGCCTGCCCGGTAAACCGGCTTCCGAATCTATGACCATTGATAATAATGGTGTTATTTCGGGATTATCTTAATATATTGAAAATAAAAGGGCTGTTTAAAAAGTAAAATTTTTAAACAGCCTCTTAATTATTTTTAAAAGGTATTAGCTTAATAAGGCATTTGTTTTTTTAACACCTTCAGCACTTGTATGAAGTTTTTTCATTTCTTCTTCTGAAAGGTCAATTTCAACAATTTTTTCGATACCGTTTTTACCTAAAATACAAGGTACACCTATTGAAATATCGTTTAAACCAAATTCACCTTCTAACAATGCTGAACAAGGGAACATTTTTTTAGAATCTAAAGCAATGGCTTTAACTAACTCTGATACTGCAGCACCCGGAGCATACCAAGCACTTGTCCCTAATAATTTTGTCAAGGTTGCACCACCAACTTTGGTGTCTTCAACAACTTGTTGCATTCTTTCTTCCGATAAAAATTCAGATACTGCAACGCTGTTTCTAACAGCTTTGTTAATTAAAGGAACCATTCCAACATCACTGTGTCCACCTATAACCATTCCGTTTACATCAGAAGCCGGGCAATCTAGAGCTTCAGCCAAACGGTATTTGAAACGAGCACTGTCTAATGCACCGCCCATACCAATTATTTTGTTTTTAGGTAATCCGGTTGCTTTGTGGGCTAAATAAGCCATGGTGTCCATAGGATTACTAACAACAATTAAAATTACATTTGGTGAGTGCTTGATTAAATTTTCTGATACTGTTTTAACAATACCTGCATTAATTCCAATTAACTCTTCACGTGTCATACCCGGTTTTCTTGGGATACCACTAGTAATTACAGCAATATCACTACCTGCCGTTTTAGAGTAATTGTTGGTTGTACCGGATATTTTGGTATCAAAACCATTTAACGAAGCTGTTTGCATTAAGTCCATTGCTTTTCCTTCGGCAAAGCCTTCTTTGATGTCAATCAAAACTACTTCTGAGGCGAAATCTTTAATGGCAATGTACTCTGCACAACTTGCGCCAACAGCACCTGCTCCTACTATTGTTACTTTCATATTATTTGTGTTGTATTTAAAAATTAAAAATTGATTGTAAAATTAAGAATTTTTAAAGGATTTAAGCACAACTTTTACAGCAAAGTATGAAATTGGTAGTAATGATTTTATTTTGTTAAAAAGTTCAAAATAAAAAAGCTTTATTTATCTAAAACTAAACGCTATACCGGTAGATATGGTGTTGTATTCTTTGATGCTGTAATCGCCAAATAATTTAAAGAATCCAAGGTTTAATCGTGCACCTAATGTACCTCTAAATCCGTTCGCCTTAAAATCTAAATTTATAGGGTCATTAATAGATTCTGTAACTGTGGCACCGGTTCCTTCAATGGTATATTCAAGCTCATACGAACCTTTAAGTTTTAGGGTTGAGGTACCCTTGTCAAAACCTATTCCGCCATACAGTGAAATAACAGGGAAATCGAGTGAAGCAATGGCCTGAACGGTATAAGCATTTAATTTAAATACAGCCTCTTGGTTGCTACCCGATAATCCGCCGGCGTTTTGCAAGTTATAGGTTGCTTCCATGGTGGTGTAGCCTCCAAATAAAGCCACATTTAAAGGCAGTTTGTCTAAAGGTCCAAAATATTGCATAAGATTGTGTTTTAAACCAAAACCAATTAAATTTCCTTCAACATCATCGGTGTTTATTTGTGGTAAAAAACGTACACTAATGTCGGTTTTAAATGGTATTCCTAAACTTGCCTGAATCATTGGTGAAGGAACAGCATTTAAAGGCAAGTCATTACCAACACCATCAGGCAAGGTAAAGTCGGCAATTTTGTAATCATTAGCTTCGGGAATTCGAATTCCAATTTGGCTGGTATTTTCTCCTCCCATAACGGTATTCATTTGGCTGCTTCCACTTTCTAACGATAAAAATTCGTAGTCACTTTCATTAAATTGAAACGTCTTGGATGCACCCGGAACTATAGCTGCATTTGCACTGATAGTTATATCAAATCCTAGTTTTTTATGAGTCTTAGCAGTATGGTACCAACCATTATTTAAACTAAACAGCATGCCTTCCATAACAGGCGCCATATAATTTTCCATTAATAAGTTAGCATCGTCATTAGCTAATAAAAGTAGGTCTAAATCTTGAGATTTTGCTGAAAAACTCAACAAGAAAGTCATTAATATTAGGGGTAATTTTTTCATAATAGGGGTTTTTAATTACGTGTAAATATAGTAAGTTATATGAAAATAAAAAAAGACCGTTCAAAAAAAACGGTCTTTTTAGTCTTTTAATTATAAATATTATGCATCAATATTCGCATATTTGGCATTTTTCTCAATGAACTCTCTACGAGGAGGAACCTCGTCTCCCATTAGCATTGAAAATACACGATCTGCTTCTGTTAAATTATCAATAGTAACTTGTCGTAATGTCCTAAACTCAGGATTCATTGTAGTGTCCCAAAGCTGTTCAGCATTCATTTCACCCAAACCTTTGTAGCGCTGAATATTGGCACTACCACCCATTTTTTGAGCAATTAAATCGCGTTGGTCATCATTCCACGCATATTCTCTTTTTTGACCTTTTTTTACTAAGTAAAGTGGTGGTGTTGCAATATACACATGGCCGTTTTCAATCAATTCTTTCATATATCTGAAAAAGAACGTAAGAATTAAGGTTGCAATATGGCTACCATCAACGTCGGCATCACACATAATAACAATTTTGTTATAACGTAATTTTTCAAGGTTTAACGCTTTGCTGTCTTCTTCGGTACCAATGGTTACCCCAAGGGCGGTAAACATATTTTTAATTTCTTCGTTTTCAAAAACCTTGTGTTGCATGGCTTTTTCAACATTTAGAATTTTACCTCTTAGCGGTAATATGGCTTGAAAGTTTCTGTCACGACCTTGTTTAGCAGTACCCCCTGCGGAATCACCCTCAACCAAAAATATTTCACATTTTTCAGGGTCTGTTTCAGAACAGTCACTTAATTTTCCGGGTAGTCCGCCAATAGACATTACTGTTTTACGCTGTACCATTTCACGTGCTTTACGCGCAGCGTGACGTGCCTGAGCAGCTAAAATTACTTTTTGAACAATGGTTTTGGCATCGTTAGGGTTTTCCTCTAAATAATTTTGAAGCATTTCAGAAACAGCCTGACTTACAGCCGAAGTAACTTCACGGTTACCTAATTTGGTTTTTGTTTGGCCTTCAAACTGCGGTTCAGCAACTTTTACCGATATAATTGCTGTTAACCCTTCTCTAAAATCATCACCGGCAATATCAAACTTTAACTTGTCTAACATCCCGGAAGTTTCGGCATATTTTTTTAGCGTATTGGTTAATCCGCGTCGGAATCCTGATAAATGGGTTCCTCCTTCATGCGTATTGATATTATTTACGTAGGAATGTAAATTTTCATTGTAGGACGTGTTATACACCATAGCTACTTCAACAGGAATCCCGTTTTTTTCACCCTCCATGGCAATAACGCCAGCAGTTAATTGTTCACGGGTAGCATCTAAATAAGAAACAAATTCAGGCAACCCAATTTCACTGAAAAATTTTTCGGTTGGATGCTCACCTTCGTCATTTACTTCTCTTTTATCCGTTAAAGAAATATGTAAGCCTTTATTTAAGTACGACAATTCTCGCAATCGGGTTGCTAGGGTATCATAATTATATTCTGTTGAAATTGTGAAAATAGACTTGTCGGGTGTGAAAGTAACAGTTGTTCCGTTAGCATTGCTTTCTCCAACAGTTTTTACCGGATAGAGGGTTTTCCCTTTTTCATACTCCTGTTCCCAAATTTTACCTTCTCTGTAAACGGTAGCTTTTAAATGATCAGATAAAGCGTTAACACAAGATACACCTACACCGTGCAAACCACCGGATACTTTATAAGAATCTTTATCAAATTTACCACCGGCACCAATTTTAGTCATCACAACTTCCAATGCCGAAACGCCTTCTTTTTTGTGCATTCCAACCGGAATACCTCTACCATTATCTTTAACCGTAATTGAGTTATCTTCATTTATAATAACTTCAATAGAATCGCAGTGCCCGGCCATAGCCTCATCAATAGAATTGTCAACAACTTCATAAACCAAATGATGCAGTCCTCTAACACCAACATCACCAATATACATTGACGGGCGCATACGCACGTGCTCCATTCCTTCCAGGGCCTGAATACTATCAGCCGAATAATTTTGTTTTTTAGCTTCTTCGCTCATAAAATCAATATTTTTTTATATAAATTCTAAAACATACAAATATAAACATTCACGTCTTAAATTTAGGGTTTAAATTGTGCTGAAAGTAATAGTTATTCACAATTTGTTAAAAGTAAAAAAGTTGCTCAGAACGGCTAAAACAAGCTTTAATTTTAATTTTGATAAATTTTAAAAGAACATGTTAGGAGTGCAATATTAAAAGTCTCTTAAAAACGCTAAAATTGAGTTGGTTGTTTTAATGAATTTGCTTTAAAATAGGCAAAAAAAATCGCAAAGCTTTAGTGTATAATTAATTAAATATTATTTTTGCGGATGCAACATCAGGTACTTATTTTAGATTTCGGTTCGCAATACACACAGTTGATTGCGAGGAGAGTAAGGGAATTGAATATTTTTTGTGAAATTTTCCCATACAACAGCAAAAGTTTTAAGATTGAAGATTTTACTGCGGTAATTTTATCGGGTAGTCCCTTTTCGGTGCGTGGGGAAGATGCACCACAACCGGATTTATCTCAAATTAAAGGGAAACTTCCATTATTGGGAGTTTGTTTTGGGGCTCAGTATTTAGCACATAATTTTGGCGGTGAGGTAGGAGCTTCTAATACACGTGAATATGGAAGAGCAAATCTGTCTTACATTAAAGAAAATGAAACCTTCTTTAAGGGAGTCTCAAAAGGGAGTCAAGTGTGGATGAGTCATAGTGATACTATTTTAGATTTACCTGAAAATTATGAGTTGATTGCTAGCACTCACGACGTGCAAAATGCAGCATTCAAAATAAAAGATGAAGAAACATACGGAATTCAATTTCATCCGGAAGTTTATCATTCCAAAGACGGACTCACTATTCTGAAAAACTTTTTAGTTGATATTGCAGGATTGGAACAAAGCTGGACTCCCGATTCATTTGTGGATTCAACCGTTGATCAACTGAAAAAGAGTTTAGGAAATGACAAAGTAGTACTTGGTTTGTCAGGAGGTGTAGATTCTACAGTTGCAGCTACATTGATTTCAAAAGCCATTGGAGATAACCTGTATTGCATTTTTGTAAACAATGGTTTACTTCGTAAAAATGAATTTGAAAATGTGTTGGAACAATACAAACATATGGGACTAAATGTGAAGGGCGTAGATGCATCGGCACGTTTTTTGAAAGCATTGAAAGGAGTAACAGATCCTGAAGAAAAACGAAAAATTATTGGAAGAGTTTTTATTGAAGTTTTTGATGATGAAGCCCATCTGTTAAAAGATGTTAAGTGGCTGGGACAAGGAACTATTTACCCCGATGTTATTGAATCGGTTTCTGTATCCGGGGGGCCTTCAGCAACCATAAAATCACACCACAATGTAGGCGGATTACCGGATTTTATGAAGCTTGAAATTGTTGAGCCACTTAAAATGTTGTTTAAAGATGAAGTGAGAAGAGTTGGTAAATCCTTAGGAATTGATGGTGAATTATTAGGCAGGCATCCTTTTCCGGGACCCGGTTTGGGAATTAGAATTTTGGGTGATATAACAGCCGAAAAAGTAAAAATATTACAAGAAGTTGATGCAATTTTTATACAAGGCTTGAAAGACTGGGGGTTGTACGATGGAGTTTGGCAGGCAGGTGCTATGTTGTTGCCTGTTAATTCGGTTGGTGTAATGGGTGATGAACGTACTTATGAGAAATGTGTGGCTCTACGAGCGGTTGAATCAACCGATGGAATGACAGCGGATTGGGTAAATTTACCTTACGAATTTTTGCAAAAAACATCGAACAAAATAATAAACGGGGTAAAAGGCGTTAATAGAGTAGTATATGATATAAGCTCTAAACCACCGGCAACTATTGAATGGGAGTAGTAAACCCGTTAAATTTTAAAGTATTTATGAAAAAATTTATCCTTTTTACTTTAGTGTTTGTAATGTGTTTGTTTACGGGATATGCACAGCAAAAAAAGTATGTTTCTTATACCGTTAAGAGGGGAGAAACTATAAAAAGTATTGCAAAAGCAAACAACATTTCTACTAGAGATTTGTTGAAATTGAATCCGGGAATAGGCAGAAAACCAAAACCACAAACGGTAATTATAATTCCAAATAAAAACTTTGGAAAAAAAGTTGCTGAAACTAAAAGTGTAGCCAATGTTTACAGTGTAAAACCAAAAGAAACTTTGTTTGGTATTTCTAAAAAATTTGGAATTACTATTGATGAATTGGTTGCGGCCAATAAAAATCTAGAGGAAGGATTGAAAATAGGAATGTTATTGCACATTCCAAAACCCAGCATTGCGCAACCAAAAGACTCTGCTAATTATGTATTACACACCGTTGTTAAAGATGATACCATGTTTAATTTAACGCGTAGGTATGAGGTGACGGAATCCGAATTGCAACTATTAAACCCAAATTTAAAAGAAGGATTAAAATTGGGTATGCTTTTAAAAGTGAAGGCAAAAAGTGAATTAGAAGCGACTATTGATGAGGCCTTGTTTATTGAACAACCCGATTTCAATAAAGAAATTAAGGTTGCCATTATGCTTCCTTATCAATTAAATAAGCTAAATGACTCATTAACAATTGAAAGTTTTAACAGAACCAATTCATTGCTGAATATTGCCACCGAATTTCATTTGGGAGTTGAAATGGCAATAGATTCTCTACGCAAAAAGGGATTGAACATTAGCGCACACTATTTTGACACCGAAAATTCTAAATACAAATTACAGTATTTAGTAGCTAAAAATAACTTTGATGATTTGGATGTTGTTATTGGTCCGTTATTTTACGATAAAGCCCAATGGATGGCTTCTCATATTAAAACACCGGTAGTAGCTCCGGTTTTTTCAAAAAAACAGGCAGATTTAAATGATGCCAATTTAATTAAATCGGCACCTGACTCACAGGAGTTTGAAAAAAAATTAATGCATTATTTGAAGGAAAATTATAAAGGTGAAAATGTTGTGGTTGTTAATGATGCAAATCCTGAAAACCAAAGTAAATTATGGCGAATTGTAAATCAATTAAAAGCCATAGATTCTATTAAAAAAATTGAGGTTGTAAAACCTGAAAATGGGTTTATTGACAATGAGTTGTTTATTCAAAAATTGGATTCAATGGGACCTAATTGGGTATTGAGTTTAAGTGATGAATCGGTTACAACATCAGCAGTAATCAATAATTTAAAAAGTCCGGTTGAACGCATGCCTATACAATTATTTGCTTTAAATAAGGGTAAAAACTATGACAATATAGACAATGCCATATTGGGTAAATTAAATTTTATTTTTCCAACTAATGAATTTTTAATGGCTGATGATATTAATTTTTTAAATTTTTATAACGCGTATTTAAGAAAAAACTACGCAACCCCATCAAAATTCAGCTATAGGGGTTTTGATGTTACTTATGATACGTTGCTTAGAATTGCAAGTGCTGAATTATTGGAAGAAGGTTTTGAAGCGGGTAAATCAATAAGAATTCTAGCCTTGTTTAATTACGAAAAAAAGCCTTTTAAAGGAATTGAGAATAAAGGTTTACGTTTAATAAAGTACCATCCCGACTTAACTACGGGAATTTTAGATTAAAAAAATACTACATAAAAAAAGCGCAAAAAACTATTTTGCGCTTTTTTTTTATAAATATAATTAATTCGAAAATTAAATTTTTTTCATCTGTTGTTTCAGCATTTTAATTTGTTCAGCCAGCACGTTTTGTTTGTCTAATTTTTTGGCTTCATTCATTAACATAGTTGCCTCTCGCTTTCTTCTTTTTGTCATTGCTATCCCTGCAAGTTGAAGTTTTGCCATTGCCAAATCATGCTTCATATTTAAACCTAAGCTAATGGCTTTTTTAAAATACTTTTCAGCCTGTGTTATGTTGGTTTGTGAAACCAATATTCCGTGTAAGAAATTAAAATATCCTTCTTGTTTTTTTACCAAAGCACTGCTTGGGTTTTTTATATACCCCAACCATTTAGCAGCTCCTGCAAAATTTTGCTTTCTTAGTTGTAAAAAGGCCAATAAAATAAATTCATTTTTAAAGTAGAATAATACAAATAATCCGGCCAATAATACTAATGAAATACCATTCATAATATTGCCTTCGGCAAACTGGAATCCGGCCCAAGTTAAAATTGCAACGGCAATTACTAATTTAATATACTTGTTAAACATTATTTTTTTAATTTTAATAAGAAGTGCAAAGTTACGTTTTTGCTAATGAAATACTTATTTTTTATAATGTTTTTTATACTGTATTAATGCCAGAGTGGCAATTACACCCACTATAGCTATTGCATAAAACACAAAGTTTGGTGTTATTACTTTATCTCCACTCGCATAAGAGTGTAGTCCTGATAAATAAAAGTTTACACCAAAATAGGTCATTAAAATGGAAGCAAATGCAGCTATTGACAATAGGTTAAATGTAAATCTCCCTCTAAGTCCGGGAACTAACCTAAGATGTAGCACAAAAGCATAAATCATTATACTTATTAATGCCCAGGTTTCTTTTGGATCCCAGCCCCAGTAACGCCCCCAACTTTCATTAGCCCATTGCCCTCCTAAGAAATTTCCAATGGTTAATAAAACCAACCCTACAGTTAAGGCCATTTCGTTTATAATGGTGAGCTCTTTAATCATTAATGATACTTTTGATTTGTTGTTTTTGGTGGTCAATATCATTAAAATTAAAGCTATTAAACCCAATATCATTCCTAAGGCAAAAGGCCCGTAGCTTGCTACAATAATAGCAACGTGAATCATTAACCAATACGAATTAAGCACCGGAACAAGGTTGGCAATTTCAGGATCCATCCAGTTCCAATGTGCTACCATCAAAATAAATGAGGTTAAAAATGCTGTGGCTGCAATGGTCATATTTGACTTACGGCCAAAAATTAAACCAAACAGCATAGTTGCCCAAGCTACATATATCATAGATTCATAGGCGTTACTCCATGGAGCATGACCACTAACAATCCAACGTGCTATTAAACCACCGGTGTGCATTAAAAATAGTACAATAATAATAGCAATACTTGTATTTATTAAATAGTTAAGTACTTTACTGTTGTTAAATATTTGAAAAACAACCAATAAAAACATTAATGTTCCTATATACATATAGTAGCTAAAAAGCTTCTTAAAAATATCGTATTTGTTATAGGCTATTTCTAAATCTATTTTATTATCGGTTGGATACACTGCTTGACCGTATTTTTTTTGGAAGTCTCTAATACCTTCTAAAATTTCATCGGTTTTGGAGTAATTATTGGTTTTTGTAGCCTCCTCTAAAGTTTGAAGGTACACCGGAAAAAATTGACCAATATATAGTGAATCTTTTCCTTTAAACATAGAAGGTTTTATATTGTTAGGTGATACCCAAGTATTGTTTTCATCTTCAGGTATAGGGAAAAACCTTAAAATATCACCCGTTACTGCAGAATAAAACAAGTTGATTCTTCGGTCAACATTAATTATATCTTTTTCAAATTTGCTTTTAATGTTGCTTTTATGTGCCTTTTTTTGCTCTTCAGCTATTTTATACGTTCCTTTTGTATCAAAAAAGTGCGCAAAAGTTGCATACTTTTGGTCATGTGCTAAACCAATAATATCTCTTAATTTGGTGTTTCCTTTTTCAATATAAATAATTGGCATATGAAACCAAAGCCTCGGGTTTTGCTGGATAGACAAAAACACCTGCGTAGCGTTCATTCCTTTAAAATTATCGTGCTTACTTACCTTTCTGAGTAATTCAGATGCATAGGTGTGAACAGGTTTCATTCTACCTCCTGCATCCTGAATAATAAGTTTACTAAATTTTTCGGCATGAGCTAACGAAATTTGGTTTACTGCCAAGGCAGAATCTATTTCTTTTTCTGTTAAAGGAGGCCTTGTTTGTTGAGAAAAGCCTACTATTGTAAACAAAAGTACAATTAAGGTTGCAACAGATTTTTTACGTTTAATTTTTTGCAAACTTTTTCTAAGAAAATCAAATCGGGTACCTCTCATAAATAAAATTAAAATCAAACCGGCATATAATAAAAAATAACCTATGTAGGTAATGGTAGTTCCCCAAAAATCGTGATTTACAGATAAATGAGTTTCTTCGTATTGTGGAGTGATATTATAGCTAGACTGAAAAAACTTATAGCCTTTAAAATTTAATATATTATTCATAAAAATTCTAAAATCAAATGATTCTTCAGGCGTAATAACAGTTACTTCACTTGCGTAGGACATGGCACTTTCAGAACCCGGATAATTTTCGAGTTGAAAATCATTGAGTCTTATACTAAAAGGTAATTGCAATTGCATAGCACCATAGCTCATTCTAAAGTTTAAATGACCTACACTAAAAGTAGTTGGAGATTGAATGGCAAATTTACCACCACGCATACTCACTTGCTTTGTTTCCTCGCCAACAGTTACATCGAAATTTAATTGAGCTAAAAACGACTCATCTTTTGATCCGGAAATAGTTTTATAGGTACCTTTTACACTTTTAGTAGGAACAACAAACGTTAAATTACTAATGGTGTGTAAGGTAAATAAGTTTAATTCTTGTAAGGAATCTTTTGCAATTATACCTTCAAATTTATCAGCCATTCTGTAAAATTTACCGGCCTCGGTTGATTCAATTTTTAACGAATCATTTACATTTTTTATGGCAATAGTGGTTTTAGCAGGTGAATTGTAGCCCACCAACACTCCTTTAATTAATTTTGTTGTACCGGTTTTAATATAGTGGTCGGTTCTGCCATTTTCATCAGATTCCACAAAGTGTAAAAAAACTTCACCGGTTTCGGTTTCTTCAAAAACATCCGTTACATTTGGAATGTAATCGGTTAATTTAACAGCAACGGGAGTTCCTTTAAAATTGGTAGTATAATTGAAATTATTTTTTCCAAGAGCCGAAAACAGCATTTTTTTGTGAATAGGTTTTTTTTGGTCTTGTCCATCATTTACGGAAATACTCAAATAGGTATTTTCAGATAAAAATGTATTGCTAACCGAACCCTCCTTAATTGGCATAATACCTTCATAACTAATATAACGTGTTACCCCGGCACCAACTATAATTAAGAAAAAAGAAAGATGAAAAATAAGAACCACCAACTTCTCCTTTTTAAATAATTTATATTTAAAAATGTTTCCAAAAAAGTTAACTGCAAATAATAACATAATTAACTCAAACCACCAGGAATTGTAAACCAATGCCTTGGCAGTTTCTGTTCCGTAATCATTTTCAATAAACGTGGCAATACCCATTGCAACTGCATAAACAATAAACAAAACAGCCATTAAACGGGTTGAGTATATAAAGGAAAGAAATTTGTTCATTTCAATATATTTGAATTTAAAAAAGTCTTGCAAAAATACATATTAAAATTCTAATAAAGTGTTGATTGTGTAATTTTAAGAAAATTATAATATGTAAAATTCAGGCTGCTAATTTACACGTATCATTTATGTTGGCAAATGACTCCTGTCATACCTAAAATACTATAAATTAACAAATCGATTTTATGTGTTTATTACGGTATAAAAAAATATTAATTTGTAGTTTTGTAACTCTAAATGTTGTTTATCAATGAAACAATTGAGTTTTTTTAAAATATACTTTAAAAGGTACTTATTTATAAAAAGGCCTGAATGCTATATTTTGTAAACTTCTCCTCGCATCTCACAACTATCTATTGGTTGTACACAAATATTTTTTTTCAAATTAAAACTTACTATAATGCAATTACCATACGCAGAACCTTATAAAATTAAAATGGTTGAATCTTTAAAACGTTCAACTAAAGAACAACGCTTAAAGTGGATTAAAAAAGCACACTATAATTTATTCAATTTAGAGTCGGATAAAGTTTTTATCGATTTACTTACAGATAGTGGTACAGGAGCCATGAGTGACCGCCAGTGGGCTGAAATTATGATTGGAGACGAAAGTTATGCCGGTTCAAGGTCGTACAAAAAGCTGAAAAAAACTGTCAAAAAAATTACAGGGTATAAATACTTTTTACCAACCCACCAAGGCAGAGCCGCTGAGAATGTATTGTTTTCAACATTGATTAAAGAAGGTGATATTGTTCCCGGAAATTCACATTTCGATACCACAAAAGGGCATATTGAATTTAGAAAGGCAACTGCAGTTGATTGTACAATTGATGAGGCATTTGATACTGCTGTTGTGCACCCGTTTAAAGGAAATATTGATATATCTAAATTAGAAACTGTTTTTAAAAATAATCCTAAAGAAAAAATCCCATTTGTAGTTTTAACCATTACCTGTAACAGTGCCGGAGGTCAACCGGTTTCTGTAAAAAATGTAAAAGAAGTATCCAATTTATGTAAATCCTATCAAATTCCTTTATATTTTGATGCAGCTCGATTTGCAGAGAATGCTTATTTTATAAAAAAACGTGAACCGGGATATGAACATAAAACCATTAAAGAAATTGTAAAGGAAGTATTTTCTTATGGGGATGGCATGACTATGAGCGCAAAAAAGGATGGGCTTGTTAACATGGGTGGTTTTATTGCTTTAAACAACAAATCAGTTTTTAAAGAAGCAACGGTATTTAATATTATGTATGAAGGTTTTATAACTTATGGTGGAATGAATGGTCGTGATATGGGGGCATTAGCCGTTGGTTTAGATGAAGCCACCGAAGTAAATTATTTAGAAAGCCGTGTTGAACAAATAGCATATTTAGGTAAAAAATTAGTTGAATATGGTGTTCCTGTACAACAACCTTTTGGCGGTCATGCCATTTTTTTAGATGCTAATAAATTTGTGCCAACCATCCCTAGAGAAGAATACAGAGCACAAGCACTTGCCATTGAATTGTATGTGGTTGGCGGAATTAGAGGAGTTGAAATAGGAACAGTATTGGCAGATAGGGACCCGGTTACAAGAGAAAACCGATATCCGGAGCTGGAGTTAGTGCGTATGGCTGTGCCACGCAGAACTTATACCAATAACCATATGGATTATATAGCTGCAACATTAAAAAATATTTACGAGTCGCGTCATGAGGCAAAATCCGGATATACTATAAAGGAAGAAGCCCCTATAATGAGACATTTTACTGTTAAATTTGAAAAGATTTAATATTTATTGGCTTTTTTTATTAGTTTTACGCCAACAAATTACTTATAAATAGAAAAGAAAATGTTATCACGCGCCAGTAAATATGCAATTTTATCTACATTATATTTAGCAGAGCACGCTAATGAGGATAAAAAAATTAGTGTTAAAGTTATTGCAAAAAGTATTGATGTTCCAAGTCCATTTTTGGCAAAATTGTTTCAACAATTGGTGCGAGGTAATATTATTTCATCTACAAAAGGTCCTAATGGTGGTTTTTATTTAACCAAAGAAAACGGACTAAAAACGGTTTGTGATATTATTGAAAACATTGATGGTTTAAATAAGCTAAACGAGTGCTTCTTGGGCCTTGATAAATGTGATTCCGAAAATCCTTGCCCTGTACATTTTATTGTGGAGCCATTTAAAAATAGTATTATGGGTAAATTTAGAGATCAAAGTATAATTGAATTTTCTAAAGAAATTAGAGAAAAAGGGCGAGTACTCACTTTAAAGGATTTGGATCCTAAATAATTTACTACTGAAAAACCTTTAGAAATTACTATTGTTAATAAGTTTTTT
>CAYFFC010000031.1:0-28487 GCA_964342295.1 uncultured Lutibacter sp. | reverse complement strand
AAGTTGTTATTTATAGAGTTTCAAATACAGATTTGAAGTTAATTGTAAAGTCTTTTTAATTTAACAAATTGTTAAATATTGTTATTTAGTATTTTTTCCTTTAAAAAATTCAATGGCTTTTTTACTTTTGAAATTCAAAAAACTATTTATGGAGCATAATTATCTGGTTGAATTAACCCAAAAGTATGGAAGTCCGTTATACGTTTACAATGCCGAGAAAATAATTGAGCAGTATAACCGAATTACAAATGCCTTTTCTAAAGTTTCCAGTTTAAAGTTAAATTATGCAGTAAAGGCCAATTCTAATATAAGTATTTTAAAACTGTTTAAAAAACTCAATTCTGGTATTGATACCGTTTCCATTCAGGAAGTGAAGTTAGGTTTGGAGGCAGGTTTTTTACCTCAGGATATTATTTATACGCCTAACGGAGTTTCTTTAGAAGAAATAGAAGAAGTTGCCAAACTAGGCGTGCAAATAAATATTGATAATTTGTCAATTTTAGAACAATTTGGGCATCATTACCCTGAAATTCCGGTATGTATTCGTATCAACCCGCATATTATGGCAGGTGGTAATAGAAAAATATCTGTTGGTCATATCGATTCAAAATTTGGAATATCAATTCATCAAGTACCTCATATAAAGCGAGTTGTAGAAAATACGAATATGTATATTAACGGATTGCATATGCACACGGGTTCAGATATTTTGGATATTGATGTTTTTTTAGCAGCAACTGAAATTTTGTTCAATACAGCTATTGATTTTAAAAACCTGGAATTTATTGATTTTGGAAGCGGGTTCAAAGTACCTTATAAAAAAGGTGATGTTTCTACTAATATTGAAGAATTGGGTAAAAAACTCTCGAAACGATTTAACAAATTTTGCAACGAACATGGTAAAGAAATTACCTTAATGTTTGAGCCCGGAAAGTTTTTAGTAAGTGAAGCCGGTATGTTTTTAGCCAATGTAAATGTTGTTAAACAAACAACTTCAACGGTTTTTGCAAGTATAGATTCCGGATTTAATCATTTAATCAGACCAATGATGTATGATGCATACCATCATATAGAAAATATTTCAAATCCTAATGGAAAACAACGTTATTATTCAGTAGTCGGCTATATTTGTGAGACTGATACATTTGCATCTAACCGACGAATAGGTGAAATTAGAGAAGGAGATGTTTTGTGTTTTAACAATGCAGGGGCGTATTGTTTCTCAATGGCCTCTAATTATAATTCCAGATTTAAGCCGGCTGAAGTGTTGTTGTATGAGGGAAATGACTATTTAATAAGAAAACAAGAAACTTTTGACGATTTATTAAAAAATCAAGTAATAATTGATATTTGATTTTGAAAAAAATAGTATTGAATTTTTAACAAAAGCAGGTCGGTAAAAATTGAAACTAACTAAAGTTAGTGATTCATTATTTTTATATCAATAAAATTTAATTAAAAAATTTGTTGTTTTAAAAAAAGGAGTACATTTGTGCCAATGAAAATAACAAACCAACATATTTCTTCTATTATAAATGTAAGCATCTTACATGGGTTTGTTATGACCATTTCTACAATTATGATTACCCTTTAGGGGGTTATTTTATTCATATCATCAAATTCGTATATCCGGTTTCAATAAAATTGAAACATAAATTGTTATTTAAAATAAATTTATTTTTAACATGAAAGTATTAAAATTTGGAGGCTCATCAGTAGCCACTTCAGAAAATATAAACAAAGTAATTAGTATAATTAAAGAGAGTGCTTACAAAAGTAATTTAGCTGTTGTAGTTTCGGCCTTGGGCGGAATTACAGATCTTTTGTTAGAGGCAGGTAGATTGGCTGAAAAAGGGAATAGCAGTTATAAAAATTGTTACAAAACCATTGAAAAAAGACATTTCGACATTGTTCGCGAATTAATCCCTGTAAAAAATCAAAGCAGTGTTTTGAGCGAGGTGAAAAAGAGGTTGAATAATTTGGAATTAACATTGGAAGGAGTACGGTTATTAAGAGAATTATCGCCAAGAACATCCGACAAAATTGTGAGTTTTGGTGAACTCTTATCATCTTTTATAATTGCTGAAGCATTTGTAAATAATGGCATTGATGCTATATTAAAAAACTCGCAAGAATTAATTGTAACTAACAGTAATTTTAATAATGCTTCGGTAGTAAAAGATAGTACAACAAATAAAATAAATTCTTTTTTTAGTAGTTGCAAAAATAGAGTAGTTGTTTTTCCGGGCTTTGTAGCTACTTCAACAAAAGTTGAAGCTACTACTTTAGGAAGGGGAGGGTCTGATTATACGGCGGCTATTATTGCCGCTGCTGAAAATGCCTCTATTCTTGAAATATGGACAGATGTAAGTGGTATGTATACGGCAAATCCTAAATTTGTGAAGCAGGCATTTCCTATTAAAAGTATATCCTATCAGGAAGCTATGGAATTGTCACACTTTGGAGCAAAAGTGTTGTATCCTCCAACCATTCAACCGGTATTAGATAAAGAAATTCCAATATGTATAAAAAACACATTTGATGCCAAGGCAGATGGTACCTTAATTAGTAAAGTTGCGTCTAATAAAAACCCTGTTAAGGGAATAAGTCATATAGAGAATATGACATTGTTAACTTTAGAAGGCAGTGGTATGATTGGTATTCCGGGTTTTTCAAAAAGACTTTTTGAAGCGCTGGCAGTTGAAAAAATTAACATTTCATTAATCACTCAGGCTTCATCCGAACACTCCATATGTATTGCTATTGAAAGTAGTGATGCTAACAAAGCAAAAAAAGCAATAAATAAGGAGTTTAAATATGAAATGGGTGAGCGCATTTTAGATGAGTTGATAATTGAACCAAATAATGCTATTATAGCCGTAGTTGGTGATTCAATGAAAAGTCATCAGGGAATTAGTGGAAAAATGTTCAGCACACTTGGTAAAAATAATGTAAATATTAGAGCCATTGCTCAGGGAGCTTCTGAAAAAAACATCTCGGCAGTTATAGCTCACAAAGACATTAAAAAGGCGCTAAATACGTTACATTCGGCATTTTTTGAAAATCAAATTAAGCAACTTAATTTATTTATTGTTGGTGTGGGTAACGTAGGAAGTAAATTGTTGAATCAGATTAGAAATCAACATAAGTTTCTCATTGAAAATTTAAAAATTCAGATTAGGGTAATTGCCCTTACTAATTCTAAAAAAATGCTTTTTAATGAAGAAGGGATAGATTTAGACAACTGGGCGAATCAACTTAATAAAAATGGCCTTCCACTTAATATGGATGAGTTTCATAAAAAGGTAACTCAGTTAAATTACAGGAACAGTATTTTTGTTGATAATACAGCCAGCGAAAAAATTTCAAAGCTATATGCCAGTTATTTAATTGAAAGTGTTGCAGTTGTTACCTGTAATAAAATTGCTTGTTCATCAAATTATTTAAATTACAAGCAGTTAAAAAATTTGGCACGTGAATACCATGCTCCTTTTTTATTTGAAACCAATGTTGGTGCAGGTTTGCCAATAATTGACACACTTAAAAATTTAATTGCCTCGGGCGATAAAGTAACCAAAATTCAAGCAGTACTTTCAGGTAGTTTAAATTTTATTTTTAACAATTTTAATGAGAATAATACTTTTTATGAGATTGTAAACCAAGCTGGAATAGAAGGTTATACCGAACCTGATCCGAGAATTGATTTAAGTGGGGTAGATGTAATGCGTAAAATATTAATATTAGCTAGAGAAAGCGGTTATAAACTTGAATTAGATGCTATTGAAAATATGTCTTTTTTACCGAAGTTATGTAACGAAGCGGAAACGGTTGATGAGTTTATGGAAACTTTAAAAACTGAAGCTGCCCATTTTAATAAATTGCAACAAAAAGCATCTGCAAATAATTGTAGACTAAAATATGTTGCCGAATTTGAAGATGATAAGGCTCGGGTTGGGCTTCAGGAAATTCCATCGCATCATCCATTTTATAATTTGGATGGCAAAGATAATATAGTGTTGTTTTACACAAACCGTTATCAGGAACAGCCGTTAATTATAAAAGGGGCTGGAGCCGGAGCTGATGTTACAGCATCGGGTTTATTTGCAGATATTATTAGAATTGGAAACATTTAACACTATGAAACAACTAAAAATATTTTCTCCTGCAACCATAGCCAATGTTTCCTGTGGTTTTGATGTGTTAGGACTGGCATTGGATTCTGTTGGTGACGAAATGGTGGTTAAGAAAGTTGATAACATTGGTATTAAAATTACTAAAATAACCGGTCAAAAGTTGCCCTTGGAAGCACATAAAAATGTTGCCGGGGTTGCAGGATTGGCATTTCTATCAAAATTTAAAAAAAATGTAGGCTTTGAAATTGAAATTTGTAAAAGTATAAAGCCTGGAAGCGGCATTGGTAGCAGTGCTGCCAGTGCTGCCGGTGTGGTTTGGGCAATGAATTATCTTTTAGGGAAACCATTTTCAAATTTGGATCTTATTCGGTTTGCCATGGAGGGTGAGCGACTTGCAACAGGAGTTGGACATGCCGATAATGTTGCTCCGGCTATTTTTGGAGGATTCACCTTAATTAGAAGTTATAAGCCCTTAGACGTTATCTCATTACCAACTCCTAAAGAATTATTTGCAACAGTTATTCATCCACAAATTGAATTGAAAACAGGGGATTCCAGAGAAGTTTTGAAAACAAAAGTTCCTTTAAAAGATGCTGTAAAACAATGGGGAAATTTAGGGGGATTTATAAGTGGGTTATATACCAATGATTACGCTTTAATTGGCAAATCATTAACCGATTATATTGTTGAACCGGAACGATCAATACTTATTCCGGCATTTGCAGAAGTCAAATTAAAAGCCATTGAAGCAGGAGCTTTAGGCTGTGGGATATCGGGTTCAGGTCCTTCTATTTTTGCATTAAGCAAAGGGCTGGAAACTGCACTGAAAGTTGCAGATGCCATGAAAAATTCATATCAATTTCTTGAAATACCTTATGAGGTGCACGTTTCAAAAATTAATAATAAAGGAATTAAAATATTAGAATAAATTATTATGAAATATTATAGTTTAAATAAAACAGCACCAAAGGTTACATTTAAAGAAGCTGTAATTAGAGGGATTGCACAAGATAAAGGCTTGTATTTTCCAGAGCAAATTACCCCTTTGCCTCCGTCTTTTTTTAAAGAAATTGACTCAATTTCAAATCATGAAATTGCATTTGAAGTAATTAAACAATTTATTGGTGATGCAATTTCTGAAAATTCATTGAAAGAAATTATATCTGAAACATTAGCATTTGATTTTCCTTTAATCTCATTGCAAAATGACATAGCTACTTTAGAGTTATTTCATGGGCCAACTATGGCATTTAAAGATGTGGGAGCACGTTTTATGGCAAGGTGTCTTGGGTATTTTAACAAACAAAATAACACTCAAAACGTAACAGTTTTAGTTGCAACCTCTGGCGACACCGGAGGTGCCGTGGCAAGTGGATTTTTAGGTGTTAAAGGAGTTGATGTTGTTATTTTATATCCTAGAGGAAAAGTGAGTAATGTACAGGAAAAACAATTAACAACTTTTGGTGAAAACATAACTGCTCTTGAAGTTTCCGGCACTTTTGATGATTGCCAAGCAATGGTTAAAAAGGCATTTTTAGATGCTGAATTGAATACCAAACTAAATTTAACATCGGCAAACTCAATTAATGTTGCCAGATGGTTGCCACAAATGTTTTATTTCTTTTTTGCATATAAACAACTAAAAGTTAAGGGTAAAGATTTAGTATTTTCTGTACCAAGTGGAAATTTTGGCAACATATGTGCAGGAATTATGGCTCAAAAGTTAGGTTTGCCTGTAAAGCATTTTATAGCGGCAACCAATTGTAATGATATTGTTCCAAACTATCTTGAAACCGGTAATTTCAATCCTAAACCTTCAAAACAAACCATATCAAACGCCATGGATGTTGGTAATCCGAGTAATTTTGTGAGGATATTAGAGCTATTCGATAATAATATTACCGATTTAAAAAATAACTTTAGTTCGTATTCATTTTCAGATGACGACACTCGTGAAGCAATTGTAAAACTTAAAGAAGAAGCTAATTATATTGCCGATCCACATGGCGCTGTAGGTTATTTAGGTTTGAAAAAATATTTTAAAAACCATTCAGGTCAAGGTATTTTTTTGGAAACAGCCCATCCAATAAAATTTTTAAATGTTGTTGAGCCTTTAATTAAGGAAAAAATACAAATTCCAAAACAAATTAAATCTGTTTTAAATAAAGACAAAAAAGCTGTTCAAATTAAATCCTACCAAGATTTAAAACAACAATTGTTAAGGGAATAAATTAAAAATCAAGTTCATTGCTTAATCTAATTCCGGTAAATTAAAATTAGTTAATGCGCTTGGTTTTTTCATAACTGCCTCAATTTCCTCTGCGGTTCTTGGAGCAGTTTTTGATAAAATTATAGGCCCTTTTTTGGTTATTAAAATATCATCTTCAATTCTTACGGCAATGCCCCACCATTTTTTATCGCAGTTGCTGCCTTCAGGAATATAAATTCCGGGCTCAACGGTTATCACCATGTTTTCTTTTAAACTGCCAAAGTTACTTGCATCATGAACATCCAGTCCTATATGGTGCGATGCCCCATGAGGATAGTAATTGTGATTAGCATTAGGACTTTTAATGATGCCTAATTGATACAATCCTTCATTTATAATTTTTTTTGTTACTTCATTCAGCTTCCAAAATTTGGCTCCTACTTTAGCTGCCTTAATACCGGCCTCTTGAGCTTTATATACTACATTGTAAATGAGTTTCTGTTCATTTGTAAAATAACCGCTGGCTGGAACAGTTCTAGTTACATCTGCGGTATAGCCCTGATATTCTGCTCCCAAATCCATCAATATCATTTTGTTTTTTCCAATTTGCGCTTTGTTGTTATCAATATAATGTAAAATACAACCATTTGCACCTGCACCAACAATAGACGGATACCCAACATGGGCAGCACCGTATTTTTTATACACAAATTCGTGGATGGCTTGTACCTCCAATTCGCTCATATCCTCGTGTAAGGCTTTCATCAATTCAACTTGCGCAATGGCTGAAATTTCAATAGCTTTTTTTAGTTTTTTAATTTCATACGGAGTTTTAATTTCACGCAAAGAAGCCATATGTGTTTTTAACGATTTTGTATCTATTTTTTCATTGTTTTTATTTGGAATGCGATCGCCAAAAACGGAATTCCCAACTTTTATATCGTAGTTAACGTGTTTTTTAAATTGTTGAATCAAATTGAACAAATCGGCTTTATTATTTGTGTTTCTTACATCATTTTTAAATGGGTTAAATAAAATTTTATCAAATTTTGAAAAATCAATTTCAAAGTTTTTAAAGGCACGGCCTGGCAATACTACTGTAAACCCAAGATTGTTTTGAACACCATCAACTCCTAATCGTTTGCCATTCCACATTTCCTCTTGCTTATTTCGTTCTTGGACAAAAATAATTTCATTAAAGGTTTGATTATATGCGGTTTGTTCGTTTTTAAAAATCAATAGAACCGCATGGGGTTCAGTGTATCCGGTTAGATAGTAAAAATTTGGATTTTGATGGTAATAATAATTTACATCATTTGACCTGTTTCTAACAGGGTTTGAAAAAAAAACTGCTACGCTGTTACTTGGAAGTTTGGCTCTAAGTGCATCTCTTCTGTTTTTGTGAAATTGTATTTTTTCTATTGTATTATTAGAATTTTCCTGAGCAAAATTTACAAATACATTAAAAAAAAAGATGATACTTAATAGATGTAGAAGCTTCATAAAAACCAAGATTATAATTTAAGATTATCAAATATATAAAAAGTTAAAAATTAAAAGTTATTTCGTTTTTATATTAACAAATATTTATCGTAAAAGGATAAATTAATACCATATCACATATATATATTTTAGTACTTTAGCAGCATTAAAATTTTTAGGAATGAAAGATACAGCACTCACACAGATTCATGAATTATTAGGAGCAAAAATGGTTCCGTTTGCAGGTTACAATATGCCGGTACAGTATGAAGGCGTTACCGTAGAACACGAAACGGTTAGAAATGGTGTTGGGGTATTTGATGTGTCACATATGGGTGAATTTTATTTAAAAGGTAAACACGCGTTGGATTTAATTCAAAAAGTAACATCTAATGATGCGTCTGTATTGTTTGATGGAAAAGTACAATACAGTTGTATGCCGAATGATGAAGGAGGAATAGTAGATGACTTATTGGTTTATAGAATTTCCGAAACTGAATATATGTTAGTTGTGAATGCTTCTAATATTGAGAAAGATTGGAATTGGATTGAAAAGCACAATATTTTTGGAGTAGTTATGGAAAACCGTTCGGATGACATTTCGCTATTGGCGGTTCAAGGTCCAAAAGCCTCAGAAGCTTTGCAACAGTTAACCGATATTAATTTGTCTGAGATGAAATACTATACTTTTGAAATTGGTGCTTTTGCAGGTGTAGCTAATGTAATTGTTTCTGCAACCGGATATACAGGATCGGGAGGTTTTGAAATTTACTTTAAAAATAAAGATGCCAAGCACATTTGGGATGCCGTTTTTAAAGCTGGTGAAAGCCAAGGAATTAAACCAATAGGTTTGGCAGCTAGGGATACTTTACGTCTTGAAATGGGTTTTTGTTTATACGGAAATGATATTGATGACACTAGTTCACCTATTGAAGCCGGATTAGGGTGGATTACTAAATTTACAAAAGAGTTTGTAAATTCAGAATATTTAAAAAGACAGAAGGAAGAAGGTGTTACTAGAAAGTTGGTTGCTTTTGAGATTAAAGATAAAGGTATTCCAAGACATGGATATGATATTTTAAATGATGCCGGTGAAAAAATAGGTGTTGTAACATCAGGTACAATGAGCCCTTCTCTGAAAAAAGGTATTGGGTTGGGTTATGTACAAAAACCTTTTGCAAAAAGAGATACTGCTATTTTTATACAAGTTAGAAAAAAAGCTATTCCGGCAGTTGTAGTAAGACTTCCTTTTTATAAAGGCTAAGACAATTCAGGAATTTTTCCTTCTACATTTTTAAAATAGTTATAAAAATAATTAAAGTCTTGTTCTTTATTGTCGGTTGTATAATAAGGTTCAGAAATTTTTACTTGCTTATTTTTGAAATCTAAGGTAGCCATTACAATGGGAACATTTGCTCCTTTGGCAATGTAGTAAAATCCTGTTTTCCATTCAGTTACCTTTTTTCTGGTACCTTCAGGTGATAGTGCTAAAATGAATTTTTCGCGACTGTTAAATATGTTTACTATGGATTGTACCAAATTTGTGTTTTTGGTTCTATCAACAGGTGCCCCGCCTAACCACCTGAAAATAAATCCAAATGGCGGTTTAAATAAAGAAGCCTTTCCAATATAGTTAGCCGGTAGTCCTTCGGCATATTTAAGAGCGATACCTAACGGAAAGTCTACCCAATGGGTGTGTGGAGCAGCAATTAACACATATTTTTTAAGATTTTTTGGAAAACTCCCTATGGTTTTCCAGCCTAAAATGGTGTATAAAATAAATCGTACAAGGTATTTCATCAATCTGTTAATAACTCGGTTTTAATTTTTAATTTATGAGTTGTGGCAACAAATATAAAATTTTACATTTATAAATTATGTTTTCGTAATAAATTGACTAAAGTATCCTACAAATCTATTATAACTAAAAATAATGAATCGTTTTATATTAGTATTGGTTTTTCTAAACATATATTTAATAAATGCCCAAACTAAGATTGCTACTACAGGACCCGTTATAGAGAATTATGGAAAAGTATTTAAGGTTGATAATCCGGACTTATTATTGGATAAAAACACAAACTATAAGGTACTTTTTGATATTTATACAGATGATGCTAAGAAAAACAAACCAAACCCACTATTAATTACAGTAGCTCGATTTTTAAATATGCACGCCCAAACAGGCGTTCCCGTTAAAAACATGCAACTTGTAGCCGTTTTACATGGAGCGGCTACGAAAAATGTATTATCGGATGAGGCATATTTTTCAAAATTTAAAAAATCAAACCCTAACAATGGTTTGATAAAAGCGTTACATAAAGCTAATGTTGAAATTTATGTTTGTGGACAGTCATTTTTAGCTAAAAATTATAAACCATCAGAAAAGCTAAACGAAGTAAAAATAGCTTTATCGGCGCTAACGGTTTTAACTGAATACCAAAGCAAAGGATTTCAAATAATTAATTTTAATTAAAGTACTATGGAAATTTATTTAGTTGCAGTAATTGTTTTTGTAATTGCTATAATTTTAGGAAGTTATATAGGAAAACTTCTAAACAAAATTAGTTATGAAAAACAAGTTTCAGAGCTAAAAGTAAATAATAAAGTATTAGTTGAAGAGAAAGAATTTTACCTGCTAAAAAACAATGAATTACAAGAAAATATTAAGCAATTAAATACAGAAAAACATCAAATTGAATTACAAACTATTCAAAAAGATTCCGAGCTTAAAAACCTTGAAGAAAAGTTAGCAGAAAATAAAAAAGAAGTTTTGGAGCTAAGGGAAAAATTTGCAAAAGATTTTGAAATATTAGCCAATAAAATTTTAGAAGAAAAATCGTCAAAATTTACGGAACAAAATAAAGAAAACATTAAAAATTTGTTGAATCCGCTTCAGGAAAAAATTCAGAATTTTGAGAAAAAAGTAGAAGCTACTCACAAGGAGAGTATTGATTATCACGCGGCCTTACGTCAGCAAATATTTGGCCTAAAGGAATTAAACGAACAAATGAGTAAAGAAGCCATAAACCTAACCAAAGCATTAAAAGGGGATAGTAAAACACAAGGCAACTGGGGCGAACTTGTTTTGGAACGTGTATTGGAAAAATCGGGATTAGAGAAGGATCGTGAGTATTATGTTCAGCAAAGTTTTGTAAATGATGAAGGAAATCGTGTGTTACCTGATGTAGTTATACATTTACCGGGTGATAAAAAAATGATAATCGACTCAAAAGTGTCATTAACTGCCTATGAACAATATGTAAATGCTGAAGATGAAGAACTTCAGGCAAAATTTATAAAAGAACATGTAAGCTCTTTAAAACGCCATATTGAACAACTAAGTTCTAAAAAATATGAAGATATTTATAAAATAGAATCACCTGATTTTGTGTTGCTTTTTATCCCTGTAGAACCAGCTTTCGGTGTTGCATTGAAGTCTGATAATCAGTTGTATAACAGAGCGTTTGAGAAAAACATTGTAATTGTAACACCAGCTACATTATTGGCAACCCTAAGAACCATAGACACTATGTGGAATAATGAAAAGCAGCAGCGCAATGCAATTGAAATTGCGCGTCAGGCAGGCGCATTATACGATAAATTTGAAGGGCTGATAAGCGATTTAACCGGCGTTGGTAAAAAACTGGATGATGCTAAAAAAGATTACAGCGCTGCAATGAATAAGCTTGTAGAGGGTAGGGGAAATTTAGTTATTAGTGTTGAAAAGTTGAAAAAATTAGGAGCGAAGGCTAAAAAATCACTACCACAAAATGTAGTAGATAGAGCCTTAGAAGAAGGAAACCAGGAGGAATAATATTATTTTCTAATTATTTAGTAGTTTTTCCACCCAATTTGGTCAAAACACTATCTATTGGTTCCCACAACTCTAATTTATTACCTTCATTATCTAAAATATGTACAAATTTGCCATATTCATAGGATACAATTTCATCAATTTCAGTTACATTATTTTGTCGTAGTTTTTTTACCAATCCCTCTATATTTTGCACTCTGTAATTAATCATAAATTCTTTTTTTGAAGGGGAAAAATAACTTGTTGAATCGGCCATTGGGCTCCAACGTAAATAATTAATTTCATGAGGTCGGTTTGTATTTCTAAACTCAAAGGGCGAACCGTAATTATCTATAGCAAGTCCCAGATTTTCACCATACCATTTTTTTGTTTCATCCGGATTTTTTGATAGAAAGAAAATACCTCCAATGCCGGTCACCTTTGGCAAAGTATCAACATTTTCATTTTCAAGTGCATCTACATCAGGTGTTTGAGGTGTTACTATTTCTTTTCCTGAATTGGGTTTACAAGCGCTTAGAACTAGTATGATTGCTAGAAGTAATTTTTTTTTCATTTTTTAAAAAAATCAGGGGAATTTCAAATTCCTTTTGTTGTTATCATTTTTTTAATCAATGCAATTTGTCCCAAATGATAATGCGCATGTTCAATAATACCATTTATATTTCTATAATAATTTCCGTACTTATTATCGGAAAAGTCTTCCCAAAGTTTATTTTCAGGTAATTTGGATACAAGATCAACCAAAATTTCGGCATCATTATATTTTTTTGATAAAAAATCATCCCAATCTTTTTGTGATTGTATTGGCGGATGATTAAAACTGTATTTATCTTTAGCAGTTAAAGGCTTGTTTTGTAAAACATCAATAGCCGCATTTACATAATAACTTAAATGAAAAACTAGTGTTGCAATGGTATTAAAAGAAGCAACTTTAGTTGTAGCTTGTTGCCAATTTACATCTTTTAAGACACCTTTTAAACTGGAATCTGTCCAGTTACCGCCAAAATAAAAATCTTTGATGTGTTTAGCCAGTTGCGAAGTTATTTTCATTTCGATAAATTTTTATAGAAACAAAGTTAGGAAATTATGTTATACAAAAAATCCCTCAAACAACTCAAATTGCCAGAGGGATTTTGTTATAACACTATAGTAATTATTCTTCAACCAACACCCAATCTCCTTTTTGAATTAATGGTATAGCCTGTTTGTACTTAAGTTCCTTGTTTTCACCACTCATAACATTTTTAATAGTCACACGTTCGTTTCTACCAATTTTACGTTCGGTTCTTACAATGGTTTCCACAGGCTGTACTTGTTGAGTTTGATTGGTTTGTGTATCTTCTGTAGGACTATGGTATTCCTCTTTGCTTAACTGTACTTTTTCTCTTTTTCGTTCTCTGGCTTGTGTAACTTGGTTTGCATCTTGTGATGGGAGTTCACCTTTAAATAAGAAGGAGAGCACATCTTTGTTTACACGATCTAACATAGCATCAAACAACTCAAATGATTCAAACTTATAAATAAGTAGTGGATCTTTTTGTTCATAAGTTGCATTTTGAACAGACTGTTTTAGTTCGTCCATTTGACGTAAATGATCTTTCCAAGTATCATCAATAATTGCTAAAGTGATATTTTTTTCAAAATCAGTAACCAATTCTTTTCCTTCAGATTCATACGCTTCTTTTAAATTTGTTACCACATTAAGGGATTTTGTTCCATCGGTAAAAGGTACAACAATACGTTCGTATCGATCGCCCTGTTTTTCGTAAACATCTTTAATTACCGGGTAGGCAGCTTTTGCACTGCGCTCCAATTTTTCTTTGTAGTGTTTATAAACGACGTCAAATAATTTATCGGTAAGTTCTTGCTCACTCATAGTTTTAAATTCTTCTTCGGTAAATGGTGAAGATGTAGAGGAGAAGCGAATTAATTCAAATTCAAAGTTCTGATAATCGCTACTTGGTTTATTTTCCCTAACCAATAAATTGCAAGTATCGTAAACCATATTAACAATGTCAACTTGAAGCCTGTCTCCATAAAGCGCATGTCTTCTACGTTTATAAACTACCTCACGTTGAGAGTTCATAACATCATCGTATTCTAACAGACGTTTACGTACACCAAAATTATTTTCTTCAACTTTGCGTTGCGCACGTTCAATGGATTTAGTAATCATAGAATGTTGAATTACTTCACCTTCTTTTAAGCCCATTCTGTCCATCATTTTTGCAATTCTGTCTGAACCAAACAAACGCATTAAGTTATCTTCCAAGGAAACATAAAATTGTGATGATCCCGGATCTCCTTGTCGTCCTGCACGACCACGTAACTGACGGTCAACACGACGAGAATCATGGCGTTCGGTACCAATTATTGCTAAACCTCCGGCTTTTTTCACTTCGTCAGACAATTTGATATCGGTACCTCTACCTGCCATATTTGTAGCAATGGTAACTACACCTGCATTACCTGCTTCGGCTACAATATCTGCTTCTTTTTTATGAAGTTTGGCGTTTAAAACATTGTGAGAAATTTTTCTGATGTTAAGCATCCTTCCCAACAATTCTGAAATTTCAACTGATGTAGTACCTACTAAAACCGGACGACCTTGATTGACTAAATTTACTATTTCATCAATAACTGCGTTGTATTTTTCGCGTTTTGTTTTAAATACCAAATCTTCTCTGTCATCACGTAATAATGGTCTGTTTGTTGGAATTTCAATAACATCCAATTTATAAATTTCCCAAAATTCACCTGCTTCTGTTATTGCCGTACCAGTCATACCTGCCAGTTTGCGGTACATTCTAAAATAATTTTGCAGCGTAATAGTGGCGTAAGTTTGGGTAGCATCTTCAATTTTCACATTTTCTTTAGCCTCTATAGCTTGGTGTAAGCCATCAGAATAGCGACGCCCCTCCATAATTCGTCCTGTTTGCTCGTCAACTATTTTAATTTTATCTTCCATGATAACATATTCAACATCTTTTTCAAAAAGCGTATATGCCTTTAAAAGTTGATTCATGGTATGAATACGCTCACTTTTTATACTAAAATCTTTGTAGAGCTCTTCTTTCTTTTCAGTAATTTCTTCAGGTTTAGTATAGGTGTTTTCTATATGTCCTATTTCTGTACTTAGGTCTGGTAGAACAAAGAAATCCTCATCACCTCTTTCACCGGATAAAAATGTAATTCCCTTATCCGTTAACTCAATAGAATTATTTTTTTCATCAATAACAAAAAACAACGCTTCATCAACTTTTGGCATTTCACGATTGTTGTCTTGCATGTAAAAGTTTTCTGTTTTTTGAAGGAGTTGTTTTACGCCTTCCTGACTTAAAAACTTAATTAAGGCCTTGCTTTTTGGCAACCCTCTATATACTCTTAAAAGTAAAAAACCACCTTCTTTTGTATCACCTTCCTTAATAAGTTTTTTGGCTTCAGCTAACACCCCTGTTAAAAAATTACGTTGTTTGCCAACAAGTGTATTTACAACAGGTTTTAACTCATTAAATTCGTGGCGGTCAGCGTTTGCGGTTGCACCGGAAATAATAAGTGGAGTACGGGCATCATCAATTAAAACTGAGTCTACCTCATCAACAATGGCGTAATTATGTGGCCTTTGTACCAAGTCGTTTGGTGAATGTGCCATATTATCACGTAAATAATCAAAACCAAATTCGTTATTGGTACCGTAGGTGATATCAGCATTATAAGCACTTCTACGCGCATCAGAATTTGGTTGATGGTGATCAATACAGTCCACACTCAATCCATGGAATTCGAATATTGGACCCATCCAAGCGGCATCACGTTTTGCCAAATAGTCATTTACCGTAACCACATGAACACCCTTGCCTGTTAGCGCATTTAAGTACACAGGAAGGGTAGAAACTAAGGTTTTACCTTCACCGGTCATCATCTCGGCAATTTTACCTTGATGTAGCACCGCACCACCAATTAATTGCACATCGTAATGTATCATATCCCAGGTTACCTCTTTACCTTGGGCATCCCAGATATTTGCCCAAATTGCCTTATCGTTATCTAAGGTTATATTGTCTCTTTTTCCAGACAACTCACGGTCAAACGGAGTGGCAGTAACGGTTATTTCTGTACTAGTTGTAAAACGTTTCGCCGTTTCTTTTATTACGGCAAATGCTTCCGGCATTAAGGACTCTAGAACTTCTTCGGAAACTTTATAAGAAGTGTCTTCTAATGTATCAATTTCGTCGTAAATTTCTTCTTTTCGGTCAATATTTGCATCTTTAGATTCTTCTTGTAAAGCATTTATTTTGGATGTGTGTTCAGCAGTTGCTTCACGAATTTTTTCTTTAAAAAATAAAGTTTTTGCCCTTAGTTCATCATTTGTTAATTTCGCAATATCTTCCTCAAAATCCCTAACATGTTTAACTACTGGTTCAAGTAGTTTTAAATCTCTCTTTTTTTTGTCTCCTACAAATGCTTTAAGAACTGTATTTAATATACTCATTTTACTTTAATAATTTATAATTACGCAACTTTTTTATGTAATTACTATTAGTATTTAAATTGTAAGCGAATTTAAAATATTTTAATGTTAAAATAGATTAAAAATTGCCTAAATTTATGTTTTATGAACAAAAAAAAAGCCTCAATCGAGACTTTTTTAAGTTTGTTTTTCTTTAATATTCATCCTCATTCCAAAGATAATCTTCTTCGGAAGGATAGTCAGGCCAAATCTCAATTATGGATTCAAAATTCTCATAATCGTCTTCTATTTCCTGAAGGTTTTCCACAACTTCTAAAGGAGCTCCTGTTCTAATTGCATAGTCAATCAACTCATCCTTTGTTGCCGGCCAAGGTGCATCTGCTAAATATGATGCTAATTCTAATGTCCAATACATACCTTTTTCGAATTAAATTTTTGCAAAAATAAATTTTTTACTCAAAAAGTCAAGTTATTTATTATTTTTTTTCAAATAAAAAAAGAACTTATTTTAATTTTTCGGAAATCCACGGTATTTCCTCAATGTTTAAATCGTATGACAATTTTCGTGCCAGTGTAAAAAGAAAGTCAGAAAGCCGGTTTAAATACATCAATACTTCTTTTTCAACATATTCATTATCACTTAATTGAGTAACAATGCGTTCAGCTCTTCTGCAAACTGTACGTGCTATGTGACAAAATGACACGGTGCTGTGTCCGCCGGGCAAAACAAAATTGGTCATTTTAGGTAGCTTTTCATCCATGCAATCTATTTTTTTCTCTAAAAAAAGTATATGTTCGGTAGTTACACCTTCAATGTTAAGTCTTTTTTTTCCACTTTTCAATATTTTTTTATTTTCAGGAGTTGCTAACAATGCCCCAATAGAAAAAAGGGTATTCTGAATTTTAATTAATGTTTTAATATCATTTTCCTTAGGCATATTATCACGAACCAATCCAATATATGAGTTTAGTTCATCAATAGTACCATAGGCTTCAATTCGCAAGTGATATTTGGGAACTCTTGTTCCTCCAAAAAGTGATGTTTGACCTTTGTCTCCTGTTTTAGTATAAATTTTCATGGGTTTTGCTTCTTTTGGTAAATTTAACTATAAAATAATTTTAAATTTAAACTCTTATTGTGAAATGCTGTTTGGCCTGTTCTGCTCTAAAAAAAACAATTCCAAAATAAAAAGTATCAATGGTCACAGTAACTTTAGGATGTAATTTTATTTGCTCCCAGGCTTTTTGCATATCTTTTGACCAATAAATATCATCAAAAATAACTACAGAATTGTTGTTAATTGATTTCAAACATTGTTCAAAATAATTTAGCGTAGCTGTGGCATTATGATTTCCGTCAAAAAAAATGAAATCGAAAAATGTATTTTGTAATACGTTTGGCAAAGTTTCGTTAAAATGTCCAGTTTTGATTTTAATATTTTTAAAGTTATAGAAATCAAAAATACTTTTGGCAACAGTAGCTGTTTTAGTGCAGCCTTCCAATGTATATATAATTGCCTTTGGGTTGCCAATATATAATGCACTGGTTCCAAGTCCAATAGAGGTGCCAATTTCCAATATGTTTTCAGGTTTAAAATATGACGAAAGTTTAATTAAAAGTTTAGCTTTTTTAGGACTACTACCGGCAACTTTTGCAACTTTACTAATTTTACGATAATTATTTTTAAATACTTTTGAGCCTGCTCCAAACTCGGTTACCTCAATAACTTGGTGGTTTTTAGTGAGTTTTTGGCGAATTTTTTTAAATAAACTATAGTTAGTCGAATTAACTTTTGAATAGAAACAATTTGTAACCAAATTATATACAAATGGTGAGTGTACCCCATGTTGATTGGTTGATTTTAGTAAAAAACAAAAAAATGATTTAATTTTAAACCACATAAAATGCTATTTAATGCGAAAATAGTAGAAAAATTATTTTTATAAACTATTTAAATTTATATTTGTGTGACCCTCAATAAAATCATATGAACAAACTTTTTTTATTTGCGTTGATTTTAAGTTGTTTATCTTCTTGTATATCAACAAAACAAACAACGTATTTTCAAGGAGCACCTAAAGCTAAATCCGATATTTACAAACTTAATAATGAACCATATAGGTTGCAGGTAAATGACATATTGTATGTAGATATAAAAGCTAGCAATCCTGATATTGTAGCCATGTTTAAAAGCAGTGAATCGGGTGTTGGGAGTTCAGGTTCAAGTGATAATCTCTATTTTACCGGTTATACCATCGACAGGCATGGGAATATTAGAATACCTTATATTGGAGATGTAAATGTATTGGGATATACCGAAAAAGAAGTTAGAGAAAAAATTGAAAGTGAATTGGGTAATTTTTTCAAAGATCCATCATTAGTATTTGTTACCGTAAAAATGGCAGGAATTCGTTTTGTTGTTACAGGTGAAGTAGGTTCCCCGGGAACATTAAATTTAGCGCAAAATCAAGTTTCAATTGTTGATGCAATCGCCAATGCCGGTGAAATTACACAGTATGGAAATCGCTCAAATGTAACTATTATCAGAAAGACATTGGATGGTATTAAAAGGTTTGAGGTTGATTTGACCGATGTTAATGTTTTTGATTCTGAAAACTTTTATATTCAGCCAAACGATGTAATATATGTTGCTCCCTTAAAGCAAAAATCTTGGGGTACAGGTACAACAGGATTGCAATCATTTACTACTGTGGTAACCATATTATCATTTGTAGTTAGTTCGGTATTACTTATTAAAAATTTATAATTGTTTTTATGGATAATCAATTTAAGTTTACGGAACAGCAAAAAGAAAAAATTACAGATATTAAAGATTATATTTTCAGAATAATGTCGAACTGGAAATGGTTTTTGGTTACTGTTCCTATAGCTCTAATAATAGCCTATTATATAAATATTTCTGCTCAAAAAATTTATGGTTTAACTACAACCATAGCCGTTAAAGAAAAACAAAATCCCTTATTCGCATCCGGTACAAATATTGCTTTTAATTGGGGTGGGGTAAGTGATAAAGTAGAATCTATTAGAAAAACCATAACATCTAGGTCGCACAACGAAAAAGTTGTTAGCGAACTAAAGTTTTATATAGATTATTTACAAGAGGGTAAATTTAGGGTAGAGGATGTTTATGGGAAAGTTCCTTTTAAAATTGAGTTGCAACCTAACCAAGAACAACTTCTAAATACACCTATTAAGGTTGATTTTATAGATGACGAAAGTTTTAATTTATCGGTTGAGTTTGACCCTGAGATATCCTATAAGTTGATTAATTATGAGCAGCAGACGGCAAAAATATTAACTCAAAATAATACATCAATTTCAAAAAAATATGCTATAAATGAATATATTAACCTTCCTTTTTTTCGAGCTCAAATTGTTAAAACAGCTTCAGATGAATCGTTAAAGGGAAAAAGTTACATAATCAAGTTAAATACAGTAACCCAAACAACCAATAAATATAGAAGTATACGTGCTAAAGCCTTACAAGGTACCTCATTAGTCGAACTTTCTTTACAGGGTTCCAATAAAAATAGGTTGGTAGATTATTTAAATAAAACTGTTGAAGTTTTAGCCGAAGATGAATTGGAAGAAAAAACCAATTACGCGCGAAGCACTAAGCAATTTATTGATGCGCAATTTAAAAATACTGCCGATAGTTTGAAACTGATTGAGGATAATATTGGCCGATTTAAACAACAAAATTTAATTTACGACTTGTCTGCCCAGGGTACCGAAATATTTTCGCAAACAACAGGTTTGGATAAAATTCAGACAGAATTGACCGACCGTATTGCGTATTTTGATAATCTTGAAAACTATATTAAAACCCATACAAATTATAGTAAAATACCTGCCCCGGCAATAATAAATATTGAAGATGCCTCCATATCAAATATGGTTGGAGAGCTTACCAATCTATCTATTCAAAAAGAAAAATTAGCGGGGGAAGTTACAATTAACCACCCTACTTTAAAACAAGTTAGTCAGGCTATTGAAACTACCAAAAACGTTTTGTTAGAGAATCTGTCTTCGCTCAAAAAGGCAACAGTTACAGCACTAAATAACAGTAAAAAAAGGTTAAGTACCTACAATTATGAACTGAATAAATTGCCAAGTAAAGAGCAGCAACTTTTAAATTATCAACGAAAATATAGTTTGACGGAATCAAATTTTGTTTTCTTAATGCAAAAAAGATATGAAGCTGATATTGCAATTGCAGCAAGTGTTTCGGATATTTCGGTACTAGATACGGCGAAAGATACCGGGCAAGGATTTATACTGCCAAGGGTTTCATTTAATTATATGATTGCTTTACTTTTGGGAATAATTCTTCCTTTATTTGTAATTATAGCCAAAGAAACTTTTGATACCAAAATTCGCACTGCCGAAGATATTGAACGTATATCACCTATTCCAATTTTAGGAATAATAGGCAAAAATTTAGCAGAAAATAATTTAGCCGTTTTTTTAAAGCCGAAATCAACGGTGGCAGAATCGTTCCGTTCACTGCGCTCTAACATACAATTTTTATTTGGAAGGCAGAGTACTCATAAGTCTAAAACAGTAGTAGTAACCTCTTCGGTTAGTGGAGAGGGCAAAACTTTTGTATCTATTAATATGGCTACAGTTTTTGCATTAGGTGGGAAGAAAACTGTTTTGGTTGGACTGGACTTGCGCAAACCAAAAATATTTGACGATTTTGAAATTACCAATGATATTGGAGTAGTAAATTATTTAATTGGTGATGAACCTAAAAAAAATATAATTCAAAAAACTAAAATTCAAAATTTAGATGTAATAACATCTGGACCTGTACCTCCAAACCCTTCAGAATTATTGATAAGCGATGCTACTGAAGAATTGATTGAGAGTTTAAAATCGGAATACGAATACATTATATTAGATACGCCTCCAATTGGCTTGGTAAGTGATGCTATTGAACTGTTAAAATATGCCGATTCCACAATTTATGTGGCACGTCAAGGATATTCTCAAATGGGAATGTTAAAGTTGGTAAACGATAAGTATAAAAAGGAAGAAATAAAAAATATAAGTATTGTTTTAAACGACTTTAAAATTAAATCCAAATATGGGTACGGGTATGGTTACGGCTATGGATATGGGTATGGTTACGGAAAATATTCTAACGGTTATATTGATGACGGGAAAAAGCCATGGTTCAAAAAAATATTTAAGAAAAAATCGAAATTTTAAACTAATTTCCCTTCAATATAAACTTGTTTAATAACTGGGTTACCAAAAGAGTAAGGAATGAATTGATAATTTGGAATTGATTTTGTTATTATAAAATTCGCCTTTTTACCAATACAAATACTACCATGTGTTTTTTCCAGACCCATGGCATAGGCAGCATTTAATGTAGCCGCATTAATTGCCTCTTCAGGGGTCATTTTCATTTTAATGCAGGCTGTAGAAACCACAAAATTCATGTTTCCTGAAGGAGTTGAGCCTGGGTTATAGTCGGTTGCTAATGCCAATGGTAATCCTGCGTCAATCATTTTTCTTGCGGGCGTATAAGGTATACTTAAAAAGTACGAACAAGCTGGAAGTGCAACAGGCATGGTAGTTGAATTTTTTAACACTTCTATATCTTCAGTCCGCATTTCTTCTAAATGATCTACCGACAAGGCATTATGTTCAATACCTGCTTTAATACCGCCAAATGCATGAAACTGATTTACGTGGATTTTAGGTCTTAATCCATATTTAGCTGATACCTCTAACAGCCTATGGGTGTCAGCAACAGTAAAATAACCCTTTTCACAAAATATATCAATAAAATCGGCTAATTGTTCTTCGGCTACCTTTGGTAACACATTGTTAATAACCTCTTCAATGTATTTTTTAGAATTGTTTTTATAAGCTACAGGCAGCGCATGAGCACCTAAAAAAGTCGCTTTAATTGCAATAGGGAAATCTTGTTTAAGTTTTTGAATTACCCGTAACATTTTTAATTCAGCCTTTTCAGTTAAACCGTATCCCGATTTAATTTCAAGTGCACCGGTTCCCATTTGCATCACTTCTTTTATTCGTTCAGCGGCTTCATTGTATAAATCATTTTCTGAGGATTTCTGTAATTTTTTGGCAGAATTTAAAATACCACCACCTCTTTTTGAAATTTCTTCATAAGTTAATCCATTAATTCTATCCACAAATTCCTGAACCCTATTTTCGGCATATACAATATGCGTATGGCTATCACACCAAGTTGGCAAAACAACTGCATTTGTTAAATCTACTGTCTTGTTAGCATTAATTTTACCCATTTCACTCATTTTACCAAAACCTACTATTAAATCATCTTCAATAAGTAAGTATGCATTTTTTATAATAGGTAACTGTTTCATTTCATTACCTTTAATAAATAATTTAGGATTAATTTCAACCTGAATCAATTCTTTAATGTTTATAAATAATGTTTGCATGTGTATAAGAAATTTTCAATTCAAATATAGCTTAAATTTGAGAGGATTGGTTTACATTTTTGACGTTAAAATATTTCAACAAAAATTGCTGGTTTTTCATTAAAAAATATGGTTGTGTAGTATTAATAGAGTACCTTTGCAAAAATTTTAAAAAATCGTATGAACAAAGCAATATATATAGCTACAAGTGAAGCCAATAGCGGAAAATCACTTGTTGCATTGGGATTGATGCGGATGTTATTGGGGAAAACCGCTAAGGTTGGTTATTTTCGACCTATTATTGATGATGTTAAAAAAGGAAAGAAAGATAACCATATTAAAACCATTATTTCACATTTTGAACTTGATATTGACCCTGATGAGGCCTATGCTTATACAAGGTCAGAATACATATCTAAGCGAAATAGAGGTGAAGAAGGGGAGGTGTTTGATAGAATTATTCAAAAATATAAAGCACTTGAAGAACAGAATGATTTTATGTTGGTTGAGGGAACTGATTTTTCGGGAGAAGGGACTGCTATTGAATTGGATGCTAATATTTTAATTGCTAAAAACTTGGGGATACCTGCCATAATAGTTTCATCTGGGGTTGGCAAAACGCTTGATGAATTTATTGAAGGATTGCACTTAGCATATGATTCTTTTAAAGAAAAAGAAGTTGAAGTATTGGCTGTGGTGGCCAATAAGGTCCAGAAAAAAAATATTGAGTTGGTAAAAACCGGTGTTCAAAAAAACTTACCTAAAGATGTTTTTGTCAATGTGATTCCATTAATCGATTCTCTCAACAATCCTACAATCAAAGAGATAGCAAAATCTATAAATGCTTCTGTATTGTTTGGTGAAGAACATATAAACAACCAATCAGCCAGTTTTAAGGTAGGGGCAATGCAGTTACGGAACTATTTAACACATTTAGATGACGATTGTTTGATAATAACTCCGGGTGACAGAGCCGACATTATATTAGGTGCCTTACAGGCGAATATTTCATCAAATTACCCATCGGTCTCAGGAATTGTTTTAACAGGAGGTATAACACCGGAAAAACCGATAGTAAAACTAATTGAAGGCCTACCCCAAATTGTTCCAATTTTATCAGTTCAAAAAGGGACATTTGATGTTGCCAATAAAATTGGGGCAGTTAGATCACATATGTACGCCGACAACAAACAAAAGATAGTTACATCTCTAAATACCTTTGAAAAATATGTTGATGTTGAAAAATTAAATGAAAAACTCATCACTTTTAAAAATAATGGTTTAACACCAAGAATGTTCCAGTATAATTTGTTAAAAAGAGCGAAACATTCCAGAAAGCATATTGTACTACCTGAAGGAAATGACGATAGAATAATTACAGCTGCTGTAAGGTTGATTGAAATGGATTTGGTTGATTTAACAATATTAGGCGATCGAGATAAAATTGAAAATAAAATTGTACGACTAGGGCTAAAAATTGATTTTAAGAAACTTAATATTGTTAACCCAATAGAATCTGAATTATACAGAGAGTTTACACAAACTTTTTATGAACTTAGGAAGCACAAAGGAGTAACCCTGGAAATGGCAGAGGATTTAATGGGCGATGTTTCTTACTTTGGAACTATGATGGTTTATAAAGGTTTGGCAGACGGTATGGTGTCCGGAGCTGCACACACAACACAGCATACCATTAGACCGGCATTGCAGTTTATAAAAACCAAACCGGGAGTTTCTGTTGTTTCTTCTATCTTTTTTATGTGTTTGGAAGATAGGGTGTCAGTATTTGGAGATTGCGCCATAAACCCTAATCCTACCGCCGAACAACTTGCTGAAATTGCAATTTCCTCGGCAGACTCAAGTAAAAGTTTTGGTATTGAACCAAAAATTGCAATGTTATCATATTCATCCGGAGCCTCAGGTAAAGGTGCTGATGTTGATATTGTTAGAAAAGCTACAGAATTGGTAAAAGAGCGCAGGCCTGAGCTTAAAATTGAAGGCCCAATACAGTATGATGCAGCCGTTGACGCAACTGTTGGTAAAAGTAAATTACCCGAATCTGAAGTTGCAGGGCAGGCTACCGTACTTATTTTTCCTGATTTGAATACAGGTAACAATACTTATAAAGCTGTGCAACGTGAAACTGGAGCATTAGCAATTGGGCCAATGCTACAAGGGCTTAACAAACCCGTGAATGATTTAAGTAGGGGATGTACTATTGATGATATATATAATACCGTAATTTTAACTGCAATTCAGGCACAAGGATTATAAAATGAGTAAAAATATTTTAGTAATAAATTCAGGAAGTTCTTCAATAAAATATCAACTATTTAAAATGCCCGAGCAAAAAGTTATTTGCTCAGGGCTAGTTGAAAGGATTGGTTTAGATAATGCTACAATACACTTTAAATCTGAAGAAAATAAACTAAAAGAAGTTGTTCAAATCCCGAATCATAAAGAAGGATTAAAGAAAATTGTAAAATTACTTTTAGATGAAAAAGTTGGTGTTATCAATTCAACATCAGAAATTGAAGCTGTTGGTCATAGGGTAGTACATGGCGGAAGTACTTTTTCAGATACAACTATTATTAATGAAGCTGTTAAGGAAAAAATTAAAAATTTATTTTCATTGGCTCCTCAACATAATCCCCCTAATTATGAAGGAATCGTGGTTGCAGAAAATATTTTTCCTGGTGCCAAGCAAATTGCTGTTTTTGACACTTCTTTTCACCAAACAATTCCGGTTGAAGCTTATAAATATGCAATTCCTAATAAGTTTTTAGATGAGGATAACATTAGGGTTTATGGTTTTCACGGTACCAGCCATAAATATGTTTCTGAAAAGGCAATAGCACATTTAGGAATTGAAAACTCAAAATTAATTACCATTCATTTAGGAAATGGCTGCAGTATGACGGCAGTTAAAAATGGTATAAGTATTGATCACACACTTGGATTTGGACCTGTAACCGGATTAATTATGGGAACTAGAAGTGGGGATATAGATCATTCCATTATTTTCCATCTTGTAGATAAATTAGGATACAATATAGATGATGTAAATGCAATGCTTCAAAAGGAAAGTGGTATGTACGGTTTAACGGGATTTAGTGATTTACGTGATATTGAAGATGAGGCGATGAATGGTAACAAAACCTGTCAGTTGGCGCTTGATATGAATGCGTATAGAATTAAAAAATACATTGGTGCATTTACTGCAGCTATGAACGGACTCGATGCCCTTGTTTTTACTGCAGGAATAGGTGAAAATTCCGATATTATTAGAAAATTGGTTTGCACTGATATGGAGTATTTTGGAATTGAATTGGATGAATCTAAAAACAAGGTTAGGGCCAAAAAACTTACTGAAATCCATTCAAAAAATTCAAAAACAAAAGTATTAATTATTCCAACCAATGAGGAATTAGAAATAGCAAAACAATCATTTGAACTTTTAAAGTAATACTTATTAATTTAAAAGTTAAATTATTTAAAATAAACTAATTACTGATTTAGATATAACGTATAATCTAATCCTCCGGTCTATTTCAGATTTTTTAGTTACAATTACCGGTACACTAATATTTAATAGAATACCAAGTTTCGCATTTAATTGTTCTATTTTTTGAACTTTCAAACGTTCGTTATGTGCAGGACTGTACTGTGGATGCTCAACAATTTTTAAAATTTCGTTAGAGCTAACCTCATTATTCTCAATGATTTTTTGAAGTATAATTAGAGACTCTTTATCTAGTTCTGCAAAATTATTTTTGTACTTTACACCATTTCTGAGAAATTTAACTTTATTTCTTGATTTGATAAACTTATTTCCAAAATAAAGCAATAACACAAGTAGTAGTGGAATCACAATAAATTTTATGAAAAACCAAACCCAATGCACTGAGTTTTTATAAAATTTGGTTTCACTTATCTTTTCTCCAAAAATGGCTTTTAAATTAGTAACATTTAGAAATACATCCCCATCATTAAAACTAAAGTAATAGACTTTAGAATCAAAAATATAAGAAGGTAAGCCTATGAAAATGGTATTGGCTAAAATACTTTTTCTATACTTTTTTATTGAATTGTTTAAAATATCATATTTTTCAATTTCAGAATTAGTTATATTTAGAAAATAGTCTTTACCTTTAATAAAATAATGCTTCATCAGCTTTTTATTTGTACCCTTAAAGTTCCATTGTTGGGTTATAAAATTGTATTCCCACAATTCATTTGAAGTTATATTTTTAAATCGGTCATTTTCAATCATTTGTTGACCATCAAAAAAGTATATATTATCTTTGGTTTTTAAGAAGCTATTATTAAATGTTCCTTTCGGAATTTTTCTACTTTTATCAGGATGTCCATACAACTCCCATTCATTTGTAAGCGTGTCAAAATAAGTAAAGAAATTTCTAACGGACCAAAACCCATAACCGCCATATTTAAAAATGGTATCATTGTGTGTAAAAACTGACGAATTAATCTGCATTTTGTGGTTAAAAGAATTATCAATTCTTACAATTTCATTTTCTTTTAATTGGTAAACAATACCTCCACCTACACTAACAAAAAACAATCCTTGTTTTAAAATTAAAGTTTTATAACTTTTAATATCAAATCCTTTAGGGAATTTAATTTGAGTTGCATAATTTTTAAATGAGTTCAAATCTATTGAAAGTAATGTATCATTTTTGAAAACATTTAGGGATAATGAATGCTCATCAAAAGAAACATTATCGATACTTTGATAAGTTCCTATTTTAAGGGACTGAGTACTGCTTATTAAAGGGAAAAATAAGAGTAAAATAAATAATCTCATTATTATGCGAGTATACGATACTTTCAAATATACGAGGTATTTTTGATTTATTCTTAAAAAAAAGAAAAGTATTAGTTTTTAATTATGATAAAAATAAAATCAAAGTACAATTATATTTCATCACAAAAGACTTACCATTATATAAAAATGACATTTTTAGTTACTGTAATAGCCTTAATGGTTATTAGTTCAGTGGTTTTATTGGGTGTCATTTTTTTATATTAGCGTACTTAAAATTTTTGAAAAAGGGAGAGTAATTGACATTTAATTAAGTTAAAGTCAATTTAAAAAAAGAGGAGATTAACCACTGTTTTATTAGTGTTTAAAATCCTCTTTTTTTTGTAGTGCACATAACAGGAGTCGAACCTGCACGAACTATTGTTCACCAGCCCCTCAAGCTGGCGCGTCTACCAATTCCGCCATATGTGCATTATTAAAACAAAAAAAGTTAAGCAAATCGCTCAACTTTTAGTGACCTGGCTGGGGCTCGAACCCAGGACCACCTCCTTAAAAGGGAGGTGCTCTACCAACTGAGCTACCAGGTCAAAATATCCTTTCTCAATTGCGATTGCAAATATACTATCAAAAGTTTAGATGGCAAGTTTTTTTTTGTTGTTTTTTAAACGATATTTGTTCAATAAATTACAATTTGAAAAACAATATGAAAACTGTTTTAATGGGTTATATGGGGAGCGGTAAAAGCGTTATAGGAAAAGCATTTTCTAAAAAACACAATATTGACTTCATTGATTTAGATGATTATATAGAAAAACAAGAAAAATGTTCCATTTCAGAAATTTTTAAACAAAAAGGAGAAATATATTTTCGAAAAATTGAAAGTATCTATTTAAAAGAGTTATTAAATGATAGAAATAGTTTTATTTTGGCCCTAGGTGGTGGTACTCCTTGCTATGGAACCAATATGGAAAATATTTTAAATAAATCGAAGGCTGTTTATCTAAAATGTTCTGTTTCAGAGCTTTTCAACAGACTTAAAAATGAAACCAATCAAAGACCTCTTATTGCAACCATAGGATTGTCCACATTAAAAGAGTTTATAGCCAAGCATTTGTTTGAAAGAGCACCGTACTATGAGCAGGCGG
>CAYFFC010000030.1:2992-30899 GCA_964342295.1 uncultured Lutibacter sp. | reverse complement strand
AATTTATTTGTTGAAGATTCTTATTTACTTTTTAATTGTTCATTATTTAAAATTATTGATGGATTCGACAATTATAGTATTATTACCGGGAAAATTAAAGAAGCTTTTATTCATAAAAATTATAAAGTTTACTCAGACATAGATAAACAGCTACATGTACATAACAACCCGGTGCCAGTGTATATAGCGCAAGGAAGGTTTGCAAATATTAAAGAGTCTTTTAATTTTCCTTTTCCTAAAGATTTTAAAAAGTAACTTTAATTTAAAAATGAAGAGAGATACCGCTATACAAGTTTTGCAATATTTAGAAAGTAATCAAAGTAATATGATTACGTTTTTAGAAAATCTTGTAAAGTTGGAAACACCTTCTAGAGATGCTTTAGCACAACAGGCCATTCTTCAATTATTAAAAAAGGAATTCGAAAAAATAAAGTACAAAGTATTTTTAATGCCCGGTAAAAAAACCGGTGGGTTTTTGTATGCAAGACCTTTAGAAAAAAAATGGAAGAACCCTGTACAATTGGTGTTGGGGCACTGTGATACAGTTTGGAAAAAAAATACTTTGGAAGAAATGCCAGTGAAGCATTTAAATTCTAAAATATCAGGACCGGGAGTGTTTGATATGAAAGCAGGTTTGACACAAATTGTTTTTGCTTTAAAAGCGGTTAAGGAACTGAATTTGAGCACTGAAGTAACACCGGTTGTTTTAATTAATTCGGATGAAGAAATTGGTAGTTTAGAGTCCACAAATACTATTAAAAAAATTGCTAAGATTGCTAATAGGGCTTTTGTTTTGGAACCCCCTTATGGTATGGAGGGGAAATTAAAAACAGCACGTAAAGGTGTTGGAAGGTTTACCATTAAAGTAAGAGGTAAAACAGCACATGCGGGCTTAAACCCATCTGAAGGGGCAAGTGCAATTATGGAGCTTTCGCATCATATTCAATATTTATTTTCTTTAAATGATGTAAAAAGTGGAATTACAGTAAATGTTGGATTGATTGAGGGAGGTACATCTGCAAATGTAGTTGCCGCAGAGAGTAAAGCAGTAATTGATGTCCGGGTTAAAAATGAGGAAGATGCTAAATTAATTACTGCTAAAATTCTAGGTATAAAACCTGTAAATAAAAATATTATAGTTGAGATCGAAGGAGCTATTAAAAGACCTCCTATGAAAAAGACCCAACGCAATGAAACCTTATGGAAAATTGCTAAAAATATTGGCGAATTATTACAGATAAATTTAGAGGATGCAAGTGTAGGTGGGGGCTCAGACGGAAATACCACGAGTATGTTTACAGCAACATTAGACGGTTTAGGTACTGTTGGTGACGGAGCGCACACCAAACACGAATTTATTTATTCAAATAAATTGGTTGAACGAACAGCATTGGTTACTTTATTGCTTCTTGCTGATTCGGTTTAAAAAAACCCCATTAAAGTTTAAATTGTTTAAAATGATGGATTCAAGATTCATATTTACATCTATGCTAAGGATTTCAGATTTAGATACAAAACCATTTGGAGTTAAAAAACTTGATAAGTTTAAATGGAAAACCGGAGATTATGTGGTAGGAAAAATTATAAGCACCAGCAACACCTATAAAATTGAATTAATGAACGGAAGGTTGCGTAGTTTTATGAAAGAAGACTTAATTGTAGGTGCATTGGGCGAACGTCATGCCACCTTGGCAGCAACTGGTACATGGAGAGAAGTTGAAGAAGATGGAATTATGCATTTACTTACAAGAGCCGGACTTTTTGGAAAATGTACCTCAAAATCAGCTTACGAGCCCGACCTTATTGAAATTGAATATATGGGGCATGTGCACAGAAATGATAAAGTTTGTGCAATGGATGATTATGTGCCTGATGTAGCCAAAACAAAATTTAGTTTGCCGGTTGTACTATTGGTCGGAACTTCAATGTCGGCAGGTAAAACTACTTCGGCGCGTATAATAATAAATCAGTTAAAACGTATTGGGCTTAATATTGTAGCGGGAAAATTAACCGGGGCAAGCAGGTACAGAGATATATTATCTATGAAAGATGTAGGTGCTGATGCCATTTTTGATTTTGTGGATGTTGGTTTACCATCATCAATATATCCGGCAGAAAAGTTTAGAAAAAAAATGCTAAGCTTGCTTAGTAGAATTGCTCATGTACAGGCCGATGTAGCGGTTATTGAGCTTGGAGCCTCGCCCTTAGAACCTTATAATGGAGATATTGCTTTTGAAGAATTAAAAAATAATATAAAATGTACGGTTTTATGTGCATCTGACCCGTATGCGGTTTTGGGTGTAATGAAAAGTTTTAATTTAAAGCCGGATATTGTAAGTGGAATTGCTACTAATACGTATGCCGGCGCAGCCTTGATAAATAGAATGTGTAAGGTGAAAGCGCTAAATTTGGTTGAACCGGAAACAACCCCTGAATTACAGCGTATTTTGGGTGAAAAACTTGGAGTTCGTTTTTAAAACAAACCGTGAATTTGAGCATCAATTTTGTCGATAATATAACCCAAATCTTCTTGTTTTTCTACAAAATCTAAATCGTCAACGTCAATAATAAGAAGTTTTCCTTTATGATATTTAGAAATCCAGGCTTCGTAACGTTCATTCAACCTACTTAAATAATCTATGCTAATAGAATTTTCGTAGTCGCGCCCTCTTTTATGAATTTGGCCAACCAATGTTGAAATGGATGCTCTTAAATAAATTAACAAATCCGGTGGTGAAACCAAGCGCTCCATAAGTTCAAAAAGCGATTCGTAGTTGTTAAAATCTCTATTTGGCATAAGGCCCATTGCGTGGAGATTTGGCGCAAAAATGTGAGCATCTTCATAAATGGTTCTGTCTTGAATTATGTTTTTACCACTTTCTCTAATTTCTAATATTTGTCTAAACCTGCTATTTAAGAAGAATACCTGTAAGTTAAAAGACCATCGTTCCATTTGGCCGTAAAAATCATCCAAATACGGGTTTTCATCAACCGATTCAAAATGAGGTTCCCATTTGTAATGTTTTGCTAAAAGTTTGGTTAAAGTGGTTTTACCTGCTCCTATATTTCCGGCAATGGCTACGTGCATAACTTATTGTAATATAAAATTTGAAACGCTAAAGTTAGTTAAATTTTTTATGAAAATACAATTCAATTAGCACCTTGTTAATAAATCAATTTGTACCCAAATCCACGTACATTTAGTATTTGAATTGCCGAGTCTTTTTTAAGCTTTTTTCTAAGTTTGGTAATAAAAACATCCATACTTCTGGCATTAAAAAAGTCGTCGTTACCCCATAATTTTTTGAGTATAAATGAGCGCTCCAATACCTGATTTTTATGTTGAATTAAATGAAAGAGTAAATTTGCTTCTCTATGGGTTAGTTTATCGGTATGATTATGAATGGTGAGGGTTTGTTTTCGGGTATCAAATTCAAATTTACCAACTTTTATAACATCAGTATTAGTAAAGTTTCTGTTAACTAGTGCTTCCATACGCACTATAAGCTCTTCCATACTAAAAGGCTTTTTTAAATAGTCATTTCCTCCTAATTGAAAACCTTCAACTACATCTTGGGTTTGGGATTTGGCTGTTAAAAATAATATGGGTATTTCAGTATTTTCTTTACGTATTTCTTTCGCTAATGTAAATCCGTCTTTTATCGGCATCATTACATCGAGCACCAATAATTGTGGATGTTCTTTTTTATATACCTCGTATGCTTGTTCTCCGTTTACACATAAATGTACTTCAAAATTACGAGTTTCTAAACTTTCTTTAATTATTTGCCCTAATGAAGGTTCGTCTTCTGCCAGTACTATTTTTATTGGTTTACGCATTTGGCAATGTTATTTTAAATGCTGTTTTGTTGTTTTTAGTATAAATAACAGTTATTGATCCTCCGTGTTTTTCAATAATTTTTTTTGTGTAATACAAACCTATACCAAAACCTTTTACATTATGCGTATTTCCTGTAGGAATTCTGTAAAACTGCTCAAAAACTTTTTCTTTCTGATTTTTAGCGATTCCATTTCCATCATCTTCAATAAGTATTTCAGTATAATTTTTATGAGATTTCAGTTTAATATCAATAGTATTACCACCATAATTTACAGCATTATCTAAAATATTACAAATGGCATTTTCAAAATGAAAAGCATCTAAGTGTAGTTTCAGTTTTGGTAGGTTTGCGTTAAAATTAATGGTCTTGTTTTTATGCAGCAATTTGTATTTTTTGATACAACTTAATAGCAATTCTATAATTTCAATAGGCTTTTTTGTCAGTAGTAAATCTTTAGTATTTAAAGCTGCCGTTTCCAACATTTTTTCGACCATATTGTTCAATTTTACAGTTTGAGAATGTGCCATTGAAAGGTATTTTTCCGACTTTTTTTTATCATTGGCGGCATTAAAACGTTGCAATGCTTCTAACGCCGATGAAATTGTAGCTATGGGAGTTTTAAATTCATGGGTTATATTATTTATCAAATCGTTTTTAACAGCTGAAAGTTGTTTTTGCTTGTAAATGGTTGTTAGCAAATAAACCAACGAAAAAATGACACTTAATGATAATAATAACGATAAAAAAATACTCATTAAGCTGTCTTTTAAAACAATGGCAGTTTCATTTGTAAATAATAACTCAAGTTTACTTTTACCCGGTAAAAAAGTTGTGTTGGATGTTGCAGTTAGGTAATCTTTTGAAAAACCATCAGCATTAAATAACAAGGTTTTATGTTTTGTTGAATCCTTGTGATGATGCCTTGGAAAATAGTTGTATTTGATTCCATAAGTAATATCAAGATTATTTCTTTTTAACTCATCTTTCAAATACATGTTTAACGTTTCAAGATTTAAAGAATCTTTTGAAATTGAAATAAACACTTTTGAAATTAAGCTGTCTATATTTTTTGGAAATACCTTATTTGCTGTTACAAAAGGATACAAACTGTTTTTTCGGCTTTTAACCAAAATGGGTTTAACACTGTCTTTTTCAGCAATGGTTTGTAAGGTATTGTAAATTTCGCGTTTTATTCCCCTATTTGATTTTGTTTTAACAATTATTGTATCAATTTTTTTATTTTGGGCTTCATCTAAAGAGGTGAAAGTAATGATTCCCGATTTGGTAATATTAGCAAAGTAGGCCTCAACCGCATTGTCTAAACTCAACTGAACTTTATCAACTAGATTTTGTTTATTGATTTGATACTCCCTAATATTCCAAAATACCTGTACGGCAATGGTGGTTATTATGGTAACACCAATAAAAAAAACGATTAATTTGTAATTTTTGCCTAGCATTAGTCAAATGTAAGCACATAAATAATTACAAACAACTGCTTAACGTTCATTAACACTTGTTAACAAAAAAGGCTGTCATTGCTGACAACCTTTTTAAATTTATAATTTAAAAGCTTGTTTCACCTTATCAACATAGTCCAATTTTTCCCAGGTAAATAGTTCTACATCTAATTTTTTAACTGTACCATCAACATTTGTAAATGTTTTTGTTACCGTTTTTGGAGTTCTACCTAAATGTCCATAAGCAGCAGTTTCTAAATACATGGGCTGGCGAAGTTTCAGTCTTTTTTCAATGGCAGCCGGCCTCATATCAAAAAGCTGCTCAATTATTTTAGCAATTTCACCATCAGATATAGTTACATTTGAAGTACCGTAAGTATTCACATAAATTCCCATAGGCTCAACAACACCAATGGCGTATGAAACTTGAATTAAAATTTCGTCAGCTACACCCGCTGCTACCAAATTTTTAGCAATATGTCTTGTGGCATAGGCGGCGCTTCTATCAACCTTACTAGGGTCTTTTCCTGAAAAAGCACCACCACCATGTGCACCTTTTCCTCCATAGGTATCAACAATAATTTTACGTCCGGTTAATCCGGTATCTCCATGAGGTCCTCCAATAACAAACTTACCGGTGGGATTTACATGGTAAACAATATCGCTGTTAAACAATTTTTGAATTGCTACCGGCAATTTAGAAATAACACGCGGAATTAAAATAGTAATTACGTCGTTTTTAATTTTAGCCAACATAGCGTCATCGTCATTATCAAAAGCATCGTGTTGGGTTGAAACAACAATATCAGTAATTCTTAAAGGCACATTATCATCAGAGTATTCAATGGTAACCTGACTTTTAGAATCGGGTCTCAAATAGGTTATTTCATTGTGTTCTCTTCTTAACTCGGCCAACTCCAATAAAATCTTATGGCTTAAATCTAGCGCTAAAGGCATAAAATTTTCAGTTTCTTTAGTTGCATAGCCAAACATCATTCCTTGGTCGCCTGCTCCTTGCTCTTCTTTAGAGGCTTTATCAACTCCTTGGTTAATGTCTTGTGACTGTTCATGAATTGCAGAAAACACACCACAGGAATTACCGTCAAACATATATTCGCCTTTTGTGTAACCAATATTATTGATAACATCTCTGGCTATTTTTTGAACATCTAAATAGGTTTTTGATTTAACTTCACCGGCAAGTACCACCTGACCTGTAGTAACAAGGGTTTCACAAGCAACTTTTGAATTACTGTCAAAGGCCAAAAAGTTATCAACTAATGCATCAGAAATTTGATCTGCAACTTTATCGGGATGCCCTTCTGAGACAGATTCGGATGTAAATAAATATGACATAAATTATTTTTTTTAAGTAACTATTATAAAAGAAGATAAATGATTGCCTTTGCGCTAAAAGAAGTAATTTATTACTGCTTTAGCATTTTTTAATGAGGTTGCAATCAGTCAAATCCTTCCTCTTATTTTTCAAAGTGCAAATTTATAAAAACTTCAAAAAATAACGCTCAAAAAATAATTTTATTTTTAAAAAATTTGGTTTGTTAAAATTTGTTTATACATTTGTCCCAAGATTAGAAACAAATGATTTTTAACAATTTAGATATGTGTACTTGTATGATGTGTAAATTTTACACAAGAGGTACTATTGTTTAAAAATTAATTAAAATATATAATAATACAAGGCCTCTGAATTTTCAGAGGCTTTTTTTATTCAGAATAAAATGAAAATAAAGTTGAATTTAATTTCGAAAAATTGTTGTTGTATGTGTATGCAAATAATGCGTAATTGCATGAATAGGTATTGCCATTTTTAAAGGAATTGAAGTGTAAATTTTATAAAGTCCCTTTGGTAATACCTAAACCAAAGGGACTTTTTTAATGAGTATAACTAATTAAGAAAAGGAATAAGCAACAAAAATGGATACTTTAAATTATATAACAATTCATAATTATAAATCGAATAAAGGCCGGCATTTTTCGGGTGTAAAGTTATCTTATCAAATATTCGGACAGCATTTGCATACCGCGCCTGTTGTATTAGTGAATCACGCACTAACCGGCAATTCTAATGTAGCCGGGGAAAATGGATGGTGGACAGAGATTGTTGGAAATAATAAGGCAATTGATACCAATATTTTTACCATTTTGGCATTCGATATTCCGGGAAATGGTCATCAAAATTTAGAAGTAGTTAACGAGTATGATGCTTTTACAGCAAATGACATTGCTCGTTTATTTGGGTTAGCAATTATTGAACTTCAAATAGATGAATTGTATGCTGTTATTGGGGGGTCATTAGGTGGGGGCATCGCCTGGGAAATGGCAGTTGAATTTCCCAATGTAATTCAGAATTTGGTAGCCATTGCAACCGATTGGAAAGCAACCGATTGGATTATTGGTCACAATAAAGTACAGTTTCAAATTTTAGAGAATTCAGACAAGCCCTTGCATGATGCCAGAATGATGGCTATGTTGTATTACAGAACCCCTGCGTCATTTAATCTACGTTTTGGTCGCACTTTAAATAAGGAAGGAATTTATAATATAGAGAGTTGGCTATTGCATCACGGAGATAAATTACAAGCACGGTTTACCTTGCATGCGTATAAGGTAATGACCTATTTATTGAGTTCGGTTGATATTTCTAAAAAATATAAAAATGAACAAGAAGCTTTTTCAAGAATTAGAGCAAAAGTGCATGTTATTGGAATAAATTCCGATTTACTTTTTGTGCCTGATGAAAATAAAATAACAGTTGCACAACTTAAAGCTATTGGAAAAGATGCAACCTATACTGAAATTGATTCGGTACATGGTCACGACGCTTTTTTAATAGAATTTAACCAATTAGAGAATCATCTAAAAAGTGTTTTTAAAGTTAAAATAAATAATAATCAATTACTTAAAAGAAATTTGGTATGAGCCACAAAAATTTTGAAACAGCAGCCATAAGAAACCAAATAGACCGTTCGCAGTTTAAAGAACATTCTACACCTTTATACTTAACCTCAAGTTTTGTATTTGATGATGCTGCTGAAATGGAAGCTGCCTTTACAGAAGAAATAGATAGAAATATTTATTCGCGTTTCAGCAACCCAAATACAACTGAATTTATTCAAAAAATTGTTGCTATGGAAGGAGCTGAGGATGGGTATGCTTTTGCCACCGGTATGGCCGCTATTTTTTCAACATTTGCTGCTCTTTTAAGTAGTGGAGATCATATTGTTTCTTCGCGTTCAGTTTTTGGCTCAACCCATACCTTGTTTACAAAGTATTTTCCAAAATGGAACATTGCTACATCGTATTTTGATGTACATAATTTGGATGAAATAGAAAATTTAATTGGCCCAAATACTAAAATTATTTATGCCGAATCACCTACCAACCCGGGAGTAGATATTTTAGACTTGGAGGTTTTGGGAAGTATAGCAAAGAAACACAATTTATTATTGGTTATAGATAATTGCTTTGCAACACCATACATTCAACAACCAATTAAATTCGGAGCCGATTTGGTACTTCATTCAGCAACTAAATTAATTGATGGTCAGGGTAGGGTGCTTGGTGGTGTAGTGGTAGGGAAAGCAACTTTAATAAGAGAAATTTATTTGTTTTCGCGTAACACAGGTCCCGCTATGTCACCTTTTAATGCCTGGGTACTCAGTAAAAGTTTAGAAACGCTTGCTGTACGCTTAGAAAAACATGCATCTAATGCATATGAAGTTGCTAAATTTTTAGAAAAACATTTGAAAGTTGAAAAAGTAAAATACCCTTTCTTAAAATCTCATCGGCAATATAGAATAGCGAAAAAACAAATGAAACTAGGAGGTAATATTGTTGCTTTTGAAATAAAAGGGGGGTTAAAAGAAGGAATTAAATTTTTGAATGCCGTTAAATTATGTTCAGTTTCTGCAAATTTGGGCGATACCAAAACTATTGTAACGCATCCGGCCTCTACTACGCACAGCAAGTTAACTGAAAATGAACAATTAGCAGCTGGTATAACACCGGGGTTAATTAGAATTTCCGTTGGGTTGGAACATGTTATAGATATTATTAACGATTTAAATCAAGCTATTAACAATAAATAGCTTAAAATTTAGAACGATTATGAATAAGAATTAAAATCATAAACTATTAGTCTATCGAGTTGGTAGGGTAATAATAAAATAGTAAGTTTGCAAATTAGAAGAAAAGCGTACTAAATGAACTGAAATGATAATAGATCAATTAATTGATTCAGATAAAAAAGAAAGAACTGAAAACAAAAATAACAGAAATAATTCTGAAAAACCAATTAGGAGCATAATTAAATCTGTAAGCTGGCGTATTGTGGGCACTTTAGATACTATTATGATATCTTGGATTATTACCGGAAAAGTAAGTATGGCATTAACAATAGGATCTATAGAATTAATAACTAAAATGGCACTTTACTTTTTTCACGAAAGAATTTGGAATTTAATAAAATGGGGAAAACAATGATTAAAATTAATTTAGAAGAAGTCAACAAAGAATTACAAAATAAAACACCTAAACAAATTATAGAATGGGCACTATCTGTTGCCAATAAACCGGTTGTTACTACAAATTTCAGGCCTTACGAGGTAGTAATATTATATGCCTGCGCTCAGGTTCAAAAAGAAATTAAGGTAATTTGGTGCGATACTGGTTACAATACACCGCAAACTTATAAGCATGCCAATGAATTGATTGATAGGTTGGGGTTAAACATACATTTATATGTGCCTAAACAAACGGCGGCCCATAGAGATGCTACCATTGGTATTCCCCAAATTGATGATCCTATGCATATGCTTTTTACTGAACAAGTGAAACTTGAACCTTTTGGAAGAGCAATGAAAGAACATCAACCAGATGTTTGGTTCACAAACCTTAGAAAGGGGCAAACAGCGTTTAGAGATGGTATAGATATTGTCTCAATAAGTAAAGATGGTTTGATAAAAGTGAGTCCATTTTATAATTGGACTGACGATGAGTTAGATGCTTATTTAGAAAAGCACAATTTACCAAATGAATTCACGTATTTCGACCCAACAAAAGTTTTAGAAAACAGAGAATGTGGTTTACATTCATAAAAAAATATAAAAAATGACAGAGAAATTACACATAAACGCACTTGAAAACGAAGCAATTTATATTTTTAGAGAAGTTGCCGCTCAATTTGAAAAACCCGTATTGTTATTTTCAGGAGGAAAAGATTCCATTACATTGGTTCGGTTAGCACAAAAGGCATTTTATCCGGCAAAAATTCCATTCCCTTTAATGCACATTGATACAGGCCACAATTTTCCGGAAACTATTGAATTTAGAGATAAACTAGTTGAAGAGCTAGGGGTTGAATTAATTGTAAGAAAAGTTCAAGATAGTATAGATCAAGGCAAGGTAAAAGAAGAAACAGGTAGGTACTCAAGCCGAAATATGTTGCAAACAACAACCTTACTAGACGCCATTGAAGAATTTAAATTCGATGCTTGTATTGGTGGTGCACGTAGAGATGAAGAAAAAGCAAGAGCAAAAGAACGCATCTTTTCTGTACGTGATGATTTTGGACAATGGGATGAGAAAAATCAACGTCCGGAATTGTTTGACATGCTCAATGGTCAAATTGAATTAGGGCAAAACGTTCGCGTTTTTCCAATATCAAATTGGACAGAGTTGGATGTTTGGACTTACATAGAACGTGAAAATTTAGAAATTCCTTCTATTTACTTTTCGCACTTACGTGAAACTTTTGTGCGTGACGGACTTATTTGGTCGGCATCTGAATTTGTATATAAAGATGATGATGAAGAAGTGCAGGAACGTATGGTGCGTTTTAGAACCGTTGGCGATATGAGTTGTACTGCGGCCGTAGACTCCTACGCTGCTACCATTAGCGAAGTAGTTGCCGAAATTAGGGAATCGAGTATTTCAGAAAGAGGAGCAAGAATTGATGACAAACGTTCGGAGGCTGCAATGGAAAAACGTAAGCAACAAGGCTACTTTTAAGTTAAAAATTAAAAGTTGTAAGTTAAAAAGTAACTGTTGAATTTATTTTCAACCAAAAACAAAAAACAAAAACATGGAAGTTTTAAAAATAGCAACAGCAGGAAGTGTAGATGACGGTAAAAGTACCTTAATTGGAAGACTATTATACGACACAAAATCATTAACCGATGATAAATTAGAAGCCATAGAACGAAGTAGTAAACAAAAAGGATACGATTATTTAGATTTTTCTTTGGCAACGGATGGTTTGGTAGCTGAACGAGAGCAAGGCATTACTATTGATGTGGCACATATATATTTTTCAACTCAAACCAGAAGTTATATTATAGCCGATACACCGGGACACATAGAATACACTCGAAATATGGTTACCGGAGCCTCTACTTCTCAGGCTGCCATTATATTAATCGATGCACGCCACGGTGTAATTGAGCAAACCTATCGTCACTTTTTTATCAATAATTTATTGAGAATAAAAGATGTAATTGTAGCTATAAATAAAATGGATTTAGTCGATTTTTCTGAAAAAAGATATCAGGAAATAAAAGACGATTTTCAAAAATTGGTTGACAAAAGCGATTATGAAGATCAGCACATTACTTTTATACCGGTAAGTGCCTTAAAAGGTGATAATGTAGTTGAAAATTCGAAAAACATGCCTTGGTATAAAGGACAAACCTTATTAGAGCATCTTGAATTGCTCGATACCAAAGATATTTATAATAAAGGAAAAATGCGCTTTCCTGTACAATATGTAATTCGGCCTAAAACTTCCGAATTCCATGACTATAGAGGCTATGCCGGTAAAGTGTATGGTGGCGAAATAAAAGTAGGTGATGAAGTTGTAGTTTTGCCTTCTGAAACAAAATCGAAAGTTAAAGAAATTTACTTTTACGATAAACAATATGAAGCCGCCGCAAGAAGATCGTCTATAACAGTTACCCTTGAAGATGATGTAAATGTTAGTAGAGGTGATATGATTGTGAAAGTCAACGAATTACCAAAAATTGAAAAACGATTTACAGCTACAGTTTCCTGGATGGATGCTAAAAAGCTGGTGCCAGGAGCTAAATATGTTTTGCAACATGGTGTAAATAAGGTATTGGCAAAAGTTAGTGCCATAAACTCAAAAATTGAACCCGATTATTCCGGTGAAGAGACCAATGTTTCTAACTTGGAAATGAATGATATTGCAAGTGTTTCATTTCAATTAAATAAACCCATTTTTTTCGATACTTTTAAAGAGCACAGAACCAATGGTGCGTTTATTTTAATAGATCCGCAATCTAACAATACCTCTGGTGTAGGTTTCATAGAATAATGTAAAAAACATACCAATTTATTGTTTTATAATTTGCTCATACCTTGTATGAATAGCAATACTATTATACTAACTTAAAAAAATAAAAAATATGCATAGCTTTAGAAATGAGATAGAAAACCCAATTGTAGAGAAAGATATTATCGATTTAGAAAAGAAAATTAACCGATATTACAATGGCGAAATTGATGAGGAACGATTTAGAAGTTTACGGTTAGCACGGGGTATTTATGGGCAACGACAATTTGGAGTACAAATGATTCGCATTAAACTTCCTTATGGCAAGTTAACAAGTGAACAATTGCTTCGAATCGCAGCGGTTTCTGATAAATATTCTAGAGATCGTTTGCATATTACCACACGCCAGGATATTCAAATTCACCATGTGAGCTTAGATAGAACTCCTGAACTTTGGGCTGAATTAGAAAAGGATGATGTAACACTTCGTGAAGCCTGCGGAAATACAGTTAGAAATGTGACAGCAAGCGAAACAGCAGGGATCGATCCTAATGAACCTTTTGATGTATCGCCCTACGCCCATGCCATGTTCGAGTTTTTCTTACGCAATCCTGTATGTCAAGAAATGGGAAGAAAGTTTAAAATTGCCTTTTCCGGAACTGTTGATGATACTGCCCTGGCTTTTATGAATGACCTTGGATTTATTGCTAAAGAGCAAGATGGAATAAAAGGATTTAAGGTGCTTTTAGGTGGTGGTTTGGGAGCTCAACCAAAATTGGCTTACCCGTTACATGAATTTATTGAATCCTTTAAAATCATTCCTTTAACCGAAGCCATATTGCGAGTATTTGACCGATACGGTGAGCGCATTAAAAGATCGCGAGCCCGACTTAAATTTTTGCTTGATGAAATTGGTTTAGAGCGTTTTAAACAACTAATCTCGGAAGAGCAAAAAGCACTTTCAGCTAAAAATGTTACCATTGTTACCACTGCGTTTGAGAAAGCTATTGAAGTTGTAGATAATCCAATACCACAAGTTACTATAAAAGATAAAGCTGCGTATAGTTTATGGAAAAAAACCAATGTCATTCCACAAAAACAAAAGGGCTATAGTGCTATAGGAATTAAAGTGCACTTAGGCGATTTTTATACTAATAATGCCAGGAAACTTGCAAAGTTGGTAAAAAAATATGCCGGTAATGAAATGCGTTTAACACTGCGACAAAATATTTTAATTCGCCATGTTAAAAATGAATTACTGCCATTTTTTTATATAGAACTTAAAAAAATGGGATTTGCCAATCCGGGATACAACAGTACGGTTGATATTACTGCTTGTCCGGGTACCGATACGTGTAATTTAGGAATTGCCAATAGTACCAGCTTAACAGCCGCACTGGAAAAGGTTTTGATGAATGAATATCCCGAGTTTTTGAACAATAAAAACCTTACCATAAAAATTAGTGGATGTATGAATTCATGTGGTCAACATGCAATGGCACATATTGGTTTTCAAGGGATGTCAGTAAAATCCGGAACGTATGTTGCCCCTGCTTTACAGGTGTTATTGGGAGGTAGTACCTTGGGAAATGGTAAGGGACGTTTTTCAGACAAGGTCATAAAAATACCGAGCAGAAGAGCACCCAATGTTTTACGAGCACTATTAAACGATTTTAAATTAAACCATTATGAACAGGAGCCCTTTTTAACCTATTATCAGCGTAAAGGAAAAATCTATTTTTACAATTTATTAAAACCATTGGTCAAGGTTTCAAATTTAAATCAGATTGATTTTATTGATTGGGGAAGTGACATACCCTATGAACGACAAGTTGGTATTGGTGAATGCGCCGGTACAATTATTGACCTGGTAGCAACCCTTTTGTTTGAAAGCGAGGAAAAAATTTCAAATTCAAAAGAAACCTTTGAAATTGGGCAATATTCCGATAGTATTTATTACAGCTATTCAAGTATGATTAACGCAGCAAAGGCCTTATTGTTAACCGAAGGAAAAAAAACAAACACGCATGCAGGAATTATCAATCAATTTGATGAAGTTTTTAAAAATAAATTAAAATTAAAAACTTCTTTTTCAGAATTGATTTATCAAATAAAAAACAATAAACCATCAAAAGCTTTTGCTGCAAGCTATTTTGATGATGCACAAGGTTTTTATAATAAAATAAAAGCATTCAGAAGTAAAACTATTAATAATGAAAACACGTAAGCACCCAAAAGTTTCCTTGGTAGGCGCCGGACCTGGTGATCCCGACCTAATTACCGTCAAAGGGGTTGAAGCTCTAAAAAATGCTGAAGTTGTATTGTACGATGCTTTAATAAATAGGGAATTGTTAAGCTATGTTCCTAAAAGTGCTTTAAAAATATTTGTTGGCAAAAGAAAAGGCAGCCATAGTTATACGCAGCAAGAAATTAACCACCTGCTAATAAAAAACGCTTTTATGTATAAAAATGTAGTTCGGCTTAAAGGTGGCGACCCTTTTGTGTTTGGTAGAGGCGCCGAAGAAATTGCCTTTATAGAATCATTTGGAATAGAAACAGAACTCATTCCCGGTATTTCGTCATCAATGGCGGTTCCGGCAAATTGTGGTATCGCATTAACACAAAGAGGTATTGCCGAAAGTTTTTGGGTAATAACCGGAACAACATCGCAAAATAAACTGTCTAACGATGTGTATTTAGCAGCACAATCTACCGCAACGGTTGTTATTTTAATGGGTATGAGTAAGCTTCAAAACATCGTTACCGTTTATAAAAAACAACACAAGTACAATTTACCCGTGGCAATTATTCAAAATGGTACTACTGCTAATGAAAAAATAGGTTTAGGTACCATAAACACTATTCAGGAAGTTGTTGAACAGCAACAACTTGCCGCACCGGCGGTTATAGTAATAGGCAATGTGGTTAAAAAAAGTGCAACATTGCGTTCTTTTTACAACAATATTCAATTTGAAATCAATCAAAAGTAATCTTATTTTACTATCATGAAACAAAACGAATTGTATCCAATATTTTTAAAAGCATCACAATTAAATATCTTAATTGTTGGTGGAGGAAAGGTTGCCAATGAAAAATTGAGCTTTTTGTTAAAATCGAGTCCAACCGCAAAAGTTTGGGTTTTAGCAACACAATTTTCCGATGAAATTAAAAAAACGGCATCCAAGCAAAATATTCCGTTGGTATTTGGAACCTATCATAAAAATGTACTGCACAAACAGCAAATTGTATTGGCAGCAACCAATAATACAGCGGTAAATAAACAAATTTATAATGATGCTAAAGCTAAAAATTCACTGGTAAATGTAGCAGATACACCCGAGTTATGCGACTTTTATATGGGTGGTATTGTAACCAAAGGAAACGTAAAATTAGCCATTTCAACAAACGGAAAATCACCAACCCTTGCAAAAAGGCTGCGTCAACTTTTTGAAGAAATGATTCCGGATAGTATTGATGAACTTACGCAAAATCTGCACACCTACAGAAATTCATTAAAAGGGAATTTTTCTTATAAAGTGTTGCAGTTAAATAAATTAACCAGGCAATTATTAATAAATTCACAAAAAAATAAAATCATTTGTAAATAAACAATTTATGTAGTTTATTTGCAGTCAAGTTCATAAACACCATGCAATAGTTATTAAGAAAGGCAGAGGGAATAGACCTGATGAAGCCTTAGCAACCCTTTATTTGTAAAGAAGGTGCTACATTCTACCACAGTTTTGTGGACAGATAACTCAAGAAAACTTCACCAAAGTATATTCTTTCTTTTTTAATAATTTTTAGGGCGTTGCCACAAAGTGGCCGGGCTTTTCGCTGTATCTTTTTTTAGTTTCCTAAAAAAAAGGATGTCGCTGCAATCCCTAACGCGTGTTTGGAGCTTATAAAAATAAAACAAATGAAATCAGTACAACAAGAACTTAAAAATAGAATTTTGGTGTTGGATGGTGCTATGGGTACTATGATTCAGCAATACAATTTTTCTGAAGAAGATTTTAGAGGAACACGCTTTAAGAATCATCCGGTTGACTTAAAAGGAAATAACGATTTGCTCACCATCACACAACCACAGGCAATTAAAAATATTCATAAAGCTTATTTAAAAGCAGGAGCCGATATTGTTGAAACCAATACATTTTCTGCAACCTCAATAGCTATGGCCGATTATAAAATGGAAGAATATGTGTATGAACTTAATTATTTATCGGCAAAATTAGCCAAAGAGGCTGCTAATGAATTTACAGCTATTAACCCTAAAAAACCTCGCTTTGTAGCAGGGGCTATGGGGCCAACAAGCAAAACAGCAAGTTTATCACCCGATGTAAACAATCCCGGATATAGAGCAATTACATTCAACCAATTAAAAAGTGCTTATCAGGAGCAAGCCAATGCTTTAATAGATGGAGGTGCGGATATTTTATTGGTTGAAACCGTTTTTGATACCCTTAATGCAAAAGCAGCTTTGTTTGCTATTGATGAAGTAAAAGAAAATAGAAATATAGAAATACCGGTAATGCTTAGTGGCACTATAACCGATGCAAGTGGCAGAACCCTATCGGGTCAAACTGCCGAGGCCTTTTTAATATCGGTTTCGCATGTTCCTTTATTGTCAATAGGTTTTAATTGTGCTTTGGGTGCCAAACAACTTACACCCTATATTGAAGAAATTGCTTTAAAATCTGATGTGTTTGTTTCGGCACATCCAAATGCAGGATTGCCAAATGCTTTTGGTCAATACGATGAAACACCCCAACAAATGGCAGCACAAATTGAAACGTATTTAGAAAAAAAACTGGTAAATATTATTGGTGGCTGTTGTGGTACAACCCCGGAACATATTAAACAAATTGCAGATATAGCAGCTAACTATGAAGCCAGAAAAATAAGTTGTAATTAAGTTAAGGTTAAATTGAGCTATTTGCCGTGCTAAGTAAGCCTAATGCAGGTTGGTTAATTCAGAAACTCATTGTTTAAAGGAATGAATAAAAAAGAAAAATATTTAAAATTATCGGGTTTAGAACCGCTAGTAATAACCCCCAACAGTAATTTTATTAATGTTGGTGAGCGTACAAATGTTGCGGGGTCTCGTAAATTTTTGCGTCTTATTAAAGAAGAAAAGTTTGAAGAAGCACTTTCCATAGCCCAACATCAAGTAGAAAATGGGGCTCAAATTATTGATGTAAATATGGATGACGGACTTATTGATGGTAAAAAAGTGATGGTTACTTTTTTAAACTTAATTGCTTCTGAACCTGATATTGCCCGCGTTCCCATTATGATTGACTCCTCTAAATGGGAAATTATTGAAGCCGGTTTACAAGTGGTTCAAGGTAAGTGCGTGGTAAATTCAATCAGTTTAAAAGAAGGCGAAGCAGAATTTGTACGTCAGGCTGCATTAATTAAACAATATGGAGCTGCTGTAATTGTAATGGCCTTTGATGAAATAGGACAGGCAGATACCTTTGAAAGACGTATTGAAATTGCAAAACGATCGTATGATATTTTAATTAATAAAGTTGCCTTTCCTCCGGAAGATATCATTTTTGATTTAAATATTTTCCCGGTAGCAACCGGGATGGAGGAACATAAAAAAAATGCAATAGATTTTATTGAAGCAACGCGCTGGGTACGTTCCAACCTGCCTTATGTAAGTGTAAGTGGTGGCGTAAGTAATGTTTCATTTTCATTTAGAGGAAACAATATAGTGCGAGAAGCAATGCACTCCGTATTTTTATACCATGCTATTAAAGCAGGAATGAATATTGGAATTGTAAATCCGGCACTATTAGAAGTGTACAACCAAATTCCAACCGATTTGTTAGCACATGTTGAAGATGTAATTTTAAACAGAAGGGCAGATGCAACAGAGCGCTTATTGCAGTTTGCTGAAACCGTTAAAGGGGTTACTAAAGAGCAAAAAACTGATGAAACCTGGCGTAAAAAATCGTTACAAGATCGTATTACCCATGCTTTGGTTAAAGGAATTGACAAATATATTTTTGAAGATATTGAAGAAGCGCGACTTCAGGTTACTAAACCTATAGAAGTTATTGAGGGTAATTTAATGATAGCCATGAATGTAGTGGGTGATTTATTTGGTTCGGGAAAAATGTTTTTACCGCAAGTAGTTAAATCGGCTCGTGTAATGAAAAAAGCGGTGGCCTATTTATTACCTTTTATAGAACAGAAAAAAAATGAGGTTACAAAAATAAAGGGTAAAATACTACTCGCAACGGTAAAAGGCGATGTACACGATATTGGTAAAAACATAGTAGGTGTTGTATTGGCATGCAATAATTATCAAATTATTGATTTGGGTGTAATGGTAACTCCCGAAAAAATAATTGAAACCGCCAAAAAAGAACAGGTTGATATTGTTGGGTTAAGCGGACTCATTACGCCTTCATTAGATGAAATGGTGCATTTGGCAAAAGAAATGGAACGCCAAAAATTTAAGATTCCCTTGTTAATTGGCGGTGCAACTACATCAAAAGCACATACTGCGGTTAAAATTGATTCAGTATATCAACAGAGTGTGGTGCATGTACGCGATGCCTCCAGAGCGGTTACGGTAGTAGGTAATTTATTGCAAAAGAAATCCAATAAAGTATTTAAACAAACTGTCAAACAAGACTATAAACGAGTACGAGAAGGGTTTATAAATCGGCAACATAAAAAAGAATATGTCTCTTTACAACAAGCACAAAAAAATAATTTCAAAATAGATTGGGATGCTACAAAACTTATAAAACCAAAATTTATTGGAACTAAGGTAATAGAAGAATTGGATTTAAAAATATTGCTGAATTATATAGATTGGAGTCCGTTTTTCAGAACTTGGGAACTACATGGGAAATATCCTGATATTTTAGAAGATGAAACAGTAGGGGCTGAAGCTAAAAGTTTATTCAAGGATGCTAAAAAGATGCTTCAAAAAATTATTGCAGAAAAATTGTTAACGGCTAAAGCTGTTTTCGGAATTTTTCCAGCAAATGCTGTTCAGGATGATATAGAGGTGTATACTGATGAAACCAGGCAAAACCTAAAGGCTAAGTTTATAACCCTTAGGCAACAATCAAAAAAACGTAATGGGTATGCCAATATGGCCTTGTCCGATTTTATTGCTCCAAAAAAAACAAAATTACCCGATTATGTGGGTAGTTTTTGTGTAACGGCAGGTATTGGAACCGAGCAATTAGCCAAAGAATTTGAAGCTAACCACGACGATTATAATGCTATTTTAGTCAAGGCACTTGCCGATAGATTGGCAGAAGCTTTTGCTGAATACTTGCATGAAAAAGTACGGATTGAGTACTGGGGGTATGCAAGTGGTGAAAAGTTATCGAATACTGAGTTAATTAAAGAGCAATACAAAGGTATTCGCCCGGCTCCGGGCTATCCTGCTTGTCCCGATCATACTGAAAAAGTAACCATTTGGCAATTGTTAAAAGTTAAAGAAAAGATAGGTGTTGAGTTAACCGATAGTTTGGCTATGTGGCCTGCTGCATCAGTTTCAGGATATTATTTTGCCAATGAGCAAGCCAACTATTTTGGTTTGGGTAAAATCACACAAGAGCAAATACAGGCTGTAGCAAAAAGAAAAAATGTGGATGTTGAAACTGTAAAAAAATGGTTACAACCTAATTTGTCAGAGTAAAATTTTAGGTAGTTAAAAAAATATGTTAATCAACTAACAAAGGGTTTAAAATATAAATTATAATGAAAGTAACCGAACATATAAAAAACGCAAAAGGGAAAACCTTGTTTTCTTTTGAAATTATTCCACCTCAAAAAGGTCAGAATATTCAAGAATTGTATAATAATATTGACCCATTAATGGAGTTTAAGCCTCCTTTTATTGATGTTACAACCTCAAGAGAAGAACATGTGTATATTGAAAAAAATGGGTTACTCGACAGAAAAATTACACGTATGCGACCCGGTACTGTTGGTATTTGCGCCTCGTTAAAATACAAATACAATGTTGATGCCATTCCGCACGTATTGTGCGGAGGTTTTACAAAAGAAGAAACCGAATATGTGTTAGTAGATTGTCATTATTTAGGGCTTGATAATGTAATGGCCTTGCGCGGTGATGCCATGAAACATCAAAAATATTTTAAACAAACTAAAAACGGACACGAGTTTGCTTCGGGTTTAGTATCTCAAATACATAACTTAAACAAAGGAAAGTATTTGCATGAGATTATTGAAACTCCGCATAAAGCGGATTTTTGTATAGGTGTGGCAGGATATCCTGAGAAACATATAGAAGCCCCCAGCTTGGAATTTGACTTAAAAAGATTGAAAGAAAAGGTGGATGCCGGAGCACATTATGTGGTTACACAAATGTTTTTTGACAATAAAAAATATTTTGATTTTGTTAAAAAGGCTAGAGAAATTGGAATAACAGTTCCTATAATTCCGGGTATAAAACCGGTTTCAATTAAAAGACATTTAAACATTTTACCACAGGTTTTTAAATTAGACTTACCACATGAGTTAATCGCTGAGATTGAAAAATGCAACAATAATAAGGAAGTGCGACAGGTTGGGGTAGAATGGGCTATAACACAATCAAAAGAATTAATAGCAATGGGTGTACCCGTGGTACATTTTTATTCTATGGGAAAATCGGATAATATTAAGGCTATTGCCAAAGAAGTTTTTTAAATTGTTTTTAAATTAATTTTGTAAATGGTCTAATAAATAAAACTAATGTAACTTAGGTTGTTAAGGTAAAATATTTGTTTACTTTTGTAATACATTTATTGAAATTAGTAATTAAAAAAATAAAACATGGCATTAGAAGTTACAGATGCAACATTTGATGAAGTTGTATTAAAATCAGAAAAACCTGTAATGGTAGATTTTTGGGCTGCTTGGTGTGGTCCGTGTAGAATGGTTGCTCCAATTATGGATCAATTAACAACGGAATACGAAGGAAAAGCAACCATAGCAAAAGTTGATGTAGATGCAAACCAAGAATTTGCTGCTAAATATGGTGTTAGAAATATTCCAACTGTTTTAGTGTTTAAAAACGGTGAAGTTGTTGAAAAACAAGTAGGTGTAGCTCCAAAAGCTACCTATGCTGAAAAAATAAATGCTCATTTATAATAAATGAATAGAGGCTACAGAAAAGGCTCGGCAATTTGCCGGGCCTTTTCTGTTTAAAGCTGTATCTTTACAACTAAAGAAGCGTCGTTGTGAACACTTTACTTACTTCACATATTGCTGATATTCAGAATTTCGAACTCCTTGCAAATCAGGTTGTAGAGGGGTTTATTACCGGCATGCATAAAAGTCCGTTTCACGGATTTTCGGTTGAATTTGCCGAACATAGATTGTATAATACCGGTGAAAGTACCCGGCATGTTGATTGGAAATTGTTTGCAAAAACAAAAAAAATGTTTGTAAAAAAATATGAAGAAGAAACCAATTTACGCTGCCATTTAATTATTGATAACTCGGCCTCAATGCATTATCCCATAATTAAAACACCAACCTTACAAAATTTGTCTAAAATTGGCTTTTCGGCAATTGCAGCAGCTTCACTTATGGAACTGCTTAAACGACAACGAGATGCAGTAGGGTTGGGAATTTATAGTGATGGTATCGATTTTTATTCGGCTGCTAAAGGTAGTGAAAAACACAGGCGCTTATTGCTTTTACAATTAGAGGAATTGCTTAAAAAAAAGTCAACAGCTACTACAGATACCTACACCGCGTTGCATGAAATTTCAGAAAAAATACATAAACGGTCATTAATTTTTGTTTTTACCGATATGTTTCAAACCAATAAAAAAAAGACGGAACTGTTTGAAGCATTGCGACATTTAAAATATAATAAGCATGAGGTAGTATTATTTCATACGTATGATGGTAAAACCGAGCTAAATTTTGACTTTGACAATGCTCCTAAAAAATTTGTTGATGTTGAAACCGGTGAATATATTAATTTACATTCAGAAAACGTTAAAGAGCGGTATTCAAAATTGATGAAAAAATATGTTAACGAGTTGAAAATGAAATGTATGCAATATAAAATTGATTACGTGCCGGTTGACATTCATAAGGGCTTTCATCAAATACTGATTTCATACTTAATAAGTAGGAAACGATTTTTATAATTTTTTATAAAAAACCTTTGCAAATACAAAAAACGCTGTTATATTTGCATCCGCTAACAGCAACGGTTTGGTAGTTCAGCTGGTTAGAATACCTGCCTGTCACGCAGGGGGTCGCGGGTTCGAGTCCCGTCCAGACCGCAGAAATCCCGATAATCATTTGATTATCGGGATTTTATGTTTTTACAATGTTTTTTTGGTGGTTTTTTGTTGTTAAACATTAATACTTCAAAGTCAAATCTCGTAATAAAAACAAAACCTTACGGAAACCCGTAAGGTTCAATGTACATTTTCTTTTTCGTATTTAGGAATAGCAACTTCCCTTAGTGTTAATTTAATCTCAGTTCGTAAAATTTTATGATTTTACTTTTTAAAGTTTGCCACTTCAAATCTAACTCCCAAATAGCAAAATGCTTTACGGGTTTCCGTAAGGAAGTGTATTCTGTTGTAAATTTTTAAATAAGTCCCAGATCTTTAGAAATGGAAACTAAATGGGCAGGGTTGTTAGCATTAAAGTGTTCTTTTAAAAGTTTTAATCTTTTTTCAATGGTACTAACACTTGTTGGAGACCAATTTTTTTCTTTAAGTTTATCACTAATTTGTTCTTGTAAATATCCATTAGAAAGGCATTCTATAAGGAATATATCATAATCAGATATTTCAATAGCTTTATTTTGAGATAAAGCATTTGCTAGGTGTGGTGAGATATAATAGCTTTCAGATTGATATATTTTTTGTATTGCTCGTTTTAACTCTCTTAACCCTTCTCGGCTTTTCCAAACATACCCGTTGATTTTATATTCATTAAATAGTGTTTGGATTCTGTATGTTTTATCTTCAACCGAAAACACAATTATTTTTAAATCAGGAAGCTCTTTTCTAACAATTTTTATCAGTTCATCACCTGAAGTAATACTTTGTTCTCTATAATCCTTATCAAACGACAAGTCACTTATTAATAAATCAAAAGGAGTGTTATTTAATCTGGCGCTTTTTAGTTTTAATAAAGCTTCATCACAATATTGTACGTAATCTATTTCTTTTATTTCTAATTTAGTTAATTCGGCCTTTATTCCGCTATTAATAAAGTCCATATCTTCCGCTATCAATACTTTTTGAAACATGGTTGTTATTTTTTTAATCGAATAAATACTTTAAATCCATTGTTTAGAGCTGAATCAAAATTAACAATTCCATTTATGGATTTTATACGGGTTTCCACATTTTTGAGACCGCTTTTTAAGGTTATTTTTTCAATATCCAGCCCAATACCATTGTCTGCATAGTTGATTTCATAATAATTGTTATTGTTTTTAAATGAAATTACAACCAGTGTTGCCCTACTGTGTTTACGCATATTTACCATAAGTTCCTGAAGTATCCTGTATACTTCAACTTGTTTTGCTTTAACCAATTTTGAGAAACCTACTTTATGGATATCTTTAATGATGATGGTCGTTTGGTCATTATTAAAACTAGCCAACATATTTTTTAAATAATTATCAAATGTTGCACCGGTTTCAATACTATTGTTTTGGTGTGAAATATTACGCGTGAGCAGATAAACCTTTTCTATATCGTCTAAAACTTGAATTGTAGGTTTGTTAGTATATTGAATCTTATTCATAACCTTGACAAGGTCATTAGCTACTTCATCGTGAATTTTTTTAGCAATTCGTGTCTCTGTTTTATAAACTTCTGTTTGTTTTTCTTGTTTGTACTTTTGTTTGCGGTAGTATCCAAAAATTAATAATCCACATACTATTGAACCTCCTGAAATTAAAGTAATAATATTCCTATTTTTTTCTTTTGATAATTTTAATTCACCGGCTGTATAGGCAATTTTTAATTGCAAGTTTTCTTCACGGGTTTTTTCGCTGTCGTATTTTATCTTAGCGAATTGATTTTTTGCTCTTTGTCTGGACTCCTGAATACTATCAGATATGTTAACGTATTTCAAATAATACACTTTTGCTTTATTTGAATTATCTAGTGCTATTAATTTTTGTAAGGCCTTTAATTGATCTTGTGGACTTTTTTGATTTGTTGCAATATGATACATTTTAGAAGCGTATGCTAATGCAATTTCAGGTTTTTTTAGCGCATAGTATTCCGAAAGGTGAGCATAACTGGAAATAGTTCCATATAAATCATTTTCTTTTTGTCGAATAGCTAATGCCTTAAGTAAATTCGGAAGCACATCTACTCTGTTGTTTGCTAACCATTTAGTATAGGCTAAGTTGTCTATTATTCGCGCTTTGGTTATAGCGGTGTTCTTAAAAATTGAATCTTTTAATAAAGTATTTAATAAAGAGATTGATTTATCAAATTCTTTTAAATCTCTATATACATTAGCTTTATTGTTATTAATTACAATTTTTTCGTTGTATTTAACTGAGTTTTTTATAGCTAAATCGTAATAGTGTAAAGCTTCTTTGTAATCAAATTGTTTTCTGGAGTTTATAGCTAAACAATTATAAACCGGCACTGCATATTTTTTTGGACTATTTTTCAAATATTTTAGGGCTTGTGTAGCGGAATAATCACTTCCATTATAATCTCCAAAATCAGACTCTATTATAGCAATGTCTAGTAGGATGTTACCATTGGTGGTACTATCATTAAATTTTAAATACCCATTTTTTAACAAATTATAAAAATAATAAGCACTATCCTTTTGGCTGTTTCTATTGTAATAATATGCTAAATTAAAGTAAGCTCTTCCTGTATAGCTTGAATCATTTTTTATTATTGATTTTTGTAATAATTTTTTTGAGGTGTAAATAGCACTATCGTATAGTTTTAATTTGCCTAAAAGGTAAATTTTATCATTAAGTATTTCAATACTTTTAGAGTTTAACTTCAAATTTTCCGCATATTGAAGAGCCGTGTTTGAGTATTTTAAGCGATTAATATCTTTTAGAGTTGGATTTCTCATTTTTTGAATAAAAAAATCGACAGAATCTAACACAAGATTTTCTGAAGTCTTGGATACTTCCTTTTTATTACAGGAAATAAATTGGAATAAACACCAGATACAAAAAAAGAGGAATGTAACTTTAAATTGTTTCATTCCTCTAAATTAATATAAAAGAGTTAATTACCCATTAATTAATTTTAATTCCCGCCAGGTGGAGGTGGCGGAGGTGGTATTTGCTCATCTTCACCTCCGGTATTATAGATTTCGACATCTTGTTGATAAGCCCTTAGATCTTCCAGATCGTTATCATTAGAACAAGAAAATAGCATTCCGTTCATTAAAATAATTCCTAGTAATAAAAATATTTTTTTCATTTTTTCTATTTTTTAAAATTTGACAATAGTGTTGCCGGTCGAGTTTTTAACTCGGTGATTTTTTTGCATGACAGCAACACGTTGAAGTTTGAAGAGTTTTCTCCTCAATTTGGGAAGTATGAAGTCTAAAAACAGTTAAGATTAACTGCTTCCCAAAACGGTTGTCTTTCCTGTTTTAGAGCTTCATTTAGAATTAGCTTATGTACAGTCTTAATTCGCACTTAATTAAGTTTTTCACTAACTCTGGTGCAAAGATTAGATGTGATTCACTATTTTGAGTGGAAAATTATTGGACAATTTTTGGTAAATATTCTCTTTAGGGATTGGAAAATATTTTCCATCAATTTTCTAAATTATTTATAACTTTGAAAGAACTAATAATACCTACTATGTTAAAAGAATTACTTAGTTAACTATATCATAAACTGGAGAATGAAAAAGATAATGATCGAAAATCAAAAACAGGATGTTTTAATTATTTTGTTGAAAGAATACTTGAAGAAAGATATGGGAAGCCAAATTATATTAGTTCAAAAGCTATTAAAGGGTACTTTGAGAAATATGTTGAAGGGAGAGAGAATAATGCCGGTGAACCTGGCACCGAACTGAAAAATATAATGTCTCAATATTTAGGTTATCAAAATTTTCTTAATTTTGAAACTAAGAATGGTAATAACTTGATAGGAGTTTTTTATGCTAATAAAAGAATGAAAACTCCATTTGCTAAAGCGCTATTACTTGTAATATTAATTTCGATACTTTCAATAGGAATTTATTATAAGGAGTTTTTAAATAAGGAAGATTGTATTGTTTGGAAGCTCGATCATTATGAGAAAATTGATTGCAAATATGAATCACCGAATCCTTTATTAAAAGGCGTGAATATTGAAGAATTTAAAAAAGTAAAAGTGAGCAATACAACAACTTTTTTCGTTAATGGTCATCCGGCAATCTGGTATGGAAAATCCAAAGAGGGTGAACTTGAATATTTTAATTCTAGAGGTGTACACCCAATTACATTGAAAGAATTAAAACCTATTACTGAACATATAATTAACAAGTATGTTTATATCGATAAAAATTGAATTACTAAAAAGCAAAGTACTTCCGGAAGGTTAGCATAGATTTACAACAAGTTTTTTGATTTTTGTTGCAAAACCACATTCAATTTAAGCATAATTTACAAATTCCATTTTTTCTCATTTTTTAGTATATTTATAAAAACATTAAAAAATAGTTAAAAAAATGGCAAAATTTAAAATTTCAAAAGACAAAAGAGGCGAGTTTCGATTTAACTTAAAAGCGTCTAATGGCCAAACTATTTTGGCTAGTGAAGGATACAAAGCCAAGGCGAGTTGTTTAAATGGCATTGAATCAGTTCGAAAAAATTCTCAAGACGATAGTAAGTTTGATCGTTTAGAGTCTAAAAGCGGGAAACCTTATTTTAATTTAAAGGCTACCAATGGCCAAGTTATTGGGAATAGCGAAATGTATTCTTCAGTTAGCGCTATGGAAAACGGAATTGCTTCGGTTAAAAAGAATGCTCCAAATGCCGAAATTGAAGAATAGTATTTTTAACAGTATGAATACCCGTTATAAGTAAAATTCCCGATTTTAAATTGGGAATTTTCTTTTTAAAGTAATCGGAAATAAACAAAATAAACATTGTGAAAATTTTAAATTGCCATTCGCTAATTATTAAGTATTTTCGCATAAAGCTGCAAATTATAAATTCATGAAAGGAATTATTTTGGCCGGAGGAACAGGCTCTAGGCTGTTTCCCATAACAATGGGCACCTCAAAACAATTATTGGCAATTTACGATAAGCCAATGATATATTATCCATTGTCTAC
>CAYFFC010000030.1:0-2892 GCA_964342295.1 uncultured Lutibacter sp. | reverse complement strand
AAAGCTACAGTTTTCGGTTATTATGTTCATGACCCGGAGCGCTATGGTGTAGTTGAATTTAATGATAAAAATGAAGTATTAAGTATTGTTGAAAAACCTAAAAAGCCAAAAAGTAATTTTGCTGTAGTGGGACTTTATTTTTATCCAAATAACGTTGTACATGTTGCTAAAAACATTCAACCCAGTGAGCGTGGTGAGTTGGAAATTACCACCGTAAATCAGCAGTATTTATCTAGCAACAACTTAAATATTGAGCTTATGGGCAGGGGTTATGCCTGGTTAGACACCGGTACGCAAGATTCATTGTTGGAGGCTTCCAATTTTATTCAAACCTTAGAAAAACGACAGGGATTAAAAATTGCCTGTTTAGAAGAAATTGCTTTTGACAAAGGGTATATCAACAAAAAACAATTGCAAAAATTGGCACAGCGTTATAAAAATAGCGAATATGGAAACTATTTAGTAAAAGCGGCTAAACATAAATAAAATGGAATTTAGCAATACAAATATTTCCGGAGTAGTACTTTGCAAACCAACGATATTTGCTGATGAGCGTGGCTATTTTTACGAATCGTTTCATAAAAAGGAATTTGAACAATTTATAGGTAAAACAGTAAATTTCTGCCAGGACAATGAAGCTAAATCCCAAAAAGGAGTTTTAAGAGGCTTACATTATCAAATTCCGCCTTTTGCACAATCAAAATTGGTACGGGTAATTAAAGGCACTGTATTGGATGTTGCAGTGGATATCCGAAAATCTTCAAAGACATTTGGTAAGTATGTAATGGTTGAACTAAGTGAGCATAACAAACATCAATTGTTCATTCCGGCAGGATTGGCACATGGTTATGTTGTTTTAAGTGATGAAGCTATTTTTTGTTATAAGGTTGATAATTATTATAACAAAGCATCGGAAAGGGGCATTATTTATAACGATGAAACATTAAAAATAGATTGGCAATTAAGTAGCAATGAATTCATTGTTTCAGAAAAAGATACAAAACTTCCAGCGTTTAAAAATGCAACCTTTTTTAATAAATGATGAAAACTACTAACATCTTAGTTACCGGAGCCAATGGTCAATTGGGTAAATCGCTAAAACTAATTTCGGAGCAGTATAAAAATTTTTCGTTTCACTTTAAAAGTAAGGAACAACTGTCCATTCTTAATAATGAGGATATTTCGGAGTTTATCGTTGCAAATGCTATTGATTTACTAATTAATTGCGCTGCCTATACCAATGTTGAAAAAGCTGAAGAGGAAAAAGAGAAGGCATTTTCCATAAACGTTGACGGAGTTGAAAACTTAGGTAAAGTAGCCAAAGCACATCATATAAAACTCATTCATATTTCAACCGATTTTGTTTTTGATGGTAATGCAGGTATTCCCTACATAGAAACAGCTAAGGTAAACCCACTAAATGTTTACGGTCTTTCTAAGTATAAGGGCGAAAATGCCTTGCTAAATCTTCAATACAAGAATATACTAATTATTAGAACTTCTTGGTTATTTTCGCAATTTGGCAACAATTTTGTAAAAACCATTTTAAAATTGGCAACCCAAAAAAAGAAACTTTCTGTGGTTTCAAATCAATATGGTTCACCAACCTATGCCGTGGATTTAGCCGAAGCTATTTTAAACCTAATTCCAATGTGGCCGGCTGATATTTACGGAATCTATCATTTCGCAAACAAAGGAGTTTGTAGTTGGTTTGAATTTGCAGATGAAATTATTAAATTGAACGGTTTAAAATGCGAGGTAAACAAAATTTTGGATACCGATTTTAAAACAAAAGCAATAAGACCAAAATACAGTGCGCTGAATACTGAAAAAATGGAAAAAACGTTTCAGCTAAAAATAAGGCATTGGAAAGATGGGTTAAAAGATTGCTTGAAAAATATTGAATAAAACTAAAGTAACGTACACAATGAAATCAATTTTAGTAACTGGAGGTGCAGGATTTATAGGATCAAATTTACTAGAATATATGGTAAAAAAATATCCCAATTATAAATTTGTTTGTATAGATTTGCTCACCTATGCGGGTGATATTCATAATATTGATGCCGTAAAAAATGCAAGTAATTTTACATTTGTTCAAGGTGATATTAGCAATAGAAATTTGGTTGAACGCATTTTTCAACATTATTATATTAATGGGGTCATGCATTTAGCCGCTGAATCTCATGTAGATAATTCCATCAAAACACCTGATATTTTTATTGAAACTAATATTAAAGGTACGTTTACTTTAATTGATGTGGCTTATAAATATTGGATGAAAAAGCCCTTTGTGTTTAAAAAAGGATTTGAACAAAGCAAATTTTTACACGTGTCAACCGATGAAGTTTATGGGTCGTTAGGCAAAACAGGTTTATTTACTGAAAATTCGCCATACGCTCCTAACTCACCATACAGCGCTTCTAAAGCCAGTAGTGATTTTGTAGTAAGAAGCTATTTTCATACCTATGGAATGCCAATAACCATTACTAATTGCTCCAATAATTATGGGCCTAAGCAGCACGATGAAAAACTTATTCCTACGGTTATTAGAAAAGCATTAAAAAATGAGGCGATACCCATATACGGAACCGGAGAAAATGTACGAGATTGGCTGTATGTAACCGACCATTGTGTGGGTTTAGACTTGGCTTTTCATTGTAACAAAAACGGTGATACCTATAATATTGGTGGAGGCAATGAACGAAGTAATAACCAAATAGCCGATAAAATTTGCGAGTTATTAGACGAATTGGTACCTAAAAAAACCGGAAGTTATAAAACCTTAATATCTTATGTTGAAGATAGGGCGGGGCACGATTTTAGGTATGCAATTGATGCTTCAAAAATTGAAAATGAACTAGGGTGGAAGGCTTCAGAAAATTTCAATTC